>CAYTMW010000042.1:0-20960 GCA_964439025.1 uncultured Gemmatimonas sp. | reverse complement strand
CGGGGTCGAAAAGGTTCTGGCCGTCCTGCATATATATGACGGGGTGGGCGATCCCCGTCTTGGAGTACCCCGGAGGCAGCGCCACGAGGAGGTCCCGGTAGTTCCGGAGCTGGGGGCTCAGGACCTCGCGCATGACGCGGATGGCCACCTGCCCAGGCTCTCCGGTCCCGGCCAGGGGGTACTCGCCCCACTCGATCATCTATGCCCAGGGTTCATGGATCCGAATGAAGCAGTGTAACTTAGTCCCCGAACCCCGCTCACCACAGAGGAGTGAACCATGCGTTTCGCCGTCCGTCCTGCCGGGTTGGCCCTCACGATCCTGTTCGCCGCGGCGCCGCTGGCGGCACAGGTTGGAGCGCCCGCGACCAAGAAGGGAATCTCCCTCACCCCGTACATCGGCGTGCTCGTCCCGACCGCGGATCTGTTCAGCTATCAAAGCGGGGCGATAGCGCAAACCACCAGGATCTCCGCCGCCATCACTTTCGGCGGCCGGCTCGGCATCGGGTTGGGATCGCGATTCGGCATCGAGGGAGACGTGGGCTATTCTCCCGGCTCGGTGGATTATGAGGCGGGCACCGGCGCCGCCTTCAACCAGGATGTCCGCATCCTGACCGGGAGCGGCCGGGCGACGTTTTACCTCATTCCGCGCACCAGCCCCTTCTGGATCGGAGTGAGTGGCGGCGTGGGCGCGGTGCGACACACCTTCAAGGCCGGTACGGCGGGATCCGCCACGGTCACGCCCGGAACCCTCGTGGGCGGCGTCCTCGGCGCTTCGGCGGGCATCCGGATCGGCCGACTGCTCGCGATCAACGTGGGCGCGGAAGACTATCTCTACAACGCGTCGTTCGATGTGAACGGCACCAAGACGACGGAGAAGAAGCAGCACGATATCCGCATTACGGGCGGGGTGAGGGTGCCGTTTCTGGGGTTCTGAGGTGGAGGCAAGGAGGCAAAGAAAAGAAGAGGCCCCCGGCATTTCACCGGGGGCCTCTTTGCCTCTCTAGTAACTCCAGATCCCCCTCACATACGCGAACCGCCCATTGAACCCGAACGGCGAGATGCCGTTGTATGGGAAGATGCCGAAGTTCGCGTTACCGCCGACGGTCGGAGTGCCCACGCTGTTCTTGTCCGGATAGACGTTGAAGATGTTGTCCGCGCCAACCATCAGCGTCAGCATGCGATTGTGGGTGTACGACGCGCTGAGATCGGTGATCCACTTGCCGTTGAAAGTCTGATCGAGCGACCCGTCGGCCGGGGTGCCGAAGCTGGTGACCTTGCCGTGGCGCTGGGTCCGGAAGTTGAAGGCCCAGTCCTTCCGGGTCAGGATGGCGCCCAGGTTGAAATTGCTGCTGGGCTGGCCCACCTCGATGCGGGCCCGCTCCACCCGGTCGAACAGCGTTTCTTGGAACGCCTTCAGGGCATCCGGAATCGAATCGACCGCGGTCACCCGGTTCTTGCTCTTGTTGAAGCCGGCGGTGAGCCGCAGGTTGAACGCGGCTCCGATCGGGAAACCGTAACCCGCCACGACATCGACGCCGCTGGTGCGGGTATCGACGGCGTTGGTGAAGTAACGCGCGCCGCCGACGCCGACAAAGCCCTGCTGCTGAAGGAAGGCGACCACGCCCGGCTGATTGAAGGTACCGGAGAGGACGATGCGGTCCTTGATCACGATCTTGTAGTAATCGGCCGTGATCGAGAGGCCGCGCAACGGATAGAAGGCGATGCCGGCGCTGGTGTTGTGCGAAGTCTCCGACTTGAGCGGGCTCGCCCCCAGCGCGATGGCCACCTGGTGGCTCACCGGGAAGGTCCGGTTGTCGGTCGGCACACCGGCGACGAAATTGGTAGCCGTCGAGCTGAACCATGACTGCCCAAGCGACGGCGCCCGGAATCCGCTGCTGAACCCGGCGCGGAGGGCCAGTCCCTTGGCCGGCTCCAGCCGCCCGCTCACCTTGTAATCTCCGGTTTTGCCGAAATCGCTGTAGTGCTCGATACGCCCGGCGGCGCCGAGCACGAGCATGCTGGTGACGTTGGATTCGAGGTCGATGTAGCCGGCGACGTTATTCCGGCTCTTGCTCACCGCATCGGCCGGCTGGAACCCAGGGAACACCTGCGCGCCGGACGGGGCGGCACCCCCATTATTGGGGCCGCCCGAAATGGGCACCCCGCCGTTCCGCCAGCTGTCCGCCTCACCTTCCTTGATCCGATAGCTGTCCGTGCGGAACTCTCCGCCGATCGCGACGTTGAGCGGCGAAGCGAAGCCGACGTTGAATCCCTTCACCACGTCGAGATTCCCGGTGAACTGCCCGAAGACCAGCGTGCCGGCGTAGAACTCGGTCGGGCTCTGGGCGCCGAGTGACACGTTTGCGGTGTTCTTGATGTCGAACCGGAACGAGTTGCGCCCGTACCCCGCGCTCAGATCCCAGTTCCAGCCGCGCATGTCTCCCTTGAGCCCCGCCACCAAAGAGCCGTCGTAGATGGTGGAGTAGATGAAGGGGAGGAATCCGTCCGGGTAAATCGCCCGCACGGTGCGGTCGTCGAGCGGACGGCGCCAGAAGCCGGCGGCATTGCCGGTGCGGCGGCCCCAGCCCGCGAAGGCGTACAACTCCGTGGTCGCTCCCATCTGTTTGCCGAGGTTGAGGAACGCTCCGATGTCGCGGGTATCGGCGTCGCCCTGGCGGTGGTTGATCTGATTGACGAAGCGCGAGTCGGAATTCTTGGGATCGCCGGTGAAGTACTGGACCCGCGGATCCCGGAGCGAGCGGTTGGTGTAGCCACGATCGCGGAATTCGGCGGCGAGCTGGAGAAAGCCGTTGTCGCCCCAGGCGAAATTGTGGGTCCCGTTCAGGTTGATCAGGCCACCGTCGCCCTCGGAGGTCTGTCCCATCTCGAGGGAGAGCTCGTTGGCGGCGTTGGCCTTGAGGATGATGTTGATCACGCCGGCGATGGCGTCGGAGCCGTACTGGGCGGCCGCGCCGTCGCGCAGGATCTCGATCCGGTCGATCGCGCTGGACGGAATCGCATTCAGGTCCACCATGCCCTGACCGCGTCCGATGGTTCCGTTCACGTTGATTAGCGCCGAGGTGTGGCGCCGCTTCCCGTTGACCAGCACCAGCACCTGATCCGCCCCGAGGCCGCGGAGCGTGGCGGGCCGGGTGTGGTCGGTGCCGTCGCCGACGGTGGCGCGGGGGAAGTTGAACGACGGTGCCAGTTGCTGGATGATTTGCGCCGTCTCGGTGCGTCCGGTCTGGCGGATTTCTTCCTGGGTCAGAATGTCCACCGGCACCGGCTGATCCACCGCCGACCGCTCGGTCCGGCGCGAGCCGGTGACGGCGATCTCCTCGAGCGCCACCGCGGCGCGGTCGAGGGCAAAGTCATGGGTGACCGTGCCGCCCCCGGGGATCTGCACCGTCGCGCGCCCGGTGGTAAACCCGATCGCGCTCACCCGGAGATCGTGGGAGCCCGCAGGCACCGCGAGACGGTAGGTCCCGTCGCCGCGTGTTACCGCGACGGTGAGGCCACCGGCGATGTACACGCGCGCACTGGCCAGCAGCTCACCGGTCTGCAGATCGGTGACCTTGCCGGTGACCGTGCCGCTCTGCGCGGCGAGCATCCCCGGCAGCGCCAGCATGGCGAGCCAGGCCCGAACCGAGACCATGATGCCGCGACGCGCTGCGGATCGAACTGCCATAATGGCTGCTCCGTTCAAAGAGGGTCGTTAGAAGCGTGTCGCCAGGCCGCCCAGAATCCGCCGGCCGTTCACCGAGCCGCCGTAGATCTCGAACTTCTTGTTGTCGAAGATGTTCGTCCCGGTCACGAAGACCTTGAAGTTGTTGTTGATGTCGTACGCCGCATTGGCGTTGAAGGTCACATTCGGCTCGATGAAGCCGGTGAACACTCCCGCCGCCCACGAATAGCCCTTGACGGCGCGCATGCTGGTGCCGGCGGAGAAGCGGCCGTCCGCGAACGAGACGCCCAGCGTTGCCTTGGCACTCGGCGTGTTGGCGAGGAGGCTGTCACCCCGCGCTACGAAGTCCTGGTCGACCTTGTAGTCGAACAGGGTGAGGGTGCCGTCGGTGCGGAGGGTGCGGCTCATCTGCCAGCCGGCGCCCGCCTCGAGGCCCCACTGGGTGACGCGGCCGGCGTTGGTGTAGCTCAGCACGATGGACGTCGCGCCGGTTTCGAGCCGGGTGAGCCCGCGCCCTGCGGTGGCGCTCGCTGGGTTGGCCAGCAGGGCGTTGCGGACGGCGTCCACCAGCGCCTGCCGGTTGGCGGAGGGCACCTGCGTCGGAGCGGTCCAGTAGAGGAACGCCGGGTTCACCCCGGGAAGCAGGTCGGTGACGAAGTTGCGGATCCGGTTGACGTAGGCGTCGAGAGTGAAGTACACCGACGAGCTCAGGTCGCCCCGGTAGCCGGCCTCGAAGCCCAGCGTGCTTTCGACGTCGAGCTTGTTGTTGCCGCGGGCAAAGACCGGAACCGAGGAGCTCAACGTTGTCGTCGTGGCCGAGGGTGTGGGAGTCGTGAACAAGGTTCCGACCGGCACACCGGCAAGCACGGGGCCGAGGGGCGAGGCGCGGAGGGCCGTCTCGAGCGCCGTGAGGTTGGCCGGAGCGCCCGCGGCGACCCGGAGGTAGAACTCCGAATAGTTCGGGGTCTGGAAGGCACGATTGACCGTGAACCGGAAGGAGTGCTTGTCGCTCGGCGAATACACGATCGCGAGCTTGGGCGAGAACTGCGGGTTGATCAGCGTGCCGATATCGAACCGGGAGGCCACGACGCCGCGCACCTGCTCGGCGAGCTGGTACTCGACCTGGCCGAAGATCGAGTAGTAATAATCGCTGCGGTCGTCATCCTCGGGGCGCATGAGCGTGGTGTCGGTGTTGACCCGGTAGTTTCGCGCCGACCCACCGAAAACAGTGCGGCCCTTGTCCCCACCGAACCGCCGGATGTCCTGCGCTTCGAGGTGGAGGATGTTGGACTTCTCCTGGAGCGGTGCGCCCGACGCCAGCGAGTACTGCGGCTCCTGGGTCCGACGCGCGTTCCAGTACGCCATCACGTTGAACGACCCGCTGGCCCAGCCCAGCCGGGCATAGGGCCGGAGCGCCTTGCCCACCTGCACCCGGCCGATGCCGGTCACGAAGATCTCGTTCTTCACCTGTGCGATGCCCGACTCGGCAGTGAGCACCGAGCCGCTGTTGGCGTAATAATCGATCCGAGCCGAGCCGTAGGCGTTGGAGACCGGTTCGGCTTCGCCGGTGATCGCGCCGCTCACGGGGTCGGCGGTCTGGCCGTTCATCGCCCTGAGCTCCCGGGCCAGCGGGATCGGGTGCGCGACGCTGTCCTCGACCACCGGCCCGTATTCCCGCTTGAGGTTCAACCGGTCAGCGTTGGTGCGCGCCACCGACCAGCTCTCGCTGCGGTTGTAACCGCCGTTGAGCCGGTAGCCGAAGCGTCCCCCGCCGAGCACGCCGGCGTGCCGGGCGTCGGCGCGAAGCGTGCTCAGCTCACCGCCGCCGAGGGAGAGCTTGGTGCCGGCGACTTCACGCGCGGTTGGGGTGGTGATGTTGAGCACGCCGAAGAACGCGTTGGCGCCATAGAGGGCGGACCCGGGGCCGCGGACCAGCTCCATTTTCGAGTATTCGTCGGTCGGCACCGCGAGCGCATTCCACTCCTGCGAGCCGAGGAAGGCGATGGCGAGATCGCGACCGTCCTGGAGGACGAGGACCCGGCGGTTGAGCGAGGAGTTGAAGCCCCGCGCGTTGACGCTGAAGTCGTTCATGCCGCTCTGGACGATGTCCACGCCCGGCACCTCGCGCAGGGCCAGCGGTGCCTGGCCGGTGATGCCGACGGTCTGCAGCACCCGCGGCTCGACGATCGAGACCGCCGCCGGGGCCTCCACCGCGCGCTCCGGCACCTTGGAGACGCCGGTCACGCTGAGCTCGGAGAGCTGGATCGGCAGCTGCTCCATCTTGGCGTCCACCGTGGTCACACCGCTCGCGTTGACCGTGGCCGGGACCTCGATCGGCCGGTAGCCGAGCCAGCGGAATACCAGCGTCTGGGGGCCGGTGGGCGCCCGGTCGATGGTGTAGACGCCCCGCGTGTTGGTGACCGCCGTGATCGTCGTTCCTCCGACGGTCACGATCACCCCCGCCAGCGGCTGGTCGGAACCCGTCTGGGTCACGGTGCCCCGGACGGTGCCGCTCCCCTGCTGTGCCTCCGCAGGAACGGAAGCCACCAGGAGCCCGAGCAGAAGAGTGATTCCGGCGCGGGTGCGGGACAGCAGCGAGGTCGGAAGACGCATTGGTCTAGCCTTGGCGTGGGTGACGAGATTCTAGTTCAATCGAAAAATTCTCGGGCGGGCCGCTGGCCGCTTAAAGTGCATCTTTCCGGGGCGGAGCGGAAGTCCCCGTCTCTCACTTGCCGGGGGATAGAAGTCGCTCGATCCGGACCCCGCCGGAGGGTCCCGGGGCGGTCCATGCCACAAACAGGTCTCCCCCGGCCAATCCGGTGCGCGCGAACCCGGCCTGTCGGGTGCGGGGCGCCGAGCCGACGGTCCATCGGGAGACGACACCGCCATCGGGGCGGATTCGCTTGACCCGCCATTCCGCCTGGTCCCCCACAATTTCGAGCCAGACCGCCAGGGCGGATCCATCGGGCAGGAGCTCCAGGTCGGTGCGCCCCAGCGGATTCCCGTCGTCGATCTGAACCGGGGCGCCGAACGTAGCCCCGGCGTCACCCGATCGCGCCAGCTTGACGCGGGGTTTTCCGTCGGCGGAGGTGAACCAGGCCACCGCAACCTGGCGCCCGTCTGCCGCCACCGAGGGACCGTTGACGGGGCAGGCCCGGTAGACCCACCCGTCGGTTGCCACCTTCACCGGGCTGGTCCACCGGCCGTTCACTTGCCGGACCGCTGAGATGTCACGGACCTCGTCCTCGCTCCGATCGCGATAGACCGCGATTAGCCCTTCGGAGGTCCGAGCCAGCGCGGTCTGGCAGCAATCACAGACGCGCGCATCGAGAATCGCGTCGGGCGCCACCCGTCCGGCTGGATCCAGGGACCCAGCGGCGAGCGCCATCGGCCCGTGCGCACCGTGGGCAACGGTGTCCGCCGTCTGTCGCCCATCGAGCCAGACGAGATCAACGCCCCCTCTGACGCCGGGGAGCATCGCGACGAAACCGTGCTCGGTCGGGGAGAGATCGCTATGCGGCGAAACCGGCGCGCTCCAGCTCCTTCCCCAGTCGGCCGAGCTGCTCATCTTGATATGGTAGGCGTAGCTCTTGGCCGCGGTCTTTTCCAGCCAGTGGACCACCCAGCGGCCGTCGGTCGTTTGGGTGGCCGAGGGGAAGTCGGCCCAGTTGACGAAGAACTTCTCCCGCTCGGCGATGGTCACCGGCGCGCTCCAGCGGCTGTTTTTCCGCTCGGCGATCCGGAGCGCCCACCGCTCTCCCTCCCTCGACTCGAACCAGGTCGCGAGCAGCCCGCCGTTCGGGGTCGCCGTCAGGAACGGCTCCGCGCTGCCGGCGGGGCCGGAGAATTCCAGAACAGGAGTAGCGGGCGAGGAGGGAAGGGCGCTGGAGGAGGCGCCGAGGAGGAGGGCAGGAAGCAGGATTCGCATAGGGGAATAATACAGCTATCGGCTATCGGCTATAAGCTATCAGTCCGGCTTGATTAAATCTCTTCACGATCTCTCCTGCGGGCTCGATGTCCCGAATCCCTGCGACGCTCTTGCCCGCCTGCCAGTAATCCTTGGCACCCGTTTCATCGAGCGAGGAACGTTTCAGCTGCCAGATAGACTTGAGCGCGTAGATCGTCCGCATCCAGTGCTTGGTGCGGTGTCCGCGGAGCATCCAGCGTGCCAGCGGGCCTGCTTTGAGGCCCATGCGCTGGATGTACGGCGTGTTGATTACCGCCACCGGTACGCCGGTGATCCGCTCGCTCAGGACGATATCCTCTTCGTTCGCCTCGACGATCGCCTGTTTGTAGACCGCGCTGGCCCGGCATTCCGGGGTCGCGATGAAGCGGGTGCCCATCTGCACGCCGGCGTATCCCATCCGGAGCGCGGCGACGAAATCCGGCGCATCGCCGATGCCGCCGGCGCAGACGAGCGGAAGCCCGAGCGGGCCCAGCTCCTCCAGCAGCGCCTCGGCGCTCCTCGGACCAGCGTGGCCTCCCGCACGCCGATTCACGGCGATGAGGCCGTCGACGCCGGCATCCTTTCCCTTCTGGCCCCATTTCCGCTCGGTGACGTCGTGATAGACACGGCCGCCGGCGGCATGAACCCGCTCGCATACCCAGCGGGGATTGCCCAGCGAGGTAATGAAGAGGCGGACGCCTTCTTCGAGGGCGATCGTGACCCACTCCACCATGCGCTCGTGATACCGTCGCGACGAGGCTTCGATCAGCGCGTTCATGCCGATCGGCTTCGGCGTGAGCCGCCGGATGAACCGGAGGCCCTCGCGGAATTTATGGCCATGAACGTAGGTGAGCGAAATCGGCTGGACAATCCCGATGCCGCCGGCATCGGAGACGGCGGCGACCAGCTCCGGATTGCTGCAGGGATACATGGCGCCGCAGATCAACGGCACCTCGATTCCCGCGTCCCTGGTGAGGGGGGTATCCAGGAGGGTCATTGTCCAGGGAATAGGCAATGGGCAGTAGGCAGTAGGCAAACCCCATTGCCTATTGCCTACTCCCCACTGCCTCCCTTCTTGTCCAGCCTCCATACCGCCGTCACGCGACACACCACCTCGCCCCCCGCATCGGAAATGTCGGCGGTCACAACATGCTCAACCGGTCCCGTCACCTTGGGAGCCGTCACTCGTGCCTCGGCGGTCAGGGTACCGCGGGCCTTCTTGAAGTACTCCGCGGAGAGTCTGGTGACAATGCCGCGGACGCCGGGCTCGAGTGCCGCGAGCATCGCGAGCCCGCTGGCGACTTCCCCGAGGTTGATCAGCGCCACCGCGTGCACCGAGCCGAGATGCTGGCGCACCGCTCGCCGGTCGCGGAGCGTGATGCGCGCATAGCCGGGTCCGAGCTCCCGCACATGGGCGCCGATGGAGCCCGTGTAGGGCACCTTCCAGCCGAGATACCGGCTGAAAACCCAGGTGCCTCCGGGGAGACCGCGGAGACGATTCCAGGCCGCGAAGATCGGCCCGGTGGGAGATGGCATGGCGGGGTTTTCGGTCACGAAGGAGACAATCTAGCCTCCCCGAGACGGGATTCGGTGATGAGCGGTGGCGACCGCACGTCAAGTCCGGTATGTTTGCCCTCCGGTCTTCTCCCTGCAGACAAGTCATACCGTACGGAGGTGTGCGAATGAAGCGCTCACGTCTCTTCCGGCCGTTGCTCGCCGCCAGCCTCCTTCTGGCCGCAGCATCGTGCCGGGATTCCTCGAATCCAGCCGAACCGGATGCCGGCCTGCTGGCCGCGCGGGGGGGCCAGGCGGGGCCGCCGGCGGATCTTCCGAGCGACGCCGAGCTCGACAGCCGGGTTCCCGGGTATGGAGGATTCTTCCTCGACAACGAGGGCAACCCGACCGTGTATCTCACCCGTGGGTCTGAGCGGGGCAACGCGGAGCGGGCCCTGGCCGGGTACCTGAACGGCCGAAAGCTCGGAGCCGGCGCGCTGCGCGTGCGGGAAGCGAAATACCACTGGCAGCAGCTCGAGCGGTGGCAGGCCGAGGCGACGGTCGCGGCGTTCGATGGACCGGGCGTGGTCTTCGTGGATAACGACGAGACCAGCAACAAAATCCGGATCGGGGTCGAAGACCTGAACGGTATGGGCCGGGTCCGGGCCGCACTCGCGCAGAGCGGTCTGCCTGACGACGCCGTGATCATCGAGCGCGCCGAGCCGATCGTCATGGTTGCCACGCTGCAGAACGTCGTGGATCGTCCGGTTCGGGCGGGGGTGCAGATCAACTTCCCGGGCTTCGTGTGCAGCGTGGGCTTCAACGCGGTTTCAGCTGGGCAAAACTCCCTCATTACCGCGTCGCACTGCACCAACACGCAGGGCGGAGTGGAGAGCACCCCCTACTGGCAGCCTCTCCAGTCCACCGCGCCCACCCAGATCGCCACTGAAGTGGACGATCCGGTCTACGTGCGGAAAGGCCCCGGCTGCCCCAATGGCCGGCGCTGCCGGCGGAGCGATGCCTCGCGCGCGGTGTACATCAATGGCGTAGCGCCGGCACTCGGCGTGATCGCCAAGACATCCGCGGCGAACAACAATTCGCTGGATATTACCGGAAGCTTCACGATCACCCAGGACGACTTCACCAACAGCGTCGCGGTCGGCGCCACCGTGCACAAGGTTGGGCGCACCACCGGCTGGACCTCGGGCACGATGACCGCCAAGTGCGTCAATACCGGGGTCTCGGGGTCCAACATCGTCCAGCTCTGCCAGAACTTCGTGACCGCCGGCGTGGCCGGTGGCGACAGCGGCTCCGACGTGTTCACGATCGTGTCCGGAACCAAAGTGCGGCTCGAGGGCATTCTGTGGGGCGGGGGCGGCGGATCGTTCGTCTTCAGCCCGCTCCAGAACGTGATCGCGGAGCTCGGCCCGCTGACGACGCACTGAGCGGCTTCTGCCTCTTCGTCTCACCCTCGAGGCACCGGCCCGCGCCAGCATCGGCGAGCCGGTGCCTCTGGTGTTCACGGTCACGAACGCCGCCAGAACACCCGCCACGCTCTATCTCATGGGCCGGTCTCCCTCGGCCGATTTCCTGGTCACGGACTCACGAGGCGGCGCCGTCTGGAACCTCCGGCATGGGCAGACGCTCCTGGCCTCCCTCCAGGTCTATCCGCTGGATGGGGGGAAGCGCCTCTCCTTCCGCCACGTCTGGAATCAGCGCTCGAATTCCGGAAAGCCGGTCCCGGCCGGCAACTATCTTGTTCGTGGAGTGCTCCTCACCGACCGGCCGGGCGGACTGGATTCGCCGACGGCGACGTTGCGGATTGAGTAGGAGACAAAGAGGCAAAGAGGCAAAGAGGCAAGGACGCAAGGTTGTTCAACACATCCGGAGGGACGCGTGCTCCGTTACTCTCGTCGCAGACTGCTCATCGCCGTGCTCACCGCCTTCGTCGCGCTCCCCGTCGCCGCGCAGACCCCGGCTCCGGTCGCCTCGTATGTCCCGCCTCTCTCGGACCTGCTCGATCGCCGCACCAGCGAGCTCCGCGACCTGGTTGAGCGCGCCGACATCGATGGGCGGGATCTGAACCGGCGCTGGCCGGTGGATTACTCCCCGGCGCAAACCGCTGCGTTTCGGGGATTCCATACCGCGTGGCGGGCCCGGCTCAGCGAAGTGGATTTCGACAAGCTGAGCCTGGAGGGAAAGGTGGATTACCTTCTGCTCCGGAATCGCCTGGGTCACGAGCTTTCGCTGCTCGCCCGCGACGAGGCGCGCTTCGCGGAGATGAGCGCGCTGCTCCCGTTCGCGCAGGCGATCATGGACCTGCACGAGCGGCAGCGCCGGATGGAGACGATCGAGCCGGAGAACACGGCGCGCACGCTCGCGCGCGTAGCCGACCAGGCCGCCGCTGCGACCCGGCAGCTCGATTCGGCCGCCGCGCGACCCACCAAGATCGTGGCCTACCGCGTCGCGGCTCGAATCCTGTCGCTTCGGGAGACCCTCCGTCGCTGGTACGACTTTTACGCCGGGTACGATCCGCTCTTCACCTGGTGGAGCAAGGCGCCCTACGAAAAGACCTCGGAGGCGCTGCAGAAGTACGCCGCCACCCTGCGGGAGAAGGTTGTCGGCGTCCGCCCCGGCGAGGACGATCCGATCATCGGTGATCCGATCGGGCGCACGGCGCTCATCGAAGATCTCGCGTACGAGATGATTCCCTATTCCCCCGAGGAGCTGATCAGGATCGCCGAGCGGGAGTTCGCCTGGTGCGAAGCCGAAATGCTGAAGGCATCGCGGGCGATGGGATTCGGGGATGACTGGCGGGCGGCGATGGAAAAGGTGAAGACCCTGCACGTCGAGCCCGGCAAGCAGACCGACCTGGTCCGGGACCTCGCCCGGGAGGCGGTGGCCTTCATCGAGCAGCGGGGCCTGGTCACGGTTCCGCCGCTCGCGAAGGACGACTGGTGGATGGAGATGCTCTCTCCGGCGCAGCAGAAGGTGAGTCCATTCTTCCTCGGCGGGTCGCTCATCCAGGTGTCGTACCCGACCGATGCGATGGCGCAGGAAGACAAGATGATGACCATGCGGGGAAACAACATTCATTTCTCCCGCGCCACGGTGCAGCACGAGCTCATCCCGGGCCACCATCTCCAGTGGTTCATGACCGACCGCTATAACAGCCACCGGGGGGTCTTCGGCACGCCCTTCTGGTCCGAGGGGTGGGCGCTCTACTGGGAGATGGTGCTCTACGACGCGGACTTTCCGCGCGGCCCGGAAGACCGGGTGGGGATGCTCTTCTGGCGGATGCACCGCGCCGCGCGGATCATCTTCTCGCTCAAGTTCCACCTGGGAGAGATGACACCGCAGGAAGCGATCGATCTGCTGGTGAACCGGGTCGGGCACGAGCGAGCAAACGCAACGGCGGAGGTACGGCGCTCGTTCCTCGGAACCTATCCGCCGCTCTACCAGATCGCCTACATGATGGGCGGGCTCCAGTTCCGCGCCCTGCACGAGGAAGTAGTGGGGCGCGGCAGGATGACCGACCGCGCCTTCCATGACGCGGTGCTGCGTTCGGGAAGCATGCCGGTGGAGATGGTCCGCGCGCTGGTGACGCGTGCGCCGCTCGGTCGAGACTATCGTCCCCAGTGGAGATTTGCGGGAGAGGCGCGGTAGACGCGGAGGGCTACGATGCAGAGACACAAGGAGAGTTCCGGATGCTGATCCGTCCGATCATCGCGATAGCACTACTCGGCCTGTCGGCCCTGCAGACGCCGGTCTTCGCGCAGGCGGCCCGCCCCACGCCCGCGGCCGCGCTGCGCTTCATGCACACCGCCGAATCCACTCTCGCCGTTCTGAGCATCAAGGTGAATCAGGCGCAGTGGGTGCAGCAGAACTTCATCACCGAGGATACCGAGGCGCTGTCCGCCGAGGCGCAGAGCAACTTCGGCACCGCGGTCCAGCGGCTGGCCATGGCGGCCCGCCGCTACGACGCGCTCCGGCTGCCCGCCGAGCTCAGGCGGAAGTTCCTGCTCCTCAAGCTCTCTCTTGCGGCGCCGCCTCCCGCCGATCCCGCGGAGGCCGCGGAGCTCACCCGCATCACGGTGAGCATGGACGCCGACTACGGCCGGGGCACGTATTGTCGCCCGAGCAAGACCGGTTCGGGCCAGGAGTGCCGGCAGCTCGGCGAGCTCAGCAAGGTGCTGGCGCAGAGCCGGGATCCCGCGGAGCTGCTCGACGCCTGGCAGGGATGGCACCGGGTCGGGGCCCCGATGCGGAGCCGCTACCAGCGATTCGTCGAGCTCGCCAACAAGGGCGCGCGGGGAATGGGCTTCCGCGACGCCGGGGCGATGTGGCGGGCCGGGTACGACATGCCAGCGGACGATTTCGCGAAGGAGGCCGACCGGATCTGGGAGCAGGTCAAGCCGCTGTATCTCGCGCTACACGCCTACGTCCGGACCCGGCTTTCGGAGCACTACGGAAGCACGCTCGTGCCCACGGGAGGGAAGATTCCGGCGCATCTGCTCGGCAACATGTGGGCGCAGGAGTGGGGAAACATCTATCCGCTGGTCGCTCCGCGGAGCGGCGTGCCGGCGTACGATCTCACCACGCTGCTCGAGGCCAAGGGTCTCGACGCCAAAGGCATGGCGAAGGCGGCCGAGAACTTCTACTCGTCGCTCGGATTCGCGCCGCTGCCGGAGACCTTCTGGACCCGCTCGCTTTTCGTCAAGCCACGGGACCGCGAGGTGGTGTGCCACGCCAGCGCGTGGGACATCGACAACAAGGACGATCTTCGGATCAAGATGTGCATCGAGGTGAATGCGGAGGATTTCGTCACCCTGCATCACGAGCTGGGGCACAATTTCTACCAGCGCGCCTACCAGAAGCACTCCTTCCTCCACCAGAACGGCGCCAACGACGGCTTCCACGAGGCGGTGGGCGACGCGGTCGCGCTGGCGACCACCCCGGAATACTTGAAGCAGGTCGGGCTGCTCACCCTGGTACCCGGTGCCGACGGTGACATTCCCCTGCTGCTCCGGCAGGCGATGGACAAGGTCGCCTTTCTCCCCTTCGGATTGCTGATCGACCAGTGGCGGTGGAGGGTGTTCTCGGGAGCCATCACGCCGGCGGAGTACAACGCGGGGTGGTGGGCGCTCCGAGAGCAGTACCAGGGGATCTCGGCGCCGCTCACCCGCAGCGAGCAGAACTTCGACCCGGCGGCCAAGTATCACGTCGCGGCCAACGTGCCGTACATGCGGTACTTCCTCGCGCGGGTACTGCAGTTCCAGTTCTACCGGTCGCTCTGCAAGAGCGCGGGGCAGACGGGACCGTTGCACCGCTGCACCTTCTTCGGCAACAAGGAAGCGGGTGCGAAGCTCGCCCGGATGCTCGAGGCGGGCGCCACCAAGCCGTGGCAGGACATTCTCTCCGACATGACCGGCGAGCGGCGGATGGACGGCAATGCGATTCTGGAATACTTCGCGCCGCTCAAGGAATGGCTCGACCGGCAAATTGCCGGGCATCCGGTCGGATGGTAGGACGCAAGGACCCGGGCGCTCGAGGCTGACGAGCTCTTCACTCAGTTGTCCGCGAAGGGATCGATCCACTCCGCAGGCTCGCGGGTCTGCGCTGCGATCTCGCGAAGACGACGAGAGGCAGTGTAGTACCGGCCCCGCCGTTCACCTTTTGCTTCGAGCCACCCGGCATCGACCAGGGCTTTAAGGTCTCTGCTGGCTACCTGATCGGAGACCTCCGCCACGGAGCGATAGGTTGCATTCCGAACCCGGAGTCCCGTCGCCGCATCAGCGAGCGCCATGAGCATGCGTTCCGGCAGTCCTGCTCGCTGCAGATCGGTCTCCAGCAGATCCCAGAGCCGCTGCATTTCACGTGACCGTTCCTGAAGCTTCAATGCCTGCCACCAATGGGCGGTCAGACAGAATCTGATCCAGGGCCGGGTGTCACCTGCCGGATTCCACGATCGCCCGCCGGTGCGCGCCAGCACCCCGTAATACGCCGGGGTTTCATCGCCCAGGTACTCCTCGATACTGGCGAACTGGGGGACCGCCTCACCGGCTCGCGCGAGCACCAAGGTTTGCAGACAGCGCGCCATCCGGCCGTTGCCATCGGAAAACGGATGAATCATCACCAGGTTGAGGTGTGCCATGGCAGCGCGGATGATCCGGTGAGACTCTGAACTCGGCGCGGCGTTGAGATCAGCCAGCAGCTCGTGGATGAGCGCCGGCAATGCGGACGCCTCGGGCCCCTCATAGAGCACCGTCCCTCGGGCTGCATCCCGCACGAACACCGCCCCGGGGCGCCATCGTCCCGGATGCTTGGTGAGATCGTGCTGGATCATCATGAACTGCAGGCTCTTGAGCCAGTCCGCTGAATGACGAAACCCCGGATCGGCGGCCAGTTGCAGCACGCAGGTCATCGCCATTCGGTAGCCCATCACCGCGGCCCAGCTTTCCGGATCGGCGTCCACCGGGAGTCCGCCTTCTGCGGCAGCGAGGGCATCGTCAATGTTGATGTGATAGCCTTCGATGCTGTTAGAGCCACGGATCGACCTCGCCAGTGCCGACCGGCGCAACAGCCCGCCCCAGCACCGGGGCGTGGTTCCGACGAGGTATCGCAGCTCGGCCTCCCGCTCGTCGATCCGGGCGAGGACCTCCCTCTCGCGGGAATCCAGCTCAGGGGGTTGGAAAATCATATTCAGATATTATATGTATTACGTATAGATTGTAATACCTAATCTATAACGTATTACTGAACAATCAGTTACGCTGAGCATCCCCAGGTGGATGACGGGACCACGGGCGAGATTGTACTCCTCGCCAGTCCGACACGACGGTCCCGTTCTTCCTGGTCCAGGCTCCATCCTCCGCCCGGAACCGGATCGATCACCGGCACCCACGTCGGGCCAAACGAGTCGACCAGTGGCGCTCGGTGGCGGTCAAGATCGTGGACATGCTGGGAGAAGAAGAACTGGCCACTCAGACCGTGTAGATTTCCCTCGACCGCCAGGGGCACCTCTGACGGTGAGCGGTACGCGGTAAGCGGGTTTGTCCCGCTCACCGCGTACTGCTCACCGCTCACCGACAAGGAGGTTGAGATCGCACCCTTGGAACCTGATCCGGTTCATACCGGCGGAGGGAGGCGGAGCGCATGACCACCTCGATCGTTCCCACCGCAGACCGGCCGCTTCGCTTCGCTCAGGATGACAGCGGGTCCCAGTACCGCGGCGTCTTCCCCAATTCCACCAAGATCTACATCGAGGGACCCCGCGGGGTGCGAGTACCCATGCGGGAGGTCGCCCTCTCCGGCGGCGAGCCGCCGCTGCGGGTCTATGACACCAGCGGGCCCGAGGGGTTCCACGTGCGCGAGGGGCTGCCGCCGCTGCGGGAGGCATGGACTCGCCAGCGGGGTCTGGCCCCTTCGGTCGCTGCGCGCCCTCAGGGTGACAGCCACCTCATCCCCGCGTCACTAGAGCGGCCCGTCCTGCGCGGGAACGGCGCCGTCACGCAGCTCTACTACGCGCGGAAGGGCGAGATCACTCCCGAGATGGAGTTCGTCGCGATTCGCGAGGGGATGCCCGCCGAATTCGTACGGAGCGAGGTGGCACGGGGGCGGGCGATCATCCCCGCCAACATCAACCACTCCGAGCTCGAGCCGATGGTCATCGGTCGCGGATTCCACGTCAAAATCAACGCCAATATCGGCAACTCCGCGGTCAAGAGCGTGATCGACGACGAGGTGGAGAAGCTTCGCTGGGCGACGCTCTGGGGCGCCGACACCGTGATGGATCTCTCGACCGGCCGCAACATCCATGAGACCCGCCAGTGGATTCTCCGCAACTCGGCGGTGCCGATCGGGACGGTGCCGATCTACCAGGCGCTTGAGAGAGTCGGCGGGGTGCCGGAGGATCTGACTTGGGAGATTTATCGCGACACGCTGATCGAGCAGGCCGAGCAGGGCGTGGATTATTTCACGGTGCATGCCGGGGTGCTGCTGCGCTACATCCAGCTGACCGCCGGCCGGGTCACCGGGATCGTCTCCCGCGGGGGCTCGATCATGGCCAAGTGGTGCCTGGCGCATCACCAGGAGTCGTTCCTCTACACCCGATTTCGCGAGATCTGCGAGATCATGCAGGCGTACGACGTCTCCTTCTCGCTGGGGGACGGCCTGCGCCCCGGCAGCATCGCCGACGCCAACGATGCCGCGCAGTTCGCCGAACTCGAAACCCAGGGCGAGCTCAACAAGATCGCGTGGGAGTACGACGTCCAGGTGATGAACGAGGGTCCCGGCCATGTCCCCATGCATCTCATCAAGGAGAACATGGAGAAACAGCTGGCCTGGTGCGGCGAGGCGCCGTTCTACACGCTGGGCCCGCTCACCACCGACATCGCGCCGGGGTACGATCACATCACCAGCGCCATCGGCGCCGCGATGATCGGCTGGTACGGCACCGCGATGCTCTGTTACGTCACCCCCAAGGAGCATCTCGGACTTCCCAATCGGGACGACGTGAAGGCCGGCGTCATCGCCTACAAGATCGCGGCGCACGCGGCGGACCTCGCCAAGGGGCATCCGCGGGCCCGTCCCTGGGACGATGCCCTCTCCAAGGCGCGCTTCGACTTTCGCTGGCAGGATCAGTTCAATCTCGCGCTCGATCCGGTCACCGCGCTGGCCTATCACGACGAGACGCTGCCCGCGGAGGGAGCGAAGCTGGCTCACTTCTGCTCGATGTGCGGCCCCAAGTTCTGCTCGATGCGTATCACCCAGGACCTGCGCGAGATGGCCCGGGGCATGGCGGAGAAATCGGAAGAGTTCCGGGCCCGCGGCGGAGAGATTTACCTCCCGGTGACGAGCCAGGAGGGCGCCTGATCCCGCCCTTGACCCGCAGATGAATAGAGTATAGCATATACGCTATGTTAGTCACGACCCCCTGTCCCTCCTGCGGCATCCTCAATCGCACCGATCTCGGCCGGCTGGCGCAGCGTCCCCGCTGCGCCGCCTGCCGGACGCCGCTCGACCTCGCCCATCCTGTCGCGGTGGACGCCGGGACCTTCGACGCCGTCCTCCAGGGCTCGGAGGCGCCGGTGCTGGTCGACTTCTACGCCGACTGGTGCGGCCCCTGCCGCGTGGTGGCTCCAGTCGTCGATGCGCTGGCCGAGGCGCGCGCCGGGTCGGTCCTGGTCCTCAAGGTCGACACCGACAAGAGCCCCGGCATCTCGGAGCGGCTCGGCATCCGCGGCATTCCGACTCTCATCGCGTTCCGGAACGGCAAGGAAACGGGCCGCCACGTCGGTGTCGCGCAGCGGGCCCAGCTCGAAGCCCTGGTGGGCGCGGCGTGACGCTCTCGCGCACGCGGCGGCTTTCCCGCCTCCCGCCGAAGTCTCTGGCCCGCGCTGCCCTGATCATCAAGCTCCTGGGACACCGGGAGCGCCTGATGATTCTCGCAGCGCTGGAAGCGGGCGAGCGCACCGTGTCGGAGCTCTGCCGGACCTGCGGCCTCGAGCAGGCCATCTGCTCCCAGCATCTGCGCCGGCTGCGCGAGCTGGATGTCGTTTCCTGCCGCAAGCAGGGACACAACGTCCACTACCGGGTGATCGAGCCCAGGGTCGGCCGCATCCTCGACTGCATTTGCGACGACACCCGGGTCCGGCGCCGAGCATGATCGTCCTCGGGTACGCGCTGGCGCTCCTGATGGGTCTTACCCTCGGCCTGCTCGGCGGCGGCGGAGCGATCCTCACCGTGCCGGTGCTGCACTACGTGCTCGGGTATCCGGTCAAGGAAGCGATCCCCATGAGCCTCGTCGTCGTGGGACTGACGAGCGGCTTCGGCGCGATCAGCCACTGGCGCGCGAATACCGTGCGGTGGCGCACCGCGCTCGCGTTCGGGCCGCCGGCGATCGTGGGGGCGATCCTGGGCGCGGAGCTCGGGCTGCACGTGGATGCCACGGTCCAGCTCACGGTATTCGCGGTGGTGATGCTCGCGGCCGCGCTGTCGATGCTGCGGGGGAGGATTGCTTCGGGGCCTGCGGCCCCTCGCGATGACAAGCGGCCACTCCCCTTCATCCCCCTGGTCGGCGCCCTGGTGGGCGTGCTGACCGGCTTCGTCGGAGTCGGTGGAGGCTTTCTCTACGTGCCGGCGCTCGCGCTGCTGAGTGGCCTGGCGATGAAGGAGGCGATCGGGACCTCGCTCGTGCTGATCCTGCTGAGCTGCTCGGCCGGGCTGGTCAGATACTCGGGTCACCTCGACCTCGACTGGCGCGCCATCGTGCTCTTCAGCGGCATCGCATTCCTGGGCGTGGCAGCGGGCAGTCGCCTGGTGCCCTACGTGTCCCAGCAGGCGCTCAAGAAGGGGTTCGCGGTGTTCCTGCTCGCCATGGGCACGCTGGTGCTGGCGCGGGGGCGCTGAGATCTTCGAGCAATGATTTTTCTCCGGCTCTACGACGACGCGCTGGCGCAGGCCAGCTATCTGATCGGCTGCGCGGCCTCAGGGAGCGCTGTCGTCATCGACCCCAACCGCGACGTGAGCCAGTACATCGCCACCGCGGAAGCCCACGGACTCCGCATTGCCGCGGTCACGGAAACCCATATCCACGCCGATTTCGTCTCGGGGACCCGCGAGCTCGCCGCGCGCACCGGCGCGGTCATGCATCTCTCGGCGGCCGGCCCTCCGGAATGGCAGTACGGATTCGGCCGGGAGCGCGGCGTGGTCCTCCTGGCGGACCAGGACACTTTCCGAGTCGGGCTCATCGAGCTGCGGGCGATTCACACACCGGGACACACCCCCGAGCATCTGAGCTTTCTGGTCACCGATACGGCCACGGCGCACGAGCCGATGGGCATCGTCACCGGCGATTTTGTTTTCGTGAACGACGTGGGTCGTCCCGATCTTCTGGAGAAGGTGGCCCACCAGGGCGGCACGGCGGAGTCGGGCGCGCGGCAGCTCTTCCGGAGTCTCAGCTGGTTCAAGACGCTGCCCGACCACCTGCAGATCTGGCCGGGGCATGGCGCCGGCAGCGCCTGCGGGAAGGGAATGAGCGCGGTGCCCCAGTCGACCGTCGGGTACGAGCGTCGCTTCAACTGGGCGCTCGGCGTCGAGGACGAAGACGAGTTCATCCGGCGGGTCCTGGAGGCACAACCGGAGCCGCCGCGCTATTTCGGGGAGATGAAGCGAGTGAACCGCGAGGGGCCGCCGTTGCTCGGCGCCACCTCGGTGCCGGAGCGCGTGGCCGAACACCGACTCCCGCCCCTCCTCGCGTCGGGAGCCGCCGTCGTGGACACCCGTCCCGCAGCCGACTTTGCGGCCGGGCACATCCCCGGCACACTCAACATTCCGTTCAACAAGAGTTTCCCGACCTGGGCCGGATCGCTGCTCCCCTACGATCGCGAACTGTATCTCATCGTCGACACGGACCGCGCCGGCACCATCGACCGGATCACTCAGGGCCTGCTCATGATCGGGCTCGATCGGGTGCGCGGTTATTTCGGCATCGAAGCGCTGGATCTCTGGCGCCGCGAGGGGCGGCCCCTTGGACGAGTGCCGCAGATGTCGGTCGCCGATCTCGCGGCCAAGCGGCATGGGCTCGTGGTGCTCGACGTACGGGGGCGGACAGAATGGGTTGCCGGACACATTCCCGGTGCGATTCACATCCCGCTTGCCGAACTGCAGGAGCGGCTGACCGAGGTCCCCGCCGACCAGCCCGTCGCGGTGCATTGTCAGGGCGGGGGACGCTCGGCAATCGCCGCGAGCGTCCTCGAGGCCGCTGGCCGGCAGGAGGTGACCAACGTCACTGGAGGGTTTGGAGAGTGGCTGCTCTCGGGCCTGCCGACGGAA
>CAYTMW010000041.1:0-21544 GCA_964439025.1 uncultured Gemmatimonas sp. | reverse complement strand
CATCGCGCGCCGCGGTGTTTGGGCTAGATTCCGTTACCCGCCGAAAGCGGCGCGCTTCAAGGGCGGCTGCAGCTCAAACGGGATCCGTTAGGTGGCACGATCACTATGGAGGTTTCATGTCACGCACTCCATGCAGGCTTCTAGGGCCTCGCTGGGTGGCAATTTATTGGCTAGCGGCGTTCCTCCTCATCATGCACCCGTCCGCCGGCTCAGCCCAAACCCTAACTTCGATCAGCGTGGTCGGCCTTGATTACGCCTACCAAGGCCCTGCCACGGCCCCGCCCGGGCTGACGACTTTCGCCTTCGAGAACCGTGGCGCGGTACGACACGAAATGATTCTGCTTCGCCTCAATGCCGGTGTCACCCTGGACTCGCTCCTTCGCATTCCCCAGGGTCCTGCCCGGTCCGCGGTCTCTGAGTTGGTTGGCATTTTGATCGCGAGCCCTGGGAGATCGCCCCTTGGGCGGCTGTTGGTGGATCTGGAGCGGGGGCGCACGTATGCACTGGTGTGCAACTTCCAGGACGCTCCGGACAAGCCACGACACGTGGCACTAGGAATGGTTGCCGTCCTGCAGGTCAAGTAGTGAGCAATGTCGCGCTTGAGCGGCCATTGACATCGTGCCACCTAACCCGCAAATGCAGCTGCCGGGGGCCTGACCACGTCAGCCGCCGCGGGATATCTTTGGCAGCCTGGGCCGCGGCGGCCTCGGCAGGCCCCCGCAGCTGATTTGCATGTCGTTATGCGTCAACCGACACTCCCGGCTACATTGATTCTCAAGGGAGGACCACCGTGAAGGCTGAGTTCACTGCGGTTTTTCGAGAGGCCCCCGAAGGGGGCTACGTCGCCTTCGTGGAGGAGTTGCCCGGCGCCAACACCCAAGGAGAAACCTTGGACGAGGCGCGCGCCAACCTTCGCGAGGCTGTTCAGCTCGTCTTGGAATCCAATCGCGCCCTCGCTGAGGAGGATCTCGCGGGCGCCAAGGTCATTCGGGAACCGATCCGTCTGCCTGCATAAGCCAGGTCGAGGCGTTGAAACGCGTCGACCTGATTCGCCACTTGGAGCAGCACGGATGTCGCCTCCTTCGCGAGGGCGGCAACCACTCTGTCGACATGAACGTGGCTTCCAGGAAGGTGTCGACGGTCCCCCGCCACGGAGAGGTGAAGGAGTTCCTCGCCTGAAAGATTTGCCGCGATCTCGAGATTCCTGCACTGAGCAACCGGGGAGATAGCTGACAGAATGTCCGGGGACATGGTTAACACTTCTTCTTGAGGGAAGGAGCCCCGGTGATGGTGTGGGTGTGTTCGTTGAACCGTCCGAGTAGCGTGTTGTAGTAGACGATGTTCCAGAGACCGTCCTGGATTTCTTCCAGTCCGATGTATTCGTTGTTGAGCGCTTGGCTCAGAAAGTGTTGACCGGCATGCAAGCGGAAGGTGCCGGCGCTGCTGACGCGGCGCACTTCGAAGTGGCCGGGATACTCCGGTGGCGCGATGCGTTCGGGATAGGGCCGCGGTGACGGGGTCCAGCGGGAAGCCGGGGTGTCGTCGTTCAGGGCTTCGTGGGGCCGCGGCTCGTTGTAGGTCTGTCGGAAGGTGTTGAAAGACCCGCTGTTGGGTGTTGAGGTTCGCCGCGGGCGGGCGGGTGGCCTGCGCCTTCAGCGTCTTGTGCAGCCGCTCATGCGCGCCATTCTCTTGCGGACTCCCGGGCCAAATGCGCTGGTGGGTGATGCCGAGCTGGAGCCACCAGACGTTCAGGTGGTTGAGGCCGTGAATCCCGGTAGAGGCGAACGGGGCGCCGTTGTCACTGCGGATCGCGTCCGGCAGGCCGCAGGTGCGGAAGAGCTGGCGGAGGGGCGGTGTCACACCGGCCCCGCCGACATCGAGCAGCCCCTGGCAACTGAGCAGGTAGCGGCTGAAGTGATCGATGACCGTAAGCGGGTAGCAGTAGACTCCGTTGCGCATGCGGAACTGGCCCTTGAAGTCGATGGTCCAGATCTGATTGGGCGCGGTGGTGTGGAGCGGGGCTGCGCCGGGATGCTGCCAGGGCCGCCGACGCCGGCGATGGTGGACGTGGCCGTAGCGCGCCAAGATGTCGAAGATGGTGCTGCGCGCCGGCCAGGTCCGTTGGGGGGCACGGGTGCGGAGGCGCTTCAGGATCTTCCGGGCGCCCCAGCCGAACCGGCGGTGTTCCTCGAGGATCAGCTCGACGACGTCGGCGGGCGTCTGGTGCGGACAGGAGCGCGGGGCCCGGCTGTGGTCGAACAGGCCGCGCGGGCCGCTCTGGCGTAGCGATCGAGCCACTTGTAGCCGGTGTTGCGGCTGATGCCGTAGCGGAGGCACAGCTCCGTCATGGTCCACGCGCCACTCGCGAGGTCCTGGGCGAAATGATGACGTTCGAGCACGGGATTGGTCTCCTGCCAGGGCATCACTCCTCCTCCCAAACGGGTCAGGAAAAGTGTCACCCATGTGCCCGGACATCTGTCACCTATGTACCCGGGTTGTACCCTCCTCGATCCTCCCTTCCAGTGAGCGAAGAAACGCCAGCAGCGCTCCCTTTTCGAATGACGTGAGGCCGAGAGGCCGTAGCTCGGGGTCGATATACGGGTTGCGATGTCCCCCCTGGTTGTAGAAATCCACGACTTCTTCGAGCGTCCGGAGGCTGCCGTCGTGCATATACGGTGCAGTGCTCAGGATCTGGCGAAGCGTGGGCGTCTTGAAGGCGCCCAGGTCCTGCGCGCGGCCGGTGACCAGGGCGCGTCCTGAATCGGCGGGCGCACCGTTCCGCCACGCGATCCCCGTGTTATGGAATGACTCGTCGGTCAGGAGAGCGCCCAGGTGGCACTGGGCGCACCTTGCCCGCCCCTGGAAAAGCTGGAGGCCGAGTTGCTCCCGCTCGTTCAGCGCCTTCAGGTCGCCGTGCATCGCTTGATCGAAACGCGATTCCCCCGCGCGAATCGAGCGAACATAGGCCGCCAGCGCCCGGGCCAGTGCCTCTCGATTCACTGCGTCCCCGAAAACCTGCCGGAACCGCTCGCGAAGTACTCTATCCCGTTGGAGCCGACCGACCACGTCCTCGACGCTCATGCCCATCTCGGCGGGGGCCGAGATAGGCTCGAGCACTTGGTCCTCCAGGCGCGGAATCCGCCCGTCCCAAAAGAATGCCTTGCCCCAACCCCGGTTAATGATTGCTGGAACGTTCCGCGTGCCGCGGCGTCCGAAGACGCCCACGCTGACGCTCCTGCCGTCGGCAAAGGCCTGGTCGGGCCGATGACAGGAAGCGCAAGCCAGCGTCGAATCCCGCGAGAGAATGGGATCGAAGAAGAGGCGCCTCCCCAAGGCGATCAGCGCCGGTTTGGTTGGTTCATCCGTCGCCGATGGCATGAAAAGATCCAGCCCGAGAGGAGGAGGGCCGGTTTTCGTCTGGGCGGCCAGGAGGCCAGGTGCAAGGGCCAGCGCCGCCAGCGCAGCGGCTCGACCCATCCGCGCGAACCTCCCGCCTGATAGCCGCACCGTATTCACGGTCACGCTCCTACCGCCGGTCGGTTTTCTGCCAGGGAAGACCCTCGGCCAGCCAGACCTCTTCAACGGCTGTGATCCGCGTGTACGCGATTCTCCGACCGTCCGGGTGAAAGCTCAGGTTGCCGAGCTGGTAGGGCGTGAGCTCGAGATCGAGACGTCGGGGAGTGCCGCCAGTCGAATCGACAAGCCAGATTTGCGCGTTGGTCTCTTTTCCTCCTGCGGGCACCAACGCGTAGATCACGTGCTTCCCGTCCGGAGTCCAGCGCACGGCCGCGATTCGGCCCGGCTGGTCACCTTTCCGTTCGACATGGGCGAGCTCCCGCGCTGCTACATCACTCAGGGGCAGCACAGAGAGCACGTTGGAGATCATCACCGAGTCGCTGGCGATGGCGAGGGCAAGGGTCTTTCCGTCCGGCGATAGGCGCCAGTGACCCATATGCCCTAAAGGGGTGAGCGGCTCGAGTTTCCGATCGGTCAGCGAGACTCGCTGGACGCCGTTGCGCACGAAGAGCAAGGTCTCGTCCGGCCTGAGGGGTTCGTCGCCCTGCATGAACAAATTGACATCGGTCTGTCCGCCCAGGCGGATTCCCAGCGAGCGCAGTGCCTCTGCCTGGCGACCGTCGACGAAAGCGAACTCGGTGATTTGATTTCCGGTCATTCCGGCGAAGTCCCGCCGATATTTCTCCCGGGTCACCTCGCCACTTTCGACGTCGATGCGGAAGGAGACTCGCCCAGGCGCGCGGTTCTCGGGGTCGCTTCCCTCGATCCACACGTAGCGTCCATCCAGGGACCAGTCGGGGCGACTGACGCGCTGGTCTCGCGCCAGTGGAAACTGCAGTGGATGGGCGCGCTCCTGTCTGGTCGCGAGCGTCTTGACCACGAGGTGTGGCGACCGCCCACCAGTTCCCCGACGGGACAGGTAAGCAACGCGTTCTCCGTCCGGTGACCACGCGGGACGAAAGTTGGTAAGGAGGTGAGTCTCCGGCAGGCGGGACACCTGGCTCAACGAGGCATTGCCTGTGAGGTCGAGCCGAGCCTGGTACACTTCGCTTTCGGTTCTCCCGACACGGAAATACGGCGCGCCGGAACCCGTGACACCCAGAAGCTCCATGGCTCCCAGGTGAGCGTACACCAGTTGCGGCTCGCCCTGAGGACCGCCGTTTTGCCAGCCCACCGCCCAAAGCGCTCGCTGTCCGGAACGATCGCTCACGAAGAGGATCCGCTCCCCGTCCGGAGTCCAGACCGGCATCACGTCCTCGGCCGGTTGCGGGGCGATGCGCCGCTCGGCCGCCCCGTCCACGGAAAGCACGAAGATGTCGTGCCCCTCCGAGACCTCCGTCAGCGGGTACGCGTAGGCGACGAACCGGTTGTCTGGCGACAACGACAACGCTGCTGGAGCGTGGGTCCCGAGAGTCTTGAGGATTACGAGGGACGTGTCTTTCAGGGATACCAGACCGATTCTCCAGACGTTGTCCCACCCCTTGAGGAGCGCTGCGATGAAGGCGCCGTCCGAAGCGAAAGCCATCGCTCGCGCGTCGGCCATCTGTCGATTGTCGAGAACAGTCCGGTCTTCCGTCCCGTCGGGCCGCACGACGTGGAGCTGCTGATGCGTCCAGTCCGTGGCCCACAACGTATACGCTATCCATTTCCCATTGCCTGACCACACGGGGGCAGACGGATACACGTCGACTACGGTCAGCGAGGGCCGGTTCGTGACCCGGCGGGCGCGCCCAGCTCGGGTGTCGTACAGGGCCACATCGGCGTGACCGCGGAGGGCCGGATCCGCAATCGCACCCCAGTCCATGAACAGAACGTGCCTCCCGTCGGGGGACAGGGCGCCGACGCCGACCGGAGGTGGCGACGGGGTCTCCCATAGCCGCCGAAGCCTCAGCCCGCTCTCCGCGACGACAACCGGTGTGCTGCTTTCCACGAGCACGGCCAGCCGGCCGCGGGCCAGTTCTGCCGCCTCTCGCTGATCGGGGTAGTTGGCCAGCACGCGGCGGTACGCGTCCCGCGCGTTGCCGCGGCCGAGCGCTTCGTACGCTTGCCCTAACTCAACCAGGGCGCGGGCCGCGATGTCCCGACGGTCCGCGTGGTTCTTTACCAGAGTCTCGAAGATGCGGATGGCCGCCTCGAGGTCTCCGCGGACCTGCACTTCGTAACGGGCGCTTTCGAGGAGAACTGCTGGATCGCGCTGCTGGGCGGGCAGAGCCGCGCTCAGGGAGATCAAGCTCAAAGTGAGACAGCAAAGGGCGCGTGCGTTCATTTGACGCCTCCGGAAGTAGGACTCGTGCGGTCCACGATACCAGGGCCCTGCCGCCCTTGCCCGAAGCCTGGAGGAAGCCCTCTTCAAGATTTCATGAAGCTCACTCCGCGAAGCGGTAACCAACGCCGCGCACGGACACGAGGTGACGAGGTCGAGCCGGGTCCTCCTCCAGCTTCCTCCTGAGGTTGGCGATGTGCGTATCCACTGTCCTTGGGAAAACGGAGGCAGGATCGTGCCACACTTCCTCGAGGATGTCGGAGCGCCGTACCGCCTCCCGGCGGTGCTGGATCAGGTACTTGAGGATGTCGAATTCCACCTTGGTGAGGTCCACAGGCTGACCCTTTCTGGTGGCCTCGTACGTCTTGAAATCCAGCTCGACGGCACCGAAGCGGAAGACCTCAACCGGCTCACCCGCCGTTTGCCCGCGACGCAGGATCGCCTTCACGCGGGCGAGCAGTTCCCGGGGACTGAAGGGCTTCGTAACGTAATCGTCCGCTCCAAGCTCGAGTCCCAGGACCTTGTCGATCTCCTGGCTCTTGGCCGTGAGCAAGAGTATGGGCGTCCGGATGCCGGAAGCACGCAGCCGGCGGCACACATCGAAGCCGTCGACCTGGGGCAGCATGATGTCCAGAATCACGAGGTCATAGTTTCCCTCTTCCGCCTTCCGTAGCCCCGAGCCGCCGTCCCGGGCTGTCTCCACCTTGTATCCCTCGAGGCTCAGGTCATCCTCGAGGGCCATCAGGATGCTTTCCTCGTCTTCGACGATCAGGATCCTCGCCCTGTGTGTCACGCGTTACGTTGCGCGGTTGACTGATCGTCATCGATGGTCGGGAAGCGCATCGAGAACGTGCTTCCGCGTCCGGGCTCGCTTCGAACTTCCACCACTCCGGCATGCGCCTCCACGATCTGCTTTACGAGGGTGAGTCCCAGCCCCGTTCCTTTCACGGTCCGCGTGAGCTCATGGCCACCCCGGTAGAAGCGATCGAACACCTTTCCGGTTTCGCCTGCCTCGATTCCGATGCCGAAGTCCTGGACGGCAATCACCACGTGCCTATTGTGCCGAGAGCCGCTCACGATCACCTGCCTGGACGAGCCGGAGTACTTGACGCTGTTGTCAATGAGATTGCCTAGCGCCTGGCGGATCGCCTCGGCGTCGAGATGGATCATGGGCAGCGGTCCGCTGAGCTCCACGCGGATCGTGAACCCCTCGTGCGCCACCCGATGCTGTGCCTCGGCAACGGTCTCCTCCAACAGTGAGCCCAAGTCGACCGGCTCGAGCACTATCCGTCGTCTTCGCTCTTCCATCCGGGCGAAGTCGAGCACGTTGTCCACTAGCATCGACAGGCGCTCGCTCTGTTCCAAGAGGACGTCGTAATAGCGGCTGCGACGTTCTTCCGAAACCACTCGGTCGGCCCTGAGCATCTCGGCCATCTGTCGGATGGCCGTCAGAGGACTCTTGAACTCGTGGGAGACCGTCGAAACGAAGTCCGATTGCATCCTAGCCAGCTCGAGCTCGCGGCCGATGGTGCGGATCGTCAGGATGAGCCCGAAAAGCAGGATGCCCGCCAGAAGAACGAAGGCATAGAGGTAAACCGCCCGGCGCGAGGCCAGGAAGGTGCCGCCCGTCGCAGCGGTGGAGAGTTGGAACGTCCACTGTGAAAAATCCCCGATCCCATGGGTAACCGTGGGAGAGCCCGGAGCCGGTGAAGCGGATGATTTGACGAGCGTATCGCCGTCTTGCGTCAACAGGACCCAAGCCACGCGACCCGTGGACTGGCTGAGCACCTCCGCGAGTCCATCGGTCGCCAGGGCCTCAGCGTTGAACGTGAACCCCCAGCGATTCGACCCAGCTCTCGCTGGTGCGTCGAGCAGCACCGTGTGAAAGGTTCTCCCTCGCCCGACCACCGGACGGCGCACGCCGTCGCCGCCAACGGCATCGAAGAGGCGTTGCGCCTCTTCCTCGAAGTCGAGCAGCGCCATAGCCCGCTCGCGCCGAGGACCTTCGGTCGCCCTCAGGATTGCGAGGCTGTCGCCGAGCAAGTGAAGGCCGGCGGCTCCAACGAGGCGCTGCAAGAATTCCATCGCGCCGATCGTTACGAAGTCGAACTGAGCCGGCGTGAGGACCCACCGTCCTTCGAGGATATCGGCATAGGTGTCCAGCAGGACGCGGCGCGCGCTCGTGCTGTCACCCGCTTCGAGAAGCACGGCGGCGTGCTCGAGTCCTGCGGCCGCACCGAGCGGCAATCCACCCGACAGCTGCACGTCAGCGTGCTCAGCGCGGATCCGCTCGTAGCTCTGGCCCGAAGCCGCCAGGTCCCCGAGCTTCCGCTGCACGCGAGCCACGGCGTTCAGCGCGTCGCCGCGACCGTGGTTGTCGCGTGCATGGGCCAGGGCCCTCCGGTACAGGACAAGCGCCCCTCCGAGATCCTCGGACCGGAGTTCTCGCTCTCGCGCGGCCCGAAAGATCGAGGCCCACTCGCTTTCGGGATCGGTCCGAGACTGTGCGGGCGGATCCGTCCGGAACCGCAGCCCCCGTCCTGCCACGACCCGAACGGTCTTGCCGGACTCGACGTTGAACACGGACTCGATCAGCGAGTCGGCGCGGAGCACGCGTGCGAGTCCAACCGCTGGAAGCGACCTGAGCGAATCCCAGGAAGAGACTGCTGCGGAGACGTTGACCGCCATCTCCTCGAGCCGGCCTTCCACCGTGAGCTTGACCTGCGCCGCGATCCGCTGGAGCTCGTTTTGTCGCTCGCGCTCCACCAGTGCGCGATCGTTCTGGATCCCACGGAAGGCGAGGTAGCCCAGGAGTCCGCTCGGGAGAGCAATCCCGAAAAGGAAGTACAGCAGGATGCGAGTTCGGGCATCCCCAAAGGAGGTCATACCTGCGATCACCTGAGCAATGAGTCGGACGGGCTCCGCCGCCCTCCGATAGCAAGGTAAGCGGGAACGAGTAGGAGCACCTGAAGCGGTGGTCAAGAGATTGTGAAGACACGGACGAGTTCGCCGGCGTCCCTCTAGAGTGCCGCGCACTCGCGCCGGTAAAGCAGATGTCCGGGGTCACTCTCGGAAGGTAGAAGGTGGAGCCCGGCTGCTTCGGTTCGCGACTGCAGAGCTCTTCCAGAATCTAACCAGCCTTGCTCCCGTCCCTCGAGCAGCGCTTTCAACACCAGTCCTCCGGGATCCTCGGGCATCGGACGCGTAGAAAATCGGCCGGCAACTTCGCCGTCGGCGGGCGAACCAGGCCCTCACGAATGAGCTGCTCCATTCGGCTGTTCAGCCTCGATCGGCCGCTCAGTCCGGTCAGTGCTGTCATCCTCGCGGAAATGAGCGGTTCCCGGGCTTCTTCTCGCGACTCCGGACGTATCCGAGCAGTACCGCATTGATACGACTCTGGTACCCCGGCCCCTGCGCTTTGAAATAGCGAATCACTTCTGGGTGCAGGCGTATTGATACCGGAACCTTCGGTTCGGTCGACGGCCAAACTGACTGGGCATTTCGGAAATCCTCTTCGGTCCAGGGTGGGTTATCGGGATCGCTGAGTGCGCCCTGCTCGATTTCCTCTTCGGTCATCGCGCGGACGCGAGCCCAGTCGGTTTTACCCTTCCGCCGATCCTTCAGAGTACGCCTCACGATACGCTCTTCGCTCATGCTGTCTCGCCTTTCGCGCTGAGATTATACGCAGCCTCGCGGGTGTGTCCCGAGGATAGTTGATAATCAGGTGATGCACTCGGGGTGAATGGTCATGCGGCGACCTCGAGAGCGGAAGTGTTCCTCCGTTGCAGCGCCTGCACGAGCACGGGAAGGTGGCGGTATCCTTTCACGCGGCGGAACTGCACTTCGATCGCGAGCAGCGCCGACGCGCACCAGCGGAGTTTCTGATCGCTCGTGCGCCAGCGAGCGACGCGCGCGGTCTTCGCTTCGACGCGCGCCATGACGCTCTCCAACAGGTTCGTCGTCTTGAAGCTGGTGCCAAGCTCGGGGAAGACGCCGAGTCGGTGGAGCGTGAGCGTCTCCGCGAGCCCTTCTTCCAGGCTCGCCGCCGCCGACTGATTCCGGACGCGCAGGTCCCGCACGAGCCCGAGGAGGGCGCGCTTGGCATCCCCGTAGGTGGCGTGGGCCCAGGCCGCCTGCAGCTTCCGCCGCCAGGCCGGCTGCTCCGTCTTGGGCAGGTAGCTCACCACGTTCTCGCGCTTGTGCCACTGGCAGCGCTGCACCTGCGCGGTCTCGCCGAACACCTCGCGCACCGCGGCGCGCAGCCCCTTGGCGCCATCAACCACGACCAGCAGGCCCGCCGGCGCCCGGAACCCGCGCGGTTCAAGCTCGCGCAGGAACGCCGCACAGACCCGCTGGTTCTCGGTCGCCGTCTGCACGAGCCCCAGGATCCGCTTCTCGCCCCGGCGCGTGACGCCCAGGGCAATGACCACAGCGTCGTCGGCGAACGTCTTGCCGTCCAGCACGAGCGCCACCCACTCGGCGTCGTCGAGCCGGCGCTCGGTGAGGTGACGCAGCCGCGGGCCGCTGGCCCGGATGAAGCGGCGCGACACGCTCGACTTGGCGAGGCCGAACGCCTCGGGCACCGCCTCGGCCGCGGCCTCGTACTCCCGGCACGACAGCCCGCCCAGCACCCGGCGAAAGAACCCGAGGTCGAGGGCGCGCGGGGTCTGGAACTGCTCGTACGTCGCGTGGCGGATCTCCTCGCCCGCGGCACGATCCCGTACCCGGGGCACCCGGATCGGCAGTTTCTGATCGGCCAGGAAGATCGAGCCCCGCTGGCGCCCCCACCGCGCGACGGCCGGCTGCTCGTCGGCGCGCGCGTAGCGCGGCCCGGCGACGGCGGTGACCTCCTGTTGCAGCGCGTCCTCGACGGCCTTCAGGCCCAACGGAATGAGTTCTTGGATCATCGCGAGCATCGCCGTCCCGTCGTCAACCGGGATCGCGAGCTGCGTCGGCTGGCTCTTCGCCGGAGTTGCGCGTACTCTTCGCATGGGTGGTGTCCTCGTGGTTGTGAGCGGTGATCCTTGCCGGGACCAACGCTCTGATTATCGAGGCACCACCTGATTTTTCAACTAACCTTGGGACTCACCCGGGGCGGTGGAAATGCCGCATAACAACAGCATGCAGCGGACGGCGCTGCGCGCCGCCGCTGATGCTGAGCGTTAGACCGCGTTGTCGACACGAGGCGGTAGGAGGCAGATGCGACCCATGAAGAAGGCTGAGCGCCAGGTATTGGTGCTCCTCTGGCCGGTTTTCACGGCGCTCTTTATTCCAACGCGGAACGGCGAAGCCCAGGTTGCTGCCCGCCCCCCGATCCGACAGCTCGATCATGTGATGATCCTAACACCTCACCATGACCGGCTGGTCGCACTCTTCACTGATACTCTGCGCCTGCCAGTTGTCTGGCCGGCACCCGGCACGCCATTCAGCTTTTCCACGGGCATCGCACTCGGGGACGTCAACTTGGAGTTCGTCCCACGGCCACAAGTGGGTGAGACGCGGTTCAGCAATCTCGCCTTTCAGCCCCACGATCTGGGAACGGCGCCGGCTGCGCTTCGGCAACTCGGCTTGGAACCGCTAGAGCCCTCGGTCGAGACTACTGACGCCGGGGTTAAGCGCTGGACGGTCATCGGCTTTCGAAAGGCCTTCGAGGGACCCGGTTTCTTCCTCATCCAGTATCACGTCTTCGATATGGATGAGCGTCGCGGCCGATTCGATGAGATCCTGCGCAGCCGCAATGGTGGACCACTCGGGCTCCGCCGAGTCCGTGAGATGCGACTCACCTATACCTCCTCCGAATTGCCCGCTGCGCGCAAGGCTTGGACACAACTACTGGGTCTCGCGACGGCACCAGAAGGTGATGTGTTCCAACCCCCCGAAGGGCCACGAGTCCGTCTGCTTGAGGGGCCAAGGTCCTCGAACAGCATGCTTGTCGAGGTAGACTCCTTGCCTATAGTGGAGGCCACCGCCCGGGCACTCCGACTCGTGGCGTTCGCCTCACCGGATAGCCTGGTTCTCGATCCCGGTCGCCTTGGCGGCCTCCGGATCACTCTAATCAGGCGCTAGTCTGAGCCCTCACTGCTCCCGGTGCCAGTTGTGTTTCCCAGGCGCGGTACCAGTGATCAACGCGGTCTAACCCGCAAATGCAGCTGGCGGGGGCGTTACCGCGGCGGCAGCCGCGCACTATCTTTCAACCGCGGGGTTGCGCGGCTGCCACCGCACGCTCCCGCAGCTGATTTGCAGTCCGTTAGACGCACGCCTTAAATCGCGTGAATCGAGCCTCGCATCCGGCTCGCGCTCTCAGACCAACCGCTTCCGGCCACTGCTGGCCAGACCAACTGACCCGGCACAAGGTGGTGTCACAGCGTCCTCTCTAATGCAGCGGCTATACCGAGAGGTCCGCTATGCAACGCATCGCATTCTATCAGCTCCCGCTCTGGGTCCGGCTTGCCGCCGCGCTGACGCTCCTCAACACCTGGATCCTCATTGCGGAGTTCGTGATTGATCGCTATGGACTGGACGACTATCTCCCATTCTACCGATATGGCGACCTCTGCGTGTGGGACATTGCTGTGATCCTCGGGATCGCCGTGCTGTTCGTCAGAGGGTCCCGAGTCCCTCGCGAGAACGCCTCTCCCGGAGGCAAGCCACTTGCATCGGCCGGGGGACCCTAGTGTGGCAGAATTTATTCTTTGGAGGCCGATGGACCCAGGGAATCGCCCGGCCGCGCCAAGTCTGCCATTCCAGCCCGCTATCGTCACCAAACGTCGGTCGAGGAGATGGCAGCGGTCCTCGACTTCGCCACGGTTGTCGCGAAGGAGCTCAAGAGCTGCGGCGCCTAACCCGCGCTTGCTGCTGACCGGGGCGGAAGCGCGGTGCAGCCGCGCGGAGTATCTTTCTCTGCTGGGTCGCGCGGCTGCACCGCACGCCCCGGCAGCAGAAGCGCAGGGCGTTAGAAGGCCTCCCCCTTTTCTTGTTGCAGCGTGGCAAATGAATGATATCGGGGGCACGGCCGAGGATCTTGTCGAGACGATCTGCAATCGATGGTTCTTCCGCGATTTCGTTGTTCGCAATCCGAGGTTCCAGCGAACGAATGGCAAGGAGAAGGAGGCCGCCGACGTATTGGTGCTCGATGACCAGTCCCTCATCGCATTTCAGGTCAAGGCGCGCGAACTAGGGTCCGGCCCACTCGACCACACGTCACTGGGCCGACTTGAAAGCCGGTTGACTTCTGGGGTTGCACAACTCAAGACCCTCCGACGCGCAGTAGAAGCAGGGCTGTTGACTGAGGTGACGACGCAGCGCGGCGTCGCTATTCGATTCAAGGCAGACAAACCCCATAAGCTCGTCGGGGTGGTGATCCTCGATGTTGTAGATGAGGAAACGTTGCCGAAGGACGACCGACCGAGGCTGTTTGGCGGCTTCGACGAAGGGCCGGGCATCTCAGCGCACCTGTTTCTTCGATCGACTTTTGAGTCGCTGATTGAGGAACTGGATACCCTTCCAGACTTCTTGGAGTACCTGCGAATCAGAGAACTCCTCTATTCCAAGAGGATCCTCAACCTGCTCACAGATGAGCTAGACTTCCTGGCTCTCTATAAGACCAACCATCCCCTCGTGATGGAGGTCCTTAACGAGGAATACTCTCTATTGATTGTGGACGACGGGGCATGGGAACGATACATAGAGTCCGGCGGAGCTGCGAGGACACAAAGAAAGGTAGCGAATGAGCCAAGTCGACTAATTGATGAGATAATCGAGTACCTTCACACCTCCATCGGCACTACCCTAGCCGCTCCTGTCTCCGAAAAGGCCCTGATCTACCCGGTCGGATCGGTTGAGGCATATTTCGCAATCATTTCGGAACTGGCCAGGTTCAGCAGGCTTCACCGTCGCGTCATTGGTGAGCGAATGCTCGTCAAGCTCAAGTCAGCCATTGACAAGGGTTTCGCGTTTGCTGTAATGGGAGAGCCATCTCTCGACCGTGGCATTCTCTTCCTGTGTACGCGAAAGCCTAGAGACGAGCGGATTCTTGCCCTTGCGAACTTGACTTGTGCGGCTGGCCTGCGCGTCGGAGTTTCGAGGATGATAGGCATCGTAACCGAGCCAGGCGACGCATTGGACCGGAGCTTCGATGCAATCTTTGTGCAGGACTTGTCCGATGAGAGAGAGGATGCTCCAGCCCTTCGACGACTCGCCGACGAGGTGTTCGGACCCTCCCGCTCATTCAACAGGCAGGAGTGGGAGTAGACTACTGTAGCGAGCTTGTCCTATCAGCCTTCTAACCCGCATTTGCAGCTGCCGGGGACCTAAGCGCCTCAGCCGCCGCCGAGTATCTTTAATCGGCTTGGACGGCGGCGGCTTCAGCAGGCCCCCGCAGCTGAAATGCAGTCCGTTAGGCAACTGCAACGAGGGACCATGCCAATGAAGCACCGATTCCTCCTGGCCTTTGCGATTCTGTGTCCAGGCCCACTCACGAGCCAGCCCGCGACACGACCGGCACCGGACACCATCAGGATGCAACTCATATGGGAAGTGGCGCCGGGAACGTCAGCTGTCGCCGACTCCCTCGGCGAACTCTCCGGCCTCGCAATCGATCGAGCCGGCAACGTCTACGTATCCGACTTCTCGGCCTTCAAGATCTGGGTATTTGATAAGACGGGGCGCTCGCTGCCGGGAATCGGTCGCAAGGGGGAAGGGCCAGGTGAGTTTCGTGCCCCCACTGGCCTCGGCATTGGGCCGGACGGTCGCCTCTACGTTCGCGATATCAGTCGAGTCAGTCGGTTTGCCCTCGACCCGTCAACCAATCGACTGTCGCGCTATGAGAGCAGTTTTCGTAACCCCGCGATGTCCGACTGGCGTTCCATGCGGCCATCCCGATTTGATTCCGCCGGGCGGATGTACTACCCCGGATTCGACACAATTGACCGTACTCGCGCCACTGGTCACTTCCATCGCTACAACATCCGCGGAGAGCTCCTGGATAGCGTGACGGTGCCTCCGTTCCCGGACGCGCCCATGTCGACGGCATTCGTCCGAACGAGCCCTAGTGGTGGGCGGATGCTAATGGGCCTGAATTATCCTCCATTCTCCCCGTTGCCAGTCTGGGATGTCACCCCTCGAGGCACCCTCATCACGGGTACTGGGAAGACTTACCTCCTTGAGGAGCGAGACATTCAGGGTCGCTTACGACAGACCTATAGGCGGGAACTAGCGGCCGATCGGATCCCAACTCGCGAGCGGGAGGAAAGCCTCGCTGCGCTCCAAGCCCGCCTGGACTCGGTGCCAGTGGCACTGGAGCGCGTAGAAGGCATGCCGAACAGTGTCCGTCGACGGCAGCTTCCGTCCACTTTTCCAGCCTACATGGCCGCCTATAGTGCTGACGATGGCTCGTTATGGGTGCGGCGCTGGCCTACCGGCGGCACCGAACGCACAATCTTCGACATCTTCGCATCTGACGGTCGCCTCGTTGTCGTCATGATCCTACCGCGCGTGATCGCACTTGAGCCCACCCCCAGACTTGGTCTCGATCAGGTAGTTGCCATTGGGGTCGATTCGGAGACGGGTGCCAATTTGGTATTCAGCTTTGGTCGGTCGGTGCGACCATAGCCGCTGTTGCCTAACCCGCGCTTGCTGCTGTCGGGGTCCTAAGCGCCTCAGCCGCCGCGGGCTATCTTAGGGGTGGTGTCGCGGCGGCTTCGGCAGGCCCCCGCAGCAGAAGCGCAGCCGTTAGACAGCGCCCAATTCAATCGGATGGAATGCGTGCTCCCACCGGACCTTCAGAGCATCTTCGACCGGCTCTGGGCTGCCGAGATCAAGGCCCGACACGAGGCCGTCGCGGAGTACGTACCAGCCATGAAGGCGGAATTGGCCGGCAGAGGCATCCTCCGATCCAGCATCACGGTTGAGAGATTCAAGAATCGGTTCCGTGAGGAGCTTCGGGGCCGATGTCAGCGGCTTCTTAGCACCATCAAACGGGTTTTGGACGAGGCGCGTTTCAAGCTCACACCCGACACAACCAGCGCACTCAGAGCGGATCTTGCTAAAAGTGTCGATGAACAGACCCTTGAACTGGCTGGCCTGCTCGCCAAGGAACTCTCGTCCCTGAGTTTGGGAGGCGGGGATTTGGCGGTTCAAGATGAGGCCGTCACGGCGAAGGATACCCTCCTAGCTGAGTTTGATCTGTACGTGAAGGCGCGTGCCAATACCGGTCCTCAGCCCATATCTCCGGCCCTCCCAACGGGCTGGCCGAAGGTGGATCGGCAGATTGGAGAAGTTCGGTTGCGTCTAGAGGATGCCACCAGCGAGGAGCAATTCCAGGCGGTTGGCCTCTTGTGCCGGGAGGTCCTAATCTCCGTGGCGCAGGCGATCTACGACCCGGCGGTGCACCAAAGTCCAGATGGCGTCGTTCCGAGTGACACGGACGCGAAGCGCCAGCTCGAAGCTGTCTTCAATCATGAACTCTCTGGATCAAGCAACGCTCAAGGGCGTGCCCACGCGAGGGCTGCAGTTGACCTTGCGACCGCGCTGCAACACAAACGCACCGCTGACGCCCGCGCAGCGGCATTGTGCACCGAGGCGACACTTTCAGTCGTTAATATCGCGGCCATTCTGAGAGGTCGCCGTTGACTAGGCGCTGTCTAACCCGCAAATGCAGCTGACCGGGCCGTAAGCGGGGCGCGGCCGCGCCGGGTATCTTCATCTGCTGGTCGCGCGGCTGCGCCGCACGGCCCGGCAGCTGATTTGCATGTCGTTAGACCGCTCCAAAACAGTGTGTGTCAATGCATATTCCCGAGTCTGACTGGAAGCGCCTTCGACAGCTGAAGCCCATTGCCCTGGATCGCTCATACGCCGACCGCTCCACCGACGAGCACAGTTGGCCGATAATCTCCTGGCGCCTGATGGCTCTCATCCCTTGCGTTCTCGTCCTCCTAGCCACAGCGCCTCTCGGGCTGTCGGCACAGCAGGTGATCGACGCTGCATACCGGCCCCGGATCTCGGAGCCGACCTATCCGGTTGGAGCCGGTCCGGTCGTCCTCGTCGACGCAGGCCACAACGCCTTCCACGCTCGCGACGAGCACTTCGCTCAACTCGCCGACATCCTGCTCCAGGACGGCTACCGCGCGGCGGCCCTGCGCGACGCGTACTCCGCTCGAGCGCTCGCGGGTGCGGACGTGCTGATCGTCGTGAACGCACTGGCCGACCGTGACGTCGACAATTGGGTGCTGCCCACTTCGCCGGCGTTCACTCCCGAGGAAATCTCTGCCGTACGTGAGTGGGTCGAGAACGGCGGCTCACTGCTTCTGATTGCGGACCACATGCCTTTCCCGGGCGCCGCGGCCGACCTGGGCAGGGTGTTTGGGGTGGAGTTCATGAACGGTTTCGCGATCGTCGAAGCCGAGTGGGATCCGCTGGTCTTCCGACGCTCGCGTTCCACGTTGCGCGCACATCCGATCACGGATGGACGGCGCGCGAGCGAGCGGGTCGATTCGGCCGTGACCTTCGTCGCCGGGCAGGCCTTCCGCGCGACCCATGAGCGGGTGTGCCCGCTCCTAGTCTTCGAAGCCGGGGTGGTGTCAATCAACATGGAGCGTGCCTGGGAGTTCGACGATGCGACCCCACGCGTGCCAGTGGAGGGGTGGCTGCAGGGCGCCGCCGTCGAGGCGGGCGGCGGCCGCGTCGCCATTTTCGGCGAAGCGGCGATGTTCGCGGCGCAGCTCGTCGGGCCGCGGCAGCAGCCGGTCGGCATGAACGCTCCGGCCGCGAACCAGAACCTGCAGCTCCTGCTGAATACGCTCCGCTGGCTCTCGCGGGCGCCGGGCCTCGAGGGGACGGCATCGGCGGAGCGACCACCTCTTTGCCCCGGGTAACGAGGTTCCGTGACGAGACGCGGTCCGCCGTCGGAGTATGTTGCGGAGAAGCTCCGTTTGGCGATATATGAGCCTGATCCGTCTCGCTGGATCGACTTTCGAATTCGCAGGTGTTGAGCCATGTGTGGTCAATCTACACAGCAGCTCGGGAGAGGCCGGTTGCCTACAGCGTCGAATTCAATGGAAAGCTTGTCGTCGTTGAGAATGTGCCCGTCTGGGTCAATGACGAAACCGGTAAGCGCTTCTTCGTGCCTGAGACCGTGGAACGCCTCCAGCGCATCGTCTGGGAGCAGCGGTCTCCAACCCGTGTTATTCAAACTCCGGTTTTCGATTTCGCCGCGTAGGAATCGCGGTCTAACAATGAGATGAAGCCGCCCGGGAGCGCGGGCGTTCGAGTCCCTTCGGCATCTCGTTCGCTCCCGGCGGCTTATCTCCGGCCGTTATGTGGCCGCACCGGAGAGATTCCAGTGTCCCGATACTCACCCCGATCAAAGCTGGCGGCGATCTTTCCGGAAGTCGCCGGCGAACATACTTTCACGCAGAACGATGCCGTCGCCTTCATGGTATACGCCCGGGAACTGCTCGAAGAATCCGGCTCCAAGGCGCGGTTTCCCTTTCTCAATCTGTTTTGCAACTGGACCGTCCACACCGAGTTAGAGGGCTCAGTGCCGGGGTATCACGCGCTTGCTGCGGCGTCGGAGGTCATCCTCCAGTCCGCTGACCCCATCCTCCGTAACCGTGGCATTAGTGACGTGCTGTCGACCGCAAAGCTGCGAGGCGAGCTGATTGGCTTTCTCAACGAGATCGGAATAGGGACTGGTATCTTTGAGGCCGACGCTGGCTGGACGATGTTTGGCGGCCACCTGTTCAAAGCCCTCTTCGGCAAAAGGCTCCGGTATCCAACCAGTCCTGAGAGCAACCGCCGCGCTCGCGATATCTACCTAGCCGTCAGGGGCGGAGCGGGCGCCCGATGGCCAGAGGCAGTTGCCACCCTTCGCTTAGACGACGATCCTACGACCCCCCACGTCGTATGGATAGCCGAATGCTTCGACGGCTCCGTGGCATCAGGGATCTATCTGAATCGTGAAGATCCCACTGCATTCCCCCTCGAAAGCCGATTGGACGGCAGGGTTCCACTGATCCGTCTGAAAGGAACGTAGAGCGCCACATAACCCGCGCTTGCTGCTGCCGGGGACCTAGCGCCTCAGCCGCCGCCGGCTACATCTGAGCTGGTTGGCGGTGGCTTCGGCAGGCCCCCGCAGTAGAAGCGCAGGTCGTTAGACCGCGCTCTCTACCAATTGTGGTACGCTCGGCGGGTGACACACGGCGATGGAGAGACGACCTGACTCCCCTCAGTGAGAGTGACCTCGACCTACGAGCCCGGCGAATAGTCAACGAGTGGGACGGTATCTACCCCCTCTACGAGGCTTTTTACATCCACTCGATCATGTATTCCGCCGATCGGGTGCTCGAAGCATTTGAGCGTTACGACTCCCTGCGTCGAAAGAATGCGCCGGCGCCGGACCAGGTCAGCGCGGTACATGAGGCCCTAGGCCATGCAGCGGCGCTGTCCAGGTTCTTCTGGCCCTCAGGAGTCGGACCGCGTCGTCGCACGGCCCAACGGGAGCTCACTCAAGCTCGGGCCGCGAAGCTGCGCACTGCATTTGGGTTAACCGACTCATCGCCTCTTAAAGACCGGTCCCTGAGGGATGCCCTTGAGCACTTTGATGAACGGATCGATCGATATCTCCTGAGTTCCGATGCTGGGCAGTACATGCCCGTGCCTCGCATTGGTGACTCAAGCACTCTTCCAGATGGTATGCATCACATCTTCAAGCTCGTCGATCCGGCTACCGAATCCTTCGTAATCCTGGACAGTAAGTTTCGCTTCGGAGAGATTCGACAGGAAGCGACTCGGATTCTCCTAGAGGCACGAAGAATGAGCAAGTCAGGCGACCGGTTGAAGCCGCCAGCCGAAAAGTGATCCGGAGCGCGGTCTAACCAGCATTTGCAGCTGCCCGGGGCCGCCCTGCTCTGGCGCCAGCGCCGCGGCTAAGTATGATCTTTGGGGGATGCCGCGGCGTTTGGCGCCATAGCGGCCCCGGCAGCTGAAATGCAGGTCGTTAGACCGCAGACTGAGGGCTTCATGAAACACACCATCCATCGCGGGGTGCAGTCCGCTGACGTCCCAACGCGCCTCCCCGCAGCATTCCGCGAGCGGTCAGGTCTGCTTCAGCTCCCGCCCAACGGAGTGTACGACCTCATACCCTTTACCGGGGGCCACGATGAGGTGACGCGCTCGCCGGCCGTTCGGAAGGCCCTGGCCGACATCTCACCATTCGCCGCTTTGGTCGTCGCGGCCATCGGGTTTACAGCCGAGGCCAGGGCGGCTCTTGTCGAGCACAATGCACAGATTCTCGTACTGGGGGAATTCCCTTGGACTGATGAATCCTATGCGGCGATCCGGCAATGAGGTGGCATTTTGGTCCTGGCCTCCACTGAATACCATCTAGCTTGCGGTCTAACCAGCGCTTGCTGCCGCCGGCGCGGTCAGGTTCTGGCCGTCGGTATTAGAATCCAGTGGCGCGCCGCAGCAGAAGCGCGATTCGTTAGACCGCCGTGAACGCACAACTGATGACACTGCCTTCGGGACAGATTCTGTGAAGCTGCTATTCCTGCTCCTTGCGCTCACGCTCGTCTCTGTGCGCGGACTCTCCGGCCAACGCCTGAGCTCCCGCAGCGGGACGTACTTCGAAGTCGGGGCCGGTGTGGGACGGCTCGCCGAGCGGACCTGTGCCAGTTGTTCTGGAAGCCATCGTAGCCTTGGCCCTGCGCTACTGCTCCGGATGAGCCAGCGGTTGGGACGCGCCTTCGAGCTCGGTGGCGAGCTTCAAGCTACTCGTAGCGGTGGTCGACACTTCGAGGCAGGACTCCTCACTGCCGCGCTGGTTTCGGCTTCCGAGTACGCAGCCTGGCTGCGGATGGGTGGTGGCCTCCTCCTCTATCCAGGCGAAGGGGACGACGTGACCGTGACTGCCGGAGAGGGCTCTCGTCAAGATGGAAGCGAACTCGGGGCGGGCATCATCCTCGGAGTCGGACTTGACGTTCCACTCGGGAATAACCGAAGCTTTACCCCCCAGGCCTCGTATGTTCGCCATCTCGGCGCCGAACGGCGATTCAACCTCTTGATGATCGGTGCTAGCATCCGGTTGTTTTGAGACCGCGCCGTGTCACGTCGGTCTAACCCGCAATTGCTGCTGCCGGGGCCAGAACGCGTCGGCCGCCGCCGAAGTATGTTGGGGTCGGTCGGCGGCGGTCGCCGCTGGCCCCGCAGCAGAATTGCAGTCCGTTAGGTCGCTGCCGAGCCATTGTGGGGAGCGATCAGCCATCGTTACCACTGCGCGCGCGACCTCCCTCCCTTCCGAGAAGGCACCGGGCAAGGAACCCGTGTCCGCTACCACCTCCAAGCCAGGCTTTGCTCCCGCCCGGTGTCTCTGCTCCCACCCCTCTCCCCTGATCCTGCGAGTTCGTAATGTGATCGCCATGCCTCTGTAATCTCGCGACCGTATTCTGAAGCACTGCGGACACTAAGCTCGTGCCCTTTCCGATGCTGGAGGACGTTCATGTGGACTCCCTCGAAATACGCTGGGCTCACAGCGATTCTGATTAGTGCGGTGCTATTCGTGCGAGCGCTGTGGGTGGTATTCGTTCCAGTGACGACCCCATCGCCCTCCAGCACTTCCGTACAGGCGCTGTTTATTGAACGGCTTACGCTGGCCGGAGTCGTCTTGGCCGTCGGTGCGCTGCTCTTGCTGTTGCGGCGACGCCGACCGGTCGCGACCTAACCAGCGCTGAGGCCGTGTGAAAACGTGGTGATGGAGCGCCGATTCCGAGT
>CAYTMW010000040.1:0-24434 GCA_964439025.1 uncultured Gemmatimonas sp. | reverse complement strand
TCACGCAGCGCGGTGAAGCCGGTGTGAAGCGCATCGAGCCGCGCGAGAAGGGCCGAGCTCATCGAGGCGCGGAATGCGGCGATGCCGGCGCTGTCCCCGAGAAACGCCGCGGTCGCGACCTGCTCCGGGCGCGGCGCCCACGCGCCGACGTGACCCAGAAAATCCTTGAGGCGCGAGATCAGCGCCGGAGCGCCAAGCGCCCAGCCGACCCGGAGGCCGGTGGCCGCAAACGCCTTCGAAATCCCGTCCACCACCACGAGCCACGGCGCCGCCTCGGGGACCATCGCCAGCGGGTGAGGATGATCGAGTCCGTCGAACACCAGCGAGCCGTACATCAGATCGTATAGCACGAAAAGCGGTCGCGCGCCCGAGGCGGCCCGGCGCGAGTTCTCCTCGACGACCGCTTCGAGAATCGCGCGGAGCTCTTCGGCTGGCAGCACCGTGCCGGTCGGATTTCCCGGAGAGCAGAGGCAGAGCAGGGTGGCTTCGCCGAGCCACGGCGCCAGCTCCTCGGCGGTCGGCTGGAAGCCCCGCCGCCGGTCGGCCGTGATCACCCGGGTCCGGGCCCCTGCGAACCCCGCGTAGTGGTCGTTGTTCCAGCTCGGGACCGAGTAGAGAACCGTGTCCCCCTCGTCCACCAGGCAGCGCACGGCAGCGTAGATCGCGGGGCGGCCGCCCCCTGTGATCACCACCGATTCGAGGGGGAACGTCACCCCCTGTTCTCGCGCAACGTAGTCCACCACCGCCTGGCGGAGCGCCAGGACCCCATCGCTCGGCGGATAGTTGGTCTCACCCGCGGTGAGCGCCTTGACCACAAGGTCCCTGAGCGGTGCCGGGATGGGGAACTGGCGTGGATCGAAATCACCGACAGTGAGGTTGCAGACCGTCCTGCTGGCGGCGGCGGCACGGACTTCCGCCGCGATGCGCAGGATTTCCGAGCCCCGGAGGCGGCGCGCCATCGCCGACAGGGCGGCATTCAGCAAGGCCTGATCACCAAAATCGAGACGACCGAGCGGGGTGACGACTGTCATATCCGAAAGGTAGCGGCCGATAATGTTTTAGGTAACTTTAGGGCTCGGTCCAAAGCTCAGGTCGCCCAGCGGGAGGACTCGTGCACATTCTCGTAGTCGAGGACGACGTTCGGACAGTTGGTTTTCTTCAACAGTGCCTCGAGGAAGACGGCCATTCGGTGGATGTCGCGCTGGATGGCCGGACCGCGCTGACCAAGGCCAGAGTCAAGCCACCTCACGACCTGATCGTGCTCGATATTCAGATCCCCGAGCCCAACGGGCTGGAGGTATGCACCACCATCCGGCAGGAGGGGATCACCGCGCCGATTCTGATTCTGACCGGCCGCGATACGCCGCAGGACGTGGCGATCGGTCTGGATGCCGGCGCCGACGATTATCTCGTCAAGCCATTCGCCCTCGTCGAGCTCCTCGCCCGGGTGCGGGCGCTGACCCGTCGTCAGGCGCAACCCGGGGTCAAGGGGATTCTGCAGGCGGGCTCGCTCGAGCTCGACCGCCTCAAGCGGAGCGTGCGGCGGAGTGATCGGGCCATCCCGCTCGCCCCCCGGCAGTTCCGGCTGCTGGAGTATCTCATGCTCCACGCCGGGCGGGCCGTCAGCCGCTCCGAGCTGCTGCGGGAAGTGTGGAATCTGAACTTCGATCCCGAATCGAACCTGGTCGATGCGCATATCTCCACCCTGCGGAGCGCCCTCGAGCATTCGGGTGAGCCGCGGCTGATTCATACCGTTCGTGGGGTGGGCTACACCCTCAAAGCCGATCCTACCTGACATGCGGTCGTTCCGCTCTGCGCTGGCGCTCAGGGTTGCCGTCCAGGCGATCGTGCTGTCGGCGGTGGACGCCTCCCTGCGAGGGATCGCGGAAATCGAGGCGTAGAGCGGCGTCGGCAGGACCGGCGATGAATTCACCTTTCACACCGGGACCTTCCCCCGCACCCCCACCGATCCGGCGCCTGAGCTGATCCGCGGGTCGGTCTGGGTTCGGAGTTTCCGCTTCGCTCCTTTCGGACGACATGTTCACCGTGTTCGGGACCCGGGTGAACTTCTTGCCCACCGGCGATCGCGGCATCGGACTCGCGCTCAACAACCGGGGCCTGCGAGATTTCCGGCTCAGCAAGGTCGGCGCAGGCCACTGAAAGGCATCGCATGATTCTCCGCATCGTCGTTCCCCTCGCCCTGCTGGCGCTTCCGGCGGCGGCGCAAAGTGCTTCGGTCCGGGTCGCGAGAGATCTCGACGCCCGCGCCGCACAGGTGCTTCCGAAGGTGGTCGCCTGGCGCCGCGACATTCACGAGCATCCCGAGCTCTCCAATCGCGAGACCCGCACCGCGAAGCTCGTCGCCGATCATCTCGCGATGCTCGGCCTCGAGGTAAAGACCGGCGTGGGGAAGACGGGAGTGGTCGGCGTGCTGCGCGGCGGGAAACCCGGCTCTGTGGTGGCGCTCCGCGCCGACATGGACGCGCTGCCGGTGACGGAGCTGGTGGACATCCCATTCAAGTCGACGGCCCGGGCCGAGTTCAACGGCCAGCAGGTCGGCGTCATGCATGCCTGCGGGCACGACACCCACGTCGCCATGCTGATGGGCGCGGCGGAGGTGCTGGCGGGAATGCGGGCCGAGATCGCCGGCACCGTGAAGTTCATTTTTCAGCCTGCCGAAGAGGGCGCCCCGCGCGGGGAGCGCGGAGGTGCCGGGCTGATGATCGAGGAAGGGGTGCTGGAAAACCCTGCGCCGGCCGCGATCTTCGGACTGCACGTCTGGCCCGATGACGTGGGGACGATCAGCTACCGGAGCGGTCCCATGATGGCGGCGTCGGACCAGCTTTACATCACGATCAAGGGGAAGCAGACCCACGGGGCGCAGCCCTGGGGAGGAATCGACCCGATCGTCGTGGCCTCGCAGGTCGTGCTCGGCCTGCAAACGATCGCCAGCCGCCAGATCAACGTGACGCGGCAGCCGGCGATCATCACCGTTGGTCTGATCCAGGGCGGAACCCGGTTCAACATCATCCCCGACAGCGTGGTGCTGCAGGGAACGGTGCGCACCTTCGACGAGGAGATGCGGCGCGACATCAAGGAGCGGATCCGGCGGACCGTCGAGTCGATCTCCGCGAGCGCCGGCGCGACCGGCACGGTGGATTTCGGCACGGGGAACAATCCGGTGACGGTCAACGATCCCGCGCTGACGGCGAAGATGCTCCCCACCCTTCAGCGCGTGGCGGGCCTGGGCAACGTCAGCATCGGGGAGCTCTCGACCCCAGCGGAGGATTTTGCCCTCTACCAGCAGCGGATTCCCGGCCTCTTCATCTTCCTCGGCATCGTGCCCAGGGGCCAGGACAAGACCAAAGCTCCGCGGAATCATTCGCCGTATTTCTTCGCCGACGAGGCGGTGCTGCCCCTCGGTGTCCGGACCCTCGCGAGCCTGGCGCTCGACTGGCTCGCCGCCAATCCCATTCAGCCTCCACGGTGACCGCATGATTCACGGCGCCGCAATCCTCGCCGCGCTTCTGCTGCAGCAGGGGCCGGCGTACGACGTGGTGATTCGGGGCGGGCGGGTGCTCGACGGCACCGGGAATCCCTACATCTATGCCGACGTCGGCATCCGGGGCGATCGCATCGCCGCCGTGGGCGATCTCTCCGCTGCGACGGCCCGCCGGGTGGTGGACGCGAGGAGGAAGTACGTCACCCCCGGATTCTTCACCCTGCATGAGCATATCGAGCCGGCGATTCTCCGCGGCCACGGGACACTGCCCAATTTCACCAGCCAGGGCTTCACTACCGCGGTGATCGATGCCGACGGACGCAGCGCGATCTGGCCGCTCTCCAAGCAGCGCGACAGCGTCGCGAAGATGGGGTCGGCGCTCAATCTCGTGCCGATGGTGGGTCACGGCACGGTCCGCGGGATCGCCATGGGAAACGATTTTCAGCGAGTCGCGCGGCCCGACGAGATCGAGCGGATGAAGGCGTTGGTCAAGCAGGGAATGGAGGACGGAGCATTCGGACTTTCCGCCGGGCTCGAGTACAGCCCGGGGCGCTGGAGCACCGAAGAAGAGGTGCTCCAGCTCGCGAAGATGGTCGCCCCCTTCGGCGGGCACTACCAGGCGCATCTCCGGAGCCAGGGCCAGCATCCCAAGTGGCAACTGCCCAGCTCACCGGAGAAGCCGGTCACCAACATCGACGCCGTGATGGAGACGATCGCCATCGCCCGGCTCGCTGGTGTGCCGGCGATGATGGACCACCTGCACCCCAAGGGGCCGCGGGAGTGGGGCTCGGGGAAGATCATCACCCAGCTCGCCGACCAGGCATGGAAAGACGGCCTCGAGATCTACATCAACATGCATTCGTACGAAGCGTACGACGAGACGATCGTCCTGGTGCCGCGGTGGGCGCTGCTCAAGCGGCCCGTGCCTGGACTGGGGCAGTTCGACTCCGACCATCCCAACGCCGACTACTCCGACCTCCGGGGCACGCTTCGTCGGCGACTGGCCAACCCCGACACGGCGCGAATCATCCGGCGGGACATCACCTACGAGATCGACCGCGGCGGTGGTCCCGACGGGCTCCTCATCATGGATTTTCCCGACAAGACCCTCGTCGGGAAAACCCTGGGCCAGGTGGCGCGGACCCGGAGGGAGGATCCGGTGGATACCGCGATCTGGATGCAGATGACCGGCTTCGAGCGGCCGGGGGGAATCAATTGGCGCGCGTTCGCGGTGTCGCTGCTCGATCTCGAGGAATTCATGCGCAAGGACTACACCGGCGTGTGCACCGACCGGAGCGGCGACACTCCCGAAATGCGGCGGAACCCATTCGTGCATCCGGGGACGTTCGGCACGGTGCCCCGCCTGATCCGCACCTTTGCGATGGAGCGGCGCACGATCACCCTGGCGCACGCCATTCGCTCACTCACCGCACTCCCGGCTCAGATTCTCGGACTCAAAGACCGTGGCCGCATCGCCGAAGGGATGCTCGCCGACGTGGTGGTCTTCGATCCGGAGCAAATCCGTGATAAGGCCACCTACTTCGAGCCGTTCCAATACAGCGAGGGGATCAGCCACGTCCTGGTGAACGGCGCGTTCGTCCTCGACGAAGGGAAGCCGACCGCGGCCCGGCCCGGCCGGATGCTGACGCGGCAGCGCACGGCGCGGCGCCCGTGACGGCGGCCGCTCGTCCCGAGCTCGTCCGCAGCATCGGCCGCTGGGCGCTCGCCGGCCTCGTCATCAACGGGGTGATCGGCAGCGCCATTTTCGGGATGCCGTCGCTCGTCTCCGCCAAGCTGGGCGGCGGCGCACCCTGGGCGTGGATCGCGGCCGCGGCGCTGATCGGCGTGGTCATCGCCTGCTTTGCCGAGGTGGCCTCACGGTTCCGGGACGCGGGAGGTCCCTACCTGTATGTTCGCGCCACCTTCGGACGCTTTGCGGGAATACAAACCGGATGGATGGCCTACCTCACGCGCCTCACCGCCTCTGCGTCGGTCGCGAATCTGTTCGTGATTTACCTGGGGGAGTTCTGGCCCGGATTCGGCCGTCGCGCCGTGGGGGTGATGGTGCTCGCGTTGTTGCTGGGGTCGCTTGCGTTCGTCAACTATCGCGGCGTGGGGCAGGGTTCCCGGATCAGCAGCATCATCGCCGCGGCCAAGCTCACCGGACTCGGGCTCTTCGTGATCGTCGGACTGGCCTGGATGGGCGGTCACGGGGCGGCCGCCGCGCCGCCCGCGCCGCCGGGAATGAGACCGTGGCTCGAGGCGCTGCTCATTCTGGTTTTTGCCTATGGTGGCTTCGAGGCGGCGCTGATGCCGCTGGCCGAGGCGAAAGACCCGGAGCGCGATGCGCCGGTGGCGCTGTTCACGGCTCTGGCGGCGTCCGCGATCATCTACACCCTCGTCCAGGTGGTCGTGACCTGGTCGCTGCCCGATGCGGCGTCGCAGACCCGGCCAGTGGCCGCGGCGGCGAGCATCTTCCTCGGGCCCGTGGGAGGAGCGCTCATGGCGGTGGTCGCACTCACCTCGACCTTCGGCTACCTGGCCGGGGCGATGGTCAATGTCCCCCGTCTCACTTTCGCGATGGCGGAGCAGGGCGATTTGCCGCGGCCGTTCGCTGCCGTGCACCGGGTGTTTCGCACGCCCCACGTCTCCATTGTCTGCTACGCGCTGCTGACCGGGATGCTCGCGATCAATGGAAGTTTCTTGAAGAATCTGACGCTGTCGGTGGTGGCCCGGCTAATCACGTACGGGCTGGTGTGCGCGGCGCTTCCGGTGCTCCGGGCGCGGGACGGGAAACCCAACGCCGCGCCGCCGCCGGCGTTTCGGCTTCCCGGGGGGCTGGTCTATGCGATCCTTGGCATCCTCGGCATGGCAGTGGTGGCGACGCAGGTGAGCCAGCGTGAAGCGCTCGTCATGGCGGTCGTGATCGGGCTGGCGACGGTGCACTACGCGATTGCGGTGAGGGGGAAGAGGTGAGGGGTCAGGGGTCAGGGAAACTGCTATCCACAGATTTCACAGATTACACCGATTGAATACTTTGTGTTTCGTTTTTTTTCTGCTGTGAAATCTGTGCAATCTGTGGATCAACAGACCCGAGGAGCAGGTGCCGAAGGACGGTAGTTAGAACAGTTCCCCTATCAAGCAAGCGCCGAGCCGTCTCACGGACTTCACGGGCGAAACGGTGGGTGTGCACCGAGGGGCTATGATCGGAGCGCGATAGCCGGGTCAACCGAGGCGGCACGGCTGGCCGGCACATAGCCGGCGATTGCGGTCACCACCATGAGCACGAATCCCACGACCACATAGGTGACCGGGTCGGTGGGCTTGACCTCGAACAACAGGCCCGTGATAAGGCGAGTGAGTCCGAGGGCGGCCAGGATTCCGACCAGGAGCCCAACGATCGCGATGCGCGCGACGCGACCGACCACCGCGCGGAGCACGGCGGCCGGGGCTGCGCCGAGCGCCATGCGGATGCCGATCTCCCGCGTTTCCAACGTCACGGTGTACGACATCACTCCATAAATGCCGACCGCGGCCAGGAGCAGTGCTGTAATTCCGAAAGCCGAGACCAGCGCCGCGTTAAAGCGCTGGGAAGCGTAGCTATTCCGGAGCCTTCCGGTCATCGTTGCCGAGCCCAGCCCCGGGCCATCGATGGGGATGGCGGGATCGACCTGCCGGATCGCGCGATCGATCGCGGTGAGGAGCGGCTCGGGTGCGCCGGCGGTACGCGTGATGACGGTGATCGACGCCCAGACATTGTGGCTATAGGGGACGTACACTGTCGGGGGAGGGTCGGTATCGAGTCCGAAGTGCTTGACCTCGCGGGCGACGCCGACCACGGTGCCAAGGAGCGGCTTTCCGAAATCGGGGCGGGTTCGCGCGGCTCTGAGCACGTCGAGGCGTTCGCCGAGCGGGGAGCGTCCGCCCCACCTTTTGGCGAGGGCCTCGTTGATGATCACGGGTCTGGGGGGGCCGCGAACATCCGCCGGGCTGAACTCGCGACCCGCGAGCAGGGGGATCTTCATCAGCGAGAAGTAACCCGCGGACACCGTTTCGAAGAGGACCCTTATGTCATCGTTCGAGCCCGTGGGAGGATGCCCGATGGCCGCGCGGCTCGGCAGTCCTCCCCCTCCGACCGGGGCGTGGTTGATCAACCCCACCTGCACGACTCCGGGCACGGTGGCGACGGCTTCCGCCACGCGCTCATAGAGCTGCTGTGCCGCCTGGGGGCTGTCATAGGTGGGAGTCGGCGGCACGATGCGGGTTAGGACGAGCCGCTCGGCGTCAAAGCCGGGATCCACCTGGCTCAGGCGCCAGAAGCCCTGGGTGAGCAGCGCCGCCCCGATGAGCAGCACGACAGTCAAGCCGACCTGCGCGGAGAGTAGCCAGGCCGGAAGCCGGCTGTGTCCGCGCGAGAGCCTGGAGTCGGCCCGCTCGCCAAGCGACTCGCTCAGGTGGGGTGACGCGACGCGGCGTGCGGCAATCAGCGCGAACACGACTGCGGTGAGGAGGGTCAGCACCAGGGCAAAGCCGAAGACCCGAAGATCCAGACTGACTTCGTTCAGACGCGGTATCCGGGCCAAGGCGTCGGCGCGGACGAGTTGGACGGCCCAGATCGCCAGCAGCGTTCCCAGAATGCCGCCGAGCGACGCCAGGAGCAGGGTTTCGGCGAGGAGCTGGCGCAGCAAGTGGCCGCGGCCGGCGCCGAGGGCGGCGCGGATGGCGAACTCCTGGGCGCGGGCAGCGCCTTGGGCCAGGTACAGGTTGGCGAGATTGGCGCAGCAGATCAGGAGGACGAGCGCGACCGCGCCGCCCAGCAGGTAGAGACGGGTGCGAACGTTGCCGAGGGTGAATTCGGTCAAGGAGGTGAGCGCGACGCGAGTCCAGCGGGCGCTCGTCTCCGGGTACCTTGCGGCGAGGCGGTGGGCGATGGCAATGAGCTCGGCCTGCGCCTTGGGCACGGATGTGCCGGGCTTGAGCCGGGCGATGACCCGACTGTCGCCGTGGAAATCACGCTGATTCAGGGCAGCCAGATCAGCGGGGGACAAACCGGCGAGCGGAAGCCAGAGCCCGGTGCTTGTGCCGCCCCAATCGGGATAGGCGAAGGTGGGCGGCATGACGCCTACGACGGTGACCGGCGTGTTGCCGAGCGTTACGGCGCGCCCGATCGCGGTCCGATCAGCGCCGAACGAGCGCTGCCACACGGCGAAGGACAGCACGGCGACGTTGCCCTTGCCGGGGCGATGGTCGTCCGCAATGAGCCGGCGCCCGTGCAACGCCTGGGTGTCCAGGGTGAGGAAGAACTCTTCGGACACGAAGGCGGCGAGAACGAGGCTGGAACGGTCGCCGGTTCGGAGCGGCAGCCCGGTCCCCCGGATGTACGCCAGGCCTTCAAAGACCTTGCTCTGCCGGTGCCAGTCGAGGAAGGTCGGGTACGACGGGACCTGAAGGTCGGACTGAAGGGAGTCCTGCTCGAACAGAGTGTAGAGCCGTTCCGCGTGTGGGTAGGGGAGCGGACGGAGGATCACCGAGTTAATGAGGCTGAACACCGCGGTATTCGCCCCGATGCCCAATGCGAGCGTGAGCCCCACGGCAAGGGAGAATCCAGGACGCCGGCGGGCGGCGCGCAGAGACCGCGTGAGGTCCTGGCCCCACGTACGGAAGCTCGAGGTCCACTTGAGGGTGATCATGGTCTTACTCCTCAGATCGAATTCCCAATCCCAACCCCACTCCTAAGACAGTGCCGCAATCAAGCACTGCGCCGAATCGCCTTGAATGCTTCGTTGTTTTCTGTGCAATCTGTGAAATCTGTGGATCAACAGACCTGAGGAGAGGATTCCAGAGGTAGGGCAGTCAGAACAGCTCCGCGATCAAACACCGAGCCGATCCCCCTCCCAGCCGCTCGAACGCCGATAGCTCGGTGTGAAGAATCTTTCCGTGCTTTTCGAGCACCGCGCGATCGGATTGAGAAAAGTGCCTGTACGCTTGGCTCGACATCACCCAGAGCGGGGTCCCGTCACTCGCCGATAAAGCGAGGCAATTCCCGCAGAAATTGGCGGCCTGCTCCTGGGTGAGTGGCAGAATCTCCCGCCTGTCCTTTCGCAGCCGATCTTCGACGGCCTTTCGCTCCGCCGGCGCCGCGATTGACTCGAGGCAGACCCCCGCCAGGCCGTGCCCGACGAACATCAGCACGTTGGTGTGGTAGAACGGCATTCCTTCCCGATCCGTCGCGGTGAATGCCACCAGGTCATACGCGAGCGCCTCCGCCCACTCCTTCGCGAGGGAGAGATCGGTCCTCGGCGAAAGGGCCGCGTACGCCGCGCGTGACTGGTGATCCAGCACCAGGCTGCCGGTGCTCTCCAGGAAGCGCGCCTTTTTCTCGTTGGCGGAGAGGTCCACCACCCGTGTATAGGCCGGCCGGATCAGCGAGACGAGGTCGCCGCGCCGCTCGATCCGCCGGTTCTCCGCCAGCAGCGGATAGAGCACCAGCGTGGCGGGCGCGCGGTCGTCGGCGGGATGGGTCGAAAACCAGTTGTTGCAGAAGGGGGCGTCGGGACTTGTCGCAAGGCTCTTGGTGAGGGTGATCGTCACCCCGTGGCCGACCAGGAGGTCGCGGAGCTGGTGATGCTGCTCCACCGCGAGGGCGGAGAGGGCCGCCTCTTCCTCCGGAAGGGGTGCGGTCTGGAAGGCATTGGTCGCTTCCGTTTCCCGGTTGAAGCGGAAATTGACCGGCTCGATCAGCAGGGCGTGGGAGGCGGCTCGCATGGGCGGCCCAAGCATAACGAGTCCATCGCGCGCGCGTCCAGACAGGAGTCCCTGCAGCGTCTCCCACGGTTCCCAGAATGAGCAGGTGGAGTCTCCCTGCTTGAGCCGCAGGCTCCACCAGCTCGCGCGAGAGCGGCACCGGCCGGCCGTCGAATCGTGCGGGGTGTGGACCCTCCCTCCAGCCCGGTCGGCGATGCGCTCCCCTTCCCACCACTGGCAGGTTGCGCAGCGCCGGGTCGAGGCGAGGAAGTCGTGCACGGGGCAGTATGGCGCCGGGGTGTCAACGGAGTGTCAAATACTGTGACCGGTGACCTGTGACCTGTGACCGGTGACCTGTGACCGGTCACAGGTTACAGCGTTAGAACCCGACCTTCACGCCGACCGACACCACAGGATGCAGCTTGAGGTACGACTTGTTCTCGATATCGGCCCTCACCTCGGCCAGCTCCTGGGCGACGCGGGCATCGAACTCAGCCTTTTCGGCGCCGGTGAGCGGCGTCACTCCCACCAGATCCACCCGCGGAGTGCCGGTGAAGCCGACGCCGAGATCGAACAGGATCGAAATCCTGCCGCGCCCCGCGAATCCGAGCCCGAGGTACGGCGCGGTCTTCTTGAAATCGACGGTGCCGACCAGCGAGCCAACCTGGGCCGGCGTGTAGGTCTGACCGCCGATCTCGATGTTCTGGTTGAGCCGGGCGACGAGCCGCCCCTCATTCCGGTTGAGGAGAAGTCCGCCCGAGAGATGGAGCGATCCGCCCATCGGGTAGAGATCGAGAATCAGCGTGCCGCTCTCAAAGTGCGGAGTCGCCGAGTAATCGATGTTCTCGATCGTCGCGTCCTTCGAGAACTCGAAATAATTCCCGCCGGCGCGGACGCCGAAATTGCGGTTTACCCGGTACGAGGCCTCGAGGCCGATTCCCAGCGTAGATCCCCGAACCGCGACACCGAACTGGGCCTCAAGTCCGCGGGGAAGGAGGATTCCAAGAGACAAGCCGAGCGCCGCCGCAACCAGGCAGGATGTCGGATTTTGCAGTCGCATGTTGCACTCCTTGCTGGGGTTTGGGTGCTGGGAGATGGGGGTTGGGGAACCAACAACCCCAATCCACAACTCCCAACTCCCATCCCCCGTTTTCATTGCAACCCCGGGGCCACGCTCTACCACCCAGGGGCCACCCCCTACATCTCATCGCCGGGGAGGGGGAGGGCGACAAGGACAGCGGTGGCGGCGAGCAGGAGCACTCCGAGCAATAGCTCGACGAGGCTTGCCTGGCGGAGGCGCGTCTCGCCGGCGGGTTCCCTGAGCGCCGGCTGGATGACACGCCAGTTGTAGGCGCCGAGCGCTGCCACGCCTGCGAGCGCGCCGAGCTTGATGGCAAGTGCCGTCCCGTACCGGCTCTCGAAGAGGTGGAGCGGGAAGCTCCAGCCGAGATAGCGGACCGCGAGCCAAACGCCGAGTCCGACGGCTAGCGGTCCGAAGACGAGGGCGCGCCGCGAAAAATCGGCCACGAGAGTCCGTACCAGAAGTGGGCGCTCTTCCGAAGGAAGGCTCCGGCAGGCGGCAAGTCCGGCGAGCAGCATCACCGCGAGCCCGCCGAGCCAGAACCCCCCGGCCCAGATATGCGCTGCGTTGAGGAGCACGCCCAGGTCTCCGCCGCGGGGGGTGCCGGCATGTCCCGTCATGCCAGCTACCAGTCCGAGCCCTCCGCTCGCCGCCGCGGCCACCATCCATCCGAAGCGGGACGCGCGCACCGCCGCGCCGAATGCGATCAGCGCAACCAGCGCCATTACCGCCTGGCGAAGCCAGCCGCGTCCCCACCCGCTCCCGATGACCGCGCGGAGAAACTCGGCCGACACCGGTTCATCGGGATCGAGGAGGGTTCTGGCTTGGAGATAAAGGCGGAGCGCGACGAAGCCAAGAAGGAAGACGGCCGCGGCAAAGCCGATCCGGGCGGCGCGGCGGGCCAGATCGACGGCGAGCTCGGGGTGGGTGGTCGCAAGGCCGGTGCGGGCCCGAAGAAGAAAGGGGGCGTAACCCGACGCCCCCAGCACCAGAAAGACCGTCAGGTACCACCCCCACCGAGCCGCCGCATAGGCGGCGTCGAGCAGGGTGTACGACTCCGTCACGGAGCGATGCTGAATCCGTACGTGCCGCGGATGGCGTGGCCGTCCCGGCTGGCGGTCCGCCAGGCGATGAGGTACGCGCCCGCAGGCAACGGCGCGGGGAGCGGTGCTACGACTGCCATCGAATCAGCCGCCGCGACGGCCTTGATCGTCACGATCTTGGTGCTGTCGGCGCGGAGGATCGTCACGCTCGTGAAGGGAATTTCCGGGCGCTCATTGAACCAGAGCCGGACATCCGTCGGCGATGCGGCGAGCTTGTCGCCCGCACCCGGGATGCTCTTCACGAGATGGTTGTGGAACATGCCGGTCAGGAGAAGCATTCCGGCGGCCACAAGGGAGAGTCGGGCGGTGCTGGGCATGCCGGAAAGATAACTCAGTGGGTCTCACCGTACCGGACGATGGGAACATCGATTTCGATCATGCCGGCCCGCGCAAAATGGAGGCGGAGGGGCAGCTTTTTCCCCGCCTGCATTGCCACTCGCAGGCGGGAGAGCATCAGGTGGAGCCCGCCCGGCGCCATTTCGGCTACCAGCCCCGGCGGCATCACGAGCTGGTCGAGCTGCACCATTCGTACGACCCCCCCCTCCTGCCGGGAATCATGCAGCGTGACCGTGTCGGCGAGCGGTGAGCTAATCGAGAGCAACGTGTCCTCCATGCGGCCGGTATTGCGAAGGGAGAGATAGGCCGCCGCTTCGGAGCCGACCGGCGTGTAGGCATGTCCGCCGAGCACTGCGATGTCTCCTGCGCCGGCCCGGTCTGCCTCGGGTGGGTCGCAGGCCGTAACCGCGCAGCAGCACAGGATGGCCCATCGGGGAGACGCGGTCATCGTCCGGGCCAGATGCGGAGGAGAAGCGACAGATCCGCCGCGAAATCCTCGCGTCCCATCCCCATCGGATAAACCACATGCGCCGAATCGTCCGGGGTGAATGCCCAGAGATGCGCGCCGTGACTGACGGTGTAGCCCCCGCTGTCTGGAACCTGGGCGTCCCGGCTGGCGACCGGCATGCCGAGCGAGCGCTGGGCCGTTTCGAGCGTCTCGGGCGACCCGCGCGCCCCGATGAAGGTCGAGTCGAAGTTGGCGAGCCAACTGGTGAGCCGTTCGGGCGTGTCGCGCGCGGGATCGGTCGTCACGAAGACCACGCGGACCTTCCTGGCCTGCTCTGCGGGCAGCCTCCGCAGTGCCGCCGCGAGATTCGCCATGTGGAGCGGGCAGACATCGGGACAGTGGGTGTAGCCGAAAAAGAGAAACGTCAGGGTGCCGCGGGTGTCAGCGCGGAAGTCGAGAGGGCGGCCGTCGTCGCGCACCAGCGAGATGTCGGGCCGTGGCAGCGCCTGGGTGAGCCGGGGGCCTCGGAGATCCTCCGGCCGGGCGGGAGGCTTTCCAGCCTCACAGCCGGCGAGACAGAAGAGCGAAAACAGAAGAAGCCTGCTTATCTCGTGAATCACCGGGCGTGAGAGGGGGCGGGGAACCGGCGCCAGAGGAGGGCGCCGACCGCCCACCCCGCGAGGGCGGCGCCGACCACGTCGCTGGCGAAGTGGGCGCGCGCAAGAACCCGGCTGAGGGCACACCCCGCCGCCAGAAGGTACGCCACCGGCGCCGTGCCCGGGAAGAGCCGGGAGAGGACGGCGGCCCCGCCGAAGGCGACCATGACGTGGCTGCTGGGGAAGCCAATCGCGGTGGTGCTCCAGGTCCGCTCAGCGAAAGCCCGGAACACATATTCGCCGTCGGCGAAGGCGGGGCGCTCCCGGCGTACCAGCAGCTTCAGGATCTCTCCGACGCCGCCCGCCAGCGCTGGTCCCCAGAAGAGGAGCCAGGCCCGGCCGGGACGCGGCGCGCCGGCGCGACGCATGGCCAGCCAGACGGCGAAGGAGAGGGGAATCCAGAAGACGAGACTGCCGGAGACCCGAATCATCCGTCCCCAGTCCTTCTCGTACACACCGTCGAGCGCCACATGCCGCCAGACCCACGGATCGAACGCGATGGACAAAGCCATCGCGACCGCCGCTGCGACCACTCCGACCAGGATCCGGGGTTGCTTCATGAGGAGGGATTTCGGAGCTCGCCTGCCGCCTCGGCGAGGACCGCTTCGAGCCGCTGGAGCGTTGACGGTCCCGCGGCGCCCTGGAGGATGCGCGTCCCCCCGCCTTTGCCGCCGCCCAGCGTGGCCATGCTCCGGTCGAAGACCGGCTTGAGCTCGATGGGAGTGTCCTCCGAGCGGGCGAAGATCAATTGCGTGCGCGTGCCGGCCACTCCGAGCAGGACGATCACGCAGGGGAGCGTTGTCATCCGGAGCGCGAGCCCTTTCACCTCATCGATGGCTCGTCCCTCCCACGCGGCGGTAACAACCCGGAACTCGTCCACGCGCTGCGCGGTATCGAGCCGGTGGCCGGCCTCGGTATCGAGCCCGCGCTCCACCAGCCCGGCGACCTGCCGACGCGCGTCGATCAGGGCGCCGGAGAGCCGCGCCACCGACGCCGGAATCTCGGACGGAGAACAGGTGAGCGCCGTGGAGAGCTCGCGGACGAGCGCGTGCTTCCTGGCATAGTCGGCGCGGGCGCGTTCGCCGGTGAGAAACTCAACCCGCATCCCCCGGGTAATCCGCTCGATCTTGAGCACCGATATGAGGCCGAGCTCTCCCGTCGCTGCGACGTGGGTGCCGCCACAGGCGGAGAGATCGAAATCGCCGATGCCCACCACGCGGAGCGGGCCCCGCACATCGGGGGTTCGGCGGAGGGCGAGGCTCGCCAGCTCGTCGTCGTGGGGAAACCAGGCGCGAACGGCCTGATTCCGGGTGACGATCTCGTTCGCGAGCGTCTCCGCATCGGCCACCGCCGAGTCGTCGAGCCGGGAAGTCTCGATGTCGATCGATACCGTCTCCTGTCCCAGATGGAACCCGATGGTCGGCGCGCCGGCGCGGCGAAGAAAGGCCTGGGAGAGGATGTGCTGTCCGGTATGCTGCTGCATGTGGTCGAGACGGCGGGGCCAGTCGAGGCTCGCGGCCACCGGTCCTTCGGGAAGCGGCGAGTCGAGATGGTGGACGATCGCGCCGTCGTGCTCGCGGACCTCCACGTTGTGCACCCGCGCCGATCCGAGCGTGCCGGTATCGTGCGGCTGGCCGCCCGAGGTGGGATAGAAAAAGGTCTCGTCGAGCACCACGCGCGGCGCGCCGCCGGCGTTACCGGTTTCAATGACCCTCGCCTGGAAGCTCGCGGTGTAGGAGTCGCCGTAGTATTTGCGGATGGTCATGTATGCGGTGCCGAATATAACCCGCGGGAGCCGGTGCGAAGCATCATCGTATCAGTCCCCGGCCTCTTGGCGAGGTGGGCATCGTACGTCACCGTAGGAGCAGAAGACGCAGCAATCACCGGCCTTGGGTCGTAGTAACACCCGGCAGGCGGGGCACTCGTAGAAATGCAGACACGCGTCCTCCGGCATTTCTTGAGCGGATCGGCTCCGGCAATGGGGACAGGTGATGTGTCCGATCATGTCTCAGCACTCCATGCGCCCTGAGGGGCTCGAACCCCCAACCCTCAGATCCGAAGTCTGATGCTCTATCCAATTGAGCTAAGGGCGCGACACTGTAAAAGATCGCCCACCAATTAGGTTTGCGCCATGCACACGACGCCGCTTCCGGCGCTCCCGTGTTACCCCTGTCCGCATCGATCCGCGTGCTGCGCGTACGGGGCGACGCTTTCCGATGCGGAAGCGGCAGCGGTCACCGCGGCGCATAGCGCCGACACGATCTACCGCACCCGGTGGGGGGAATGGCGCACCCGCGTCTCGAAGGGGCGCTGCGTCTTCCTGCGCGACAACGCCTGCACCATCTACGACAAGCCGTATTATCCCGCCGTCTGCCGCGGATTTCCCTTCGTCGACGCCGAAACCGGCGGCCCCTACCAGTTCGATCGGACGATATGCCCGGAATTCCTGTCCCGCCCCGAGCTGCTGCAGATCAATCCGTTCAAAACATCCAGCCCAGCCGCACTTTGAGCACGGTTCGGTTGCCCGCGTCCGTCACCCCCAGTCCCAGGCCCAGATTCAGCACGACGATCGGCGTGAGCTGAAGGTCTCCCCCACCGAAAAACTGGTGGACCTGCTCACCAGCCGGGAGAAAGTCGCCCACCGGCCCGAGTGATCCGTAGTACTCGACGCTCACGTCCACGATCCGGCTCACGGTGAGGCCAACGCGGGCACCTGGTTCGAAGTCCCACCCGGCGTCGGTCCCCGGCCCCTGGAGGGAGCGACCGATCACCGGGTTGAGATCGATCAGGAGCCGTCCGAATTGCCGCTCGATGATCGGCCGCACCTCGAGTGTCACGTCCTCTTCTTCATACAGATCCCGCGGAAACGCCACCTCGGTGCTCAGGCTCAGCTTGACGGGAAGGTTCCAGCTCTCCGGCGCCCGGATCCGGGGCCGAACCCGCCACCCGACGAGATCGGGGCTGTGCCCTTCCCGCTTGGCGAAGACAACATACCCCGCCAGCTCGAAGAGCTCGGTGATGCCCCGCGTCAGCTCGAAGGTGAGATGGGACTGCCCCTGGCTCGGCGCGACCCGGCCGGCGTGCACCGTCGTCCCCCGGGCGGTGTAATTGAAATGGGTTTCCAGATTCCAGCGTCCCTTCGGCGTGGTGACGTACTCGTATACCTGGATCTCGAAGGGGTCCTGGGCGGCAGCGGGTAGTACGGCGATCACTGTGAAGACGAAGAGGACAGGAAGATTCACAGGGGAGCTCCCGGTGACCGTTGACCGTTGACCGTTGACGCTTTTGGCGCGGAGCGGAGAATGAAGACGATGCCAAATGCAACGACTGCTACCGCAATGCCGAACCACTGCAGCGCGTAGCTCAGATGCGGCCCCTGATCCATCGGCGGCAATTCTGCCCGGAACGGGTACACCGTGCCCCGCACGGTGTGGTCGCTGGAACCGCTGTCGGGCTCGGCGACCAGGTAGAGATCCGCAATGGGGTAGGGGAGCCGGGCTCGCAGCATCCGGAGATCGAGGGCGTGCCAGCTCTCCCGCCCGTTCCGGGTGATGGGCGTGCCGTCGCCCCGGTCGGGCAGCGGAAGCAGCGCACCACGGAACACCCGGCGGTCTCGCTCCGACCAGGAGGCAGGCCCCGGATCCACCGCGTCGGGAGCCGGCACGTAGCCCCGATTCACCAGCACGGCGGTGTCGGTTCCCGGGAGCCGGAGCGGGGTAATCACCATGACGGCGGGCACTCCCGCCACCAGACGATTCCGGAGCAGAAACTCCCGCGACTCATCCAGCGTCCCCAACAATATGGCGCGGCGATTCGGCAGGAGCGGCGGTGTCATGGCCGAATCGCCGATGAGCGGCGGGAGCGAGCGCCCCAGGGTGGCGAGCCGGTTCCGCTCGGCGCGCTCGGCATGCCGGCGGAGCTGCCAGAAACCGAGCGAGATGACGAGGAGACCGATCAGGACTGTCGTCGAGAAGAGAACGATGCGACGCACCGGGGCTCCGCGCTGTCTGCTTGAAAGGACATCGGTCACCCGGAGGGTGCGCCGGACCAGTCTGCTAAGTAGGCCGCACACAAGAAGATACTACGGCTCGCGCCGGGCGGCCCATCCCTTGCTAACTCCCGTTCTGTCGGCCGCCTCGGTGGACGGTCGCCAAACACACACCACGCAATCCGTGAGGCTCTGCATGAGGAAGACGACGAATATCCTGCTGGCGCTCGGTGCGGCGGTCGTGCTCATCCCCGCGTCCGACGCCACCGCCCAGCGGCGCCGGGGGTTGCTCGACGTATCCCGCAGCCACGAGCGACACGGAGCCTGGCTCACCTTCGGGCTGGGAGCCGGGCGGGAGAGCTTCCGGTACAGCCGGGTGCCCGGCGGCTATAGCGAGGAAAAGGTCAAGCCATCGTTCTGGCTCGCCGCGGGGGGAACGGTCAACCCACACCTGCGGCTCGGCGGCGAAATCAACGCCTGGGTCAACGAATTTAACGAAGCCGGCGAGCACATCACCGAAAGCCTCGTGAGTGGAATGCTCACCGGCCAGGTCTTCCCTATTCGCGATCTCGGCCTGTTCGCGAAGGGAGGTCTCGGCATCAGCCGGAGCGGCAGCTCCATCTCCGGCGGCTTCGGCACCGGCGAAACCGGCTTCGCCTATTCGATCGGCGCGGGTTATGAGATCAAGCTGGCGCGGAATTTTTTCCTGGTACCGACGGTGAACTTCCTGCAGCATGCCTCGAGTCAGGGCGGCAGCGATCCCGACAATCTCGGAACGCTGCGCGAGCGCGTGTTGACGATCGGGGTGGCGCTCACCTTTCAGCCGGGAAGATGAGTGATCAGGGGTCAGTGGGCAGTGCAAAAACGAAGCAGCCCGCCAAAACTCCGGCGGGCTCTTCCGTTCTTGATCACTGACCACTGACCACTGACCACTAGCCACTACCAGATCGTCGTCGCCCGCTCCACCCGGAGTCTCCGCGTCAGCTTCTGCCCGCCGACCTCGACCACGACGAGGTAGTCTCCCGGCTCGACCGTCGGCGCACCGCCGCCGCCGCCGCCACCGCCGCCGCCGCCGCCGCCCCCACCGCCGGTCAGTGCCTGGATGGCCTGGAAGCCGCCCAGCGCCTGGACCAGCGGATTGCCGCCGAGTCCGCCGCCGCCACCGCCGCCGCCGCCCGCGCCGACCGGACCGCCTTCACCGGGGCGGACCTGGAACGCGGGAAGGCCCGCGGGGCCACCGCCGCCGCCGAATCCGCCGCCGCCGCCACCGAATCCGCCGCCACCACCCACGGTCGTCATGAGCTGGGTCTTGGCGGAATCCAGCCCGGGACGGCTGCCGCCCGCCGCGACCAGCGAATCCACCGCCCGGTCGATCCTGCCGATCAGCGCCGCGCTGTCGCGCTTCTGCGCCGGCGACAGCGCCGCCCGCGCGGGGGCCCGCCCGTTGAAAGGCCAGTACACCCGCTGCAGCCCCGCCGCCGAAGAGCCGGTGAGGGTCCGGATGGTGTCGCCGGTGGCATCCACGATCGAGACCCGCGCCGCGCGGCCACCCGTCGTCCCCGGTGCGACCCGGTACACGATCTCGGCGCCGTAGGGCGGCGGGTTGGAGATGAACCGCAGGTGGCCGTACCCGCCGCCGCCGCCCAGGCCGTCCTGGGGGGTCGAGAAGAACTGCCACGCGGTCCTCGGCTGGAAGAGGTACACCGGAGCCGTGAGCGCCTGCTCGGTGAGCTGCTGGAGCGGCGCGATGTCGGCGATCCAGATCGAGCGCCCGTGCGTGCCGGCGATGATTTCCCGGTCACGCGGGTGGATCTTGAGATCGTTGACCGGCACCGTGGGGAGGCCGGTCATGAAGGTCCGCCAGGACGCACCCTTGTCCGTCGACACATACGCGCCGATGTCGGTGCCCACGAACAGGAGATTGGGATTGGTCGGATCCTCCCGGATCACGTGGACATAATTGACCCCGCCGCTGGGCAGGTTGTTCGAGATAGAGCGGAAGCTCTTCCCGAAGTCATTCGTGGTGTAGACGTAGGGCGCGTAATCGCCGTTGCGATGGTTGTCGAAGGTGATGTAGAACGTGGCCGCGTCGGCGTAGGACGGCTCGATCCGGCTCGCGTAGGTGTTCTTCGGGACGCCGGGGAATCGGCCGGTCAGATTCTCCCAGGTGCCGCCGTCGTTCCGGGTGATCCAGACGTTCCCGTCATCGGTGCCGGCGAAGAGCATGCCGGGCCGGATCGGCGACTCGTTGAGCGCGACGATGGTGCTGTAGGTCTCCGCCTGGGTGATGTCCGGGGTGATGCCGCCGGTTGCCCGGGTGCTCACCCGGATCCGCATCGTGTCCATGGTGGTGAGGTCGGGCGAGATGGGATACATCTCGTCGCCCCGCTTCGCCGACTTCATCACCCGGTTGGCGCCGGCGTAGAAGACCTGCTGATTGTGCGGGGAGAGGAAATACGGCGTGTTCCAGTTCCACCGCAGCTGAAGGTCGAGGGAATCCCGGGTGGCCTTGGCCCGGAGATCCGCCAGCCGCGCGCGCATCTCGCGCGTCTCGGGGACCGTCGTGTCGCCCCGCGCGATGAGAATCGAGTCTTGCCACTTGAGGTATTGGGCGCGCCACTGCGGCTTGGCCAGGCCGCCCTGCTCGCCGGTGGCAATGTTGCGGCGCTGGATGTTGCCGCCCTGCGAGGTGGCATAGACGATGTTTGGATTGGTCTGATCCTGCTGGGTGCCGAACCCGTCGCCGCCGCCGATGTTGTACCAATGGGAATTGGTGATTCCGGAGCGCCGCCGGCTCGGGCCGCACCAGGAGCCGTTGTCCTGCAGGCCGCCGCACACCCGGTACGGCACGCCCATGTCGTAGCTGATGTTGTAGAATTGACCGACGGGGAACGTGTTGACGAAAATCCAGTTGCCGCCCCGGTCGAACGTCACGCCGACGCCGCCGTCGTTGCCGACGACCTGGTAATTCGGGTCGTTCGGGTCGATCCAGTGCGCATGGGTATCCACGTGGAGCCCCTGCGAGTACGAGCGCACCGTCTTGCCGCCGTCGGCGGAAAACAGGTGAGGAGTGGAGCTGAAATAGACCCGCTCCGGATCCCGAGTGTCCACCCGGACCTGCGAGTAGTAGAAGGGCCGCACGTTTTGCGGGGCCACGCGCGCCCAGGTCTTGCCCGCGTCGTTCGATCGGTACAACCCGCTGGGCCGGATCTGCCGCGCCGCACCCTTGGTCGGCTTGGGATTGGCCGTGGTATCGGCTTCGACCATCGCATAGACGATCTGCGGATTGGTCTTGGCGACCGCGACCTCCATGCGCCCCTTCATCGTCTCGGGGAATCCGCCTCCCGTGATCTCGGTCCAGGTGGCGCCGCCGTCGGTGGTCTTCCAGAGCGCGCTGCCTGGGCCGCCGCTCTGCAGGAAGTACGGGCCCCGCTGCCGCTCCCAGCTCGTGGCGTACAAAACCTCGGGATTCGAGGGATCCATCTCGACATCCACGAAACCGGCCTTGTCGCTGATGAACTTGTTCAGCGTCCAGGTCTGGCCCCCGTCGGTGGTCTTGTAGAGACCCCGCTCCGGGTTAGGGTTCCACGGCGCCCCAAGGGCTGCTACATAGACGATGTTCGGGTTGGTGGGGTGGACCACCACGCGGCCGATCGCCTGGGTCTTTTCCAGGCCCATCATCTTCCAGGTCCGACCGCCGTCGGTGGACTTGAAGATCCCGCCGCCCGGCGAGATCGAGTTGCGCGAGTTCGGCTCGCCGCTGCCGGCCCAGACGGTGTTGGTGTCCGAGGGGGCGATGGCGATATCGCCCATCGAGATCACCGGCTGATTTTCCCCGAAGACGAGCTGGAACGTCGTTCCCGCGTTCGTGGTCTTCCAGATACCGCCGGCCGCCGTCGCCACGTAAAAGGTGCGGGAGGGGCTCGGAATGCCTTCGATATCCGCGATCCGGCCGCTCATGTTGGCGGGGCCGATGTTCCGCCACCGGAGCCCGGCGAGCAGTGCGCTGTCCACGCTGGCGGTGGGGAGCTGGGCCGGCAGACTCGCCGCCAAGCTGAGAAAAGCGAAGGAAGCGATCCACGCGCCCCGGGCAAGGGGTGGGAAACGTCTCATGATGCTCTCACAAGTTGTGGTTGGATGCTGAATCCGGCGACGGCGCAACTGATACGAATCTCGGTCTCGTAGTGTTGACCTGCAACCCCGATTCGGACGCCACGAGACCGGTCGGTGCTCGCATCGGGGGCTTCAGTATAGCCGGAATTGGACCCGGGCGAGACGACCCGACTCCGGGAGGCGGCACTGGTCGTAGAGTGTAGCGTTCCCCGCGTTGTCTACCGTGAGCTGGGCCTCCAGCCGGGAGAGCCAGCCGCGCCCCGTCGAACGGATCCGCCATTCCCGGGAGACGTCCGCGCCGACCACCACACCTGAGGCGAGCCGTGCATCATCACCGGTCGCCGGATCGATGCAGAACTGGCTGCCCGTGTAGCGGGCCTGCAAGCCGCCCCGCGCCCCGAGAGGGAGTGGAAACCGCGCCGTTGCCCCGCCGACGAGCTCGGGAAGGTTCTCCGGCCTGCTGGTGCTGCCGGCCTCCGTGTCGGTGAGGGCGACCGACTGCAGCGTGAGATCGCCGGCGAGGGCCAGGCCGCCGATCGTCGTGGACGCGAGAAGCTCGACGCCGGTACTCGTGAGCCGGTTGCGATTCACCCGCATGAATCGCTGGTCGGGGAGCGTGATCCGGACGACGGCATCGTTCATCTGGTGACGAAATCCGACCGCCTGCACCTCGGTCCCCTGCCCGAACCTCAGCGTAGCTCCCCCCTCGAGCGCGATGAGATGCTCCGGTTTGAGATCGGGGTTGGGCGCGAACCGATCGAGCGCGCCGGAATAGAGCTCCCGCAGGGCTGGGAAGCGTCCGCGCCTGCTGACGCCACCGTGGGCGAGCACCCGGCCGTCCGCGAGGACGGCGGTCATTCCGAGTCGCGCGCCCCACCCGGAGAGCGTGCCGAGCGGCTCGCGGCCGCCGGACTCCGGCGTCTGGCCCACATCATAGGCGCCACCGACACTCAGCCGGAGGGCGTTGAGTGCGCCGCGGTTTTCCACCAGCCGCCAGACGCTTTCTCCGCCGATGCTCCAGAGCCGCTGACGGTAGCGCGCGTCTCCCTCGGGGAGGAACTCATCGTGCCGGATGTCGGCGAGAGTAAATGCCGCGCGCAGGTCGCCCCGGCTCCCGAGTGTCTGATCGGTCAGGAGCCGAAGCGTCAGGGTGCGGTCTTTCCCGTCTTCGAAGCCGTCGAGCTGGGTGTACGTCCGCGACGTGTATGCGTCGATCTCGCTGCGTCCAAGATCCAGGCCGAAGCTCGCCTCGACATCACTCCGGCCCCCAAGGGGCGAAGGTTGCTGGCCGGTCCCGCCGGAAAGAACCGCCACGGTGCGGGAGACATGGGGATACCTCCAGAAGCGCGCGTCGTCATAGCCCAGCTCCGCGGCGATGCCCCGCTCCGCTGTGAACGAGGAGCCGGCGAGGGAAACCCACCCCCCCCCGCTCCCCTCGTACCGGAGGGCCGCAAACCCGTCGAGGCTCCGCGAATCGGTGTTCACCCGGAGATTGTTCCCCGCGGGCGCCGGCTCGCTCACGCCCCCGGCGAGCGGGAGACCGGGAGAATCCTGGAAGCTCCCTCCGGCACGCAGGAGCCAGTGGCTCCCTCCCCGGATCATGGGAATCGACACATTCGCCCGGCCGCCGAACCCGCCGACGTGATCCACGCCGCTCGCGAATTCCGCGCGGGGGGAGGTCGGCCGGTAGCTGGTCTGACCCACACTGACCTCGACGATGCCCCCGAGCACGTTGGGGCCGTACAGCATCGACGAGAGACCGCGGATGAAACTGATTTCCTGAAATCCGCTCGACGGAATCACCGAAACGTCGGCCCGGGCGTCCCAGGCGAGGGTGAGCGGCACCCCGTCCATCAGGACGGCGACCTGCCGGGACTCCGATCCACGCGCCGAGATCTCCGCTTCGCCGCGGGAATTGCGGCGGACGTGGAGCAGCGGCATCTGGCGAAGGACGTACTCGAGGCTGGGTGCGGGCGGGAGACGCAGCGAATCGATCCAGAGGCGCACACCGCTCGCGCCGCCGACGGTGAGCAAAGGCTTGACGGCGCGCACCTCGAGTTCAGGGATGCGGGCGACCGTATCGGCCCGGACCGAGTCTCTGGCCTGGCCGGATGCGGAGCCGGCGGACGCCAGCGTCATCAGAATGGCATAAATCTTCATGGTCCTCGGCTCTGCTTCGCGGGGGATCGCCGGTGTCACCAACACATCTTGGTGATGTTCGCGGACTCTGGCAAGAAGTACGCTGACCGGCCCCCCGCCGTTGACCCCTAACCTGTTCGCCACTATTCTGTTGCACGCGCCCTGGTGGTGAAACTGGTAGACACGCTATCTTGAGGGGGTAGTGCCGTAAGGCGTCGCGGTTCGAATCCGCGCCAGGGCATGACAACGCCACTGTAGCTCAGGGGTAGAGCTCTCGATTCGTAATCGAGCGGTCGTCGGTTCAAATCCGACCAGTGGCTCTGC
>CAYTMW010000039.1:19790-28777 GCA_964439025.1 uncultured Gemmatimonas sp. | reverse complement strand
ACGGGGTGCTCAACATCATCACCCGCTCGCCGTTCACCTCCACGGGGACCACGCTCACGCTCGAGGGGGGCGTGCGAGCGGGGTCCACCGACCGGGTGTGCAACGACGCGAGGTGCAGCAGCCCCACGTTCCCCTCCCTCGACGGCGCCGAAGGCCTCTGGCGGATCACCGGGCGGCATGCGATGAAGCTCGGCTCCAAGGTCGCCTTCAAGGTTTCGGGCAGCTACCTCAAGGGCACCGAGTGGCAGGAACGGGATGCGCGGGAGCCGGCCAATCTCGATGTTCAGGAGCCCGGCCTCAACATTCCTGCGGGCCTCTGCAACGCCACGACCGGCTGCCGGGACTTCAACCTCGAGCAATATGGTGGCGAGGCGCGGGTGGACTTCCGCCCCGACCTGAACACCGAGATCATCGGCACCTACGGCCTCACCAACGCCAAGAACCTGATCGAGTACACCGGCATCGGCGCGGGGCAGGCGCGGGGCTGGAAGTACTCGGCGGCCCAGCTCCGGGTCCGGCACAAGCGGCTCTTCGTGCAGGGCTTCGGCAATTTCAGCAACGCGGGTCGTACCTTCCTACTGGCGGACGGCAATCCCATCCAGGACAGCTCCCGGGTCTGGTCGGCGCAGTTTCAACATGGACTGGACCTGTTCTCGGGGAAGACGACACTTCTTTACGGCGCCGACTACGTCTTTACCGACGCCCGAACCGGCGGCACGATCAACGGATCGAACGAGAGCGACGACGACATCAAGGAGGTGGGCGGTTACATCCACAGCGTGACGCGCCTTGGCTCCAAGCTCGATTTCGTTGCCGCGATTCGTCTCGACAAGCACAGCCGGCTCGAGTCCTCGGTCTGGTCGCCGCGGGCCGCGCTGGTCTTCAAGCCGAGTGAGAACCAGGCCTTCCGGGTCACCTTCAACCGCGCCTTCTCGACGCCGAGCAACAACAACCTCTTCCTCGACATCGTGGGGGCGCAGATTCCGCTCGGCGGGGGGCTGCGCTACGACGTTCGCGCCCTGGGGGTGCCCAAGGATGGCTTCCAGTTCAAGGTCGGCGCCGGGTGTGCGGGCGGCGTCGGTGGCGGCCTCTGCATGCGGACGCCGTTCCAGCCGCTGCTGCCGCCCAATACACCAGAGCTTCTTCCAGCCAATGCGGTGGCGCTCTGGCAGGTCGCGGTGGGAGCGGTCTGTTCGTCGGCGGGGCCGCTGTGTCCGCTGATGCAGGCCAATCCGCCGACCACCCAGGTTGGTACCCAGCTCCGCCTCCTGAACCCGACGACCCGGCAGTTCGTGGATACCCCCGCCGATCAGGTTCGGGACATTGCCCGGCTCAAGCCCACGATCAATCACCAGGTCGAGGTGGGATACAAGGCGCTGATCGGCGGCCGCTTCCAGATCTCGGCCGACGCCTGGTACGAGCACAAGCGGAACTTCACCGGGCCCCTGATCGTCGAGTCACCCACGGTCTTCCTCGACTCCGCCACGACTGTCGCGTATTTGACCGGACTCTTTACCCAGGCTCAAGTGCCCAATGCCGCGGCAAACGCGACCGCACTCGGCACCGCCATGGCGGGGCGTTCCGCAGCGACCACCCTCGCGACCACCGGCGTGCCGCTCGGGACGGTGGTGCCGACGAATTCGCCGCTCGCGGCGCGGCCCGACATCTTCCTTACCTACCGCAACTTCGGTGAGGTGGATCTCTGGGGAGCGGACGTCGCGATGGACTTCGTCGTGGGGAGCCATCTCACGCTGGCGGGGAGCTACTCCTTCGTCAACAAGGACTTTTTCTCGAAGACTGAAGTGGACGGACCGACCGCCATCGCCTTGAATGCCTCCAAGAGCAAGGGCTCGCTCACGGTGGGCTGGCGGGACGATCCCAACGGGTGGAGCGCCGAGACCCGCTTCCGCGCCTTAAAAGGCTTTCCGGTCAGCTCCGGGGTCTATGTCAGCGCTCCCGATCCGGATGACCCGAACCGCCTCCTGCCTACCGACTCCTACGGGGTCCTCGATCTCCAGGGAACCTGGAAGCCACCGATCGGCGCCCGCAACATGCTGCTGTCGGTCAACGTGCAGAACCTGTTCAACAAGCACTATTCCACGTTCGTCGGGGTGCCGAATCTGGGGAGGTTCCTCCTCACGAAGATCAGTTACACGTTCTGATCGCTAACGGCTCACCGCTACCCGCCAACGACAGGTAGCGGGTAGCGGTGAGCCGTTGGCGTCTCTTATGCGCCTCACCGAGCGCTACCCCTCGCTCCCCTACGTCGCGCCGTTCGCGGCGTTCATGCTCCTGCTGCTCGTGGGGCCCAGGCTTCCGCTCGGGCTCCGCACCGAGGCCGTGCTTCGGGTCGGGCTGGTCACCCTCGTCCTGCTGGTGTTTTCCCGTCACGTCATTTCCCTCCGGGTGCGGCACTGGGCTACGAGCGCCGCGCTCGGGGTCGGGGTCTTCGCGCTCTGGATCGCTCCGGATGTTCTGCTCCCCGAATTCCGGAGCTCCTGGTTTTTCACCAACGGGTTTACCGGAAGAGTCGAGGGAACCCTCCCGGAAGCAGCGAGAAACGACGGATTCGTCCTGGCGCTCCGCTTCGCTCGGGCGGCCATTCTCGTACCCATCGTGGAGGAGCTGTTCTGGCGGGCCTGGCTTCCCCGCTGGATCGATCACATGGACGACTTTCGGGAGGTCCCGCTGGGACGGTTTACCACGGCTTCCTTTCTGCTCACCGCGCTGCTCTTCGCGAGCGAGCATGGGGCAATGTGGGATGTCGGTCTGGCGGCGGGGTTGCTCTATAACTTCTGGATGCGGCGGACCCGGAGTCTGGGCGATCTCATCCTCGCCCACGCGGTCACCAACGCCTGTTTGTCGGTGTATGTGCTGACGCGGGAGAGGTGGGAGTATTGGTAAAGCAGGCAACAGGCAACAGGCAACCGGCAGCAGCTGTGAGCCTTCAGTCTTCAGTCCCCAACCCCCAACTTCCAACTCCCAACCCCTAGCTCCCAGTCCGGACCATCGCCGATAGACTGTCCTCCATGATGACCCGCCGCGCGCCCTTCCACCAGCGCGAGTTGGAAGGAGAGACATCGCTCTCGATGACGCCCTTCCGGCGATTGGCAGCGTGGACGTACTTGCCCTCGCCGACGTAAATCCCGATGTGGGTCACCCGTTTGCCACGGCCGAAGAAGAGCAGATCACCCGGGAGGAGCTGAGTCGTGTCTTTCGGGACTTCGATGCCGAGGCGAGCCTGTTCGGCGGCGGTGCGGGGGAGATGCAGGTCGAACGCCGCCATCACCCATTTCACCAGGCCGCTGCAGTCGAAGGCCAAGCCCGGCTTGACCGCGCCGAGCGTGTACTTGAGACCCACCTGCTGTCTGGTCAGGCGCACCAGCGAATCGCGGCCGCCAAGCAGGGTGCGCGAAAGGGCTGCGAAGGGCTTTTCGGGTGAGTTGGGGAGGGGAACAAGGGAGCGGGAGTTTTCCTGCGCGCGGGCCGTGGCCACTCCGCCCGGGACCGGACAGAGCAGAAGTACCGTGGAGAGGGCCGCGAGAATGAGTGGAGCGCGCATGAAGCTCAAAAAATAGTCCACCGGCAGGCCGCTGTCCACCGTGGAAACCCCGAAAAAACCGGGCGGGCCCTCCCGGCTCCTCCGTCTACCGACTAGAATCGGGCACCGTGCTCAAGACCACTCCATTTCATGCGCGCACTGCCCCGCTCGTCCAGGGCCAGGCCTGGCGGCGCTGGTCCGGCCACGCGGTGGCCAGCGCCTACGAGCTGGTGCACGACCGGGAGTACGCCGCGATCCGCAATTCCGCGGCGCTCCTGGACGTGTCCCCGCTGTACAAGTATCTGATCTCCGGTCCCGATGCCGCCCGGATGCTCGACCGGATGGTGACCCGCGATATCACAAAATGCCGGGTCGGCCAGGTGCTTTATACGTCGTGGTGCGACCGGCACGGTAAAGTGATCGACGACGGCACGGTGAGCCGGCTCAGCGACGGGCTGTATCGCCTGACGAGTGCGGAGCCGAATCTGCGGTGGCTCACGCTCAACGGTGCGGGGATGGACGTCCAAATCCAGGAGGTTTCCGCCCGGCTGGGCGCCCTCGCGCTCCAGGGTCCCTTGTCGCGCGCGATTCTCCAACAGGTGAGCCCAGCGGATTTCTCAACCCTCAAATACTTCCGCCTGGTCGAAACGACCATTCGTGGTGTACCGGTCACCGTCTCGCGTACCGGCTACACCGGGGACCTCGGCTACGAAATCTGGGTTGCGGCCGAGGATGCGATCCCCGTCTGGGACGCGTTGATCGAGGCCGGCACGCCGTACGGCATCACCCCCGCCGGAATCTGGGCGCTCGACATGGCGCGCATCGAAGCCGGCTTGATTATGCTCGATGTCGACTACCACTCGTCCCATCACGCGCTGATCGAAGCGCAGAAGTCCTCCCCCTTCGAGCTGGGTCTCGACTGGACGGTCCCAGCCGAAAAGGGACCCTACAACGGACGCGCGATGCTCCGGGCGGAGCGGGCGCGCGGTCCCGCGTGGCGCTTCGTCGGACTGGCGGTGGACTGGGTTTCGCTGGAATCGCTCTACGCGAAGGCCGGCCTTCCGCCGCAGCTGCCCACGGCGGCATGGCGGGTCAGCACCCCGGTGTACCGTGCCGGCGCTCAGATCGGCTACGCGTCGAGCGGTTGCTGGTCGCCGCTGCTGAAGCAATACCTGGCCCTCGCGCACCTCCAGGCTCCGCATTTCGCGCCCGGCACCGACGTGCGGCTCGAGGTCACCGTGGAGCACCAGCGGCTGCAGGCGGCGGCGCGGGTGACGGAATTGCCGTTTTTCAATCCCGAGAGGAAAAAGAGCTGACTCCTCGCTTCGACTGCATCGTCATCGGCGGCGGGCACAACGGCCTCGTCACCGCCGCCTATCTCGCGCGCGGGGGGCGGAAGACGCTCGTGCTGGAGCGTCGCCCGCTCGTCGGCGGCGCCGCGGTGACCGAAGAAATCTTCCCGGGCTTCAAGTTTTCCGTTTTTTCCTACGTGGTCAGCCTGCTCCGCCCCGAGATCATCCGGGATCTCGAGCTCCCCCGCCACGGACTGCAGATCCTGCCGCTTGAGAGCACCGTCGTGCCGCTCGAGAATGGCGACTACCTCGGGAGCTGGGCCGATCCCGATCAGACCCGCCGGGAGCTGGCCCGCCATTCTCCGAGGGACGCGGAAGCCGCGACGCTGTTCGGGCGCCTGATGCACCACATGGCGATGGCGGTCCGACCGATCCTGAGCATGGTGCCGCCGGACCCGACCTCGCTCGCGCCCTCGGATCTGCGCGGGATGCTGAAATTCGGAGGGCACTTCCGCTCCCTTGGGGCGGAGCGCTTCCACGCGCTGTACAAGCTCATGACCATGAGCTCGGCGGATTACCTCGATGAGTGGTTCGAATTCGACCCGCTCAAGGCCACCAAGTCGGCCAGCGGCATCATCGGAACCTTTCTGGGGCCCCGCTCGCTGGGAACCGCGTATGTCCTCCTGCACCATTACATGGGGGAAATTGACGGCGCATTTCGCGCCTGGGGATTCCAGAAAGGCGGCACCGGGGAGATCAGCGAGACGATCGCGCGGGCCGCGCGCGCGCAGGGCGCCGAGATCCGGACCGGCGCGGCGGTGGACCGCGTGCTGGTGCGGAACGGCCGGGCAATGGGTGTCGTGCTGGAAGGCGGAGAAGAGATCCCCGCGAATGTGGTTGTGAGCGGTCTCGATCCCCGCCGCACCTTCCTGGAGCTGGTGGAGCCCTCGCAGCTTCCGGACGATGTCGTGGAGGGGATCCGCCGCTTCAAATTTCGCGGGTCGTCGGGAAAGGTGAATCTCGCGCTTTCGGAGCTGCCGAATTTCACCTGTCTGCCGGGGATCGGACCGCAGCATCGCGGCGCCTTCTCGATCAGCCCGAGCCTCGAGTACCTGGAGCGGGCGTACGACGACGCGAAGTACGGCGAGTTCTCACGCAATCCCTACATGGACATCGTGATCCCGTCGATGATCGACCCCGGCATGGCGCCGCCCGGGAAGCATGTCATGAGCATCTTCGTTCAGTACGCACCGCACAACCTGACCGGAGGGTGGACCGACGCGCGCCGTGAGGCGTTCGGCGATGCGGTGGTGAACACGCTCTGCCGGTACGCGCCCAACATCAGGGGTGCGATCCTCGGCCGCCAGGTGCTCACACCGATGGACATCGAGCGCACGACGGGCCTCACCGAGGGCAACATTTTCTCGGGCGAGCTCGCGCTGCACCAGCTCTTTTTCCTCCGACCGGTTGCCGGCTGGGCCGACTACCGGACTCCGATCGAGGGTTACTGGCAATGCGGCGCCGGAACCCATCCGGGCGGGGGCATCATGGGCGCCTCCGGGCGGCTGGCCGCGCTCGAGATCCTGGGGAAGCGCGGCGGATGAGCTACGACACGATTGTCATCGGCGCCGGTGTGAACGGGCTCGCCGCCGCCGCCACCCTGGCACAAGCCGGCGACAAGGTGCTGGTCGTGGAGCGGAGCGACAATATCGGCGGGCAGGGGAGTCCCGCGGTGTTCTCGCCGGGGTTCCGCGCGGCTCCGCTCGGGCTCGACGCCGGTTGGCTGCCTCCCCCCGTCGCCCGGGAGCTCGGACTCGGTGCACTCGCGCGGGTGATTCCGAACGCCCCGGTCGCCGTGCCCGCGGGGGAGCGGGAGTGGCTCGCGCTCCCGACTGATATCGCAAAGGCTGCGCAGGCCATTCGCCGCCATTCCCCCGCCGATGCGGACCGCTGGCCTGCATTTGCCGCCCGGCTCGGGAGTCTCACCGCTTTTCTCGAGTCGCTCTATGTCCTCCCGCCGCCGGACATCGATTCCACCGCGCTGCGTGACCTGCTCCCGCTCCTCGGCGTGGCGCGGAAGCTCCGTGGCCTCGGACGCGCCGGGATGATCGAGCTGCTCCGCGTCATGCCGATGTCGGTGCAGGAATATCTGGACGACAACCTCGCCTGCGAGCCGCTCAAGGCGGCAATCGGCGCGACCGGAACGTCGGAGATTCGGCAGGGGCCGCGCTCCGGCGGGACCGCGTTCATCATGCTGCACCATCATGTCGGAGCCCGGGCCGGCGCGATCCGCGGGCGCGGCTACTGGAAAGCGGGCCCCGGGGCGTTGGCCGACGCGATGGCGGATGTCGCACGACGGCTCGGTGTCACCGTCCGGTGCGGGGCACAGGTGAGCGGCATCGCCGCCGCCGCCGACCGTGCCACCGGTGTGATTCTCACGAGCGGAGAGACGATCGCTGCCGGGACGGTGCTCTCCAGCGCTGACCCCGCGCGCACCCTCCTCGGCATGGTGGACCCGGTGTGGCTCGATCCGGAGTTCCTTCTCGCGGTTCGCAATATCAAATTCCGGGGCAGCTCGGCTCGGGTGCTCTATGCCCTGGATACGCTTCCGGAGTTTCCCGGCCTGCCGGAGCCGGCCGACACGCTGCGCGGGGTTCTCACGCTCTCGCCGACGCTCGACCAGATCGAGCGTGCCGCCGACGCCGCCAAGTACGGAAGGATTTCCGAGCGGCCCCACATCGAGGTGCGGATCCCATCGCTCCGCTGGCCGGGGCTGGCTCCGGCGGGGAAGCACGTCATGGTCGCGACGGCGCAGTGGGCGCCGTACCGCCTCGCCGAGGGGGACTGGACCGCGGAGCGGCGGCAGCTGCTCGGCAGCGCCGTCACCGCGGGGATCGAATGTGTGGCGCCGGGTTTCTCGCGCACGGTGGGGGACCTCGTGGTGAGCGCGCCACCGGACATCGAAGCGAGCTACGGCCTGACCGAAGGTGCGACCACGCAGGGCGAGATGACGCTCGACCAGATTCTGTTCATGCGCCCGGTTCCCGGCGCGTCGCGCTACCAGACACCGCTCCAGGGTCTTTATCTTTGCGGCGCGGGGACTCATCCGGGGAGCGGGATCGCCGGTGGGCCGGGCTGGCTCGCCGCCCGCCAGGTGCTTCGCAACAGGCGTGAAAGACGTGGAGGACAGCGATGACGACGTTTGTACACACGACCGGCTCGTTCAAACAGGGCGCCCGCACCCTCCCCGGCGAGTATTACAACTCGGCTGCGATTTTCGAGGAAGAGCGCGAGCGGCTTTTTGCCCGGGACTGGATCTGCGTCGGCCGCACCGACCGGCTCGCTGCGCCGGGCGACTACTTCGTCCGGGTGATCGCGGGCGAGAGCCTGATCTTTCTTCGGGACCGAAGTGGGACGTTGCGCGCCTTCTTCAACGTCTGCCGGCATCGCGGGACCCGGCTCTGCTCCCAGGAGTCGGGCCACTTCTCCGAGACGATTCAGTGCCAGTACCACGCCTGGACCTACGCCACCGATGGCAGGCTCATCGGCGCGCCCCACATGGGCGAGGTGACCGGCTTCAAAAAGGCCGACTATCCGCTGCATCAGGCCGCGGTTACCGAGTGGGAAGGGTTTCTGTTCGTGAATCTGGCGCGCGAGCCGGTGCCGTTCGTGCAGTCGCACGGCCCGCTGATCGGCCGCTTTTCCCGATTCGGCCTCTCGAATCTCAAGGTGGGTCACCGGGTCTCCTACGACGTGCGCACCAACTGGAAGCTGGTGTTCCAGAACTACAACGAATGCCTGCATTGTCCGGTGATTCACCCGGAGCTCTCCGCGCGGATGCCCTATCAGAGCGGCGCCAATGATCTGGCCGAGGGACCGTTCCTGGGCGGCTACATGGTGATCTCGGAGCCGGCGGTGAGCGTGACGATGACCGGCGGCGCGGCGGGTCTTCCGATCGCGGCGCTCTCCGAAGAAGACCGGCGCCGCGCCTTCTATTACTCGTTCCAGCCCAACATGCTTCTCAGCATTCAGCCCGACTATGTGAACTACTACATGCTCTGGCCGGTGTCGGCCACCGAGACCCGGGTCGAGAGCGAGTGGATGTTCCACCCGGATTCCTTCGGGCACCCGAGCTTCAATCCGCAGGACGCGAT
>CAYTMW010000039.1:0-19690 GCA_964439025.1 uncultured Gemmatimonas sp. | reverse complement strand
GGATGTTCCACCCGGATTCCTTCGGGCACCCGAGCTTCAATCCGCAGGACGCGATTGATTTCTGGGATGTGACCAATCGGCAGGATTGGCGGATTACCGAAGAGAGCCACGCCGGGATCCGGTCGAGCCGCTACCAGCCGGGCCCGTACTCCCCGCGGGAGAGCGTGCCGGCGGCGTGGGACAGGGCCTATCTCCAGGCAATGGGGAGAGGAACTGCGTGACCAGTGACCAGTGACCAGTGATTGGTGAACGGTTAATGGTGAGCGGTGAGCAGTGAGCGGGACCTGCCTGGTGTTAGCTGGGCGAGTCCCACTCAAGCCCGGGGGTGAGACCCTTCGCTTCGCTCAGGGTGACCGGCAGTTCCCGTTCACTGTTGACCGTTGACCGTTGACGTTTTCGCGCGGATCCCTTTCAGGACAAAGTACCCCGCGAGCGCCGCGCTCCCCCCGAGCAGCGTCGGAATCTTCCCCACATAGAGATGCGCCGCGATGAAGGCCGAGGAGATCACCAGAGTGATCGCGGCCATCGACGCGCCATACCGGGTGAATTCCCGGAACGAGATATGGTGTCCCGATTTGTCGGCCAGTCCGATCACGGTGACATTCGCCGACGCGCCGATCGCGGTGCCGTTGCCGCCTAGGCAGGCGCCAAGGGACAAGGCCCACCAGAGAATCTCGGTATCGCCGGTGAGGCCGCCGACGAGGCGGGCAATCAGCGGAATCGTGACCGCGACGTAGGGAATGTTGTCGATCAGCGCGGAGAGGAAGCCGCTCACCCAGAGCACCATCAGCGCGGCGAACAACAGCGTGCCGGTCTCCGACAGGCCGAAGCTGATCCGTCCCCACCCGATGAACCGCTCCAGTTCTCCGGCCAGCGTGTCGATGAGTCCGGTGCCCACCGCGGCGCCCACGGCAATGAAGAGGAAGGCGAAAAAGGCGAGTGTGGGCCACTCGATCTCCCGCTCGATGACATGGAGAATGCCGTGCACCCGCTCCCCCTCCGTGGGCCGGCGGGTGCGCATCATGATCCAGTCCTGCGCGACGAGAATCATCGCGGCGCCGATGGCCGCCGGGACCGCGACCGGCATTCCGGTGAGGGTATGGGTGAAGAAACCCACGAAGATGAGCGCGGAGATGACCAGGCTCCATTTCAGCAGCAGCGGGTGCTGAATCACCCCGGTGTCGAGCGACACAGCGGCCGGCCGCGCTCTCGCGAGCTCGGCGCGGTAATAGCGCCGGGAGAACCAGAGGCAGACCACCAGCATCCAGAGGATCGGCATCGTCAGGTTCTCGATGAAATCGAAAAACGAGAGGCCGGCTCCCGAGCCGATCAGGATATTGGGCGGGTCGCCGATGAGGGTCGCGGTTCCGCCGATATTCGACGCGATGACCATGGGGAGCAGGAGTGCCGCGGGGCGGATCGCGGTGGCCGCCGCCATCCGGATCGCCATCGGGTAGGCAAAGATCACGGTGGTGACATTGTCGCAGACCGCCGAGAGCAGGCCGGTGAACCATACCACCATCGCGAGGAGACTTCCGGGCCTGCCCCGGGTGCGTTCGAGGAGGCGGCCGACCGCCCAGTCGAACACCCCGGTCGTCTTGAGCACCCCCACCACCGCCATCATCGAGGCGAGCAGGAGCAGCACATTCAGGTCGAGCGCCTGGTGCGCCGCCTCGAAGGTGATCAGGTGCCAGGGGGTGAAATACGTGATGAGCCAGAGGAGAGCCACCGCGGAAAAGATCACCAGCACGCGGTGGGCCTTCTCCATCGCGAGCAGGACGAAGACCGCGATGATGATCGCGGCGACGATGCCCTGGGAAACGGGGTCCTGGGTCACCGTGAGGGTGTGTTCCACCTGATGCTCCGCGGGATCGGTACGAGTGGCCGGACGATCGAGCAATCTCCGTCTCCGGCGGAAGCGACGCAAGCCGCCCGCTTGCCGGGGACGGGCTCCGGCGCCAAGTTCCGCTCCGGTTCCCGCCCGTCGCCCTGCTTGTTCACCCGGAGGATTCCATGCGTTCCCTGCGCCTGTTGTCACCAATGGTCCTGCTTGCACTGGCCGCCGTCCCGGCACAGGCGCAGGAATTCCTTGCGAAGTCGACATTGAGCTCGGTAATCAGCACCCAGAAGAAGTACCTGATGACCCTGATCGACGTCGCGCCCGATTCGATGCTGGGCTACCGCCCGACGCCGGGCGTCCGGACCTTCGCGGAGCAGATCGAGCATGCGGCGGGAAGCGACGCATTCGTCGCGCATATGATCATCACCGGCGGCATGCAAGGACTTCCGGTCCTGGGTGATTCTGCCGTCTACCGCCGCAACAAGGCGGCGCTCAAAGAGTACGCCGGCCGCTCGATGGATCACGCCATCGAGATGATCGGCGCTGTGAGCGATGCGGACATGGTGAAGGAAGTGAACATCTTCGGCAACAAGCTGCCGCGGCACCGCGCCCTCTTGCTGCTGCTGGATCACTTCTCCTGGACCCTCGGCCAGACGGTGCCGTATCTCCGCCTCAATGGCGTCACTCCGCCGGCGTACGCGCCGTTCTGATGAGGAGACTGCTTTGGCGGCTCCGCCGCCTCGCAACGACCGGGGTCGTGGCCTTCCTCGCGGCGCCGCTCCCGGCTCAGGGGCCCGAGCGCCCCTTCGGCACACTGCGGGAACAAGCCGATCTGCAGCAGCAGTGGCTGGAGAAGAGGATCACGACGCTCCTGCCGCCGCTCATGCGGAAATACGGGATTGACCTCTGGGTCATCCCGATGCGGGAGTACAACGAGGACCCGGTCTTCAGCTCGCTGGTCTCCCCCACCACCTTCGCAGCCCGCCGCCGGACGATCTACGTATTCCATGACCGCGGCCCCGACAAAGGGGTCGAGCGGATCGCGCTGGGCGGATCGTCGCAGGGCGGGATCTACCAGGCGGTTCGCAGCACCAAGCCGGTCTCCGGCACCGCCGGAGTGGCCGGCCGGCAAGCCGAGCTCTGGGGCGACGAGCAGTGGCAGGTGCTCAGGAAGGTGCTGGAAGAGCGGGATCCGAAGGTGATCGGCATCGATAAGTCGCGCACCTTCGCGTTTTCCGATGGATTGTCCTCCGGCGAGCTCGAGGGTATGAGCGAGGCGCTGGGGCCCGAATGGACTCGCCGTTTCCGGCCGGCCGAAGGTCTCGCCGTCGACCTCATCGCCAGCCGCCTCCCGGAAGAGGAGGCGTTCTACGCTCGCCTCACCCAGCTCGTGTGGAACACCATCGAAGAGATGTTCTCCGGCAAGACCATCACGCCGGGCACCACCCGCACGAGTGACCTCGTCTGGTTTTGGCGGCAGCGGATCAACGATCTCGGTCTCGGCACCTGGTTCCAGCCGTCCATCGAGGTGCAGCGCCGCGGCGTGACCGCAGAGCAGCTCGGTCCTGATCCGGTGATTCAGCGCGGCGACGTACTCCACTGCGATGTGGGCATCACGGCACTCCGGCTCAACACCGACACCCAGCACAACGCCTACGTACTTCTCCCCGGCGAGACCGAGGCGCCATCCGGTCTCCGCAAAGCGCTGTCGAACGCAAACCGTCTCCAGGACATCCTATTCGAGGAGCTCCGCGGAGGGCTTTCGGGAAACGAAATTCTGGCAGCGTCGCTCGCCAAGATGCGCCGGGAGGGGTTCGACGGCACCATCTACAGCCATCCGATCGGGATGCATGGGCACGGTGCGGGCCCGCTGATCGGGTTGTGGGATTATCAGGAGGGCGTGCCCGGACGGGGAGACCACAAGGTCATCCCCGGGATGTGGTACTCCAGCGAGCTGCAGGCCACGACCGCCGTGCCGGAGTGGGGGGGACAGCAGGTGCGGATGGCCATGGAGGAAGACTTCTTTGTCGGACCGGATGGCCGCCCGCGCTGGGCGCTCAAGCGGCAAGACAAGTTGCACCTGGTCCGCTAAGGGGTGGCAGCGCACCAGGCTTTCCGGGGCGGTATCTTGCGCCTATCCTGAGGGCCCCTGAGAGCAGCGATCCACTGGAGTGTGCGTGTGAGCCAGGAACCAGAATATCTCAAACGACTTCGCGCTCAACAGGAGCGCAAAGGCAAGTCTGTCAAGTCCGCATCGCCCGACCGGCCCGAGACCGGAGCTCCGCAATATACGGCTCAGGAGCACGAAGCCCTTCGCTGGGCGCGCGAGCTCGCCGAGAGCACGGAGCTCCGGTCGGTGCGCAACCTCTCCGGCGCCCGGTTCGCCGTGCTGGTCCGGTTGCAGAGCGCCAGCGGGCTCCGGTTCCTCTCCGTCGAGGGGCTCGCTGACCGGGACACGCTGAAGGAACGGGTCAAACCCGGGGCGACCGTGGGCGAAGAGGTGTTGGGCGTCTACGAAGTGCGCGGGGGGCGGCCGGTGACGGTGGCGATCGAGGAAGGGCAGGTGGTGCTCAAGATGGGCCAGCCCCGCCTGGGGGCGAACCCCGTCACCCCTGAAAAGATGCTCCGCAAAGCCGCCGCGGAAGCCGAAACGCGCGCCAAGACCCGATTCAAGGACCGGGGGCGCTGAGCCTAGCGGATGATCCGCCGCAGCTCCACGTCGTACACCATCACCGCGTTTGGGGGAATCTCACCGGTCCCCTCCGCGCCGAAGGCCAGACCGGGCGGGATGACGAGCTTTCGTCTCCCGCCCGGCGTCATTCCGGGGAGGGCGACGTCGATCCCCGCGAGAATGCTCCCGGTGCCGACCCTGAGCGCCGCGAATCCGCTGTCGACCTTGGTACCGCTCGGGAGCCAGCCGTCGAAGCCGATCTCCACGGAATCTCCCGCTGTCACCACCCCGCCGAGAGTGTCGCCGGGAAAGACATCCTGCCAGAGGACGCCATCCGGGAGCCTGGCCATGTCCGCCACGTTGACCTGGAGGTCCGCGTCGTAGTCGAGCATTTCCGGAATGGTGTCGGGTGGTGGCGGCGGCGGGTTGAATGCGGACCGGACCGACTGGAGCACCCCCTTGGGAGAGGAGCCGCTGGAGCAGGCGGTGAGACTCGCAAGGATGGCCAACAGGACGATCGGGCGGTGGCTCATTCCGGAATCCTATCCCGCCCTCCAGTCGCTGGAAAGCCGCCATCTGGCGCGGCAACGCCTATCATGCCATTATCGCAGCCCAACCCACACAAAGGATTTTGACGGATGCGCACACGCGTATTGCCCCACCTGATGCTTCCCGCTCTGCTGCTGGCCTCCTGCGCGAAGTCGGAACCACCGGCCGAGCAGGCGGCGGCGGCTCCCGTACCCGCCGCACCCAACATGGTTCACGTAACGGCGACGGAGTACGCATTCCAGGCGCCGGACACGCTCCCGTCCGGCGTGACCACCTTCCACCTGATGAATGGAGGGAAGGAGGCCCACCACGTGGTGCTCCTCAAGATCCCGCTGGCCGACTTCAAGAAGGCGGACCTTGCCGGTCCTCCGCCTCCCGATCTGGTGGTGCTGGGAGGACCGAATGCCGCGCCGCCGGGCGGCACCGCCGAGGCGACGGTGGATCTCACTCCGGGCAGTTATACCATCGTATGCTTCATTCCGGCCCCGGATGGGAAGCTTCATCTGATGAAGGGGATGGCGCGGAGCCTGGAGGTCACCCAGGGGACCAGCACCGCAGCGATGCCGGTGGCGGACATCACGGTCAAGCTCAGCGACTACGCGTTCGACATCACCGGACCGCTCACGGCGGGGCGCCACGTGATCCGGGTCGAGGATGCCGGTCCCCAGATGCACGAGCTCGTTTTCGTGAAGCTCGAGCCGGGCAAGACGGTGCAGCAGATGGCGGCATGGCTCGAGAAGCCCGCGGGACCGCCCCCGGGCGCGCTCATGAACGGCGCGTCGCCGATGACGGCCGGCGTGGCCAACACGACCACGGTGGATCTCACCGCGGGTGACTACGGGCTCATCTGCTTCGTTCCCGATTCCAAGGACGGGAAGCCACACATTGCGCACGGGATGGTCAAGCAGATCACTGTGACTTGATGCCGGCAGGCCGCTGGTCGCGGCGGGAGTTCCTCGCGGGCGCCGCGTCGTCAGCCGTGGCGGTCGCGCTCCCCCGCGCCCTGCGCGCCGATCCTTACGCTCCTCTCCCGCTCCGGCCCGCCGGAGCAGCCGCACCGGTCCGGATCCGGGGCCGCGTGACGGCGTTGGGCCGGGGCATTGCCAACGCCGGGATCAGCGACGGGCTTCGTGTCGTCTCGACCGATCGCGACGGCCGCTTCGAGCTGGTGAGCGACGGACGACAGCAGTTCCTCTCTCTCTGTCCCCCCGCCGGTTTTGCGATCCCCACCGCCTCGACCGGAGTTTCTCAGCTCTATCAGCCGATTCGCCCAACGCCCGCGGGAGCGGCGAGCGCGATATTTTCCCTGACCCCGCTTGGCCGCGGCGACGACGCCCATGCGAGCGTCGTGCTGGCCGACCCGCAGACCCAGGATGCCTACGAGATGAGCCGCTTCCATCAGGAAACGGTTCCCGATGCCCAGGCGACGGTGAAAGCGCTGGGCGACCTGCCGGTGTTCGGGGTTGCCGACGGTGACATCATGTACGATCATCTCGAGCTCTATGGCGATTACATCCGCGCCGTGACCGCGATGGGGGTTCCGTTCTTCCAGGTGGTCGGCAATCACGATCTCGATCTCGACGCCGCCACCGACGAGGATTCGACCGCGACCTTCTCCCGTCACTTTGGCCCGACGCACTACTCATTCAACCGTGGCCGCATCCACTACGTCGTGCTCGACGACGTGTTCTACTACCAGGGAGGATACGTCGGGTATCTCGCCGCCGACCAGCTGAAATGGCTGGAGGCCGATCTCGCGCGGGTGGAGAAGGGGAGCCCGGTCGTGGTGTTCCTCCACATCCCGCTCCGGAGCTCCCTCTTCGAGCGCCACGGCCGGCCGCGTCCGGAGCTGTCCAACACCGTGACCAATCGCGAGGCGCTTCTGCGGGTGCTCGAGCCGTACCGGAGCCATTTGATCTCGGGGCACACCCACGAATGCGAGCACCGGTTGCACGGCAAGGTCGCGGAGCACACCCTCGGCGCGGCGTGCGGGGCCTGGTGGACCGGCGAGATCTGCTACGACGGCTCGCCCAACGGCTACGGCGTTTTCGAAGCGAGGGGCGAAGAGCTCCGCTGGCGATACAAGGCCACCGGCCAGGCCGCGGAGGCGATGGCGCGGGTTTACCCTGTCGGGAGCGATCCGGGCGCGCCGAATGAGCTCGTCGCCAACGTCTGGGACTGGGATCCGACGTGGAGCGTGGTGTGGTACGAGGATGGGGAACGAAAGGGGGCGATGGCGCGCCGGAACGGCATCGATCCCACGGCTGCGGTCGTCATGACGGGGCCCGAACTCCCGAAGCGGCGCGGTTGGGTGGATCCGGTGCCGACCGCTCACCTCTTCTATGCGCCGGTCTCCCGGACTGCGCGCGATATAAAGGTGGAAGTACGGGACGGATTCGGCCGGACGTGGGTGACCGGGCCCACACCGCTGGTGTCACGCTGAGCGCAGCGAAGCGGCGGATCTCAACAGGTCTCACCGCGGACGCTCGGGCGGGATTCCCTACGGGTGCTAGGACCGCGCTTGCCTCAATGCGCAATCGACCAACGCCTTTGCGCGCTCACGCACCCTATGGGAACCCCGCCCATCGCGCCCGCGAACCTTGACGCTCACTGCCCGTCTCTCCTCGCGCCGCACGCTCCACTACACCGGCGGCGCCGATCTCGCCCTCGACCGCCCGGCCTACATCCGTGGCGGGTCGAGCCTGGCCTGGATTGCCGGGCGCATCGCGCTTATCCAGGACGATGCCAACTTTCTGGCGTTGATCGACCCGCTGTCGGGAGACGCGATCGCCATCACACTGCCGCCCGGCGAAGCGGGTTATCGCCAGTTCGACGACTTCCGGGGTAACAAGAAGTACCGGCTGGATCTGGAGGCGTGTGTCGCCGTCGAGAGAGCGACGGGGATCACGCTAATCGCTTTCGGCTCGGGATCCACCAGGCGACGGGAACATGTGCTCCTGGTCGAAGGCTTGGACCGCGCGGAGCCCGTGGTGACGCTGCTCCATGCACCAGGTTTCTATAGGTCGCTTCGAGGTGTACCGGCGTTTTGCGGAAGTGAGCTCAACCTCGAAGGGGCGACACAGGTGGGAAACCACCTTCGGCTCTTTTCACGGGGGAACGGCGCGCCGGCCGAAGGGATGCTTCCGGTCAACGCGGCCTGTTCGGTTGATCTGGAACACCTGCTCGTCCATTTATCGAATCCCGAGTCCACCGATCCACCCCAACCCAGCGACATGGCGCGATATGATCTGGGCGCCCTCGACGGGATTCCCTTGGGATTCACTGACGCGATGGCCTGGCATGGCTCGGTGCTCTACTCCGCGGCGGCGGAGGCGTCACCCGATTCGGTTCGCGATGGTCCCGTCTCCGGATCGGCGATCGGGGTGATCGACGCCGACGGATCGACCCGGTGGGCTCCGATTACCGATGCGTCCGGCGATCTGCTCCGCGTCAAAGCAGAAGGGCTGGTGGCCGATTCCGGCTCGGCATCCCGCCTCTTCGTGGTGCTCGATGCCGATGATCCTGCCGCGGCGTCGGAGCTGTGCACAGTCCACCTCGATGGACCGTGGGCTCCGATAGCTGATAGCCGATAGCCGTTAGCTGCATTTCCTCAGGCGCCGCTCTACCTCCTCGCGAACCGAGAACGGACGCAGGCGGTCGGCGGTGAACTTGGCCTCGATCGCGTAAGCATCCTCCTCCAATGGAATCGCCCTGTACCGGAATCCTCCGGCGGACCAGCCGCGGAGGTAACGGTCGATGAAGCCGTCGATGCCGAGCACGTCGTACTGCACCACGTGCACCAATTCGTGGAACACGAGCCGCTGCCAAGGATGTCCATTCGCGGGAGTGTGCGGGGCGATGAGGACTGTGTCACCATAGGTGATTCCGGCGATGCGTCCGAGGTGCAGCGGCACCCGGCACAAGCGGACTCCGGCCAGCAGCTCGGCGTCGTGGAACGGCGAGAGCAGATCGATGTCGGCGGGAGAGAGGCCGTCGCCTGCCGGGTGATAGCGATCGCGCCTGCTGCGGACCCAGGCGCTTGCGGCCCTGAGGATCACCGCGGCAGCAGAGCCAGAATGTCGGGCTCGATCCGGGCGGGCGTGACCGCCGGGCCATAGCGCCGCCGGACCAGCCCATCGGGACCGACCAGGAACTTGGTGAAATTCCATTTGATCGCCCGGGTGCCGAGGAGTCCCCGGCGCTCGGAGGTCAGGTACTGGTAGAGCGGATGGGCCGCCGGTCCGTTGACCTCGATTTTGGCGAAGAGCGGAAAGGTGACGCCGTAGTTCAGCGTGCAGAAGCTCAGAATCGCGGCCTCATCGCCCGGCTCCTGGTGCCCGAACTGGTTGCAGGGAAACCCCAGAATCGTGAAGCCTCGACCTCGGAGCCTCTGATAGAGCGCTTCGAGTCCCTCGAGCTGGGGGGTGTAGCCGCATTCGCTCGCGATGTTGACGACCAGACACGCCTGACCACGAACGCTGCCCAGTGAAAAGGTCTCCCCGCCGATCGTGCGGGCGCTGTAGTCATGGAGGGACACGGGTTGGGGCATGAGGAAGTGATAGGACGCAAAGGCGCGAAGACGCAAGGAGGGAGCCTGTTGCCTCTGTGCCTCCTACTCGTCTCTCAACGCCACATTCGGATCCAGCCCCGCCGCGCGCCTGGCGGGGATCCAGCAGGCCAGGGTGGCGAGGCCGAGGAAGAGCAGTGCCATCCCTCCGAAGGTCATTGGGTCGGTGGCGCCCACGCCCACCAGCATCGAGCTCATCATCCGGGTCAGCCCCGCCGCGGCGACGACGCCGAGGACGACGCCGATCGCGCTCAGCTTGAGTCCCTGCCCGACGATGAGCCTGAGGATGCTGCCGCGGTCCGCGCCGAACGCCATGCGCACCCCGATCTCCGAGGTTCGCTGCCGCACGGTGGTGGAAAGGACGCCGTAGAGGCCGACCGCGGCCAGGACCACCGCGATCGTGGCGAACACCCCGATCAGGACGAGGGCGAAGCGCGTCGGCGCGCGGGCGCGGTCCACCAGCGCCTGCATCGGCTGCAAGTCGGTCACGGCGAGCGAACGATCGAGCTCCCGAATTGCGGCGCGGACCGGCCCGGCCAGCTGCAGCGGATCGCCGGAGGTCCGCACGACCCATCGGCCGGTGGCGCCGAAGTTGAAGAAACCGTCCGGGAGGAACACCGTCTCCCGTCCGTCGGCGGCCACGGTCTCGTGTCGCTGGTGTCCCACCACGCCGATAATCTGGAACGGCTCGGCCTCCGGCCCTCCGGTCCGCATGAGGATCTGCTTGCCCACTGCCGCCTGTCCCGGGAACGCTTTCTGCGCCAGCCGGGTGTCCACCACGACCAGGTGCCGTCCCGCCACGTTGTCGGCCGCGGCGAAGGTGCGTCCGGCGACGAGCTTCGTCCGCATCGCCTCGAAGTACCCCGGCTGCACGACGTGCAGATTGGCCTGCTGGAAAAGGGTCGGATCCGACGCGGCAGCCTCGGGGCCCCACCGCACGTTCGAGGTCTGGCCGTCCAGGGGCAGGGGTGAGACCGCGGACACCGCCGTCACTCCGGGAAGTCCGGAGAGCCGCTCGGTGAGCTGCTGGACGAACGCGGCTCGCGCCTCGGGGGTGGGGCGGGCGAGGTTGGGGAGGAAGAAGGTGAAGACGCCTTTCGGATCGTAGCCGGGATCGGCGCGGTGGATCGCAATGAAGCTTCGGATCATGAGGCCCGATCCCACCAGCAGCACGAATGCGAGCGCGACTTCGGCCGCGACCACCATGCTGCTCAGCCTCCGGCCGCCCGCCAACCCGGCGTTTCGGCCGCCGGTGCGCAGGATGTCCGCGATGTCTACGCGAGATGCCCTGAGCGCGGGGACGAGTCCGAAGAATGCCGCCGCAAGCACGGTAGCCAGCGCGGTGAACCCGAGCACGATCGGGTCGATGGCCACGTAGTCGAGCCTGGGAAGGTTGTCGGGCCCGATGGCGAGCAGGAGACGAATACCCGCCCACGCGAGTCCGAGACCAATGACCGCGCCGAGTCCCGCCAGGGTAAGGCTTTCGACCAGCATCTGGCGGATCAGCTGGCCGCGGCTGCCGCCAAGGGCTGCGCGAACCGCCAGCTCGCGCTCCCGCACCGAGGCACGAACCAGCAGGAGGTTGGCGACGTTGGCGCAGGCGATGAGCAGGACGAAAATGACCGCGCCCATGAGCGCCACGATGGTGGGGCGGACGTCGGCGATCAGGTCGGCATGCATCGGCTCCACCCGCCAGCGGAGCCCCGCGGTCTCCTTGATCGGGAAGCGCTTGCGGAGATCCAGGACCAGCGTATTGACCTGTGCTTGCGCCTGATCGACTGTGACGCCCGGCTTCATCCGGCCCACGACCCGGAGAAAGACATTAACCCGCGAGGCGTTCTCGAGGTCGATACGCAGCGAGGTGTAGACGTCGGGACGGCGCTCGACGCTCACGGCAGCGGGAAAGAGCACTTCGAAATTCGGCTCCAGCACCCCGATTACCTCGGCGCTCTGGTTCCCCAGCTGGATCCGTTTGCCCACGATGGCGGGATCGCCCCCGAATCGCCGCTGCCAGAACCCGTGGCTCAGGACGGCGTAGGTGGGAAGGGGTGGTGGTCGCGGTGCCGCCGCCACGAAACCGCCGCCCGGTGCAGCCGGTGCAGCCGGCGGAGCCTGCGGCGGCTGCGGCTGGGGGGTGCCGTCGCTCTCCTGGAAATCGCGGCCCTGGACGACGCGAGCGCCCAGGGTCTGGAAGAAATTTGTGGTGATCCCTGCGGCCGCTATCAGCTCCGACTCGCCATCATCGCCCCGGATTGGCTGCCGGAAGGTGACGATGGCGGCCGTCTGTTCGAAGAGGGTCCCCTGCTGCCGGAGGTCGTAGAGATCGCCCGGCGGCATCGGAAAATCGGTGACGTTCCGCGCGGTCAGGTCTCCCCAGATGGTCACCAGGCGGGCCTGATCGGAGTAGGGGAGCGGCCTGAGGAGCACCGCGTTGACGACGCTGAAAATCGCCGTGCTGGCTCCGATACCAAGCGCAATGGTGGCGACGGCGGTGAGGGCGAATGCGGGGCTCTTCCGTAATGACCGGAAGGCGAACCGGAGATCGTTCCAGAGGGTATTCATCGAGGGCTCCAGCGAGGACTACCGTCAGACGCGTGCGAGCGGCCAAAGGTTGCAATGCGGAGGCAAGGTGGCGAGGGGGCGAAGTATTTTGAACTAGCGAGAGTACCGCGGCTGAACTGGCGAAGTTTAGCGCTTGAACAGCGCCCGGTATCCGGGGTGGCGAGCAATCCGCCGCCATTCCGGCCCGTGTAGGTAGGGAACCTCCAGCCAGTTCCGGGCGCTACCGGTGCCCTCAATGAGGGTGACCCCCTCGCTGAAGAAGCGCACCGCCTCGTCGCCTTCGCCCAGCGCAGCGGAAAGTCTCGCCCGATAGAGACGCTCCGTTCGGCGAGGCGGGGGCCATCGCTTCAGATACTCATCCCAGAACTTGAGCGCCTCATCTCTGCGGCCCTGCAACGCCGTGACGATGGAGAGCTGCACGACGGCCCACCAGCCCCGGCTGCCGGAATCTTCGAGCACCTGTCGATACAGTCGCTCGGCTTCCTCCCACCGCTCGCGGTAGAAGGCGACGTCGGTTTTCACCCGCCAGTACCTGAAGGAAAGGGTATCCAACATCGCGCGATGTGCTTCAATCCATCGATCGGCCCGCGCCAGGAAGAGCTCTGCCGCGGCGTTGCGTCCGTGGGCCCGGAGTTCACGGCCGGCCTCGATCATGAGCTGGTCCGGGGCCCAGCCCACCTGCGAGGTATCATACCCGGCTTCGATGACGCCGAGAAGTCGGTCCAATTCGGCCTCGCGCCCCAGCGCGGCGAGTGCCGTCACCTCGAGCCATCGCACCGCGTCCCGGCGCCAGGGGTAGAGAGTGGCGTACTCCCTCGTCACAGCGAGTTGCCGGTCGTAGTCACCGGCAAAGTGGTAGGCACGCGCCAATTCGTGGTAGATCGACATCCAGCCTGCCGCCCAACCCCGTCGGCGGTCGACCGCCTCGAGCGCCGCGATCGCCGGGCCCAAGCGCCATCCGTTCCGCCCGCTGAGATAGGTCCAGTTCGAGCCCGGAGCCAGCCGGGCGGCCTCGTCGATCGCCTCCTGCCGCGCACTCCCGTCGTGCGCGGTGAAGGACACCAGCGCAAGACGATCGAGGGGGGAAAACCGTCCCTTGTCCCGGGCGAGAATCCCCCGCATCACTTCTTCCATCGAGTCCCGTGTCGCCCAAGCACGGACATTTCCCGCGGCAAATGCCGCCCAGACGAGTGGGAGGGTGAAGGAGGAGTCAAGCCGCGCGGCGGTCAGGAAGGCATCGAGGGCCTCCCGATACCGCAGCGGTCGGAAGTGGTCCAAACCTCGCCGAAACTCCCGGTAGGCCTCGAGCCTGGGCGGAGCGAACTCTTTGCCAACGAGCGCGCCAAGAGTCGAGTCGCTGTGGGCCGCAACAGACCCGGCTACGACCTCTCGCAGGGTGGAGACGCCAGCGGTGGCCGCCAACACAGCCGGGACGGCGACCCGAAAGGTTTCCAGAAGCCGGCCGGCTTCGACATCAGAAACCCGCACCACGAACACCACGGAATCACTCACTGCATCGATCGCGCCCCACACGACCGTGCCAGCGGTGCCGGCTTCCCCGAGTGCTCGGAGCCGGCCGGAATTGTCGCGGGAGATTGACGAGTCCGCCTGGACGTCGCGCACAGCATAGTACGCGGTGACCGGATCGATCACCTCGACCGTGCCACTCCGAAGCAGCCCATCCGCGATCCAGTCGGCCGCCAGCCCACCGAGCTGATCCAGGCTGGCGTCCCCCGTCCGGTTCTCGAAGGCGGTCACGAGGACGCGCTTCGACTCCAGGGGGCGAGCCGGCGGCGCTGGGCGAAGCATGGAGACGACGGGGAGTGCCAGGAGCGCCAGAACTCCCAGCAACAACAGGATGCGCGACGTGACGAACCGGGGCATCAGCGAGCGAGCTGCCGCGGCCGGCCGCGGCCATGCGTCTCCGCCGGCCGCCGCCGGTGGAATTGGACCGCCACTCCCTCCCGAGGAGCTTCTCAGTTGCTGGGCAAATGCCAGCAAGTCGGCGTCGGGCTCGGCCTCCAATTCTTCCCGCACCACGCTGGCGTAGTGTGCGGCGTGGCGGATGGCCGCTTCGCGGTCCCCGCTCGCCAGGAGCGCCTCCATGTACGACCGTGCGATGCGGGAGCTGAATCGATCGTGCGCGGCGGCCCGGCCATACCATTCGGCCGAAGCGGTCACGTCACCCAGTTGCGCGCCGGCAACCGCCAGGCGTTCGAGCGCCCGACCGTAGTCCGCCGAAAGGCGGGCGCGCTGCTCTTCCGCCCAGCGATCGAACTCGGGCGATTCCTTCAGGTAAACGCCGTCCAGGAATGGACCGCGATAGAGCGCTACGGCGTCGGTCAGGCGGCCGTCGCGGAATGCCGCTTCGAATTCACCGATATCGGATGTGATGCCCTGTGGATTGAGGCGGAGGTCTGCAGTCCCGAGCGTCAGCTCCGCTCCGCCGAGGTCCCGGCGCATGGCAAAGAGCGCTTGCCGGAGGGCATTGCGGGCCCGTTCGTCATTGCTGTCGGGCCAGAAGAGCGCCAAGAGCTTTTCGCGCCGCATCCCGCGGTCGCCGGCCGCCGCGATCACCGCAAGCACCGCCAACCGGCTCCGAACATTGGCTACGCCATTGGCGGGGGCGCCGTTTTCGACAGCCAATCCACCAAACGTCACAAGCCGGAGCATTGGGGGAGATCCTGACCCGGGGATGGAGCGAAGATAACGCGCATATAACGGGGGGGTAACCGGGCTCGCTTATCGTGGGCGCAACCCCGACTTCCCTTAGTACTCCCCGTCCTCGCTGGAGGCTCCGAATGCGTTCCCTCACCATCGGCTGCTCACTCATGGCCGCTTGTCTCACTGCCTGCGGCGAAACCCCTTCCCAGCCAACGACTGCGGATCCGCTGTTGGCTCAGGGTGGGGGCGGTCCGGCGAATCTCAGCGCGAGCTTCCGGCTCCCTCTCCCTTCCTCCCCGCTTCGTCTTCGCGGAGACGCTCTCTTTCCCGATGCCGGCCTCTCCGTCTACAAGGACGGCAAGTGCGGAGTCACCGGGACGATCTTCGCGCCCAACCCGCAGACTGATGCGGTCGTGCAGACCGATAATCCGCGGGCCGGCGACCGAAAGTGCGCCGGGGTCGGGTCCTCGGCCGTCCCGCGCAAGATCACCGTCGACTACGGCGATGGGGTGGAGTCCAATCCCGCCCACATGAACGTTCACGATCTCGGCTCCGTCGTCGGCACCGATCTCCGATTCCTCGGCATCGGTCTTCGGGGGACGTCACGCTGTTCCAAGTTGCAGTTCGGCGGGCCTGAGGGGGGTGACATGGTATGGGTGACGAAGGTCAGCTCCACCAGCTGGCACGTCTTTTCCCAGGCAGGCGCCGCGACGACAGCCTCCTGCGTCACGACGGTGGGCAACGTCACCTATTCCGGAATGACCGTCGACTTCACCGTCACTGCTCCATGATGCAGGCGATCGCTCGATGGGTCGGACCGACGCTGCTATTCGGTGCCATCCTTGCTGCCTGTGGCGGGGGGGGCACCAGCGGTCCGGCGCCGCCTCCGCCACCGCCGCCACCACCGCCGCCACCGCCCGCCCCAGTGGCTTCGATTGTTCTCGACTACCCCTCGGCCGCGCTGGCGCTCGGACAGCCCCTCGCGCTGACGCCCACTCTTCGCGATGCGAGCGGCAACGTTCTCTCGCCGCAGTCGCTGGCATGGTCATCTGCAGACCCGACGGTGGTCCAGGTCGAGGCGAATGGCGTCACCGGAGCGCTGACTGCGGCGAAGGTCGGCAGCACCACAGTGACCGGGACCGTCAACGGTGTCTCGGCCGCGAGCATCGTGACAGTCGTGGCCTTCGCGTCCATCGGGCCAGGATCGGTCTTTTCCTGTGGCATCGCGATGAGTGGGAAACTCTACTGCGCGGGAACGCCATACCCGCCGCTGGCGATTCCCGTCGCGACTCAGCTCCGCTTCACATCGGTCGTCTCCGGTGGTCCCCCTGCGAGCACCGTTGCATTCGCCTGCGCCATCGCCACGGACCAGCGCGCCTACTGCTGGGGCGCCAACGGTTTCGGGCAGCTCGGGACGGGCGATCTCACTCCCCGAGCCGAGCCCACACCGGTCACGGGTGGACATCGTTTCACCGGCATCTCAGTTGGTTTCGAGCACACATGCGGAGTCACCACGACCGGAGTGGGCTATTGCTGGGGAGCGGGGTCAGAGGGAAGACTCGGAACCGGCGACGTCGGCAGCCGGTCATCGCCTGCGGCGGTTCAGGCCGCAGGTGGGATCACGTTCACCCAGATCGACGCGGGCAACTTTGCGACGTGCGGGGTAGCGGTCTCGGGCCAGGCGTATTGCTGGGGGCGGAACGATCTGGGGCAGCTCGGTTCCAGCCAGGCAGTCGCCGGACACGAGGGCGACTTCAGCCTGCTTCCCGTCCCGGTCGACAATGCCGCGGCGACGATGCAGATCGTGACCGAGGGCCCGAAGACGTGTCTGCTCAACCTTGCCGGGCGCGCGTTTTGTTTCGGCAACAACACAGTGATGGAGCTGGGGAGTGCCACGGCGCAGTTTTGCTACGGGCAAAAGCCATGCAGCTCGACTCCGCTTCAGGTGCAGACCGACCAGGTGTTCACCACGCTCGCGGCATCGCAGTTCGCAACCTGCGGTCTCACCACGGCCCGGCAGACCTGGTGCTGGGGAATGGACAACGAGTTATTGTTTGGCAGCGCACCCGGTGCGGTGCCGGGCTGCCCGGTCTCCGGCGCGATCTTTGGCTGCACCGGAACCCCTGTGCCAGGGGCTACGGGACTCGTGACGCTCTCTGCCGCGCGGGCAAACCAGTGCGGCCTCAGGGAAAACGGCGTGATGTACTGTTGGGGAGGTAACGCCACCGGACAACGGGGATGGGGTGGGGTTGCGTCCGATCCTGTGGCTCGACCGTTTTCGATCTCACCTGGGTCGGCGCCATAGCTTCAGCTCCATCTTGACGTGATCTTTTTTGCCCGCGTCCAGAACTCGATGGAGCCGTGGCCGGTGATATCGCCGACGCCGAACTTCGACTCGTTCCACCCGCCGAAGGAAAAGGGCTCCCTCGGCACCGGCACGCCGATGTTCACGCCGACCATGCCGGAGCTCGCGCGCTCGGCTACGTAGCGGGCGGAGCCGCCGCTTTCGGTAAAGACCGACGCTGCGTTTCCATAGGGCGATGCGTTCTCGATGGCGAGCGCCTCGTCCACCGTGCCGGTGCGCACGATGGCGAGCACCGGACCGAAGACCTCTTCCTGCGCGATGCGCATGTCGGGACGCACCCGGTCGATCACCGTGGGGCCGACGTAGAACCCATCCTCCCGGCCAGGCACCACCGCACCCCGGCCGTCGAGCAGCACCTCCGCGCCGGCGGCCTCGGCCTCGTCGATGTACCGCTCGATCCGCTCCTTCGCTGCGCGGCTGATGACGGGACCGAGAGTCTTCCCCGGAATCAGTCGGCGCGCTTCCTCCACCAGCCGGGCGACGATATGGTCGGTCTCGCTCACGGCGAGCAGCACCGATGCGGACATACAGCGCTGACCGCTGCACCCCGCCATCGAGGCCACGATGTTGACCGCGGAAAGCGCCGGCTCGGCGTCGGGAAGCACGATGATGTGATTCTTGGCCCCGCCGAGCGCCAGCACGCGCTTGAGACTCGCCGTCCCCCGCCGGTAGACCAGTTTAGCCACCCGCGTCGAGCCGACGAAGCTGATCGCCGAGATTCCCGGGTGATCGCAGATCGCCTCGACGACTTCCTGCCCGCCGTTGACAATGTTGAAGACGCCGGGAGGAAGTCCCGCCTCCGCCAGCAGCTCGCCGAGCCGCGCCGCGGAGAGCGGCACCAGCTCCGACGGCTTCAGCACCATACAGTTGCCGAGCGCCAGAGCGTTGGGAATGGTCCAGTTGGGGATCATCACCGGGAAGTTGAACGGCGCGATCGAAGCGACGACCCCGACCGGGTGGCGGTCGGTACGGCATTCGATTCCCCGGCTCACCTCGAGCACCTCTCCCGCGGCGATCTCCGGGAGCGCGCAGGCAAACTCGGTCACCTCCATCGCCTTCTGTACTTCCGCCCGAGCTTCGTCCGGAAGCTTGCCGTGCTCCTCCGTCACCAGACGGGTGAGGTCCTCCATGTGGCGCTCGAGCAGCGCGCGATACCGGAAGAAGACCTGGACCCGCTCCTTGAGTGGTGTCGCTGCCCACTCCGGGAATGCCCGGGCGGCGGCGGCCACCGCATCGTCCACAGTGATGCGGGAGGAGAGAGGTACCCGGGAGAGCAGCGAGGCGTCGGCGGGTGCTTCCACATCGAGGTAGGCGCCTTCCCCCGCGACGAACCGTCCGCCGATGAGGTTTCGGACGTCGGGGTATCTGGGTGCGCGTGCAGGGGAGGTGGTCACGGGGTCCTCGCCAATTCCGCCTCCGCCGCGATATAGCCAAACGCCCCCCACTGTCCCCCCGCTACGATCCGGCGGAAGATCTCCCTCGCCGCGCTGGTTCTCCCGTTGTAGAGATGCCAGTTGCCGATGCCGTAGGCAGCGGTCGCATCGGTCACCGACATCTCCCCCGCCGGCGTCACCGCGAGTACCGAATCGGGAGGCAATTCCCCCTTGTACATGAGCAGGAGGCGGTGGTAGGTGTCGTTCTCGATGACATCCATTCGCGTTCTGATCGGGCGCAGGACGCGGGCGGCGTCCTCCGCGCGTCCGAGCCGTCGGAGCGCCATGTACAGCCAATGAGCGGTCGAGACCCGGCGGTCGTCGTTGTGCGAATTGACGAGCTCGCGACGATAAATCGGGATGGCCCGGGCGAAGTCCCCTTTGAGGTAATACGCGAGCCCGAGATGATACATGATGTTCGATTGCAGCGTGCCGATCGGCTGATTCTTCGCGTTCGGCTGGCCATCGGGCTCGACCTGGTCGGGTTTGCCCGCCACCAATGTCCTGGCCCGCTCGAAATCGCGGATGGCGTTGTCGAACTCGCGCACGGTGAGATACCGGTGACCCCGGTGGCGGTAGAGCCACGGGTTTTCCGGATGAAGCGCAATCCCCTTGGAGTAGACCTCGATCGCTTCTCGAATGCGTCCCAGATAGGCCAGCCGGCGGCCGAGCCAAACGATCGAATCGGGGTTGGCCGGCGCGCGCTCGTACGCGGCACGGGCCAGGGCGAGCTGCTGCTCGTACCGGGTGCGGACGGACGCCGGGAGCGGGAAGGTGCGGAGCGTGTCGCCCAGGAGGGAGAGTGCCTGGAATTCCGCCCGCGATTGGGCGACGGGTGCGCCCGGGCCGGATGCGTCAATCGCGGCGGCAATGAGCAGGAGCCATTGCGGACCCCGATACCCCTGCGCTCCGTCGTCGTAGGTTTCGCCCAGGGAATGTTCGCTCACCCCGTGGCCTCCGTGACCCACGGCCAGCGCCGGAATGCCGAGGCTCATCGGGATGTTGGCGTCGGTGCTCGCGGATGAAAAGACCACCGGGA
>CAYTMW010000038.1:0-28980 GCA_964439025.1 uncultured Gemmatimonas sp. | reverse complement strand
TGAAGACCAGCGCCTCGAAGCCCGGGGTGATCGGGGTGGCGAGTTCCAGGCTCAAGGCAGCGGCACGCGCGATCACTTCCTGCGGATCGGAAATGTCGGCCGGGGTAATCTTGTTCATCACGTCGGCGGCCGTATAGCCCAGCATGCGCTCGGCGCCGACGTTGAAGATCTGAATGACGCCCTTCTCGTCGGTGGCGATGCTTGAGAAGTTGGCGCTGTTGAAGATCGCGCTCTGCAACGCCCCGGCTTTGAGCAGCGCTTCTTCCGCCCGCTTGCGCGCGGTCACGTCTTCCATGGCCAGGACCAGCAGCTCGCCGTGGTGGCCCGCCTGGAGCTTGCGGGCGTTGAGCAGCATCACCCTGCGGCCGATCACCGGGAAGGTGTGCTCGAGCTCGAAGTCGTCGAAGACGGAGCTCTTGGGGACGATGTCCTCGAGCAGGGTCCGCAGGTCGGGGATGTCCCACTGGCCGTTGCCCAGCTCGTAGATGAGGCGGCCCTCGGTCTCCCCGGGCGAGACGTGGAACGTCTGGTAGAAGGCGCGGTTGGCGGATCGGACGCGCAGCGTGGTGTCGAGGATCAGCAGGGGCTCGCGCACCGTGTCGACGATGTTCTGGGCGTAGTTCTGAATATCCTCGACCAGCGGTCTTCGTTCCATCACGGCCATCCTTCGGCATGCTTCGAGGTCACTAAGGGCTTGTGACGAGCTAACTGCTTGATTCAGTGGAGCGATCGCAGCCTAACCCGTATGGGCAGCTGACGGGGGCCGCGCTGCTCGTGGCGCCAGCGCCGCGCCGCGATATCATCTCTGCGGGCACCGCAGCTGAAATGGAGGTCGTCAGGCGGCAACAGCTGGTCAGCCGGCACCCGCGGCCTTCTTTAGAATCGAAGGCTTTTGGATGGGATAGGAATTAGCCCCTCAAAATGGTGACGATTCACTCCTGGCGTCATGTCTCCGTGGAATGGCATTGAATTGAAGATACTATGCCGGGTGGTTCGGGGCTGTCCGGAGTGCGATCCGCACTTGAATGCGGCTCAGCCGGTCATGAATGCGGCGCTCGCCAAGGATCGGCCACCAGTCGTAGAGAAAGATCTCCAGTGGTCTCCACATCGCGACCCAACCGACGATGAGCAGGCCCTGCTGGAACAGCAGCGCCACATCGCTCTCGCCCATCAGCCGGCCGACTCCCTGGGAGACAGCGAAAACCACGGCCAGAAACGCGATGCCGATGCCGAGACTGACGAACCCGCGACGCATGAGCAGGCGCAGTGTCCGTTGCAGGCGCCGTGATTGGCGGGCGAAGTGATCGCGGACGGAGTCCCCCAGGGCATTCTCTTGTTCGCGAAGGCCGGCCCGCTGGTCGAGATGAACCACCAGCGTGGATGCCGTTCCCGGGGGCATCTCCCTGAAGCTGTCGACGATGTACTCCTCGGCCTTGGGGTCCAGGTCTTTTTCGGAGAACGGAGAAGGGTCGAGCGAGTCGAACAGCTGGCTCAGCTCCCGAAGGCGGACCTCGATGACGCCGGACGCATGAGGGCTCGTAGTGCCGACTCCTGATCAAGAAGCAGCCCAATCTACATGCATTCGGATCGGCCGTGGGGATCTGGCCACAGCGCCTTCCGTGACCGCGGCATGCCCCGACTCAAGCTCTTGACGGGTTCGCCGGCGAGCCGTATTTATCCATTAGGTTAAATACACAGCGGGAGGGGCCTACGAAAGCGCCCGATTACCTCAGCTCCATCTTTGCCGCCCTGGCCGACCCCACCCGGCGGGCGATCCTGTCCCGGCTCACCTCGGGGGAAGCTTCGGTCACCGAGCTCGCCGAGCCGTTCGAGATGAGTCTCCCGGCCGTCTCCAAGCACCTCAAGGTGCTGGAGGGCGCCGGCCTCATCTCCCGAAGCCGTGCAGCGCAGCGGCGGCCGTGCCGGCTCGAGGCGTCACCGCTCAAGGAGGTCGCCCGGTGGACCGAGCGCTATCGCCGCTTCTGGGAGGACAGCTTCAACCGTCTCGATTCCTATTTGACTGAATTGCAGAAACAGGAGAAGAAACATGGTCACAAGAAATAGTTCCGCCCTGACGCTGACCCTCCCGCCGGACCGGGAAATCCTGATGACGCGCGACTTCGATGCGCCGCCGCCTCGTCTTCCAGGCATGCACCGATCCCAACGTCATACCGCTCTGGTGGGGGCCCAGAATCTTCCCCACCACCGTGGACAAGATGGACATGAAGCCGGGCGGGCGGTGGCGAGGCCGGAGCGCTCGCCCTAAATTGAAGCGATGACTTCGATCGATGCCATTTACCTGTCCATTCAGCGAGATTTGTCAGGGGCGGTGCGCCTCCAGATCGCCTCGGACATGAGCGCGGCCGCGCGAGAGTTTTGCCTCAGTCGCGAGCGCCTTCGCCGGCGTGCCTCGAGCCACCCAGGATATTGACTTGGTGATTGCCCCCACGGGGGACCAGTGGCGGGCTTTCGTGGACCTCCTCCCCCCGGAGGAGTACTACGGGGATCCCGCCACCGCCCTGGAGGCGCAACGGACCCAAACCCAATTCAACGTCATTGATCTCGAGGGGGGCTGGAAGGTCGATTTCATCGTTCGCAAGCGGAGCGGCGGAGGGCGGGGCAGCGCACCTCCCCTCGGCAGCGGATTATCACCCTGACGTCGCGTCAGCCGGCGCGTTTCTCGAGAGGCCTGGATCCGATCGATGCTCGAGGCAATCCGGAAGTTGTGGGCCCACGTTACCTGGGCGGATGAAATACTCCTGCGAGCTCTTCAGGCCGGTGCGCCTTCTCCGGATACCGTGCGTGAGTACGCGCACATCCTCGGCGCCGACGAGATCTGGCTGGCCCGGCTGCAGCACCGCGCCCCCCGGACCTCCGTTTGGCCCAGCCTGACACTCGATGAGCTTGAGGCCCTGGCAGCGACGCTCCACGAGGGCTATCGGGCGTGCTTCGCCACCCTGAACGAGCAGACGCTTGGACAGGTCATCGCCTACACGAACACCGCCGGCAAGTCCTTCGAGAACTCGGTCCAGGATGTCCTCCTCCACGTCGCCCTTCACGCGCAATACCATCGCGGCAAGGTCAACCTCCTCCTCCGACAGGCGGGCTTGGCGCCGGCACCGACCGATTACATCGCCTTCGTACGTGGAGTTGCTGCCGCCACGACCTTCTCTGGTGAAAACCCCCGGGGCAAATCTACGTGAGACGTTCGGGTCAAGCTCGCTGGGCGTCGGCCACCGATCCCATGGCGGTGTTGCGGGGGGAGTGACACCGGTCAGGTTCCGAATGCACGGTTCAGCCGCTCGACCGCCGATGAAACTTCGCTCTCCAATGTGCGCCGAAGGGCAAACTCCTGACCGGCGGCCGCGATCGCCGCGCACTCCCGGTCGTTCGCACGGCACCATTCGATTCTCTCGGTGAGATCCGACAGATCCGCGGCAATCGGCACGTAATGCTCGAACGGGCGCAAGTCGTCGTAATACCACTGACGATAGCCGCGCTGGGAGCCGATCTTGATGACGCAGCAGCCGAGCAACAGCCGGGTGAACAGGTTCGACCAGGCATTGCTGTTGCCATCGATGTCAATGGAGAACTTCCGGTGTCGCCACGTCGCAACGTCGATTCGTTCCCCGAAGATCCCCGCCGAGCGCAAACGAGCGATGTTGCGGTCCGGCTCGGACGACTGGACGACATGACACAGCTTCGCGTCGATGTCCGGCATGCCGCGGACCGCGAGGCAGAGCCGGGTCCGCAGGATGAGCCGGGTGTCGCCGGGTTTCATGCCATCGGTAGCGATGAGGCCCGTGCCGGTCGTACCCCCTCGCCAGATGATGGTCGCATCGCGTTCCGACCAGCCGGGGCCACTCGCCACCGCCAGGGAGCGAACCGACGCATAGCCTCCCGAGGCGTAGAAATCGCAGTCAGGAACCAGGATGGCTCCCGGATCCGTCGAGCAAAAACTGATGACTCCGTTCCCACTCTGGGAGCCGTCCGAAATCTCGGCGAGCGCTTCCGTGATGGCGGGCGCGGTTTGCGCAAAGGTATGGACCAGAATACCGGGGCGATTGCTGAAGACCTCGAAGAGCCGGTCGTCGCTGAACACAGCCCAATGGTCGAAGGCCAGAAGGAGCCGCCGCCCCTCCTTTCTGAGCACGAAGCGATGCTCGGCACCGCCCGGAGTCGGCCCGCGGACGATGGAGACTTCCCGAAAACCCGTCGATCGGGATGGCAGATGGAGCGTCAGGATTCGCTCGACCCGGCGCCTGCGAAACAGCCGGTCGAGGTCGCGGAGCCGCGGGATTCGTATCTTCACGAGGGCATCCGCCGAAGGTGGAAGGAATAGTAGGTATCTTTCCCGAAGCCCGCCAAAACGGTCGGAGTGCGGAGCATGTCTCTCGTCGGTCACATCCTCTCGCTCCCCCTGTTCTGGGCCGGCGTCGCCGGTCCAGACACCGTCCGTGGGCAGGTCACCGCGGTCATCGGTGACAACGCGCCCCGAACCCCCTTCCTGCTGGGTGAAATCAGCGGTATCGCAATCGACGACGCCGGCCGCATCTCCTCTTCACCTCGGTGCTGGCGGCCGGGAACGCCGCGCTCCTGGTCGCGATTCCCGCCTCGAAGGCCTGGCGGCCGAGCTCATCGAGGGTGCGGCTGATCACCGCGGCCGAACTCATTATCGGCGTTGCCGCCACCAGACATCAACGCGACCTCGATTCGCCCGACGGTTTCGGGGCGGGGGCCAACGCGGTGGTGCAGTCGCGCGGTGGGCTCCATTTCGGGCTGGCGCTCCCCGAGCCGGCGATATTCCGGGTGGAAAGCCGCGACGGCTCGCTCAAGACAGTATGCGGCGCCCGGCTCCGGTTTTTTGACGCTCGATTCTGAGGCCTCGGTTTCGTCCTGATCCTTCTGGTGTTCGTCGTCATGCTGGTCATTCTTCCGGGCTCGGTGGGGCGGGGAGGGCGGTAGGCCGTGAAACGGATCATACTAGTGCTGGTGCTGGCGCTCGTCACGCTGCTGGCTGTGATGGCCGTCCGCGCGGCACGTATCCCGGCGCCACCTCCTCCGGCGTCCGCGATCACGATCGTTGCGATCAACCCATCCATCGGTGCCGTGCGGCTTGGCGGAGCGGTGCGGTTCCCGACGGTGTCCTATACGTCGGGCGGCGCCGTCGACACCGCGGCGTTCCTCGGATTTCATGACTTCCTGATCCGATCGTTTCCGCTCGTGCACGCGAACCTCCGGCGCGAGACGGTCGCAAATCTGAGCCTGCTGTACACCTGGACCGGGGCCGACCCCACCCTGCCTCCCATCGTGCTGATGGGTCATATGGACGTCGTACCGATCCCCGAAGCGAATCTGGCGGAGTGGACCCATCCGCCCTTCTCGGGTGACCTGGCCGACGGATTCGTCTGGGGCCGGGGCACCCTTGACGACAAGACCACGGTGCTGGCGATCCTCGAAGCCATCGAAGGGCTGATCGGGGAAGCGTACCGCCCGCCCCGCACCGTCTACCTCTCCTTCGGCCATGACGAGGAAGTCGGCGGGCGCTACGGCGCCCGTGCGATCGTGACGGAGCTGGTGAAGCGCGGGGTCAAGCCGGCGCTCGTGCTCGATGAGGGAGGCTTCATGGCCAGCGGAGTGATTCCCGGCCTCCCGAAACGGGCCGCGATCGTTGGCATCGCCGAGAAGGGCTACATCTCGCTTCGGTTGCGAGCCCGGGCGCCGGGCGGTCATTCGTCGATGCCAAGCGGCCGCACAGCCGTCGGCGCGCTGAGCCGGGCGGTCGCTGCGCTCGAGGCCAACCCGTTCCCCTCGAGCCTCGACGGGCCGACCCGCGGCATGGTCGAGGCAATGGCGCCCTACGCTTCCTTCGGGACGAAAATGGTGCTGGCCAACCTCTGGCTCACCGGGCCACTGGTGCAGCGGAAGCTGAGCGGCAGCCCACTCGGAGCCGCGCTGCTGCACACCACCACAGCGCCCACGATGATCTCGGCCGGCATCAAGGACAACGTGTTACCCCCCGAGGCGTCGGCGGTGGTCAATTTCCGGATCAGGCCCGGGGAAACCGTCGCCAGCGTGACCGACCGGGTGCGCACGATCATTTCCGATTCGATGATCGTGATCGAGCCGATCGACAGCGTCGGCGTCGATCCGTCTCCGGTGTCGGACATCGGCTCACCGGCGTACCGTCTCATCGAATCGGCGATCCGCGGCATGGCACCCGGAGAAACGCTCCCCGTCCTTCCCTACCTGGTGATGGGCGGGACCGACGCGAAGTACTGGGGGGCGCATTCCGACCGTGTTTTTCGATTCTTGGCAATTCCGCTGGGCGAGGGAGACCAGACCCGCATCCACGGAGTCAACGAGCGGGTCGCGGTGGCGGACTACGCTACTTCAGTGGGGTTCTTTGTCCGGCTTTTGCGTGGGCTGGATCAACTGTGACCGATGTTACTGCGCCGTCCGACCTCGAAGCGCCCCCTGTAGCTCTTTCTGCCGCCACCGGACGATACGACCGGTCCATCGTCGAGGGGCCGCTGCGCTCGGCGGTTTGGAAAATCGCCTGGCCCACCATGCTGATGAACATCATCGGCGGGCTCCAGGGCATCATCGACCATGTGCTGGTCGGCCATTTTGTCGGGTTCACCGGCAACGCCGCGATCGGCGTGGCCTGGCAGATCATCATTGTCGTGATCGTTTTCATCACGTCGCTGTTCACCGGCATGAGCGTGCTCGTCGCCCGCTTTGCCGGCGCGGGCGACGAGGCCAAGGTGGACCGCACCGTCTATCAGGCGTTTTTGACGGCGCTCGGGATGTCGCTCCTGGTGATGGCGCCGGTCGGGTACTTCCTCTCGCCTTCGCTGCTCGATCTGGTGAATGCTGCCCCGGCGGTAAAGGCCGAAGCGCTGCCGTTCCTCAGAATCATGTTCATGTTCAGTACCGGCATGCTGCTCTTCTACATGCTGGGCGGCGCGCTGCGCTCGGCGGGGGACGCGCGGACCCCGATGATCCTCGGCATCGCGATGACGGTGCTCAATTTCGTGCTGAACGTGATCCTGATCCCCGGCCTCGGGCCGATACCCGCCTTTGGCACCGCCGGCTCCGCGATGGGAACCGTGATCGCGTCCGGTCTGGTGGCGACGTACGCGCTCTTCAAGTTCTGGAGGGGCGGCTGGGTGGTGTCGTTCCCGCGCGGGGGAGGCTACGGTCCCGACTGGACCATCATCCGGGCGCTCTTCCGGTTCGGGCTGCCGACCGGCATCCAGGGAATCGCGATGAATGTGGGCGGGGTCTTCATGCTCGCCTTCATCGGCTCGCTGGCCGAGAGCGCGGCGGCCCAGGCGGCGTTCGCGGTGTCCTACACCCAGCTCTTCTCGCTCATCACCTGGACATCGGTGGGCCTGATGGGCGCAGCCGCGGCGGTGGCGGGCCAGAACCTGGGTGCGGGCAAACCGGACCGGGCCACCGAAGCGGTGCACGTGGCCGCGCGAATCGGCATGATGGGCGCTGTGTTCGTGGGCGCGTTCTTTCTCTTCCTGCCGCGTCAGCTGCTCGCGGTGTTCGGCATGAATGAGCCCGCCGTGGTCGAGATCGGCACGCAATTGCTCCGCGTCCTCAGCGTATCGGGCGTGTTCATTGCCGTGGCGCTGACCTATACCGGCGGGCTGCAGGGAACCGGAGACACCCGGAGTCCACTGTATATCTCGATCGTCTCCCAGGTGCTGGTGCCGCTTGGAATCTGTTACGCCATCCAGCAGACCGGGACGCTCCTGCCGATCCATATCTGGGTCGCGATCCTGGTCGGCCATGCTACCCGCTGCGCGCTGAGCGTGGCGCGGTTCAATCAGGGCAAGTGGCGCGGGATCGCCGTGGACGTCGGCAAGGCGGCATAGCGGCCCCTGCTTGCCAGATCCACACAACATGCATATACATGTATCGTGACGAAACACGGTGCCGCCGCCCAGGTCATGGCCGATCAGTGCCTCTGCTTCCGCGCCCGGAGGGTGTCGCGCGCGCTGACGCGGGTGTATGACGACGCGCTCCGCCCGCTGGGGATCCAGGCCACCCAGCTCACCCTCCTCAACGCAATCGCCCTGAGCGGCGAGGGCGGCGGGATGATGAGTGCGATCGCCGAATTCCTCGCCATGGATGCCACCACCCTCTCGCGGAATGTACGGCCGCTCGAAACGGCGGGGCTGGTACGGGTTGCGCGAATGCCGGCCGACGGCCGGGTCCGGATGGCGCTGCTGACGCCCGCGGGCCGGCGGGCGATCGAAACCGCCCTGCCACTGTGGACCCAGGCGCACCAGCGGATTATCGCAGCGCTTGGACCGAAGGCAGCGACTGACCTGCGCGAGCAATTCGACGCCACGGCTGTCGCGGTCTCGGAAGATCGCTCCTTGCATTTAAAGATTTCGCGCGCCAACCTGTAATAGTCCTTCAGGACCTTTAAACGCACGGAACAGCCATGTTCATTCCAGACATCCGTTACGCCCTCCGAAGCCTGCGCCGGGCCCGCGGCTTTACCCTCGCGGTGGTCCTGACGCTCGGTCTCGGCATCGGCGCAAATACCGCGATCTTCAGCGTGATTCGCGGGGTGATGCTCAAACCCCTCCCGCACCGGGACGGCGACCGCCTGGTCTATCTCCGCCAGTCGGCCGAGGGTCCGGGCGCGGAGAACGTGCGCTTCTCGGTGCCCGAGATTCTCGACTTCCGGAACAGCTCCAAGACCCTCCGCGGGATCGCGGAATACTCCCCGAGCCCGTTCACGCTCCAGCAGGAGAGCGAGGCGGTGCGCATCGATGCCGGGCTGGTGACCGGCAACTACTTCAATGTGATGGGTCTTGCTCCGGTGCTCGGCCGCCCCTTCAACGATGGCGACGATGGGACCGGCGCTGCGAAGGTGATGATTCTGACGCACGAGTATTGGCTGAAACGATTCGGCGGGGACAGCGCCATCGTCGGAAAGACCGTCCGGGTAAACGGGCAGGCGGTGACGATCGTCGGGGTGCTCCAGTCCGCGCCCAATTTTCCCGAGCGCATCGACGTCTTCCTCAACATGGTGAATAGCGAGCATCACCTCTCCGCCACGATGGTGACCGGACGTACCCATCGGATGACCGAGATGGTCGCGCGGCTCGCCCCTGGTGCGACGTTGCCGCAGGCGCGCGGCGAGGTGCGTGACATCACGACCAAGGTCCACGCCGATTATCCGGAGGCGTACGACGCGGCATCGGGCTACAAGGTGACCCTCACCCCGTTTCACGATGTGCTGGGGGAGCGCGCCAGGCTCACCCTCTGGCTCCTCATGGGCGCCGCGGCGTTCGTGCTGGTCATTGCCTGCGCCAACGTGGCGAATCTGACGCTGATGCGGAGTGTCCGCCGGGAGCACGAGCTGGTGGTTCGCTCCGCGCTCGGCGCGGGTGCGGCCCGGCTTCGCCGGCTGCTCCTGGCGGAAAACCTGGTGCTCGCCCTGCTGGGCGGCGCGCTCGGACTGCTCGTCGCCTTCGGCGGAGTGGGAATGCTCATCTCCTTCGCCGATCGCTATTCGCCGCGAGCCGGCGAAATCCGGGTGGATGGCGTGGTGCTCGGCTTTACCCTCACGCTCGCGCTGGTCGTCGCCGTCCTGCTCTCCTATGCCCCGAAGCTCGCCAAGGACAGCGCCCTGGGCGCCTGGCTTTCCGGGGGAGGGAAGCGGGCAACCGGGAATCTCCGGCGGCAGCGGCTTCAGCGCGGGCTCGTGGTGGCGCAGATCGCGGTGTCGGTCGTGCTGCTCACCGGCGCGGGACTCCTCACCCGCACCATGCTGAGCCTCTCGGTGGTGGACACCGGCATGAACACCGAGAATGTGCTCACGATGGAAGTTCCGCCCAGCGGCTTTGGCCAGGACAACTCCGTCACCGTCGCCCGGTACGAGCAGATGCGGGACCAGCTCGCCGCCATGCCCGGGGTCAAGGATGTTGCCGTCGGCTCCGTGGTTCCGCTCCGCGTGGCGGGCTTCATCCTCGAGGTCAAGGCGGAGGGCCGCCCGGTGGCGCCCGGTGAGCCGATGCCTCGCGCGGAGAGCCGGACCGCGAGCCCGGAGTACTTCCGTGTGGCGGGGATTCCGGTGCTCAAGGGGAAGGAATTCTCCTCCACCGACCGGGCGGGCAGCCCGCTCGTGGTCATCCTGAACAAGACGCTCGCGGACAAGCTCTTTCCGAATCAGGATCCGATCGGCCGCCGGGTCGCGTGGACCGGCGAAGTGCTGAAGTTCATTCCGGTGTCGGGCGACTGGCGCACCGTGATCGGCGTGGTGGGTGACACCAAGGATGGCGGGCTCGACGCCGAGCCGCTTCCGGTGATCTTCCAGCCGTTTGCTCAGGAGATGGTTTTCGCCGCCGGCCTGGTCATCCGCGCCGGCAGCGACGCGTCCGGTGTCGCCCCGGCCGCGACCCGGATCATTCGCGCGATTGCACCACAGGATCCGATCGAGAAGGTGTTGACCCTCGATCAGATTCGGGACGAGAGCGTGGCGCCCCGGCGGCTCAACGCCGTGCTGGTGGCCTCATTCGGAATTCTGGCGGTCATCATCGCCGCGGTGGGGATCGCGGGGGTGCTCGCGTTCTCGGTGAGCGCCCGCACCAACGAGATCGGCATCCGCATGAGTCTCGGCGCGGACAGCGGCCGGGTGCAGCGCATGGTGCTGATGGAGGGTGGGGTGCTGCTGGTGATCGGCCTCCTCCTCGGAGTGATCGGCTCGGTGCTCGCCGCGCGGCTGATCCAGGGCCTGCTCTATGGCGTGGCGCCTCACGATCCGGTGACGCTCGCCTCTGTGGCGGTGCTCATGGCCCTGGTCGGCATCGGCGCCTGCTGGATCCCGGCGCTCCGTGCCGCGCGGATCGATCCGGGGGTGGCCCTCAGGGCGCAGTGAGGCAGGGGTCAGGGGTCAGTAGTGAGCGGTGAGCGGGAACTGCATGTTGTTACGCTGAGCGACTCGCGTGACCACTCGCGCTGTTCCCGGCATATTCTAGGCTCGCTGGGACGGTCCGGCCACCGAAAAACGACTATCGAATTTGAGGAGATCGACGATGCATAGACTGCTTGTCGTGCTGGCGGCGCTCGGATCCATGAGCTGTTCCGATCGCCCGGTTCCGGACGCCGGTCCCCCAGAGGCCGCCGCGCCCGACATCGCTCGGACAACCTTCGCGCCGTCGCTCGGCGTCGATCTCGGCGCCATGACCCAGACCCCCCGCGGCGCCTGGATTCGCGATCTGACGGCCGGCGCCGGGGAGCCTGTCACTGCCGGAAAGGAGGTTGCGATCCACTATGTGGGGAACCTTCCGGATGGAAAGCAGTTCGACGCCAATGGCCCCGCCGATGCGCCGTATGCCTTCCGGCTGGGCGCGGGCGAGGTCGTTCCAGGGTTCGACGAAGGCGTGACGGGGATGCGAGTGGGAGGAAGGAGGCAGGTCGTGATTCCGCCTGCACTGGGATACGGCGCGCAGGCCAACGGACTCATCCCCGCCAACGCGATTCTCGTGTTTACCATCGAACTCGTGAGCGCTCGGTAACCCGGCAATGCGATACCGGCGATTCGGCCGCACCGGGTGGCAGGTCAGCGAAATCGGGTACGGGATGTGGGGCATGGGTGGTTGGTCCGGTTCCGACGACGCCCTGTCGAGGAGCTCACTGGAGCGCGCGGCAGAGCTCGGCTGCAACTTTTTCGATACCGCCTGGGCGTATGGTCAGGGTCGGAGCGAGCGTCTCCTCGGAGAGCTGGTGCGAGCACATCCCGCGAACCGGCTGTACATCGCCACGAAGATTCCCCCTCGGAATCTCAAGTGGCCCGCCCGCCCGGAGTATTCGCTCGACGAGACCTATCCGCCCGATCACATTCGCTCGTTCACCGGGAAGAGCCTCGAGAATCTCGGCGTCGACTCCATCGATCTCCTCCAATTCCACGTTTGGAGCGATACCTGGGCGGACGACCCGAGCTGGCGGCGGGCGATGGAAGATCTCAAGCGCGAGGGCCTGATCCGCGCCGCGGGGATCAGCGTGAACCGATGGGAGCCGGAAAACTGCCTGCGCGCGCTTCGCTCCGGCGCGGTCGATGCGGTGCAGGTGATCTACAACATCTTCGACCAGGCGCCGGAAGACCGGCTCTTTTCGGTCTGTCGCGAGCTCGATATCGCGGTGATCGCGCGGGTCCCCTTCGATGAAGGCACCCTCACCGGGACGCTTACCCTCGACTCGACCTGGCCCAAGGGTGACTGGCGGAATACGTATTTCATGGAGGAGAATCTCCACGCCAGCGTCGAGCGCACCGAACGGCTTCGTCCGGTGTTGCCGGAAGGCATGTCGATGCCCGATGCGGCGCTCCGATTCATCCTCTCCAATCCGGACGTCGCGACCGTCATTCCAGGAATGCGGGAGCTTGCCCACGTCGAGTCCAACCTTGCGGCGAGCGATGCCGGTGTGCTGCCGGACTCCCTTCTGACTCAGCTGCGAACCCACCGCTGGGACCGGACGCCGACGGCATGGTCGCAGTAAGGGGCCCCCGGACGCACCACCGTGGTTAAAGAGGTGCGACCCCCCGTTCTGATCGATTAGACTTGTCCCATGCGAATCGCCGCACTCCTCGCCGTCCTGGCCGCTGCGCCCCTCGCCGCCCAGGCCCCGAACGGCACCACCCTCTCCGGCCTCTGGCAACTGGAGAAGGGCAAGGTGAAATCGGACGGACCGAAAACCGTCATGATACGCGCCGACTCCAGCGCGTCCTGGGGGAAGGAAACCGTCCGCTGGCGGCTCAAGGAGGGCCAGATCATGATCGCGCTGGGTGGGGAGTGGGAGATCTACAAGCTCAAGCTGAAGGGCGATCGTCTCACGCTCTCCGGCGGCGACCTCCCCGATCCGATCACCCTGAAGCGAGTGGGACCCGCCACCCCGCGACCGGCCAACGTGCCGGTGCCCCTCGATCCGGAGCTCGAGCCGCCGGCCTGATCCTCCCGCTGGACCGAAGGACCATCACCGAACATCAGGGAAACGCGGGGGGCACGCTCTCGAGCGGGAGATCCACCATCTCCGTGAGAGAGAAGGGCGCCAGCGGGGCATCCTGGGTCGCGACGACGAGGCGGCCCGCGAATCCCGCCGCGCGCAGCACCGGCTCGACTGCGGCCCGCGCGGCCTCCGGCGTGTTGCAGCGCCGGCTGAGATGCGCCAGCACCACGGTCGCAAGCCCCGGATGATGCAGCTCCTGCAGGAGCTGGGCACTCGCCAAATTCGACAGGTGGCCTCCGCTCCCGGCGATGCGGTGCTGCACCGACGCCGGATAGGCGCTGGTCCTGAGCATGACCTCGTCATAGTTGGCTTCGAGGACGACCGCGTTGAGCGCGCGGAAGTGATACCGCAGCGCCTGGGTGGCGCGCCCGAAGTCGTACGCGATCCCGACCGTCACGCCGCCGCTCGTCGTGATGCTGAGCGCCAGCGGCTCGGCGGCGTCGTGGAGCAGATCGCAACCCGCGAGGGTGAACGGTCCGCACTCGGTGCGGCTGGTGCAGCGGAGGGGGAGGTGCTGTACCCCGTGGCGCCCGCCGAGCGCGGTCCAGGTGCCGGCCGAGGCCAGGACGGGGACACGGTGCTCCTCGGCGAGCCGAAGTGCGCCCTGCGCGTGGTCGCCGTGCTCGTGGGTCAGCGCAATGCCGCAGAGCCGGGTGAGATCCACCCCCGCGAGCGCCGCACGGCGGGTGATCTCGCGCGCGCTGAAACCGGCATCGATGAGCAGCACCGTCCCGTCCACCTGGAGGGCAAACGCGTTGCCCCCGGAGCCGGAGCCGAGCACGCTGAGGGAGGTCATCGCACCGGCCGCGCCAGCCGCGCGTGGAGCGCCCGGAGCGACGCTTCGACGGCGTCGTTCACCTCGACGTGACGGCGCGGCATCACCCGCTTCGCGATCCGGATGAACCCCTCGGCGTCGAGGATTTCCGCGGAGCCGGCGCCCCAGGCAAACGGCGGCACCCAGCGCGGCACCGGCACGCCAACCACGTTGGCGCCGGCGCCCACCACGCTTCCGGTGGAAAAGAGCGTTCCGATCGCCGTCTTGGCGTGATCGCCCAGGAGGGTGCCCATGTTGGTGCGCCCGGTCGCGATTCGACCTCCCGGCAGATCGAGTCGCACCTCGCCGTAGGTGTTCTTGAGATTCGAGGTGATGGTTCCCGCTCCGACATTCGCCCACTGTCCGACGACGCTGTGGCCGACGAATCCATCGTGACTCTTGTTCGCATACCCCAGGAAAACGCTGCTGGCGAGCTCGCCGTGGATGCGGCACTGCGGTCCGATGGCGGAGTTGCGGACCGCTCCGCCCAGCAGGAGCGTGTGCGGTCCGACGAAGAGTGGGCCCTCGAGCCGCGTCCCCGACCGCACTTCGACTCCCTCCTCCAGCACAATCACTCCCTTCCGAACGTCGAAGACGACCCCCGGCTCGACCAGTGCTCCGAAACAGGCGACGTCGCCGGGATCACCCAGCACCAGAACACCGTCGGGGACTGCGTCGGGACCCGCCGCAAGGGCTTCGGTGCAGTCGGCTGCCAGCAGATGCTCGAGCGCCGTGATCAGATCCCACGCTCCCTCGAGAAAAATGCCGTCGAGCGCGAGCGCGTCGCCATCGTCGTGCGGCTCCCGCCACACTTCTCCCTCGGCGACGAGCCACGCCACGGTCCGGTTCTCGTGAGTCAGCCGGCGGGGCTGGGTCTCGAAATCGAGACTTTGTCCCGCGGGGGCGAAGTCGGAGCGCACCACGATCGCGGGACCCTCGACCGGCCCCGTAGGAACCAACTCGGCGGAGTCGACGTCGCGGAAGTCGGCGGCGTGATTTCCCATCACCAGTACGTCGTCGGTGCCGAGGACGCCGGTCCAGCGCTCCCGAATGCGCCAGGCGCCGGCGCGAAGCTCCGCGATCGGCCGTGCGCCGGTGAACGGATACCACGAAGGTCCGGGGTCGTGCGGCTCGAGGCAGATGAGTCGGGTCATGCGGGGAGGTTCCGGATGTCGGGAGGCAGCGCATCGAGAACCCGCTTCAGGTCGGCCGCCTGCGAGCGGCTGACCACGAGGACCCGTCCGTTCGCGGCGACCGCGATGACATCGTGCACGTCGCCCATCACGATCGGCATTCCGTCGCTCCACACGATGCAATCGCTCGAGTCGAGAAACACCACCGGCCCGACCGCGATGTTGCCCTGGCCGTCCCTGGTACGCACCCGCGTCAGCGCTTCCCACGTTCCCACGTCATCCCAGTCGAAATGCCCAGGGACGACGGCCACCGCCCGGCTGCGCTCGAGCAGGCCGACGTCGATCGATATCGCGCCGACCGCAGAGAAGAATCCCGCGACGTCACCCTCGGCGAGCCGGATCAGGTGCGGTCCGATTTCGGGAGTGTGCGCCCCTACCTCGGCGAGGAGCCGGGTGGCGGTCCAGGCAAAGAGGCCGCTGTTCCAGAGCGCTCCCTCCGCCATCAGGTCCAGGGCGGTTTTCGCATCGGGCTTCTCGGCGAAACGCTCCACCGTGCGCACCGACGCGTCGAGCGGCGTCCCCGGGACGATGTAGCCGTAGCCGGTTTCCGGACGGGATGGAACGATGCCGACGGTAATCAGCCGGTCGTGGTTCCGCGCGGCGAAGAGCGCGGCTTCTGCCGTCGCGATGAAGGCCGCGGTATCGCCTACCGACCAGTCGGAATGGAGCGCCAGCACCGATGCCGATGGATCGCGGCGCAGCGCTTCGTAGGTGGCCCACACCAGCGCGGGGCCCGTGGATGCGGCGCGCGGCTCGATCAGGACATTGGCCGGATCGAGTCCCAGCCGGCTGATGAGCAGCGGTGCGATGGCGCTCCCGGTGACCACGAGCGTTCGGCTCGGTGGAATGAACCCGGCCAGGCGCTCGAAGGTTTCCTCGGCGAGGCTCCTGGCGCCGGCCAGAGGCAGCAGTTGTTTCGGGCGGGTGGGCGAGGAGAGCGGCCAGAACCGTGTCCCCGACCCTCCCGCGAGGATGACGGCCCAGTCCATGGTCAGAGAAGACCGGTCAGTGTATCGCGGCGGGTTCGAAGCTCGTAGAGCAGGGGACCGAGGTCGCGGTCGGGACGAGCGAAGACGACCAGCGTGGCACTCGGGGTCAGCGCGCTGAGAATCGCCGGGCCGTGTCCGAAATCCAGCACCGCCATCCGGAGCGGACCGCAGCGTCCGGCGCCACCGAACTGCTCAGCGTGCCGCATCGTCGTGATGGCCAGGGCGGCGACCGCCTCGCCGTCGGCTTCGGCGGTGAGGGCATCGTGAATGACGAGGCCGTCCTCGCCGACGATCGCGGCGCCGCGCACCGCATCACGGGTGTTGAGGCCCTGCATGATCTCCCGCAAGCCGCCCATCGCGCCTCGCAGAATTCGGGGGAGGAAGTGGCCGGGAACGTAAGGGGGCGCGATGGCCGAAGTCAAGAAAACACCGTGGGTTGACCCCACTTCACCGCTCCCTTAATCTTCGCCTTCTGCGATGCGCCTGACCACCGTCGTTTCTGCCTCCTCCGCCCTCGTCACCGCGGCACTGCTGATTGCCTGCGGCGACCCGCTGAGTCTGCCTCCGGCCTCGCTCGAAAACCGGGTCGATACGCTCAAGCTGTATTCCGTCGCCCAGTCCCCGATTCATTTCCCGAGCGCCTTCGTCATGGTCGCACGGCAGACGGCCCGACTCGATCAGCTGGTCAACTTCGATTTCGTCTACAACACCGATGCCGCCGGCGGACACTTCTTCCTCCCATTCGCGGCGGTCGCGCCGACACCGCAAACCGTCCGGCTGCCCGGGTTTCTCGAAACCCAGAGCACCTTCGACGCCATCACGGTGGCGGAGCAGGTCGGCTACATCACCCACGACACCATTCCGCTCGCCGTGGGAGCGGTGCTCTACGTGCGCTCGGCGGTGGATCCGAACTGCGGGATCGGGACGCCTTACTACGGCAAGCTCCAGGTCCTCGACTTCAACGAGACCGAGCATTCGGTGCTGTTTCGCTTCCTCATCAACGTGAACTGCGGGTACCGCGGACTCGAGCTCGGACTCCCCAAGAAGTGATCGACGTGCGGTTGCTGCGTCAGGATCCCGCCGGCGTGCGGGCATCGCTCATGCGCAGGGGTGACCCGGCCGTGGGCGAGGCGGTGGACGCCGTGCTCGAGCTTGATCGCCGGTGGCGGAGCGTGGTCACCGAGAGCGAAGCGCTGCGCGCGCAGCGCAACGCGCAGACCGAGGAGGTCGCGCGGAAGAAGCGCGCCAGGGAGCCGGCGGACCAGCTCCTCGCCCTGCTCAAGACCTCGGCCGAGCGGGCCAGGGCGCTCGATGCCGAGGCGCGCGAGCTCGACGAGGCGGTTCGCGAGGTGCTCGCGCGGATTCCCAATCTCCCCCATTCCGCAACTCCGACAGGTTCCGCCGCCGCCAATCGCGTCCTCCGCACCTGGGGAGAGCCGCCCGCATTCGATTTCACTCCACGCCCGCACTGGGAGCTCGGGGAGTCGCTCGGGATTCTCGACCTCGCGCGCGGGAGCAAGATCTCGGGTTCCGGGTTCCCGGTCTTCATCGGTCCCGGCGCGCGCTTGGTGCGGGCCCTCGCGAACCTCATGCTCGACTTGCACACCACCGAGCACGGCTATCTAGAGGTCGCGCCGCCCTATCTCGTCTCCCGCGCAGCGCTGACAGGAACCGGACAGCTCCCGAAGCTCGAAGAAGACCTGTACGCTTTGCCGCGGGACGACCTCTTCCTCATCCCGACCGCCGAAGTACCGGTGACCAACCTGCACCGGGACGAAATCCTCGATGCCGACGCGCTTCCGAAGGCGTTCGTGGCGTTTACTCCCTGTTTCCGCCGGGAAGCGGGCGCCGCCGGGAAGGACACCCGCGGACTCCTTCGGGTGCACCAGTTCGACAAGGTCGAGTTGGTGCGACTGGTCCGGCCGGGGGCAAGCGAAGCCGAGCACGAACTCATAACCGGCCATGCGGAGGCCGTGCTGCAGCGGTTGGAGCTTCCCTACCGCGTGGTCGAGCTCGCGAGTGGCGACACCGGATTCAGCGCTGCCCGCACCTACGATCTCGAAGTCTGGGCCGCCGGGGTGGGGACGTGGCTCGAATGCTCGAGCGCGAGCAGCTTCACCGATTTCCAGGCCCGCCGCGCGAACATCCGGTTCCGCCCAACTCCTGGAGCCAAGCCCGAGTTCGTCCACACGCTGAATGCGTCGGGAGTCGCCTTCGCCCGCACCATCGCTGCGCTGCTGGAGAACAATCAAGCCGCCGACGGCACGGTCGGAATTCCCAAGGCCCTCCGACCCTACCTTGGAGCGGACCGGCTCCGGCCTCGTTGATATGACGGCCGGACCAGCCGGCCGGGACTGGGCCCGGACTCTGAACGCGGAGCAGCGCGAGGCGGTCGCGCACCTGCACGGACCGCTGCTCGTGCTGGCCGGCGCCGGCTCGGGCAAGACCCGGGTGCTCACCACCCGGCTCGCGGTGCTGCTCGACGAACACGGCGTGCCGCCCGAGCGGGTCTTCGCGGTCACCTTCACCAACAAGGCCGCCGCCGAGATGAAGCACCGGGTCGCGACCCTGCTGGATCGCGATCCCACCGGCCTCTGGATCGGCACCTTTCACAGTCTCTCCGCCCGGCTGCTGCGCCGGGACGCGGAGCGCCTCGGGTTTTCCCGCCAATTCACCATCTTCGACGAGGACGACCGGCTCGCCCTCATCCGCCGGCTGCTCGAGGAGCGACAGGTCTCGCCGAAGCTCTTCCCGGCGCGCGCGGTGCAGGCGGTCATCTCCTCCGCCAAGAACCGGATGCTCTCCGGGAGCGAGCTCGCCGCCTCCGCCGGATTCGACCGGCTGGCGCAGATCGCCGCCGAGCTGATGGATCCGCTCGCCGCCGCGCTGCGCCGCCAGAACGCGATGGACTTCGACGATCTGATGCTCCATCCGCTGACGCTTTTCCGCGAGCACCCTGATCGCCTGGCCTGGTGGCGGGACCGCTTTGCGTTCGTCATGGTGGACGAGTTCCAGGATACCAACAAGGCGCAGTATGAGCTGATCCGGATGATCGGCGGGCACGGCAACGTCTTCGCCGTGGGCGACGACGATCAGTCGATCTACGGCTGGCGCGGCGCGGAAGTGAAGAACATGCGCGACTTCCAGAGCGATTTCAGCGCCTGCCGGGTCGTCCGCCTCGAGGAGAACTATCGCTCCAGCCAGGTGATCCTCGATGCCGCCAATGCGGCGATTTCCCGGAACGCCGGGCGCCTGGGCAAAACCCTGCGCACTCGGCGGAGCGGCGGCGAATCGGTGACGGTGGTCGCCGCGGCCGACGAGCGCGACGAGGCCGAGTATGTGGCGCGCGAGCTCGCCAAACGCAGCGCGGCGGGAGAGTGGCCGCTCGAGGACATGGCGGTGCTCTACCGCACCAACGCGCAATCGCGCGCGATGGAGGAGGCGTTCCGCCGCGCCGGCGTCGCCTACCGGGTGATCGGCGCGATCAGCTTCTACGACCGGCGCGAGGTCAAGGATCTGCTGGCGTATCTCCGGATCGTGGCCAATCCCTCGGACGACGAGGCGTTCCTCCGCGCCGTCGGCGTCCCGCGCCGGGGCATCGGGGAGGCGAGTCTGGAGACCTTTCGGAGCGTCGCCTCCGGGTGGAGCAAGCCGCTGCTTGAGACGGCGCGGATCGCCGACCGTATCACCGGCCTGCGCCCCAATGTGCGGGAGGGACTGCAGCGGTTCGCGGCGCTGATCGACGAGCTGCGCGCGCGGAGCCAGGACTCGGCGCCGGTCCGCATCCTCGAAGATCTCATCCGCGCCATCGACTACGAAGCAGTGCTCCTTGCCGAAGGACCCGAAGGCGCCGACCGCTGGGAGAACGTCCGCGAGCTCATCGCCGGCGCCGCCGAATGGTCGGAAGTCGTCGGCGATGACGAAAGCGGCACACCGCTCGAGCGGTACCTCGCCGAAGCCGCGCTGGTCTCCGCCGCGGATTCCTCGCAGGGGGAGGATGGCGTCACCCTGATGACGCTGCACACCGCCAAGGGTCTCGAATGGCCGGTGGTGGTGCTCTCCGGCCTCGAGGATGGCCTCTTTCCGCTTGGACGGGCGATGGAATCGCAGGCCGGCCTCGAGGAAGAGCGGCGACTCTTCTACGTCGGTCTGACGCGCGCCAAGGACAAGCTCTACCTCACCTGGGCGCGGGCGCGGCGTCGTGGAGGCGAGCTCAGGCCCGGCATCGCGTCGCGCTTCGTCGAATCGGTTCCCCCCGAGCTGCTCGAAGAGCGGAGCACCGCGTCCCTCTGGTCGCCGCGCCGCACGTCGGGCGGATGGCTCGCCCCCTGGGAAGTGACCAGCGTGCCGCGGGCGACACCGACCCGCCTCTACGCTATAAATGAGGACCAGCAGAACCAGGATGCGCCGCGGCTCATCAAGGGGGAACGGGTTCGCCACCGTCGCTTCGGCAGCGGCACGGTGCAGGGGCTGGCGGGGGCGGGGAAGGACCTCAAGGTGAGCGTGCTCTTCGACGACGAGATCGTCGGGATGAAGCAGCTCCTGGTCGCCTTCGCGGGCCTCGAGCGCGATTTCGGCGAGGGCGGCGCATGAGCGTCTCCAGCCGGGATGTCGAGCGGGTGGCGGCGCTCGCCGAGCTGGCGGTGGCGCCCGGCGAGCTGCCGGAGCTCACCGCGCAGATGGACCGGATCGTGGGCTTCGTCGCCCAGCTCGCCGCGCTGGGAAGTCTTCCCGAAGGTGGTGGCGGGAATACCGGCCCCGCTGAAACGCCGCTGCGCGACGACGTCGTGGTACCAGCGGATCTGGAACGCGGTCCCGCCGAGCTCGCGCCGGAGTTCGTGGACGGATTCTTCGTGGTGCCGAAGCTCGGGGCGATGGAGGAGCCGTGAGCGCGCGCGCTGTGGCAAAGGCCGTGGGTGAGCGCCTCGCGGAGGCGGATCGCGCCGGACTCAACGCCACCCTCGCCTGGTCGGAGGCGGCGCTCGCCTCGGAAGCCGACCGGGTCGACGCGCTCCCGGCGCCGGGCCCTCTCCAGCATCTCCCCGTCGCCGTCAAGGACAACATCGTCACCACCGGGCTGCCGACCACTTGCGGCTCCCGCATCCTCGAGGGCTATCGCTCTCCATTCAACGCCACCGTGATCAATCGCCTCCGCGCCGCGGGAGCGATGGTCGCATGCAAGACCAATCTCGACGAATTCGCGATGGGCTCCTCGACCGAGCACTCCGCCTATGGCCGGGTGCGGCATCCGATGGATCCCGCGCGGGTGCCGGGAGGATCCTCGGGCGGATCGGCCGCGCTGGTGGCTGCCGGGGTGGTGCCCGTCGCACTGGGCTCGGAGACCGGCGGCTCGGTGCGCCAGCCCGCCAGCTTTTGCGGTGTGGTCGGCGTCAAACCGACCTACGGCCGGGTGAGCCGATACGGCCTCGTCGCATTCGGGTCGTCGCTCGACTGCGTGTCGGCGTTCGCGCGCACAGTGGCCGATGCGGGACGGGTCCTCGCGGTCATCGCCGGTCCCGATCCGCGCGATGCGACGACGCTCGCCGCTTCCCCAATCGTGCCGGAACGGGTGCGCGCGTCGCTTGCCGGGACGACCATCGGCGTGCCGCGGGAGTATTTCCCCGATGATCTCGATCGCGGGGTGCGGGCCGGGTGCGACGCCGCGATCGCGCGCCTGCGCGCGCTGGGCGCACACGTCGTGGAGGTGTCGCTCCCCCATACCCGCCTGGCGGTGCCCACGTATTACATCATCGCGACAGCGGAGGCCTCGGCCAATCTTGCCCGCTTCGACGGAGCGCGGTTTGGCGCGCGGGCGTCCGTCACCGGTGATGTGCGCGCGCTCTATCGGGCGACGCGGGGTACCGGATTCGGGCCGGAGGTGCGGCGGCGAATCCTGGTCGGCACCTACGTCCTGAGCGCAGGGTACTACGACGCCTACTACGGGCGCGCGCAGGCGGCCCGGCGTCTCATCCGCGGCGACTTCAGCGCGGTCTTTACGTCCGGCGTGGATCTGCTCTTCACCCCGACGACACCGACCACCGCCTTTCGCGCCGGAGAGAAGACCGGCGATCCGGTCGCGATGTATCTGGCGGACATTTTCGTCTGCCCGGCGAGTCTCGCCGGTCTCCCGGCGATGAGTCTCCCGATCGGGCGGAGCGACGGCCTTCCGGTCGGCGGCCAGCTCATCGCGCCGCCACTCGCTGAGGCGGAAATGCTCGCGTCGGCCGCCACGCTCGAAAGCGTTCTCGACGCCACGGCGGAAGTACGCTGATGGCGTGGGAGACGGTCATCGGCCTCGAAGTGCACGTGCAGCTCGGCACCCGCTCGAAAATGTTTTGCGGCTGCTCCGCGGGCTTTGGCGATCCCCCGAACACCAATGTCTGTCCGGTGTGCCTCGGCCTGCCCGGTGCCCTTCCGGTGCCCAACGCGAAGGCCATACGGCTCGCCGTGCGCGCGGCCCTCGCCCTCGACTGCAGCGTGCACGAGCGTAGCGTCTTTGCCCGCAAGAATTATTTCTATCCCGATCTTCCCAAGGGCTACCAGATCTCCCAGTTCGACCGGCCCCTCGCCACCGGCGGCCGACTCCTGATCGATTCCCCGAATCGTGGCGCGGTCGCCGTGTCCATCCAGCGGTTGCACCTCGAAGAAGACGCCGGCAAGCTGCTGCATGACCGGGTGCCGGGAAAAACCGCCATCGATCTCAACCGGGCCGGTGTGCCTCTGGCGGAGATCGTCACCGGACCCGATCTGCGATCCCCCGCGGAGGCGCGGAGCTACCTCACCGCCCTGAAGCAGATCCTGGTGTACGCGGAGGTGAGCGATTGCAGCATGGAGAAGGGAAGCCTGCGGGTGGATGGAAACATCTCCCTGCGAACGGCGGGCGAGCGCGGGCTCGGCACCAGGACCGAGATCAAGAACTTGAACAGCTTTGCCAGCGTCGAGCGGGCCCTCACCGCCGAGCGGGACCGGCAGCAGGAGCTGCTCGAACGGGGCGGGCGGGTCGAGCAGGTGACGCTGCTCTTCGATGCGGCGACGGGGCAGGTGCGTCCGATGCGCTCCAAGGAAGCGAGCCACGACTACCGCTACCTTGCCGATCCCGATCTGCCGCCGCTGGTGCTCGCGCCAGCCACCGTGTCCGGGATCGGGGCGGAGCTGCCTGAGCTGCCGGCGGCGAAACGAGCCCGCCTCGTGTCGGCATATGGGCTGGGAGCCTATGATGCGGAGGTCCTCGCCGGCGAGCGCCCGACCGCCGATTATTTCGAGGCGGTCTGTCGCGAGGGGGCGGATCCCAAGACCGCAGCCAACTGGATCATCAACCAACGCGGCGCTGCACCGGAGCCCGCGGCGCTCGCCGCGCTCATCCACCTGGTGGCGGACGGGACGGTCAGCCATCAGGCGGCGAAACGGATCTACTCCGAGCTCGCCGGTGGGGGTTCTCCCCGCGAGGTGGCCGATCGGCTGAGATTGCTCCAGGTACGGGATGAGGACGCCTTGCGGCGGTGGGTGGACGAAGTGATCGCAGCGCACCCCGAAGAAGTGGTGCGCTACCGGGCAGGCGACATCCGCCTGATGGCTTTCCTCACCGGGCAAGTGATGAAGCGAAGCCGGGGCAAGGCGGATCCGAAGGGCGTACAACCGATGCTGGCTCGACAACTGGAGGGCTCGTGACGATCACGGTGCAGATGACCGGCGTCGCCCGGCTGGACGCCATTCGCGGGGAGTTTCCCGCGCTGGCCCGGATCCACCGGGGACAACCGGTCGCGTACTTCGACGGTCCCGGCGGAACCCAGGTGCCCCGCCGCGTGGCGGAGGCGATGACCGACTACTTGTATCACCACAACGCCAACACGCACTGGGCGTATCCCACCAGCGTCGAGACCGACGCCCTGCTGCACGAGGCGCGCGTGGCCGCCGCGGATTTCCTCAATGCGTCACCCGACGAAGTCGCATTCGGGCTCAACATGACGACGCTCACCTTCCATCTTGCCCGGGCGCTGGGCCGCGAGTGGTCGGCGGGAGACGAGGTCATCATCACCGAGCTGGATCACCACGCGAACGTGGCGCCGTGGCAGGCCCTCGTCAGAGAGCGCGGCATCGTGCTGCGCACGATTCCGCTCCGGGTCAACGACGGCACGCTGGACCTCTCCGTACTTCCGGGTCTCCTCGGCCCGCGCACCAGGCTGGTCGCCGTCGGCGCCGCGTCGAATGTGCTCGGCACCATCACCGATGTTGCTGCGGTCTGCGCCATGGCTCGCCAGGCGGGCGCGCTGTCGTTCGTGGACGCGGTGCACGCCGCCTCCCATGTGCTGGTCGATGTGCGCGCCATCGGTTGTGATTTTCTCGGCTGCTCCGCCTACAAGTTCTACGGCCCGCATGTGGGCCTGCTCTTCGGGCGCAAGGAGCGGATCGAGCAGCTCGATCTGCCCAAGGTGCTGCCCGCTCCCGACACCGCGCCGGAGCGGGTCGAGACCGGGACCCAGAATCATGAGGGCATCGTGGGCGCCATGGCCGCGGTGGATTTCCTGGCTCGGCTCGGAAGCGGGCCGACCCGGCGCGCCCGCCTCGCCTCGGCCTTCTCCGAGCTGCACGATCGCGGCGCGGTGCTGCTGGGCCGGCTCTGGGAAGGGCTCGCGGGCGAACGCCGCATCCATCTCTATGGCCCGCGGCCGGAGGCGCCGCGCACTCCCACGCTCTCGTTCACTGTGCAGGGGATGCCGGCGGAGGCGGTGGCGCGCCGGCTGGCCGAGCGGGGCGTCTTCGTCAGCCACGGCGATTTCTACGCGGTGACGGTGCTGGAGCGGCTGGGGCTGTTGGAGGAGGGACTGGTGCGGGCGGGCTGCGCCTGCTACACCTCCGCCGAGGAGGTGGATCGGCTGCTCGCGGGGGTGCGGGCGCTACTCTTCCGTTAGGACGATCAGCGACTCGGGCTCGCCGGCGGGCGGTCCGTCCGGCATCCCGAGCCACGGCCGGTCCACCGTCGACGCGGCCCAGTGGCCCAGCTCCATCGCGCGCACAGCAAAGCTCTCCTCCGCCACCTCCAGGAGCCGGCTTGGCGATCCGAGGCTGCCATGCGCCAGCTCCCGACGGCGGAGTCGCTTTGCCGCCCGGAGCGCGTTCGCTCCGGTCGGATCCAGCGAGCGCACCTGCGCCGCCCCGGCACCGTTCTCCGCCGCGGCGAGCATGTCCACCGTCACATCGTAGGCGATCCCCAGATGACGCTCCACGTCGCGATCAGTGAGCAGCCACCGGCTCCGGTCGCGCGCGGCCTGCATCGCCCGATGCCAGCTCTTGGTGTGGGTGAGGTGCACCATCCCGCGGAAAATCCTGCGGTTGGTCCGGACGCTGAAGAGCGTGGGCGAGATGATTCGCTCGAGATGCAAATCGGCGGCCGACTGGTCGAGCTGGATGATCTCCCGCGCCCGGCGGGCAAAGTGTCCGCCGAGATGGGTCTCGATCCGGGTTTCCCAGTAGGTGTGCCCCATCGAGCGCGTGCTGGTGGTGAGCACCAGCTGGCGCGGGATGAAAAAATTGTGGGCGATCGTATCGGCGGCGAGATGTGACAGGTAGCCAAGTCCGAACGCCCGAAGCGCATCGTTGGGGGCCTGGTCGAAGGTCTCCTGGCCGACATTCCAGAAATGCGAGTGCCGTCCCCTCGGCACGTATTTCTTGGCGATCGACGTGTCGGGAGCGATGCTGCCGTAGAGGAAGTCGTAGGGGAAGGCCTGGAGCAGATTGGCGATCGTCGGAGGCAGGAGGTGCAGATTCGCCAGGATTGCCTCGCCCAGGTAGATGTGGGTCCCGGGCGTCCAGGCATGCGCGGCGATCGGATCGCAGATCGTCCAGAGCGCGATGACGAGCAGCGCGGCGAACACTCTGGCTGGCGTCATCGGCGTCCGCGAACCAGCCAGCGCCGGATTCGGGAGACCATCCCGCCGCCGTGTCGGACCGAGCGGACCCGGGCGGCCACATCGAGCGCGGTCTCTTCCACCTCCTCGTGCACCACCTCGTAGAGCGCGTCAAGGTCGGCCAGACGCGACTTCACCTGGAGGACGCCGCGCGCCAGATCCTCTCGAACCGCCCGGCTGGTCGCGAGGTATTGCTGGATTTCCTCCTTGATGTCGCCCGACAAGTCGGCGCCCGCGTCGGTGATGCGGCGCACCGCGGCGATGGCCGGCGCGACTTCCTCGCGGAGCTCGCGGATCTCGCGCGTGGCCGAGCGCGCCATGAGCACGACGGCGACCCCGATCGCCGCGAAGGCGAGCGCGATCACGACGAGCGAGATGGCCATCGTCGGCCCCACCCAGGACGGCATTGAGCTCCCCATCGATCAAACATATCCACTCCGCTTGACGCGCGCCCGCGCGCCGGGCGAGGTTTGCGCCATGCCACTTCGCTTCCAGGTCCAGGGCGGCCGTCCCCTTTCGGGCACGGTGCGTCCCGCCGGCAACAAGAACGCAGCGCTCCCGATTCTCGCGGCTACCCTCCTGGCCGACGGTCCGGTCGTCCTCGCGAACGTGCCGCGCATCCGGGATGTCGAGTCCATGGCGGCGCTGCTGATGGATCTTGGCGCCTCGGTCTCGTGGACCGGCCCGAATGCGCTGACCATCGATGCCCGGGGGGCGGTGAGCAAGCCCCTCGATCCGGCGCTCTGCGCCCGGATCCGCGCCTCCATCCTCTTTGCCGCGCCGCTGGTCGCGCGGTTCGGCAAGGTGGTGCTGCCTCCTCCGGGGGGTGACGTCATCGGCCGGCGGCGGGTGGACACCCACTTCCTCGTCCTCGAGGCGCTGGGGGCGCGCATCCTGGTCGGCGACCGCTACGAAATCGAAGCCCGTCACCTCGTCGGCGCGGACATCTTCCTCGACGAGCCGAGCGTCACCGGCACCGAGAACGCCCTCATGGCCGCGGTGGCGGCAAAGGGGCGCTCCGTGCTGCGCAACGCCGCGGCCGAGCCGCACGTTCAGGACCTCGCCCGCTGCCTGGTGGCGATGGGCGCGAGCATTGAGGGGATCGGGACCAATCAGTACATCGTCGAAGGGGGGCACACGCTCCGGGGCTGCTCGTTCGAAATCGGGCCCGATCACATCGAAATCGGAAGCTTTGTCGGGCTGGCCGCCGTCACCAACAGCAGCCTCACCATCGATCCGGTGCGTCCCGACGAGCTGCGCAGCATCCTCTTCGGATTCGACCGGCTGGGGATCCGGCCGCGGGTGGTGGGGAACACGCTGATCGTCGATCGCAACCAGGAGCGCCGGATTCGCCCCGATCTCGGAGGGCACATCCCGAAGCTGGAGGACGGGCCCTGGCCGGCCTTTCCCGCGGATGTCATGTCCATTGCGATCGTCACCGCCACCCAGTGCGCCGGGCTGCTCTTGATTTTCGAGAAGATGTTCGAGTCGAGGCTCTTCTTCGTGGACAAGCTGATCGGAATGGGTGCGCGCATCGTGCTCTGCGATCCGCATCGCGCAGTGATCGCCGGACCGGCGCCGCTCCGGGGCGGGACGGTCGAGTCTCCCGATATCCGGGCGGGAATGGCGATGCTGCTCGCCGCGCTCGCCGCCGAAGGCCCCAGCGTCATCCACAATGCGGGCCAGATCGAGCGGGGCTACGAGCACATCCACGACCGGCTCAACGCGCTCGGCGCATCGATCGAGCGGATCGAGGGGTGATCGAGACGCCGGTGCAAGGGCCGGTCCCGCGGGTCGAGCTGGCCGGCTGGCGTGAAGAGTTCGGGGTGATCGCAGGGATCACGACCCGGGGGGACCCCGCCAGCCCGTTCGATCTGGACCTCGGGGGAGCCTCCCCGGCGGGTGAGGTGCTCGACCGCTGGGAGGCGCTGCGCCGGGCTGTGCCCGGGTTCCGGGGAGTCATTGTCTCCCGCCAGGTTCACGGCACCGCGGTCCTCTGGCACGATGACGCCCGCGGCCTGGTGATCCACGAAGGGTCCGACGGACATGCCACCTCGACCAGCGGGCTGCTCCTTGCGGTCAGCGCGGCGGACTGTATTCCGGTCTACCTTGTCGATCCGGTCCGCCGGGCAGTTGCGCTGGTCCATGCGGGATGGCGGGGTACTGCGGCAGGGATCCTGGGCGCCGGACTGGCCCAACTGCTGCGGCGTGGAAGCCTTGTGGAAAATGTGTTAGTACATTGTGGAGTTGGTATTTGCGGGTCGTGCTATGAAGTGGGGGGTGAAGTGTTTGCGGGCTGCGGACTTCCGGCGCCCGCTGGAGGGCGAGGTCCTCTCGATCTCCGCTCGGTGCTGGCCGGGCAGGCGCGTGGTCACGGTGTGGAGAGAGTTTCCACATCACACCGCTGTTCCAGTCACGATCCGGAATTCTTTTCCCACCGGGGCTCTGGCGGACGGGATGGGAGAATGGCGGCGTATTTGGGACTTGGTTCGTAAACGGAGGCAAGGAGGCTACGAGGCAAGGTGGTGGTCAGGTGCGAGAAGGACTCTTTGCCTCCTGGCCTTTTGGCCTCTCTGATCGACGGCGTGGAGCTCGCCAGGTCTTCATGGCGCCCTTTCACACCACCTGGAACACGCCGCAGCTCGCCGACAATTCCATGCCCACGATCCGGGTCGAGGCCAGGGATCTCGCCAAAAACGTCGGCATCAAGTTGATCACCGTCACCGTCCAGAACGGGCCGCAGTAGAACAGGCAGCAGGCAGTAGGCAATAGGCAGGAGGGAAAGGCCTTCCCCCTACTGCCTACTGCCTACTCCCTAGTTCGTTTGACTCATCGTAGCACCGGAACTATGTTTATCAGGTTGGAGCGGGTGGGGACTGGGAGCGGTCCGCGGGACTTCGATGTGGGGTGCTCCCCCACATTTTTGTTTTTGGTCTGTCCGTCCGTCCCGACTCCATCGGTCCCCCTTCTCCTTCCCGGCTCATCCGGCGGCTCCGGAGCGACCCCGGCACCCAACGTGTAGGGAGTGCATGGCATGGCTGGTT
>CAYTMW010000037.1:19099-29999 GCA_964439025.1 uncultured Gemmatimonas sp. | reverse complement strand
CCGCGATCGGGTCAGGCGCCCCGCGCCCGCGCCTGGCGAGGTGGAGGGCGATGATCAGGCTGTACTCGGTCCAGGTGGTCACCCGCATGCCTCAAATATCCCCCCGGGGGCGAGGGGGGACAAGCCGGCACCCGCCCGAGAGAGCGCTCCGGCGGTCGCCGACGCTCCCGTCCCCCCATAACGGAGGTACTTTTTCGGCGTGACTCCTCGCGTCGGTGCGGCCTTCCTGGCTCTCGCGTCCCTGCTCTCCCAGGAGCTTCGTGGGTCCGCCCGGGTGCAGGATTCGGCCGGGACCCTCATCGGAACCGTACGCGACAGCACCACCGGTCTCCCCGTCAGCTACGCCCTCATCATCGTGGTGGGCAAGGATCAGCAGGTCTTCGCGGGTGAGTCGGGCCGCTTCACGCTCCGCGGCCTCGGCGGGGGGAGCGTTACACTCCGGATCCAGCAGATCGGGTATCGTCCGGCCCGGATCACGGTCTCGGTGCATTTGCGGTCAGCTGGGGCCAATCCGCCGCTCCTGATCACGCTCGCGCGTCAGGCAGTGCTGCTCCCGGAGGTCGTCGTCCAGGGGAGTGTGTGCACCGGAGTGGAGGAGCTCGCGCCCGACGCCGAAGGCGGCTCGATCCTCGATGAGGCGTTCAGAAACGCGGAACGTCTGCTCGCAGTCGAGCGCTCCTACCCGTTCCGGGTGGCGTTTCAGCGGGCAACCACCCTGCTCGATTCGACCCGGCAGCGAACCGGTGGCTGGATCGATACGGTGTACTACGACAGCCGAAGCCTGACAGGATACCGGAAGGGCCGGGTCCTTCCCCTCAATCCTCCTCGCGGACGCACCGAGAACGCGCGCTACTTCACCACCTCGGATATGGCGCGGGAAGAATTCCGGAAATCACACTGCTTCTGGTATGCGGGGCGGGACAGCTCGCTCGAAGGATTTCCCGGTTACCGAATCGACTTCGCGCCGAGGGCCGCGATCAAGAGTGTAGACTGGGCGGGATCGCTCCTGATCGATTCGCTCACGATGCGGCTGCTGAAATCGGAGGCGCGGATGGTGAATCTGCCGCCGAAGGGCACCACCTTCACGGCAGCGGTCTGCACCGTGTTCTATAATCCGATCGCCCCGACGCTGGTGCAGGAATTCCAGGCTGCCTGCGTCCACTCCCATCGCACCACGCCGCCCCAGCTGGTCGTCGAGCGCTGGCTGCTGGTCCGCTCCACCTTCCTCGGGCGCACCCCGGTCGATACGACCTCGCCCTGACGCCGCTCAGCCGACGCCGGGACGTCCTGTCCCGCCCGGCACGCCGAGCTCCGTCATGGCGCGGAGATCCAGCACGGCCTCGAGCTCCTTCCCTTCCAGCAGCTTTTTCTTCATCACCAGCTCCTTGACCGTAAGGCCGGTGGAGAGCGCCTCCTTGGCCAGCTCGGCGGCTGCGGCATAGCCGATTTTCGGCGCCAGCGCCGTCACGAGCGCCGGGCTCCGCTCCAGCCACCGGGCGCATTGCTCGGCGTCGGCTTCGACGCCGCGCACGCAGCGCTCGTCGAACACCCGGCAGGTATTCGCCAGGATCATCAGGCCGAAGACGATGTTGTGGGTGATGACCGGCATCATGACGTTGAGCTCGAGCTGCCCCGCCTCGGACGCCATCGCCACGGTGGTGTCGAGCCCGATCACCTGATAGCAGACCTGGTTCACCATCTCCGCGATGGAGGGATTCACCTTCCCGGGCATGATGCTGGAGCCCGGCTGCACCGCGGGAAGGACGATCTCGGCGAGACCGGTGCGCGGACCCGACGCGAGCAGGCGCAGGTCGTTGGCGATCTTGTTGAGATCGAGGGTCCATGCCCGCACTGCTCCGCTCACGGTGGCAATGTCTCCCATCGATTGCATGAGCTGAACCCGGTCCTGCGCCTCGCGGACGTCCAATCCGGTGATCGCGCGGAGCTGCTCCACCATCCGGCGGGGGTAGTCTTCCTCGGCGTTGAGTCCGGTTCCGACCGCGGTCCCGCCGATATTCATCGGGCGCAGCCACTCGCCGGCCTCGGCGAGCTTCGCGCGATGCCGGGCGACGGTGCGGCCCCACGCCATGAACTCCTGCCCGAGCCGGATCGGCGTCGCGTCCTGCAGGTGGGTACGGCCGGATTTGATGACGTCGTCGAACTCCCGCCCCTTCGCCAGGAACGATTCGGCAAGGCCCTGCATCGCCTCGAGCAGCAGGGGAAGCGTCGCGAGCGTGGCGAGGCGCATCGCCGTCGGGATCACGTCGTTGGTGCTCTGCGCCATGTTGACGTGATCGTTGGGATGGACCGGGGCGTAGGTCCCGCGCGCCGAGCCGAGCAGCTCGTTCGCCCGGTTGGCGAGCACCTCGTTACAGTTCATGTTGTGGCTGGTGCCGGCGCCCGCCTGGTAGACGTCCACCACGAACTGATCGCGGTGTTGCCCCGCCAGGATCTCGTCCGCCGCGCGCACGATCGCGTCGGCGAGCCGCGCCTCGAGCCGTCCGGTCTGCTTGTGGGTGAGGGCGGCGGCCTTCTTGATCCAGATGACCGCGTCCACAAAGGCCGGCAGCGGCCGGAGTCCCGAGATCGGGAAGTTCTCCACCGCCCGCAGGGTCTGAATACCGTAGAGGGCGTCGGCAGGGACCTGCTTTTCGCCGAGAGGGTCCTTCTCCGTGCGGAAATTCATGGCGGTTACCGGTGACATGTGACCCGTGACGAGCCTTCAGCATCCAGCATCCAGGAATCGCATCCATGCCCGAATACTTCTTCCAGCCATCCGCGCTCGCGACCTTCCGGTCCGACAAGGCCGCCAAGGCCGACCTCGTGCGGAGCGATACGATGTTCCTCGGCCTCAATTGCTTTGAGGCGGGTCAATCCCAGCCGGTGCACTCCCATGGCGGGGCGGACAAATTTTACCTGGTCCTCTCGGGGAACGCGAGGATGATCGTAGGCGACCAAACCCGCGATGCGGGCGCCGGCACCCTGGTCTGGGCGCCCGCCGATGTGCCGCACGGCGTGGAGACTGCCCACGAGCGGACCGTCATGCTCATCGGGATCGCGCCGCCCCCGCGAGCCCGCTCTGCCCGGTGAGCGGCACGCGCAATCAGGAGCGATGGCCGGTGAGGAAGGGGTTGGTCGTCCGTTCCCTCCCGATGGTGGTGGTCCCCCCGTGCCCGGGGTAGACGACGGTCTCGTCGGGAAGCGGGAGGAGCTCCCGCCGAATACTTGCGATGAGCGTGTCGTAGTCGCCACCGGGGAGATCGGTCCGTCCGATCGACCCTTCGAACAGCACGTCCCCCCCAAGTACCATCCCGTCCCCCACGAAGCAGACGTGCCCCGCCGAGTGACCCGGCACATGGCGCACTTCGAAGGCTGCCGCGCCGATGCGCAGGGTCTGCCCGTGGACGAGCGTGTGGTCGGGCGGAGGTGGCTGTGTGAGACGGAGGCCGAACCAGAGTCCCTGCTGCGGGAGGCCCTCGTAGAGGTCGCGATCGGCGGGGTGCAAATGAATGGGTGCGCCGGTCGCCGCGCGCACCGCCGCGACTCCCTGGATGTGATCGATGTGCGCGTGGGTGATCCAGATGGCGGAGATCCGCCGGTTGCGCCGTGCGGCTTCAGCCAGGAATCGCTCCGCCTCTTCTCCCGGATCGACGAGAACGGTCTCGGGATGCGACGGATCGTAGACGAGATAGCAGTTCTCGGCGAACGATCCGTTGGGGAGCGGAATAACCTGGAGGGGTGCCGTCTTCACGCCCGTGATAACTATGCCCCGGCCGATTTGCGCTCGGTGAGGTACTTCTCGACCGCGATGGCGGCGGTCGTCGCATCGCCGACCGCTGTGGTGACCTGCCGGGTGAGTTGCGCGCGCAGGTCGCCGGCGGCGAAGAGCCCGGGAATCGCGGTCATCATCCGGTCATCGGTGATGAGATAGCCGTCCGCGTCATGCGCGACATGATCCATGATCAGCCCTGTATTGGGCTTGAATCCGATGAACACGAAGCACCCAGTCGCGGCGAGGACCATTCGCTTGCCGTTGAGCGTGCTCTCCAGCTCCAGCTCCTTGAGCCCCTGAGCGTCGCCCCGCATCTCGAGCACCCGCGTGTTCCAGATCACTTCGATCTTCGGATTGGCGAGGGCGCGCTCCTGCACCAGCTTCGCGGCGCGAAACTCGTCCCGCCGGTGGATGATGTACACCTTGGCCGCGTAGCGGGTCAGATAATCGGCTTCTTCCACCGCGGCATCGCCCCCACCCACGACGGCGATCGTCTCTCCCTTGAAGAAAGCCCCGTCACAGACGGCGCAGTACGACACCCCGCGGCCGGCGTACTCCACCTCTCCGGGCACGCCGAGCTTGGTCGGCGTTCCGCCGGCGGTAAGAATCACGGTGGGTGCCAGGAACTCGGCGCCCCCGCTCGTAGTCACCCGGAAGGTCCCGTCGGAAAGGTGGTGGATCCCTTCGACGTTTTCCATCCGGATGTCGGCGCCGAAGGCCTGCGCGTGCTCGGTCATGCGCGCCGCGAGCTCGGGACCGAGAATGGTGGTGAAGCCGGGATAGTCTTCGACCTTCTCCGTGTTGAGGAGCTCTCCGCCGGGAATGCCTCGCTCGAGGAGCACCGCCTTGAGCATGCCGCGGCCGGCGTACATGGCGGCGCAGAGGCCGGCGGGGCCGCCGCCGACGATGATGAGATCGAAATCGGATGGGATCATGGGTCCATCAATATAAATCGGCGGACTACCGGCGGGACGGACCGATCCGGAGCATGCTCACCGCGCCATGGCAGGCGCTGATGGTGCCGACCACCACGTCCACGGCCTCGTGGGCGCTTCCGGCGGAGACAACCGCCGCGCGGCTGGCGCGGATCTCCGCCGCGCCGAACATTCCGACCCCGTAGGTGTGATGGCGGGTGGTGAACAGCGCGGGGCCCGCGGTGGGCCTCTGGGCCGCCAGGCGCCCGGTGTACTCGCCCAAAGCCTCGCCCATTTCCCAGGTGCGGGGCGCCCGGATCATCGGACAGACGAGCGGCTCGATGCAGTGGGTGGGGCAGATCCAGTCGGCGAAAGACACATAGCGGGTGCCGTCCGGTCCGAGTGCGTCGTAGGGGCTGCCGAGCGGCTGTTCCGGAGCGACGAGGGAGATGACGCGGCGGGGCCATTGCCGTTCGGCAACGTCGAGCAGCCACGAGGCCATCAGGTGGGGCATGAGCGGTGCGGGGACCACGGCGTCGTCCGGAGCGCCCGGCGGCGGCGGTGGAGCCTCGAGGAACTCACGGAGAAAGGGGCCCCAGTCGGAGACGATCACCTCGCGTCCGGAAACCTGCGAGGCCCGGCAGCCCGGATCGCGGTCCACCACGAGAATCCGGCGGGCCTCGAGCCCTCCCTTGCGGCGCGCGGTCTCCAGCTGTCCCGCGTAGAAGCTGCCGTAGCACCCGCCCCCGATGATGGCGACATCGCGAAGCGGAGCGGGCGCCTCGGTCATCCGCCGCGGCCCCGCTCCCGCAGCACCTGCTCGATGCGCTCGAGCCATTCCGAAGGGACTTCCTGCGATCCGAGCATTGCGTGGGTACCCACCCCGGTCTCCTCCCCGTGCCAATCGCTCCCGCCGGTGCGGAGCAATCCAAGCGACGCCGCAAGCGCCGTAATCCGGGCACGGACTTCTCCGCTGTGGCTCGGGTGACGGGTCTCCACCCCGTCGAGCCCTTCGGCCTGGAACGCGGCGAGTGTCGCCCGGGTTCCCCGTTCCTTCAGGTGCGCCGCGGAAACGATCCCGCCCACCGAATGCACCAGCTCGGCGACGTCACGGAAGGCGGGGAGACGCTTTTCGACGTAGGCGGGCCGGCCGCGGCCGAGCCACTGGTGAAAGGCGTCGTCGATGCTGGCGACCTTGCCGCGCTTGACCAGCACGCGCGCCAAGTGGGGCCGGCCGATTGCCGCGTTCGAAGCCTCTTCCGCGAGATCATCGAACGAGACGTCCACGCCCCATGCCTGCAGCCCTTCCACCATCTGCCGCCCCCGCCGCACGCGGTCTTCACGGCACCGCACCAGAAACGCCTCCAGCTCCGGACTCTCGGTCGGGAGAAAGTACCCGAGCAGGTGCATCTCACCCCAGGGCGCCGAGGTCGAGAACTCGCACCCGCTGATCACGCGCACTCCGAGCCGGGCGCCTTCCGTCTGCGCTTCGGCGACTCCCGCGGTCGTATCATGATCGGTCAGCGCGATCGCGCCGAGCCCGAGCTCGGCGGCGCGGCGCACCACCCCCGGCGGCGGGAGCAGCCCGTCGGAGGCGGTGGAGTGGAGATGCAGATCGATCGGCAGAAGAGTGGTCAGCGGAGATACCCCAGATCGGGCGTCGTCCAGGCGGGCTGAGACACGTTGAGCAGCCCCGCGAGATCGGCGTCGCTCAACTGGGCGAGCGCCGACTCGCGGTTCTTCGAGAGCTGCGGAGAATAGCGGACCACCCGCTCTTCTACCGGCTCCGGGTAGAGCCGCGTGAAGCGGAGGCCGAATTCATCCTTTGCGTATTGGGTGATCCGGCCGGTGGAGGAAACCCTCCACTGCTGGCCGTTCACCTCGATCGTGCGTCCTGACATGACACTTCCTTCTGCGCGCGAAACCTGCCGTGGCTACAAAGCGTCTTCGGGAAACTCCTCGAGCGTCTTGCGCACATCCCCGAGGAAGCGATCGGCATCGGCGCCATCGACGATCCGGTGGTCGTAGGACATGGCCAGCATTCCCGTGGTGCGGATCCCGATCGTGTCGCTCCCGTCCGGCGCCCGCACGACCGCGGGCCGCTTGCCGATCGCGCCGACCGCGAGAATGGCCGACTGTGGCTGGTTCAGAATCGGCAGCCCGACCAACGTTCCGAACACTCCGGGATTGGTGATGGTGAAGGTGCCTTTCTGCACTTCGTCGGGGGAGAGTTTCTTGGTGCGCGCGCGATCCCCGAGATCGTTGATGGCACGCGCCGTGCCGAGCAGGTTGAGCTCGTCGGCGTGCCGGATCACCGGCACGATGAGCCCCCAGTCGAGCGCGACCGCGATGCCAAGATTCACGTCCCGCCGGTAGATCGTGCTCTCGCCCATGACGCAGGCATTGAGCACCGGATGATTCCGGAGGTTTCGCGCGACCGCCGACGCGATGAACGCGAGGAAGGTGAGGTTGACGCCGCGCTCGGTGTACGCCGCCTTGTGGCGGCCGCGGAGCCCCGCGATCCGGGTATAGTCGATCTCGATCAGACTGTGAACGTGCGCCGAGACCCGCCGCGACATGATCATATGATCGGCGGTGAGCTTCCGGATGCGGGACCACGGCTCGACCTGGTCGCCGGCCCAGGGCTCGACGACGGGGCCGGGAACGATGCGGACTCCGTCCGGATGCTGGATGCTGGATGCTGGTTGCTGGGCACTCGACGGCTGAACGACTGAAGACTGAGGACTGGAGACTGCGGTTTGCGGACCCGTCTCCAAAAAAGACAGCACATCGGTCTTCGTGACGCGCCCCGAGAGCCCGGAGCCAGGAATTCCCGTGATATCGAGATTGTGCTCGGCCGCCATCTTGCGAACCAGCGGGGTGGACTTGGCGCGGAGGCGCTCTTCCAGGGTACTGGATGCTGGGGACTGGATGCTGGGAGCCGACGGCTGGACAGCTGGACGGCTGGGGGCCGGCGCAGCGGCAGGCGCAGCGGCCGGCGCCGGCGCGGCCGGAGGCTTTGGCGCTGGAGTCGCTGCCAGAGCCGGTGCGGGCGCCGATGCGGGCGTTGACGCCGCAGCGGGAGGACTGATGACTGATGACTGAGGACTCATCGCGGCTGCATCCGTCTCCAGCCGCGCGACCACCGTCTGCACCGCCACCGTCTGCCCTTCCAGCACGAGAATCTCCGCCAGCACTCCCGCGGCGGGCGCCGGAATCTCGGCGTCGACCTTGTCGGTGGAGATCTCGAAGATCGGCTCGTCCCGCTTGACCGGGTCGCCGACCTTCTTGAGCCACTTGGAAAGCGTGCCCTCGGCGATGGATTCGCCCATCTGGGGCATGGGGACATCAATTCTTGCCATGAACGAGCTCCATTGTTGGGCGGCTGGTTGCTGGATGCTGGATGCTAGTTCGTGCGGCTCCAGCATCCAGTCACCAGCATCCAGCCCCTAGTACGCCGCCACCCATCTCGCCGCCGCGACCACGTCTTTCACCTGCGGCAGAACGAAATCTTCCAGCGTCGGGGCGTAGGGCAACGGCACATCGTGCGCGCACACCCGCTTGACCGGCGCATCGAGCCACTCGAATGCCAGATCATTGATCCGCGCGGTGATCTCCCCCGCAACGCCCCCGGTCCGCGTATCCTCATGCACGATCAGCGCACGGTTGGTTTTCTTCACCGTCGCGACGATCGCCGCATCGTCCATCGGGAGCAGGGTGCGGAGGTCGAGTACTTCGACCGACAGCCCGTCTTCCCGTTCGAGCCGCTCGGCGGCGTCGAGCGATTTCCAGAGCATTGCCGACCAGGTGATGATCGAAAGGTCCTTCCCTTCGCGCGCCACCCGCGCCTGCCCGATCGGCGTCAGCACGTCTTCCCCCTCCGGCAGGTCCTCCTTGATCCGACGGTAGAGGTACTTGTGCTCGAAGTAGAGCACCGGATCCTCGTCGCGGACCGCCGCCTTGATCAGCCCCTTCGCATCCCGGGCGGTGGCGGGTGCGACAATCTTGAGTCCCGGCGTATGCAGGAACGCCGCTTCGGGATTCTGGGAATGAAACGGCCCGCCCCGCACGAATCCCCCCGACGGGCCACGCACGACCATCGGCGTGGACAGACCCGCCCGGTAACGCGCGGTGGCGACGTAGTTGGTCAGGATCGAGTAGGCGCAGGAGATGAAATCGATGAACTGCATCTCGCAGACCGGACGGAGCCCCATGTGCGCCGCGCCGGCGGCCGCCCCGACGATTGCCGTCTCCGCGATCGGTGTGTCGATGACCCGGTCCTCTCCGAACCGCTGCTGCAGGCCTTCCGTCACCTTGAATGCGCCGCCGAACGCGCCGACGTCTTCGCCCAGAATGAACACCCGCTCGTCGCGAGCCATCTCCTCGGCCAGGCCCTGCTTGAGGGCCTCCAGATAGGTCACTTCAGGCATCGAGCCTCCGATACCACTCGAGCTCGGCGCGCGGCGGGGTAAGCGTCACCGCCTCCAGTGCGGTCGCCGGCCCGGGGAGCGGCTCGTTTTCACAGAGGGCGACCGCGGCATCAATCTCGCCGTTGATCCGTGCATCGATATCCTCGAGCTCCCCCGCGCCAGCCCACCCGGTTTCGGTGAGCCGGCGCACGTACCGGTCGATCGGATCCTTCGCCGCCCAGGCCTCGAGCTCTTCCCGGCTCACGTAGGACTGGTTGTCGTGCTCGGCGTGCCCCTTCCTGCGATAGGTGAGCAGCTCGATCAGGGTGACGCCTTCTCCGTTGCGGGCCCGATCGACGGCAGCCCTGGTGACCTCGTAGACTGCGAGCACGTCGTTTCCGTCGGCCTGGTCGCCGCGCACCCCGTAACCCGCGGCCTTCTCCACCAGCTGCGCCACGGCGGTCTGCCGGTGCAGCGGCGTGGAATAGGCGTACCCGTTGTTCTCCGCGATCACCACGAGCGGGAGCCGTTGCACCGCCGCAAAGTTGATCCCTTCGTGGAATGCGCCGGTGCTCATGGCGCCGTCGCCGACGTAGACCAGCCCCACCCGGCGCTGGCGCCGGAGTCGGAACGAGAGCGTCACCCCCGCCATGACCGGGATCATGTCGCCCAGATGGGAGATCTGGCCGAGGAAGCCGCGCTCCAGGTCGTTGAAGTGGATGTTGAGCTCGCGGCCGCGCGTGGGACTCTCGGCCTTGGCCATGTACTGGCGCAGCACTTCGAGCGGCGTCGCGCCTTGCACGAGCATCGAGCCCAGATTGCGGATCAGCGGCGAGAGGATGTCGCCCTGAGACCGATCGAGGGCATAGGCGCTCCCGACCGCGTCGGCTTCCTGGCCGAGCGAGCGAAAGAGGCCACCCACCACCTTGGTCTGCCGGTACAGGTTGACCAGCTTTTCCTCGAGTGAGCGGGTGAGCCGCATCCAGTAATACAGCTCGAGGAGCTGGTCCCGATGGAGACCGGCCGGAATGGGGGGCGTCGGGCTGGCTGCGGTCGTAGTCATCGGGCCTGGGATCAGAGGCGTAACTCGAAAGCAGGTAAAGATTTATCCTCCGGCCCCCGGAGTCAAGCTGACCGGGTTCCCGCGCACAACGAACCCGCCCTCCGCGACGGCAGCCCGGGGCCGCGACGGAGGGCGAATTTTGTCCCGCACTTCCAGCATTTATTCCCTGCACGGTGCGGATCGCGTCGGGGTGACCGGGCTCGCAATCACGTCACCAGGTGTTTTCAACGCAGAAGGCGCGAGCATCCCCAAGGGGAACGCGTTCGCGCCTTCGTCTCACGAGGCCCATGGCCTTCGTCCGACAAGGAGGCTCCGACAGCAGCGGAGCGACTCTATTTTCTGCGTGGCAACAGGGTAAGACGCCTCACCCTGTCCGGCCTGCACACTCCCCGCTTCAGACGTGCTCCAGCAACAGCTCCAGCTTGTGCCGGAGCTCACCCAGCCGCTTCGACTTGAACGCGCTCTTGGTTTCTTCGAGCACGGCGATGACCTCCCGCACCGCCTCAAGAAGCTGGGATCCGCGCGGGCAGTTCATTAGCTGGCAGGGATGCTCCTTGACCGAGTGTCCGGCCAGCGCCCGGCCGAGCTGGTCGAGATCGACGAGGGAGCCCATCACGTTGCGCAGCGTGAGGGAGAGGAACATGTCCACCGCCGGCCCCTCTGCCTGGGGTCCCCGCTGCGCATTGTTCAATCCCTCGAATTCGCGCCGCCAGTCGCGCAGCCGGCTCTCGGCGCTCTCGAG
>CAYTMW010000037.1:0-18999 GCA_964439025.1 uncultured Gemmatimonas sp. | reverse complement strand
TCAATCCCTCGAATTCGCGCCGCCAGTCGCGCAGCCGGCTCTCGGCGCTCTCGAGCGCCCGGTAGGAACGGAACCGGGCCACCGCGGCATCCACCCGCGACAACAACTCGGGGAATACTACCGGCTTCACGAGATAGGCCGCCACCGGCAGCTCGATACACGCCACCGCGGAGCGCACCGCCGGAAACCCGGTGAGGATGATGACCGGCAGCCCTCCGCTGGTCTCGGCGATCTGCCGGACCAGCTCCAGGTCGGAGTTGCCCGGCATCTCGAGATCGGTGATCAGAAGGTCGAAGCGTTCCTCGCCCGCACGGGCGAGCGCCGTCGCCCCATCGGAGACGGTTTCGACCTCGTAGCCTTCGCGCCGCAACAGCTCCGCGGTCGAATTGAGGAAAGTGACTTCATCATCGGAGAGCAGGATCCGGCCGCGGGAACTCACGAGATACCTCCATTGGTCGCCTGGGCGACGGGGATCCTGATGACGAACTCGGTGCCGCCCTCGGGCGGGTCCGCGATTTCGATGGTGCCGCCCATCGCTTCGACCGACCGGCGGACGAGTGACAATCCTATTCCCATCCCGCCGGTGGCGACACCCCGGCCCTTAGTGGTCACGAACGGCTCGAAGATCCGCTGGCGGGACTCGGCCGGGACGCCGGACCCCTGGTCGCGAACGCGCAGCACGAAATAGCCGCCGGCCGATTCCGCCCGAACGGTCACCAGGCCCCCGGGGGGAGAGGCCTCGACCGCATTCTGAACCAGGTTGTACACCGACTGCCGCAATACCGATTCCGGGATCGCCACGAGCGACGGCACGCCAGAGAGCTCGGCCTGGATCTGGACCTTCGTCGACCGGTTGACTTGCTGCAGAAATGCTACCGCATCCCCGATGAGTGTGCGGACGCCGGACTGTCCGGTCCCGTCGGTATCCGGCCGGTACGTCTCGTAGAGCTGGCGGGTCACGTCGGCGATTCGCCGGATCTCCCGTTCAATCGCGCCGACGTAGGCGTAGTGGGGATGATCCGCCGGAATCGCATCGCGGAGGAGCAGGAAGGAATTCTGGATTCCCGCGAGGGGGTTGTTGATCTCGTGCGCCACGCGCGCGGCGATCCGGCCCATCGTCGTCAGCGTCTCCACTTCACGCAGCTCCGACTCGGCACGGCGCCGCGCGGTCATGTCGCGCCCCTCGACGAGGAGCTGGACGACCCGTCCTTCCGCGTCGCGGATCGGCTTCACCGAAAAATCCATCACGACACGCTGGCCCGACGCGTTCTGGAGCTCGAGCTCCTGCTTCGCGATGCGGCCGCCCTTGGCGACCTCGCAGGCGGTCCTCGCCCAGGCGCCGGCTTCGGGAGTCGTCCACCAGCTCGCCTCCCAGAACTCGACGCCGCGTAGTGCCTCGATGCTCGTGGCCGGACGAAGCAGCTCCAGGGCGGTTGGGTTGGCTTCGAGAACCCGGCAGTCGAGATCGAGCAGCCCCTGAAACTGGTACGCGCTGTCGAACATCGCGCGAAACCGCCGCTCACTGCTGTCGCGTTCCTCGTCGACGCGCCGGCGCTCGCTCACATCGCCGCTCACCCCGAGCATCTGCAGCGGGGTGCCATACGGTCCACGCTCGGTCACATGCCCGCGGTCCACCCGCCAATGCCATTCACCACCGGCGTCGAGGATCCGGTACTGCGCTTCGAAGACATGGGTCCAGCCGTCGAGGTGCGCGGAGAGGAGCGACTCGACCCGGCGGCGATCCTCGGGATGGATCAGCTCGGTCCAGCTTCCCGTTCGAAGCTCCTGTCCGCTGGTGGAGGATTCGAGCACGGGGGGCCCCTCCGTGCGGCCCGGCACCTCCCATGACCAGGCGCGGTCCATCGAGCGGCCGAGGAGAAGCTGCAAGCGGGCCAGCTCGGCGGTGCGGGCATTGGTCTGCAGCGTGCGACCCAGTTGCAGCGACACCGGCAGTAGTCCCGAGACCAGCAATCCGAAGGCCAGGACGAGGCCGGGGAGTCCGGTTGGGGAGCTTGTGGGGTTGGTGCTCATGGGCCAGACCGCCAGCTCCCACGCCATGTCGTCCACCGACATGGTGGCGCGATGCACCAACTCCGGACCGCGCGCCGGCGCCGGCGCCGAAGCCACGATGGTCCTGCCCCTCCACGAGACGCTCCGGTGGTAACCGTCGACCGTATCGCCGAGCATCGGTTGCAGGAGCTGATCCATTCGCATCAGTCCGACGATAAATCCGTCGCAGGTCACCAGGTCACAGCGCGGCACGGCGATGCCGAGCGTCTGCGCGGAGTCCGCGAGCGAGAAATGCCACACCGAATCGAGACGCTCGCCGGCGGGACGAGCACGGGAGGCGACCTGGAGTTTGAGCTGTGTGACGATGGTGAGCGAATCGTCCGATCGCGGCACCAGCAGCGCCTGCCCGCCAGTGCCGTCCACCCACGCAACGCCGGTCATGCCAGGGACCGAGCTCACGACGCCCTGCACGGAGCGGTTCCATTGTTCCGTTCCGACGATCACCGGAAAAGAGAGCCAGGCCACCCGGCGGAGAGCGGAGTTGACGCGACCGATCCCCTCCTCGACGCGCGCCTCCGCGCGATCGGCGGCAGCGGCGAGAAGCGCGTGACCGCCCACCTGCTGACCCTGGATCATCGCGCGCCAGAGGAACAGGACGGCGGTGAGACTGGCAAGTCCCGCGGCGAGCGGGATCCACGCGGGGTAGGTGGCGGGGGTCCAGTCTCGCGTCCACGCGGACGCGCCCAGTGCAAGTCCGAGCAGGAGAAGGCCGAGCGCGGTCTGCGGCCCCGAGCCGACGACCGGGCCGAATTGCACGCCGGCCGAAAGCCCCAGCGTCTGCACGAGGAGAAGGGCCAGACTCAACGCGGCCAGGATCGAGGCGAGGACGCCGACAACAAACGCCCCGGTTGGCGTTTTGAGGCTGGTGACCGCCACGACGAGGCCGGCGCCGCCGAGGAGGAATCCCCACGCCGTGGAGAAGGGCACCTGAACCGATCCAGGCATGCCGATGAGTGCTTCCAGATCGGGGCGGAGCTGCAGTGCATCGAGACCGAGGCTCACTCCGGTGACGAGCTCGAGGAGCCCGAGGAATCCGATCGCGGCGGCGGTCGTCGCCAGCCCGAGGACGGTGCGCCGGAGCCCGCGGTCGAAGGCCAGCGCGGCGACGCCGAGGGCGAAGAGCCCGACCGCCGCCGCAGGGCGAAGAGGAGCGCGCGACTCCAGGGGCTGGACCAGCACCCGGATGGTTAGCAGCCACCCGAGAATTCCTGCCCCACCCAGCAGAATCAGCGACCAACCACCGATGGCCCAAAGCTGACGCCAGCGCGCGGCGGACCGTGGCCGAAGCTCAGTCACATCGCCGTTTGCCGGTACTTCTCCCTGGTTCATGCTCGAAGTTGGGGTCTTGCGCGATGGAACTCAAGCTTGTAGAATCTTCCCTGCAGGCGCCGGAAAGAGGGCGCTAGCCTTGTCGGGTGGAGAAGTAGAACCATCAGACGAAGGCGCCACCCGTCGAATGAGACGCGGTGGCGCCTTTTTTCATATTCATGGCGCTCGCAGAGCGGTGCGAGCTGCCCTGTCGGCCGGAGCGAAGCGACTCTGGAAGTCGAGGGTGCGAAGAGTTCCCCACGGAGGGGGAATTCTCCGCGCCCTCGTGCTTTCGCCGACACACAGCGACTCCTTACCACACCGGGTATCGGGAAAATATGCTAGTTCGATTGGCGCTCGCGTCTCTGGTTGTCGCCCTCGTGGCCGCGGTGATCGGCTTCAGCCGGGCCGCCGCAGACTTCGGAGACATCAACCGTTCCGTCGCCTACGTGCTGGTGCTGGTCTTCTGCGTCACCCTGCTGCTCAAGGCGGTCACGGGCCGGAAGCCGGCGGCGTAGCGACTCGCGGAGACCCCAATGAAGCGTGTGAAAAACCCCGAGCCCACGGAGACGGCCACGACGCTAGAGCCGACCATCGACGCGATGGCCCCCGTGGTTCCTGATGAGCTCCTCAAGGGTGACTGGCGCCGGCGGCTCGTGCTCCCGAACCACGATGGGCAGTTGCGGCTGACTCCCGTGATGACGGGGCGACATACACGGCCCACACCGTCGACCCAGATCCGGTATCTCGACGACAAGCGGCGCCATAGCGCCTGAACGATAGCAGCGATCGATTCGACCCGCGACGAGAGGAGAGAGGCCCGTGCAGATCGAGACGATGGAAGCGCTTCTGGAAGATCAGTTGCGGGAGAGCTATGGCGCGGAGCGGCAGTTTGCGGCCGAGGCGCCCAAACTGATCTGGCAGACCTCTTCCCTCTCGCTCCGGCTCGCCTTGTCGGACCAGTTTCAGGAAACCGAGCGCCAGATCGACCGGCTCGGCGAAGCATTCGGCGCCCTGGGCAAGCCACCGCGGGGAGCCTACTGCCCGGGAATCCAGTCCTTTTTCGACGAAGCGGACCGCGCGGCGCGCCGCGGCGGACGCGGAGCCTTTCTCGATGCCGCGACGGTGGCGAGCGCCCAGCGGGTCGCGCGGTATGCGATGGCGACATACAGCCGCGCGATCGCCTACGCCAAGCTGCTGGGGCAGCGCACCATCGCGGAGCTGCTGACGGACTCGCTCGTGGAAGAACGGACGATGATCGAGACGCTGGGGCGTCTGGTCGAGGATTCGGCCGAGGAGGCACCGGTGGAGTCCAGCGCACTGCAGTTCCGGCCGGTCCTCCGCCAAGCATGAAATGGTAGTACGATAGGCCCGACGACTCGCTCCCTACCCTCGCGAGGATGTCGATCTACCGCCGTCCATGTGACCTCCCCGGTCCTTGGTCGGCGGGGCCTATCTTTTTCTACCCTGCCGTCTAGTACGCACCCCGCAGCGCATGTCCCGGCTCCGCCTGGGTATGCACCTCCGATAGAAACCGCTTGCCGAGACGGTCGAGCTCGCTTTCGCCCGGCTGATTCGTCTCGACGGTCACCCGGGTATAGTGCCCTCCCTCGGCCTCGACGATCACGCTCAACTGGCCGAGCGCGCCGGAAAACCGGCGACGGCGGGGCGCCTCTTCGATCGGCGCGAGTGAGCCGGTGAAGAAGGCCGCCGCCCGGCGGATCACGTCGTCGGGGGGAAGCGAAGTCCGATGGAAGTATTTCATTACTCCTTGCCGTACTCGTAGTACTCCACGCCCAAATGGGTGATCTGCTCCTCGCCCATCAGATAGCGCAGGGTGTTCTTCAGCTTGGTGTGCTGAATGAACAGATCGTGCTCGGGATACAGACCGGGCCCGACCTGCGGGCTCTTGAAGTAGAATGAGAGCCATTCCTGGACGCCGGAGAAGCCGGCCCGCTGGGCCAGATCGAAAAACAGAGCCAGATCGAGGACGAGCGGCGCCGCCAGGATCGAGTCCCGGCAGAGGAAGTCGACCTTGATCTGCATCGGGTACCCGCACCACCCGAAGATATCGATATTGTCCCACCCCTCCTTGTTATCCCCACGGGGCGGGTAGTAGTTGATGCGGACCTTGTGGTACAGCTCGCCGTAGAGCTCGGGATACATCTTCGGTTGCAGGATGTACTCCAGCACCCCCAGCTTGGACTCCTCCTTGGTCTTGAAGCTCTCCGGATCGTCGAGGACCTCGCCGTCCCGGTTGCCGAGGATGTTAGTGGAATACCAGCCGGCCACGCCGAGCATCCGCGCCTTGAACATCGGCGAGAGCACGGTCTTGAGCATCGTCTGACCGGTCTTGAAGTCCTTGCCCCCGATGGCAACTTTCTTGTCGAGCGCGAGCCGTTCGAGCGCCGGAAAATCCAGCGTCAGATTGGGTGCGCCGTTCGCAAAGGGAACCCCCTCCATGAGCGCGGCCCAGGCGTACAGCATCGAGGGCGCGATCGTCACGTCGTTCGCGTCCATCGCTTTCTCGAAGGCGGCGAGGGTCTGATGGGTCGCGCCCGGCAGAATGAAGATTTCGGTAGAGGCGCACCAGACGATCACCAGCCGGTCGCAGCCGCTGGACGTCTTGAAATCGCGAATGTCCTTCCGCAGCGCCTCGGCCCATTCGCGCTTCGACTTCCCCGGCTTGACATTCGCGCCCGAGAGCCGCTTCACGTAGTACTGGTCGAAGACCGCTGGGATGGGTTTGATGGCCTGCAGGAAATCCCGGATCGGCTCGACGTGCTCATGCTTGTCGAGCACGCCGCACTTGAGGCAGGACTCGTAGGCGTTATCCGGAATCGGATCCCAGGCACCGAACACCAGGTCGTCGAGACTGGCCAGCGGCACGAAATCGCGGATGAGCGGAGTCCGGTTCTCGGTGCGCTTGCCGAGGCGAATCGTGGCGAGCTGGGTCAGCGAGCCGATGGGTCGCGCCTTGCCCCGGCGCGCCAGCTCCACCCCCGCGATGAAGGTGGAAGCCACCGCGCCGAGGCCCACGCAGAGCACTCCGAGCTTGCCCTTGGCGGGAGCGATGGTGCGGGGAGTCGTCTCGGCCATTGCGTCCGGATCCTTTCCGTCGGGTTCTTGTGTAAGGGCGGCGCCGCTCAGGCGGTGTCGCGGGTTACCCGGTAGACGTAGACGAAGCGCTGCACCACCGTGACGGTGGAGAGCACCGCGAGCACCGCGACGATGACCTGCAACACGATGCCGCGGGGTCCCGCGCCGACCAGCACCGAGGGCACCCCGATGGCGAGCAGCCGCTCGGCCCGCTGCACGATCCCGACCTTGCAGTCGATGCCGAGTCCCTCCGCCCGCGCCCGGGCGTACGACACCAGCAGCGAGCTCAGCACGGCGACCATGCAGAGCACCGCCGTCTCGATCCGCCACGCCACGTCCGGGGCGTGGAGCAGATAGGCGGCGATCCCGATGAAGGTGGCACCGTCACCTACCCGGTCCAGCGTGGAATCGTAGAAGGCCCCGAACTTCGAGACCATGCCCCCGCGGCGCGCCACCTGGCCGTCGAACGTGTCCACCACGCCGGAAGCCAGCAGCAGCGCGCCACCGGTCCGAATCCAGCCGAAAGCAAATGCCGCCGCGGAGATTACGACGAGAAGCGCGCCGACCGTCGTGAGAGTGTTGGGCCGGACATGCGCCCGAAGCAGCCACTCCGAAATCGGATTGGTGGCCGCGTAGAAACCCCGCTCGAGCGACTTGGTGACCAGCTTCATCCGGCTCCCGGCCCCGCCCCGGCGAGGCGAAGCATCAACTGCTGCAATGAGTTAAGCGGGGCAAAGATAGCCGCAGGTGGGGCGTGGTGGTAGGTAAGAGGTAAGCGGTGAGAAGTGAGAGGGGCAGGTCATTCCCTCTCACCGCTCACCTCTCACCCTCGGGGAACTTCTATTGAATGAAGTACCTCAACCCCACCTGCATCCGCCAACGGGACAGGAGGCCCGGGTCATCGATGAATGTCGAGGCGGGGCCGGTGAAGTTGAATGTCGGGGCCCCCCCGCCGTTGAAGCCCACGAACTGGAGCGGAGAAGTCGCCGCGGGGCTGGCGACCTTGCGGACACCCCAGCTCGAGTTCAGCAGGTTTGCGAAGTTGAGCACGTCTACGCTGAGCTGGAAGGTGTGGCGGCGGGCGCCCGAGCCGAACGCGAGATCCTGGAGCACCCGGAGATCGAGATTGCTGTACCAGGGATTGATCTCGCCGAACCGCTCGGCGATCTGGCCCCGATGGGAGCTGAGGTACTTGTCCTGGGAAATGAACGCCTCCAGCGCGGCCGATTGCTGCGCCACCGTGGCGGTGGGCGTGGCGACCAGGATGATGTCGCTGGCATCGCGCGGGATGTAGATCAGGTCGTTGCCTCCCTGGCCGTCGCCGTTCACGTCGCCCGCGTAGATGAAGGAGTAGCGGTTTCCTCCCGCCCCCGAGAAGCGGTTGCCCTGGCCGATCTCGAGGAACAGGCCGAGCGAGGTTCTGAACCGGTCCGACCAGGATCGGGCCCAGGTGGCCGTGCCCACGACGCGGTGCCGCTGGCCGAACTCGGACCAGCTCAGCTCGGGATTATTGGGATCGCCCTGCACCGGCTGGTTTTGCCAGAGCACGCTGGCGATCTCGGTCGACTTGAGGTTGTTCTTCGCATCGGTGAAGCTGTACGCCAGCGTGGTATTGAGCGCCGATCCGAATTCCTTGCGGAGCTGCGCCGTCACGTTGAAGGAATGGCCCTGGTTCTTGTTGTCGATGACGAAGATCGATCCGCCAAAGAGATTATTGAGCTCGTTGTTCCCGGCGCCCCCGAAATAAGGACGGCCGTCCGGAAGCGTGCGCACCGGGGCCCGCAAATTGGCGTTCCGCATGAAGACGCTGTTGAGGTCCTTGCCGTAAATCACCTCGAGCGTCCCCAGCATGTTGCCGGGAAGCTGCTGGTCGATCGCCAGATCCGTCGTCCAGCTCTGCGGGAACTTGAAATTCGGGTCCATCGCGTTGAGATCGAACGACTGGGCCAGCGTGGTGTTCGGGTGGGTGGGGATCTGGGGCCCCGTCGGAAACAGCGCGGGATTGGCCCCCGGGTTCGAGATCACATTGCCGACCCAGACGAACGGGACCCGGCCGGTGAAGATGCCGGTGCCGCCGCGGATCTGGGTGCGGCGATCACCCACGGCGTTCCAGTTGAACCCGATGCGCGGGGAGACGAGCACCTTGGTGCCGGGGAGCTTGCTCTGGTCGACGACTTCCGGATCGCGGTTTTCATCCAGCGCGGTGAGCCCCCGCGAGAAAGCGTTGTCCACTGCATCGGTGAAGTACATCGGCATGTCGGCGCGCACCCCGAACGTGAGATTGAGCCGCGCGGTTGCCGGAAGCTCGTCCTGGGCATAGAGGGAGAACTGCCCCACCGAGATGTTTTCACCCTTGAAGGGGCCGGAGCCGATCATCCCCCGCAGGTCCTTCTGGTTCGGTCCGGGAGCGGTGGACGCGAAGAACTCGTCCAGCGAACTGAACGTGCTCCCGACCGGAGCGAACTGGGTCACGAAGAAGACGCCGTGGCGGAAGATGTTGAACGAATTGAAGAACTTGAACTGCTCGAAGTTGGTGCCAAGCGTAATCGCGTGCTTCCCGCGAAAGACCGTGAAATTGTTGGTCAGCTGGTAGACGTCCTGGTCCAGGACGTTGTTGATCGAGAACGGCTCATGGCCCGCCGTGGTGTAGGTGACTCCCGCCTCTCCGATCTCGACGGTTGGGAAGTCCTCGCTGAACGGCGTGCGAAAGTCGCGGAACCGGTTGTAGCTGGCGAAGAACCGGTTGGCGAACCGGGTGGACCGGCTATTGAGCTCGAGGGCAAAGGAGTTGAGCTTGTTGTTGATGGCATATCCCGACTTGTAGAACGGCATGCTCTGCGAGTTGGGTCCCCGCCCGGTATTGTTGACGCTCAAGACGAACGGATGCGGGCCCTGATCCCGCCGGGCATCGAGATAGTTGTAGCGGAACGTGAGGTTGTTGGTCGCATTGATATTCCAGTCGAGCTTGGCCAGCACCTTGTTGTTGTCGGTCTCGTGGATATACCCCTGATAGGGTCCCGGATCGTAGTCGTACTGGTCGATCAGCCGCTGCCGGATCGCGTCCATCGTCGCCGCCTGAACCCGCGAGATGCCGAGTCCGCTCGAGCTCCCGGCCGACGCCACGAAATTGCTGCCTGGATCGTCGGTCCGCTCCAGCTCGGCGTTGACGTAGAAGAACAACTTGTTCCGCTGGATCGGACCGCTCACGGAAAAGCCGGACTGCAGGTATTTGAGGGTCGGATTCGCGACAATCTTCTGCTTTCGCACAGAATTTCCTTCGAGATTGTCGTTCCGGTAGAAGGAGTAGAGCGAGGCGCGGAAATCGTTGCTGCCGCTCTTGGTCACGGTGTTGATGTTCGCGCCGGTAAATCCGCCCTCACGCACGTCGAATGGCGCGATGGAGACTTGGACCTGCTCGACCGCGTCGAAGGGCACCGGCTCGGCGTTGGACTGCCCGCCGGGGGCCGGATCGTCGAGGCCGTACGGATTGTTGAAGTAGGAGCCGTCGAGCGACACGTTGTTGTAGAGCCAGTTGCGCCCCGCAAAGCTGAAATTGCCGTCGCTCCGCGGGTCGAGACGGGTGAGGTCCCGGGTGCTCCGCTTGATCGAGGGCAGCAGCGTCACCTTGAGCGGATCGATGAATGTGGCAGCGCCGCTCCGGCCGGCGTTGAGTACCTCGTCCCGGCCAGCCAGGACCGCGAGCTCTTCGAGGCGCACCGCCTGCCGCACCATCCGGAAGTCCAGCCGGAAGGTCTGTCCCAGGCTGAGGAAGACGTTCTCCTCCACCGCGGGCGCAAACCCGATCGAGGTCGCCGTTATCCGATAGGGCCCGCCGATGCGCATGTTTGGAATGCTGTACGCCCCTCCGGCCCGGATCACCGCCCGGTACTGGGTGCCGCTCGGCACATGGACGGCCAGGATGAGCGCCGAGGCGGGACGAGCGCCCTCGGCGGCGGAGATGAGACCGCTCAGCGCCGACGTGGTCACGCCCTGACCGAACATCGGCGCGGGCAGAAGCGCGAGCGCGAGGATGAGCAGTGACCGGGTGACGGCGCGCAGCAGACCGGGTGCAATCATGCGGCCCTCCTCAGAGTTGTGAAGTGCAGTTGGGACACCGTTTGGCCCCGACGGGGATCGGTGTCGCGCAGAAGGGGCAATCCCTGGTCGCGGGCGCCATCGCGGGAGGCGGGCCCTGCATCCGCGCCACCATACGGACGATGAAGAATATGCACGCGGCGATGATTAGAAATGTAACGATCTGATTGATGAACAGCCCGTAGTTGAGCGTGACCGCCCCGGCCTCCTTCGCGTCGGCGAGCGACGCGTAGGGTCCGGCCGATTTGGTTCCCTCCTGCAAGACCATGAACTGGTTCGCGAAGTCGACGCCTCCGGTGGCGAGCCCGATCGGCGGCATCAGGACGTCGTCCACCAGCGATTTGATGATTCCCCCGAAGGCGGCGCCGATGATGACACCGACCGCGAGATCCACGACGCTGCCGCGCATGACGAAGGACCGGAAATCCTTGAGCACCGAGTTGCTCCAGATCGGGGTGGGATGCAACAACCTACTGTTCGATTTGCGGGACGCCAGACGAGCGGGCCGATATTAGCGATACATGAGCACGGACTCGCGGTGCCGGCTCCAGGCGGCGAGCCCCGGCTTCCAGGCCGCGACGATCGCGAACGGATCGCGCCCCGCGATCACCGCGTCCCGGAGCGCGGGCCCTCCCGCAAGCCGGTCGAACCCCGCGGGGCGGAACCGGAGGCTGTCCGGATGGATTCGGTTGATCGTGCTGAGGAGGACGACCGCCGTGAGGGTGGGATCGTAGGCAGCAGGATTGGTGAGAACGAGGCGAATGCCCCGAAGCGGGACCCCGGGATACTTGGCATCGCCCGGCCGCTCCGGGGTAAAGCGGACGCCGAGGAACTGAACCCCCGGGAGGCGGTCGGTCGGAAGCGCCGCCAGCACCCGAGACACATCGAGCCAGGGCGCGCCGATCTGGCGAAACGCCGCGTCGGTGCCTCGCCCGACCGAGAGAGCAGTGCCTTCAAAGAGGCAGGTGCCCGGGTAGTGAAAGAGACTCTCCAGACTCTGCAGGTTCGGGCTGGGGGCAATGAAGGGAAGGTCCGTGACATCCAGCGTCTCGTTGCGGCGCCACCCGGTCACCGGAACGACGCGCAGGTCGGCGCCGAGGCCAAGCTCCAGGTTGGCGAGCCGCGCGGCCTCACCGAGTGTGAGACCGTGGCGCATCGGCATCGGAAGCGGTCCGACGAATGACCGGTAGGCAGTGTCGAGAATGTTGCCCTGCACCGTCCCGCCAATCGGGTTGGGCCGGTCGAGCACCACCACAGTGAGGCCGCGGCGGGCGGCGGCCCGCATGACTTCGATCGTGGTACTGAGGTAGGTATAGTAGCGGGCGCCGACATCCGGGAGATCGACCAGGATGACCTCGAGACCGGTAAGCATCGACTCGGTCGGAGCGGACGTTCGGCCGTAGAGGCTATAGATTGGAAGACCGGTGGCGCTGTCGATCGTGGAGGCCACCCGCTCGCCAGGATTGGCGGCGCCGCGGAATCCGTGCTCCGGGCTGAACAGCGCCACCAGCCGGAGTCCCGCGCGGAGAATGCGGTCGACGTCGCTCACACCGGCGGCGTCCACCCCCGCGTGATTGGAGACGAGCCCCACCGCCCGGCCGCGGACCAGGTGCGCACTGTCGCCCAGCACGCCTTCGATGCCAGGCTGCACCGGCGCGCGGGGGGCGACCGGTGCTGCGGGTCGCACCAGACCGGGCCTCGGCGCCGCCGCCGAGCAGGCCGCGAGGAGTCCCACGAGCCCGACCATTCCCACTTTCGCCGCGAGTCGCCCGTGTCCGCTTGCCGTCACGCTGTGCTCTGCCTCCTGATGGTCTCCGCGTTGACCCCTGAACGCGGGCACGCCCAAGCCCGGCGCGCCGCAGCCGCCCGATCCTCCGCGCTCTCCGCCTCCGAGCGGGCACGCGTGGCGCGGTTGCTCCGCACCCTTCCCCTTCGGGAGCGCATTGCCCAGCTGATCATGCCCTGGATTCCGGGGACCTACACCGCGTTCGACGACCGGTCGCTGGAGAAGGTTCGCGGATGGGTGGACACACTGCAAGTGGGGGGGATCATCGTCTCGGTAGGCTCTCCGCTCGACATCGCCGCCACACTCAATTACCTGCAGCGCCACTCGAAGCTGCCGCTGCTGATCGCCTCGGATCTCGAAGGGGGGACCAGCATCCGGTTCAACGGCGGAACTCCGTTCCCCACCAACATGGGCGTCGGCGCAAGCGGGAGCGAGCGCGACGCCTACGCCATGGGGAAGGTGACGGCGCTCGAAGGGCGGGCGGCAGGAATTCACCTCACCTTCTCGCCGGTGGCGGATGTCAACAACAACGCCGCCAACCCGATCATCAATACCCGCTCGTTCGGGGGTGACGCCACCGCGGTCGGCCGCCTGGTGGCCGCGACGGTCCGCGGGATCCAGGACGCCGGGATGCTCGCCACCGCAAAGCATTTTCCGGGACATGGAGACACCGACACCGATTCGCACATTTCGCTTCCCGTCATCCGGTCCGACTGGCGCCGGCTCGATTCGCTCGAGCTGATTCCCTTTCGCGCCGCCATCGCCGCCGGTGTGAAGGTGGTGATGTCGGCGCACATCGCCATGCCAGGGCTCTCGGGCGATGCGACCGTCCCCGCCACTCTCGCCCCCGAGATTCTCACCGGGATTCTGCGGGATTCGCTCCGCTTCGACGGAATCGTCGTGACCGACGCGCTCAACATGGGCGCCCTGGTCAACACCTACGGACCAGGCGAATCGGCGGTGAAGGCGTTCGTGGCCGGGAGTGACCTGCTGCTCATGCCCACGGATCCCCGTTCGGCCATCGACGCGATGGTGGAGGCGGTCAACTCCGGCCGGGTGTCGCGGGCGCGGCTCGACGCCTCGCTCCGCCGCGTGCTGGAGACCAAGGCGCGCCTGGGACTCTTCCGCCGGCGCACCGTCAACCTCGACAGCCTGGCGTACACCGTCGGCCGCCGCGCCCACCGCGACACCGCCCTCGCCGTTTCTGCGCGGGCCCTGGTGCTGGTCCGCGACAGCATGGGACTGCTGGACAGCCTTCGCACCGGACCGCGCCACCTCGCCGTCGTGACCTATGCCGACGCCAACTCAACACAGATTGGCGGCACTCTCATCGCCGAGCTCACCCGGCGAGGTCATCGGGTCTCCTCTTTCCGGCTCTCGGCGGCGAGCGGACCGGCGAGCTACGACTCGGCTGTGGCACTCGTCAAAGCCTCTCCCATAGCCCTCTTCGCCCCGTCGATCCGGGTGGCCGCGTGGCGCGGCGCGATCGGATTGCCGGAGCCGCTGGTGCAGATCATCGAAGCCTCCTCCGCGGAACGCCCCACCCTGCTGGTCTCGTTCGGCACGCCGTATCTGCTGAGCCAGGTCCCGCGGGTCCCAGGCTATCTCATCGCCTGGACCGACAACCCGCTCACCGAAGAGGCGGTCGCGGCGGCGCTCACGGGGGCGGCGATCACCGGTCGGCTGCCGATCGAGCTTCCCCCCGGATATCCGCTCGGATGGGGCGTGCAGAAAGCCGGGCAATGACCGCTCGCAAGGGAGTCATCAGCGCGGTGCTGCTGCTCGCCGCCTGTGCGCGCGGATCCATCGGCCTGCCTGCTCCAACAGATTCACGGCCGCTTGCCGGGCTCAACCCGCTCGCGGCGCTGCTCGATTCGGCGATCGCCGCGCGGGCGGCGACCGGCGGCGTGGTGGCGGTGTCGTGGCGCGGAGCGCGCTTCCTCTACGGCACCGGCAAGCTCGCGCTCGACGATCCCCGGCGTCCCGATGGCCATTCGGTGTATGACCTCGCCTCGCTCACGAAGGTCATCGCAACCACCACGCTGGCGTCGCAGGCAGTCGAGGAGGGCCGCCTCGACCTCGACCAGCCGGTCGCTCGCTATCTCCCCGCGTTCCGCGGCCCGGGCAAGGACAGGGTGACGGTGCGTCACTTGCTCACCCATTCGAGCGGCCTCCGTGCCGACAGTCCGCTCTGGCGCCAGACGCCGAACGCCGATTCCGCGCTCGGCGTCGTGAACGCGATGCCGCTCGACACCGTGCCGGGGGCCCGGATGGTCTATTCCGACATGGGGGCGATCGTTCTCGGCGAGGTGCTCGAGCGCCTCCTGGGCGGTCGGCTCGACCGGCTCGCGCACGACCGCATCTTTGCGCCGCTCGGAATGTCTTCCACCCGCTTCCGGCCGCCGCAGTCGTGGATCCCCCGCATTGCGGCGACCGAGTACGACACCGCGTGGCGCAAGCGCATCGTGCGCGGCGAGGTGCATGACGAAAAGGCGGCCTGGCTCGGCGGTGTGGCAGGACACGCCGGCCTCTTCGGCAGCGCACTGGATGTGCTCACCTTCGGCGAGTGGTTGCTCGAGCGGATCACCGGCGACTTCGGAGTGGCACGGGAGTTCGTCCGCCGGCAGGAAATCGTTCCCGGGTCGACCCGCGCACTCGGGTGGGACACCCGGGCGCCGGGAAACAGCGCGGGAACACTCCTCGATTCCGGGAGTTTCGGGCACACTGGATTTACCGGTACTTCCATCTGGATCGATCCGAGCCGGGGGCTGGTTATCGTCCTGCTTACCAATCGGGTGAACCCGACGCGGAACAATCCGCGGATCGGTCCTTTGAGGATTGCCGTGGCAGACGCCGTCGTGCGGCTTCTGGCACTGGAAATGCGGCGTTGACCCTGCGGCGAAGACCTCCTAGCTTTCCTCCAGCACGCCAAGGAGATGCACAATGAGCACGGTGGACGAGCAGGCCAGCACGACGGGCATCCAGATCAGCCTCACGCCGAAGGCGGTCGATGAGGTGCTGAAGTTCATTGCGGCCGAACAGGTCGAGCCCGACGTGGCCGGTCTCCGGGTCAGCGTCCTCCCCGGCGGCTGCTCCGGCTTCAAGTACAGCCTCAACATCGAAGAGCGCCCGCTCGACGACGACCACATCCTGGCGATGGACCGCATCCGCGTCTTCGTGGATGGGTTCAGCCTCCAGTACCTGAACGGTGTGACGGTGGACTACGTCACTTCCATGCAGGGCTCCGGGTTCACGTTCAGCAATCCCAACGCGACCGGCGGGTGCGGATGCGGTACCAGTTTCACCGCCTAGTCTGAATCCAGTTAGGAAGTAGCGAGGAGCGAGGAGCGAGGAGGGAAAGGCACTTCCCTTCTCGCTCCTCGCTCCTCGCTATTCGCTACTTCCTGAGCTAAGGAGTCGGGATGGGGTCCGTAGACTTCGCCGTCATCCTGGTCTACTTCGTCCTCACCCTCGGCGTCGGGCTCTGGGGTACCCGCTCCCAGCGCACCGCGGGAGATTACTTCCTGGGTGCCCGAGACCTTCCGGCGTGGGCCGTCCTCCTCTCCATCGTGGCCACCGAAACCTCTGCGCTGACCGTCATCTCGATCCCCGGCATCGGTGCCCGCGGCGATCTCACCTTTCTGCAGCTCACCTTCGGCTATCTGGTGGGCCGGTTCTTCGTGGCGCGGTGGCTCCTCCCGGGGTACTTCACCGGGCAGCAGGAGACGGCCTACGCCAGGCTCGAATCCCGCTTCGGACCGGGAACCCGGCGGCTCATCTCGGCCTGTTTTCTCCTCACTCGTTTCCTCGGCGACGGCGTGCGCATTTTTGCCGGTGCGATCCCACTCGCGCTGGTCACCGGCTGGACCATTCCCGGGTCGATTCTCGCCATGGGATTGGTCACCCTCGCTTACACGTATCTGGGCGGACTCAGGGCTGTGGTCTGGGCGGACGTCATTCAGCTCGTGGTGTACGTGTCGGGTGGAATCGCGGCGCTCTGGATCGCCTCCGAGCTGGCGGGCGGATTCGGGCAGACGCTGGCGCAGGCTGGCCAGGCGGGCAAACTCCGGGTCTTCAATCCCGTCCTCTCCTTCAGTACCACTTATACCCTGCTGGGCGGAATCCTGGGAGGCGCCCTGCTCTCCGCCGCCTCGCACGGCACCGATCATCTGATCGTGCAGCGACTCCTCGCGACCCGCTCGCTCAAGGACGCCCAGTGGGCTCTGGTTGGCTCCGGCGTCGTGGTCATCGGGCAGTTCCTGCTCTTCCTCCTGGTCGGCATCGCCATCTGGTCCGCCGGATTCGCCCCCGATTCACTGCCCGGCGACCAGGTCTTCCCGCGCTTCATCGTGGAGCAATTGCCGGCCGGGCTCGCCGGCCTCGTGGTGGCGGGGATTCTCGCCGCCGCGATGAGCACCATCAGCTCGTCGATCAATGCGCTCGCCTCTTCGATGACCCACGATTTCTACGCCTCGATCACCGGCCGCCGGGATCCCGACCATCTGCTCAAGATCGGACGGATCTTTTCCGCCGTCTGGGGGCTGGGCCTGGTGGGCGGAGCGCTCGGCTTTCACGCCTATGCCAGCGGAACCGACACGCCGGTCGTGGTGCTGGCGCTCTCCATCGCCTCGGTGACCTATGGCGCGCTGCTCGGCACCTACATCCTCGCCGGGCGTTGGCCCCGCGCCGCCGGGCGCGACGTGGTCATCGCGACGATCGTCACCCTGATCGCCATGCTGGTCGTGGTGTTCGCGCGGCCGCTCTCCGAGCAAGCCGGGCTCGCGTGGCTCGCCCCGATCGGACGGCTTGCCTGGCCCTGGTACGTGCCGCTGGGCACCGCGATCACTCTCCTCGTCGGCGCGGGGATGAGCTACCTCCCCACGCGTTCCGAGGCCCGCGCATGAGCATCTTCATCGGAGCGGACGCCGGTGGCACCAAGACGGCAGTCGTGGTGGCGGACGGCGAACGGGAGCTCGCCCGGGCCGTCGGGGCGCCGGGCGCGGTGCGCGCCGGACGGGCGCTCCAGGCGGGAAGCCGGATCACGGCGGCGGTGCGCCGGGCGCTCACCGACGCCGGCCTGCTGCATGGCGATGTGCTGGTGGTCGGCGCCGCGGGAGTAGGCCGCGAGCCGGAGCGCGGCGAGCTCCGCGAGATTCTGCGGGGCGAGCGGCTCGCGGAGCGCGTGATCGTCACCGGCGATCTCGACATTGCCCTCGAGGCCGCCTTCGGTCAAGGGCCCGGCATCGTGCTGGTCTCGGGGACCGGGAGTGTCGCGGTGGGCCGCACCCCGGACGGCGTGACGCATCGCGCGGGTGGTCTCGGTTGGCAGATGGGGGATGAAGGGAGCGGATACGCGATCGCCCGGGCGGCACTGCTTGCGGTGGGCCGGGCACATGACCGGCGCGGGCCGGCCACCTCGCTCAGCAACGACCTGCTCACAGCAGCACTCCCCGACTTGGACGCGCTGGTGCGCTGGAGCACCGGCGCGGAGCCCGGGGAGATCGCGTCGATTGCGCCGGCCGTGCTCGACGCCGCGCGTCGCGGGGACGCCATTGCGCGAGGCATTACCGAGGCGGCCGCCGACGAGTTGGTGGCCCACGTCGCCGCGCTGGTCGACAAATTCCCGGGCAAGGCCGCTATCCCGGTTGCGCTTGCCGGCGGCAATCTGGAGCCCGAGCGCGCCCTCCGGCCGCTCGTGCTGAAGCGGCTCCAACGGCTCCCTCGGGCGTCGGCGATCGAGACGCCGCTCGATCCAGTCCTGGGCGCCCTCGCCCTCGCGCGGCGGGCGAGGTCTCCCTGATCATCGCGGAAGTCACCCGGGCGACGAGTGGGGCTCGCCATAGGGGACGTCGGGCCGCGAGGTCTTCGCTTGAGGTTGGGAGATGCGTTGGCCCGCAGGCCCCGTGGGCGAGTCCCACTCGAGCCCGGGGGTGAGACCGGCCCCTTCGCTTCACTCAGGGTGACTTCCCTACGCTCAGGGTGACGACCCGCGCCGCCCGATCCGGCTGTGCCGCATGCCGTACGCGAAGTAGATGATCAATCCCGCCAGCAGCCAGAGGCCGAACCGCTTCCACGTAATCGCCGGCAGCTGAAACATGAGGTACGCGCACGCCACCACCGAGATCAGCGGAGTGAACGGCACCCCAGGCACCCGGAAGGGCCGGTGCCGGTCGGGCTCCAGCCTGCGCAGCACGATCACCCCCACCGAGACGAGCACGAACGCGAACAGCGTCCCGATGTTGGTGAGGTCCACCACCTCCGCGATGTTGGCGAACGCCGCAAACACCGCTACGAAGAGCCCGGTGAGGATCGTGCCGACATAGGGCGTCTTGTACTTCGGGTGCAGCTTCGCCATGACCGGTGGCAACAGACCATCCCGCGCCATGGAGAAGAAAATCCGGGGCTGTCCAAGCTGGAAGACCAGCAGCACGCTCCCCATCGCCACCACCGCACCAAGCGCCACGATGAATCGTGACGCATTGATCAGCGCGGGAGGGCCGTTCGCGTGTGCCAGCGCGGTGATCATCGGCTCCGGCGTGCCGAGTGTGCGCCAGGGCGCGATCCCGGTCATGACCAGGGAGAGCGCGATGTACAGCACCGTGCAGATCACCAGGCTCATGATGATCCCGAAGGGCATGTCC
>CAYTMW010000036.1:0-30138 GCA_964439025.1 uncultured Gemmatimonas sp. | reverse complement strand
GCGCACCTGAATGGGGTTCAGGGGGTCGCGGGTTCAAATCCCGCCGTCCCGATCGGACGCTTGGAATAGCGGAATAACGCATCACCGGATCGGCTGGTTGCCAAATGGCGGCCAGCCTTTCCGCTTTAGGTGAACCGGGACGAGGGCCGACACCGAGCAGGTGTCGCGGGCTGAGCTGCGGGCGCTCCGCGCCCGCGCTCCGCTTGTCGGCGCATTGAGAGTGACGAGCGCGTGATTCACCCGGGCGAGGAGTGGGGCTCGCCGCAGGGGACGTCGGGCCGCGAGGGGCTCGCGTGACCATGTGAGGTGCGTTGGCCCGCAGGCCCCGTGGGCGAGTCCCACTCGAGCCCCGGGGGGGAGACGTCCAAACAGGCGCCGGTCTCAACGTCGAGACCGGCCCCTTCGCTTGCCGCCGCTGACGGCCCTCCGGGCCGGACGCGTCAGATCCCGCCGTCCCGATCGAAGGGTTGGACAGTCAAGGACACGCGTCGAGTTTGGCCGTGTGCGAAATCCGTATGAAATCGTCATCAGCTTCGTAGTGCGTAGTATCGTCAATCACGTGAGATGACAACAACTGTTATAGGGAGGCCATACAATGGCTGACGACAAGGACCTGAATCGCGATCCGATCACTGGAACCCCCGGCTCACACCCCGTTGGCACGGGCCTCGGCGCGGCCGGCGGCGGTGCTGCTGGTGCGGCCATTGGGGGGGCCGTGGGTGGGCCCGTTGGCGCCGTGGTTGGCGCCGGGGTGGGTGCGGTTGCGGGCGGTATCGCGGGGAAGGGTGCGGCGGAAGCCGTCAACCCCACCGTTGAGAACGCCTACTGGCGGGACAACTATATGACCCGTCCCTACTATACCTCTGGTGATACGTACGACACCTACCACCCCGCCTATCAGTATGGCTGGGAATCGTATCCGAAGTACCGGGGCCGGAAATTCGACGACGTCGAGTCCGAGCTTCGGAGCAACTGGGAAAAGACCAAGCACGCGACGAATCTGACCTGGGACCGGGCCAAGAACGCGACCCGCGATGCCTGGCATCGGGTCGAGCGCGCCCTTCCCGGCGATTTCGACAAGGACGGACGGTAGGTAGCCACCCCGAGGGGGCGGGCTTCGGCCCGCCCCTCTTTTTTTTGCCTCGGCCCTCAGAAAATAGGCGATCTCTTACCCTTGAGGGCATTTGAGGGTTCCTTCTTCCTCGATGTGTACGATAATCGCCGTGCCGACGTCGCCTCTTTCGGTGGTCGGACGGGAGAAGTCGTTTCTTCAGCATGCGACTGCTTCGAAAGGGTGAGTGAATGGGCTTCTTCAAGCGGATGATCGACTTTTTGACGGTGGGCTCCGACCGGCCGGTCCGGCGGCTGCTCGCCTACTATCTCGTCCTCACGGCTTTCGTCATCCCCCTCATGTACTTCTTTCCCGTGGTCGAGCACGCGATCGGGAGCGCCCAACTCGACCAGGCGGTGTCCGGCTCGCAGGTGCTCCAGGACGGACTGCAGCCGGAGACGGTTCGAGGCCTCGAATCCGATCTCCCCCCACGGCTCAATCTCACGCTGACCACCTTGATCATCATGTTCGGCGTGCTCGCCCTCATGCTGCCGGTCTCCTGGGTGTACATGTCGACGCGGTTTGGCCAGGGACACAATCAGCAGGTGGCCCAGACGCTCATATTTCTCCCGCTGGTCGTCGCCGGTATCGTGCTCATCGTTCAGAACAATCTTGCGCTGGCCTTCAGCCTTGCGGGTGTCGTCGCGGCGGTGCGGTTCCGGACGACCCTCCGCGACTCCCGGGATGTGGTGTTCATCTTTCTGGCCATCGCGGTCGGGTTCGCGGCGGGGGTGCAGACCCTCATCATCGGCGCGATCGTCTCGGTGGTGTTCAACTTCGTGCTGATTCTCACCTGGCGGTACGACTTCGGGCACAGCGTCCTGGAGCCCAGCCCGGCATCCCAGTGGACCGAGCCGCTCAACGACCTGGCGGAGCGGCGGGGCGGCAAGGTTCAGGATCGGGACCTGGTCCTGGCGCTCGATCCGAAACAGGCACAGGCACTCGCGGAGCGGTTCGACCGGGTCCGCAAGATCCTCGGCTCCAGTGGCAAGAAGGCTCGTTTCAACGCCATCCTCTCCGTCACCACCGAAACGCTCGGCGACGCCCAAAAAAAGGTGGCGGAGGCCCTGGACGAGGTCGCGGGACGCTGGCGCCTTGACGAAGTGATGACCAACGTCGGCAAACCCTCCGAGCTCTACTATCTGGTGCGGATCCGGAAATCCACCTCCAGGGACGATCTGCTCACCGCGGTGCGCACCAAGGCCGGGGACACCATCACGGGCGCGGATGTCCAGCTCGCCGAGGCCACCAAGGAAGAGGAGGATGAGAAATCATGATGGCACGCCACCTCGCCGCGGCGCTGATTGCCATGCTGCTGGCGGGAACCGGGTGCCGAAAGTCCGGCGAAGGCACGCCGGATGCCTCCAAGAAAGACAGTGCCGGGCTGGAGGTCCGGGTCACCCGCCTGAACCAAGCGCTGGCGGAGGCCGATTCGGGAGCATCGCGCGGTAAGCCCGTCGCCCGCTGGCTCCTGCCCCCCGAGCTGGCGGAGATTTCGGGTCTTACGCTCACCCCCGACGGACGGCTCTTCGCGCACAATGACGAATCGGCGCGGCTCACCGAGCTGGACTATCGCCGGGGCACCGTCATCAAGCAGTTCTTCATAGGGAAACAAGGGCTCAAAGCCGACTTCGAAGGCCTCGCCTACGCGGAGGACCGGTTCTTTCTGCTGTCGAGCGACGGCATGCTCTACGAATTCCGGGAGGGCGCGGAGGGGGAACGGGTCAATTACACGGCGCACGATACGCATCTCGGCAAGGAGTGCGAATTCGAGGGCGTGGCGTATGACTCGGCGGCAAGCAGTCTCATCCTTTCGTGCAAGACTGTCGGGATCAAGAAACTCAAGGACAGGCTCGTCCTCTACCGCTACAGTCTCGGCGATTCCGGCGGGACCAAGCTCTCTGAGCTCGCGGTCCCGTTCTCCGAGGCAATCGGCAAGAATGGCTGGAAGCAGCTGCGTCCGACCGACATCGCCGTGGATCCGTTGAGCGGGAACTACGTCCTCGTGGCCGCGCAGGAGAAGGCGATCCTCGCGATCACCCCCGCCGGGGCGGTGGTCTTCTCGCGCCCGCTGGGCGGTCGCCACCCCCAATCGGAGGGGATCGCCATTACGAGGGACGGCATCCTGATCATCGGTGATGAGGCGATCGCCGCGCCCGCAACGCTCACGCTGTATCGCTGGCCCTGAAGCCTCGACTATCCTCCGTGCCCCTCCGGGTAATCGTCTGCCGAGCGCGGGCGCTCGCGCTCACCCTCACGCTCTCGCTGGGACCTGAGCTCGCCGGGGCCCAGGTCGAGCCGCCCCCGCCTCCGGGCACACCGACTGCCACCGTCGCGGCGGGGACACGCTATCAGGGGGGCGGACTCCGCCGGTTTCTCCTCGGCGACACGTATCGGGATCTCTGGGCGACCCCCATCAAGGTTCCGGTGCTCGACCTGCGCTCCTTTGCCGGCGGTTTGCGGCCGACCAAGGCGGGAAGCGGTAAACAGACCAGGTCGTTGCGGTTCGAGGACTCGACGGGCAGCGAATACGTGTTCCGCTTGGTGGACAAGGATGGCCTGTCGCTCCCCGCGGGGTTCGAGCGCACCATTCTCGAGGGCATCACCCGTGACCAGGTCGCCGCGCACCATCCGGCGGGCGCCGTCGTCGCGGATCCGCTGCTCACCGCGGCCGGCGTGCTGCACGCCTCTCCGATGCTCCTGGTCATGCCGGACGATTCGCTGCTTGGCGAGTTCCGCGAGGAGTTTGCCGGGCACCTGGGAATGTTGGAGCCGTATCCGAGCAAGCCGGACAAGGCCGCCGGGTTTGCCGGTGCCGTCGAGATCATCGACAGCGATAGCCTGCAGCCGCTGCTGGATAAAGACTTCCGCGAGCAGGTCGACGCGCGAGCCTATCTCACCGCTCGGCTGATGGACATGTTCATGAACGACTGGGACCGCCATCCAGGCAACTGGAAATGGGGGAGGATGGCCCCGGGCGGGCTCTGGCGACCGATCCCGCGCGATCGGGACAAGGTCATGATTGCCTACGGCGGAATCGCCGGATCAGCAGGCAAGGTGATTCCCAACCTGATTCACTTCCGTGCGGTCTATCCGAGCCTTCGCGGACTGACCTGGAACAGTCTCGAGCAAGACCGGCGCCTTCTGAGCGGCCTCGAAAAGCCGGTCTGGGACTCCGTCGCCGCCTTTCTGGCCGGGCGCCTGACCGATCCGGTAATTGACGCGGCGCTCTCGGCGATGCCGGTGGAATACCACGCCACGATCGCCGGCGCGGCGGCAAAGCTGCGGCATCGAAGGGACTCATTGCCCCGGCAGGCGAATCGGTTCTACCGCTATCTCGCGACGGTGGTGGACCTCCACGCCACCGATGCGGCTGATCGGGCGACGGTTACCCTCGTGGATGACCGGCACGTCGAGGTCGAGATCCGCGCTGGAAACGCCCCGCCCCATTTCCGGCGGCGCTTCGACGCACAGGAGACGAGCGAGATCCGCCTGTATCTGCACGGGGGCGATGACCAGGCCCTTGTCAGGGGCAACGCGGAGCCGGCGATTCCCGTTCGTGTGATCGGCGGCACCGGCACCAACCGGCTGAGCGACTCATCCAGCTCTGCCGGCCGATCGGGCGCGGTTCGGCTCTATGACCTGGGAACGGTCAGTGGGATTCAGTATGGATCGGACTCGATCTTCGACCGGCGGCCGTGGCCTCACCTGTGGGGAAGGGTGCAGTCTCCCGGGAAAGATCGCGGCGGGAAGATGTCGCCGATTCTGGGACTCAGCGTCAACGGCGATCTCGGCGTGGTCGTTCGAGCCGGAGTGAACAAGGTCCAGTACGGATTCAGGAAATACCCGCATGCCAGCCGGACCGCGGTGATCGGGGAGTACGCCACCGGAATACAGGCGTTACGGGTGACCGGCCTCATCGACAAGCGGCGGGAAGGCTCGTCGATTCATATGACGGCGGCGGCCCGGATGTCGGAAATCGAGGTGATTAACTTTCACGGCTTCGGGAATGACACCCCCGAGGGTCCATCGGAATTCTTCGAGGCGCGCCAGCGGCAGTGGCTGCTACATCCCGCCCTGGCCTACGCGCTGGGTCCGCGGAGTGATCTCTTCCTCGGTCCGGTCATCCAGTATTCGAGCACCGACAGCACCCCCGGTCGCTTTCTCTCGGAGGCACGACCGTATGGCTTCGGCGATTTTGGACAGGCCGGGCTGCGGGTCGGGCTTCACAGTGATGGACGGAACCGGTCGAAGGATCCGACTCGCGGCCTTCTGCTCGATCTGGCCGCGACGGTCTATCCGGCGGTGTGGGACGTCAACTCCACGTTCGGGGTGCTCTCCGCCAACACCGGTGCATATTTCACCCTGCCGGTGCCGGCTCGCCCCATCCTCGCCCTGCGCGCCGGGGCGAAAAAGGTGTTCGGCGATTTTCCGTTTCACGAAGCGGCGTTCATTGGCGGGAGAGGCTCGGTGCGCAGGTTGGACCGGGAACGCTTCGCCGGCGATGCCGCGCTCTCCGGCACCGCGGAGCTCCAGGTTCCGGTGGCGCGCTTCGTATTCGTGTTGCCGCTGGACATCGGCGTGTACGGATATGCCGATGCCGGTCGCGTGTACCTGGACGGGCAGTCGCCGGGCGGGTGGCACAAGGCGGCGGGCGTCGGGTTCTGGGTTGGTCTTTTGAACCCTGCCACCGCCGTGAGTTTCGAATTCGGCGATCAACGAGGCCGGGGCGGCCTCAGGTTCCGGACGGGGTTGAGTTTCTAGAGCCTTTGCCCGGCCCGGTCGTGTCGTCACATTTCGATCGCGAGTCCACTCATTGCGATTTCTCACCCTGGCGGCGCGGATTGCGCTGCCCCTGCTGGCAGTCGCCTGCAAATCACCGGTGCGGACGGTTCCGCCTCCCGCGGACGCGCCCGCGGAACTGGTGGCCCTGAGCGGCGCCTCGATCCTGATCGGCGCCGGTGATGTCGCCCGATGCAACTCCCCCGCCGATGAGGCCACCGCGGCGCTGGTGGACAGCGTCCTGCGCGCCGACAGCGTGGCCAAGGTGGAGGACGCCGTGTTCCTCCTCGGCGACGCCGTCTACCCCGATGGGTCTGCCCGCGATTTTGCCCTCTGCTTCACGCCGTCGTGGGGAGATTCCGCCAAGCGTATCATGTCCAAGGTGCGCCCCACGCCCGGGAATCACGAGCACGAGACCGACGCCGCCGCCCCCTACTACGAGTATTTCGGAAAGAGCGCCGGGTCACCCCGGAAGGGCTATTACAGCTATGATCTGGGGGAATGGCATGTCATCGCGCTCAACAGCGAACTCGTGGTCAATCGCATCTTCACCGACCTGGAGCGGAAGGCGCAGGAAGACTGGCTTCGGGAGGACCTCAAGGGCGCCCAGAAAAAATGCGCGGTGGCCTATTGGCATCATCCTCTCTACAGCTCGGGATGGCATGGGGGCGACAGCCGCCTCGCCGGCTTTTGGCGGATCCTCTATGAGAGTGGCGTCGATCTTGTTCTGGTCGGACACGATCACAATTACGAGCGGTTTCGGCCGCTGACGCCCGCCGGCGTCGTCGATACCACCGCGGGCATCGTACAAATCGTCGTGGGGACCGGTGGCGGCGGCCTCAGGAATTTCCGCAGCACGATCGCCCCGCACAGCGCGTTCCGTCTCCAGGGCTACTACGGCGTCCTCAAACTGACCCTCGGCGCCGGCGAGTGGCGGTCCGCCTTCATCGATACGAACGGGACCGTCTGGGATCCGGGTGGGGGGAGGTGTCATTGAGGTAAAGCGCGAGGACGCGAAGCCGCGGAGTGATCAGCCTCCGCGTCCCCGCTCGCTCCCGTCTATATTCTCCATTGCCCGCCGACCTGGATTCCCCAATGGGTATTTCCGGCCTGACGTTTCCCGCCGTCCTTTTCCTGCTGCCGCTCAGCATGCAGGAGCCGGCGGTCCGAACCGTTCCCTCTCCCAACATCGTGCGGGCGGCTGTCGCCGCTCGGCTCGCGGACGGGCGAGTGCCGGGAATGGCGGTGGGCCGGATCTCCGGGAAAGATGTCCTTCGCATTACCGAGGGGCGGAGCACGGCGGGGAAGATCGACCCGGTGACCGCAGCGACGGTGTTTGAGATCGGATCCATCACCAAGGCGTTCACGGGCATCCTCCTCGCGGACATGGTGCTCAAGGGTGAGGTGGCGATCGACGATCCGGTTGCGCGCCACCTGCCTCCCGGGACGAAGGTGCCGGAACTGAATGGCGCCGTCATCACCCTCCGGCATTTGACGACGCACACCTCCGGGTTGCCAAGCCTCCCCGACAACATGGAGCCGGCCGATTCGGACGATCCCTACGCCGACTACACCGCCGAGCGGTTGAGCGCCTTTCTCGCCCGCCACCAGCTTCGCCGTGCCCCGGGTGCGTCCTACCAATACTCGAATCTCGGCGCCGGTCTCCTCGGCTGGGCGCTCGCCACTCGCGCGGGCCTCTCCTACGGCGAGCTGCTGCGGCGCCGGATTCTCGAACCCCTCGGAATGCGGCAGACGGGAATCGTCGACACGGAGCCCATGCGGAGCAATCTCGCCGCCGGGCACGATCCGATGGGGGTTCCGACCCCGGCGTGGCATCTCGATGTGCTCGCGGGCGCGGGCGCGATCCGGTCCACCCTCGATGACATGCTTCGGTTCGCGGCGGCGGCTCGCGACACGGTGCATGGCCCGCTGGCGCGCGCGATGGCGCTGTCCCAGCGGGAGTTTTTCAGGGTGGACTCGGTCACCTCCATTGGGCTCGGGTGGCACCGCAGAAGCCGGGGCGGCCGTACGGTCGCCTGGCACAACGGCGGGACCGGTGGGTTTCGCTCGATGCTGGTGGTGGACGCCGGCGCCGGCGAAGCGGGAGTCTTGCTCAGCAATTCGGCGCACGGATCCGATGCGCTGGGGATGATGCTTCTCGATTCCGCGGTCCCGATCCCGCCGCTTCCGCCGGTAAAAGCCACCGTTTCGATGGATGTCGCCACGCTCCGGCGCTACCCGGGGCGCTACGTCCTGACACCCGCCTTCGTCATCACCATCACGGCTCGGGACACCACGGGAATCGATTTGCAGGCCACCGGCCAGCCGAAATTCCGACTCTACGCCAGCTCTCCCGTCGATTTCTTCCTGACCGGGGTCGAGGCGAGCATCACATTCGAAACCGATCCCGCGGGGAAAGTCGTGGCGCTGGTGCTCCACCAGAACGGGGCGCATCAACGGGGCCCGAAGGAGCCGTAGGCCGCTGCTTCGCTCCTTGTGCACCTCTCGTCCGCCGTGGCGTCTTACCGGGCAGTGCGCGCGACCGACTCGCCGCACGCCACACACCGAGCGAGGGGTGCATGAGCAAGCTGCTTCGGGGCATCGCCGCGGGCTGGGGTGCGAAAAAGCTGGGCGGCGGGTGCTTCACAACCATCCTTATCTTTCTGCTCCTCTGGTGGCTCCTGGGGAACTTCGACATTTTCAAATAGGTTTTCCCTGGCACCGCCATATGATTCAAAGTGGCTCCGCGGTCCCGGGGCCATTTTGCGTTCCAGGCCCCACGCACCAGTAGATTTCCTCCCGGGCATCCATGCGGCTCAGGACGCAACTAGATTCTTTCCTCCCCCGTAGGGGATGGGGGAGCGCCTCAGATTTTCCGTCGAACCTCGAGGGAGCGGGCATGACGACTGCTGTTCGGGGAACCGGCCCATCATACGAGGCCGATGCGCTCATGGGAGCCGTGCAGGCGCTCCGGGCGGAGATCGGGAAGCGGATCGTCGGCCAGTCGGACGTCGTGGACGAGGTGCTGATCACCCTCCTCGCCGGCGGTCATGGCCTGCTCATCGGGGTTCCCGGGCTCGCCAAAACGCTGCTGATCCGCACCGTCGCCGAAGCGATGCACCTCGACTTCCGGCGCATTCAGTTCACTCCCGATCTCGTCCCCAGCGACATCACCGGCACCGAGCTTCTCGAAGAGGATGCCGCCACCGGGCACCGCACCTTCCGGTTCGTCCGGGGCCCGATTTTCGGGAACATCATTCTCGCCGACGAGATCAACCGCGCGCCGCCGCGCACCCAGGCGGCGCTGCTTGAAGCGATGCAGGAGCACCGGGTCACCGCCGCGGGCGACACGATGCGTCTGCCGGAGCCGTTCTTCGTGCTCGCAACCCAGAATCCCATCGAGCAGGAAGGCACCTACCCGCTGCCCGAGGCGCAGCTCGACCGTTTTCTCCTGGCGATCCGGATCAACTATCCCGGGCTCGACGACGAAATCTCGATTCTCCGCTCCACCACCGGTCGGGATGCGGCGGAGCTGCGCGGGGTGGTCGGCGCGGCGCAGGTCCTCGCGCTGCAGGGCATGGTGCGCGACGTCATGGTCTCCGAGCCGCTGCTGCGCTACGTGGCCCAGCTGGTCCGGGCCACCCGTCCCGGGGAACCGAGTCTTCCCGCGCGGGTGCAGAAGTACGTCCGGTGGGGCGCCGGCCCCCGGGCCGGGCAGGCGCTCGTCCTGGGCGCCAAGGCCTGGGCGCTGCTGCACGGCCGCGTGGCGGTCAGCCCCGCCGACGTCCGCCGAGTTGCGCCCCCGGTCTTGCGGCACCGGATCCTGCCCAACTTCGCCGCGGAAGCGGAAGGCGTGACGGCGGAGGATCTGGTGTCCGATGTTCTCACCGAGGTTCGCCCACCCCAGAGCGATATCCGGATCTGACCGTGCGCGAGCTCACCAGCGGCGCCCTGCTCGATGCGCTGCGGGGAGTGCATTGGCCCGCGCGCCGTATGAGCCGGGGGGCGTTCCAGGGCGGCCACCGCTCGAGACGGGTAGGGGCCTCGCCCGAATTCATGGAATACCGCCCCTATCAGCAAGGGGATGATCCCGGCCGGATCGACTGGAAGCTGTTCGGCAGGACCGAGCGGGTCGCCGTTCGGCTCTCCCACGACGACTCGAGCCTCCGCACCATGGTGCTGATCGACGCCAGCGCGTCGATGGCATTTCCCGCCGACACGCTCGCCAAATGGAAGACCGCCGCCGCGATCGCCCTCGGCCTCTCGGCGGTGGCGCACGGCGACAACGACCCGGCGGGGATCGCCATCGCCGGGCCAACGCCGCGAATGCTCCCGCCGCGGACTCGGCGCGGCACGGTCGCGGACGTGCTTCGCGCGCTGCTCGAGACCACCCCGGGCGGGTCGTCGCCACTCGCCCCGTTGCTGGCCGCGGTGCGGACCAGCCGGCGGGTGGCGATCATCAGTGATTTTCTCGGGGATGCGGAGACGCTGCACACCGTCGCGCGGGAGATGGTTGCGGGAGGAGCGGAGGTGTTCGCGGTGCACGTGATCGCGCCCGAAGAGCTGGAGCCCGGCGGCGCGGCGCGGGTGGTGACGGATCCGGAGAATCCCGCGCTTCGCCGCCCCCTCGGCGCCGCAGAGCTCGCGGGGTACACGGAGAACTTCGCGCGCTGGCGCAGCGCGCTCGCCGAAGCCTGGCGCGGGGCAGGGGCGATCTATCACGAAGTCACTACCGCTGACGCACCGGATCGCGTGGTTCGGCGGGTCACCGGATTCACCGAGCCGGCCGCCCGCGGGTCATGAGCTTCCTCCTTCCGGGTTTTCTCGCGGCTGCGGGAGCGATCGCCGCCGCCACGACCTTGCTCCACTTCATCGTCACGCGCGAGCCCGACCTGTGGCGGCTGCCGACGGCGCGCTTCGCGCCCGAGCGGGCGATCCAGGCCAGGTCCCGGGCGCTCCAGCCGAAGGATCTTCTTCTGCTCGCGGTCAGGGTGGCGCTCGTGCTCGCCGTGGGCGCGGCGCTCGCGCGTCCGCTGCTCTCCCCGGCGCGACGCGACCGCGTCCGCATCGTGCTGCTGGACCGCTCGCGCGCGGTGGCCAGCGTGCGGGAAGCGGCAGACAGCGCCCGCACCCTGCTGGGCGACCGGGACCTTCTTATCGTCTTCGACTCCGCCGCGACGCTTCTCGAGAGCGGAGTCTCCGACAGCCTCGAACGGCTCTCCCTCTCCACCCGGACTGGGCGGCTCTCCACCGGATTGATTCGCGCGCTCCGCGCCGCCTCCTGGATCCGGGACCGGGCCGATTCGATCGAGCTGGTTGTCGTCTCGCCGCTGGTGCGCGAGGAGATCGATGCGGCCACCGATTCATTGCGGGCGCTCTGGCCGGCCGGAATTCGCCTGGTTCGGACCGCGGCGCGGATCGATTCCGGAGCGTGGCCGCCGGTGACCTTCGAAGGCGCCGCGGATGACCCACTCCGTTTGGCGCTCCCGTCCCGGGTTTCCGCGAGCGGTTCGGCATCGGTGCTCCTTGTGCGACGGCTCGCGGCGGCCGCCGACTCGGCGTGGGCAGTCGGGGCCGGCCGGGTGCTGGTGGTTTGGCCAGCGTGGCGGGAGGTCCCCGGGGGATGGACGGCGCAGACGCCGGACACCGTGGGCGCCGTTGCCGCGGGAAGCGCGGTGGTTGTTGCGCCGTTCGTGCGCACGGTGACTCACCGCGGCGGGCGCGATGACTCCGTGTCCGCACGCGTCATCGCCCGCTGGGTTGACGGAGCGCCTGCGGCCATCGAGGAGGCGCGGGTCGCGGGGTGTATTCGGACGGTCACGATCGAGGTGCCGGTGGTCGGAGACCTCGTGCTCGACCCCCGATTCGCGAAACTCGTGGCTGCCCTCTGCGAACGCTGCGGCGGCGGGATGGATCTCACGCCGCTCGATGAGCCGCAGCGCGCGCAACTGGCCGGAGACTCCGGCGGGCGTCACGCCCTTGCCGCCAGTTTTGCCGCGCCTGAGCAGGTACCCTCTCCCTGGACCCGGTGGCTGCTGCTCGCCGCGGTCCTTCTCGTCGCCGCAGAATCTGTCCTTCGCCGAAGGACCGCACGGTGAGCGCGATCGCTCTCGTGCGTCGCGCCAGCGCTTCGCTTCTGGGTGCCCTCGTCGCATCCGCGCTGCTGTACGCGGCGCTCGCATTCGGGGCGGTAATCCTTCTCGTTGCGCTCTTCGATCTTGCCACTCCCCTCGCGCTCGACCTGCGCCGAGCTGGGATCCCGCTGGCGGCGCTGTGCGCAGTGGCGGTGGGCTGCGTCCGGCTCTGGCGCGGCCGGGGAGCTTCGAGTCTTCTCCGGGTCGCGCTCTACCTGGAAGAGCTGGTCCCCGGGCTGCAGTTTGCGCTGGTGACGGCGGTCGAGCCTGCCGGACGCCAGGACCTTGCCCTGCTCGAGCGCTTCGTGGAGCGGAGCTACCCGCCGGGGGCGCTCCGGCCGCCGATTGGCCGGGCGCTGGCCCGGCCGGCCGCGGGTCTTCTCGTGCTTGTGCTCGCGCTGGTGGTGCTCCCCGGCGAACGCATCACCCGAGTGCTTCGACCCAGGGCGGGCGATCTGCTGCTGGCCCCACGAGGGCGCGACGCACGCGCCGATCGGCTGAGCCCGCTGGCCGTGGTCGTTTCTCCTCCCGCCTACTCGGGACTCCGCCCCGAAACACTCGACGATCCCGTCTTGGTGCGCGCCCTCGAGGGAAGCGCCATCCAGGTGCGGGGTCGCGGCGCGGCCGGCGCACCCGCGGAGAGTCTCGGCGTGGTGGAGGGGGTGGGAATCACTCCGGCACGGATCGTCGCCGATACCTGGAGCATCGCGCTCACGATGCCCCGCCGCGCAGAAGTGGTGCGGCTCACCGATCGCGGCCACAACCGTCTGCTCACGCTGGAGCCGGTGCTCGACCTACCGCCGACGGTCATGCTCAGGTCGCCCGCGCGCGATACGACCTACAACCTTCCCTCGGGCGCCCTGCTCCTCGACGCCGCGGCGAGCGACAATCTCGGACTCGGCCGCGTCTGGATCGAGCTGATGCTGACCACTGGGGGCGGCGAGCGGTTCACCACCACGACACGAAGCCTTGGAGTCACCTCGCCGGGAGGAGCCCCGAGTGCAACGAGCCGGCTGACCCTTCGGCTCGACACCATGCGGCTCGGGCCCGGCGACGTCCTCAACATCCGCGCGGTCGCGCGGGACCGGAACGATCTCAGCGGCCCGGGCGAGGGAAGCTCCGACACGCGCACGATCCGCATCGCCGATCCCGAGCTGAAGGATGCGATTCCCATCGTGCCGGCGTCCGCCGCGAAGCTCGACACCACCGTGCTGAGCCAGCGCCTGCTCATTATTCGGGCCGAAACGCTGCTGGTGCGCCAGCGCCGTTTCACGCCTGATTCCTTCCGGGTGCAGTCGCAGCGTCTCGGCGAGCGCCAGCGCATGCTCTACGACCGGGTCCAGGCGCTGATCCTCGAGCTCGAGACCGCCACCGACATGGAATCGAAGCTCCTTCGTGTGGCGGGGCTCGCGATGCGGCGCGCGGAAGACCATCTGACGCGGGCAAGGGTCTCCGGCGCGCTGCCCGAGATGTACCGGGCGCTCGAGGCGCTCGACAAGGGCAAAACCTCGCGACGCGTGTACCTGCGGGGCATGCTGCCGAGGATCGTGGTCGATTTGGAGCAGGTGCGGCTTACGGGCACCGACAAGGCCAAGGTCGGGGTCCGGGCGCCCCGTGCGCCGCTCAGCGATGCGCGGCGCAGGCTGCTCGAGCGGCTCGACCGCATTCTCCCCGGCTCGGGTCGCGTCCCGCCGGCGCTCGGCGATTCGCTGACGATGCTGCGCGCCGATGCGCTGGCCGACGCGCCCGATGCGGCGCCGCTGCTCGCGCGGGCACTCGAGGCAATCCGCGCCGGGAGGGACCCGATTCCGGCGCTCCACCAGTCGCGGCGCGCTCTCGAACGGGAGACCAAGATGACCCCGTCGCTCTCCCTCTGGCGGGGCGGGCGATGAAACCCTTCACCTTTGCCACCGGCATTTACGCCTCCGGCGACTGGGAGAGTGGACAGCTCGTGTCGGCGGTCGTGATCGATTCGCTGGCCCGGCACACCGAGCTCGAGGTGAGTCCGGCGGGCGTCAATGTCCCGCTCGATTCGGCGGAGCTCTTCGAGTACCCCTTTCTCTACCTGACCGGACATCTGGCCGTGCGCTTCGGCGCGGTCGAGCGCCGCAACCTGCTTCGATTCGTGGAGCGGGGCGGATTCATCTTCATGGACGACCACAACCACGACATCAACGGCGTCTTTCACAAAACGGCGACCGAGGAGCTGACGAAGCTCTTCGGCCGCCTCGAGCCCGTGCCGAACAAGCACGATCTGTACAAATCATTCTTCGTGTTCGAGGACGGCCCTCCCGCCACCAATCACGAGATGAACGGGTGGGGAGACAACCTGGTCCACGAGCAGCTGCTGGGCATTCTGCGTGACGGCCGGATCGACGTGCTGTACAGCAACAAGGACTACAGCTCCGAATGGTCGATGCATCCGGAGAGCAAGCGCTTCATGGAAGTCGATCCCTCCCGTTTCGCCGTGAATATCGTGGTCTATGCGCTCACCCGCTGACGGCGGGCCGGGAGCCCGGGTGCTCCTGGAGCGGGTCGCGCGGGGTACGGCGCTCCTGATGCTCCTGGTGCTCGTGTTCGAGGCGTTTCGGGATCGCGCGGTACCGGTGCACGCCGTCGTGCGGTCGCCGGATTTGCCGGGAGCGCTCACCCGATGGAGCACTTCCACCGCCCCCGCGGGAGTGCACGTGCGGGCGGAAGGTGCGTTCGCCCCCTTCGCGCGTGATTGGCTCAGTGCGCTCCCCGGGGCGGGGACCGGAGTGACCTGGGAGGGCGCGGGTCCCGCGCCGATCGCGCTGGCGGCGGAACCGGTGGCGGATCCCGAGGGCGGGACGAGCGCCTGGATCGCCGCGCCCGCGGGGGCTTCCGTCACCGTGGAAGACGAGGCGGGCCGGCTCGACTCGATTCGGTCCGGCAACGGAGGCGCGCGAGTGCTGGTACGGTCGGGCCCGACGGAGCTGCTTGCCCGGAGCGGAGCCACCGTCGCCCGGTCGGCGGTGTCCGATTCGCTGGTGCTCGGACGGCTTCTGCTCCTTGGCCGCGCCGGATGGGAGAGCAAATTTGTCGCCGCCGCGCTGGAAGAGCGGGGCTGGAAATTGGATGCGCGGCTGAGGCTCTCGCCCCGCGGTGACGTGCGGCAGGGAGCGGCGACGACAATCGATACGACCCGGTACTCCGCCGTGCTCGTACTGGATTCCGTCGGGACGGCAGAGGCGCTGCGCATTGCGGCCTTCGTGCGCGCGGGCGGCGGGGTCATCCTGTCGGGGGCTGCGCTCCGTACTCCGGGACTCGCCGTGCTTGCGGCGGGATCGCCCGGTCGGCCGGTGCCTGGGCGGGAGCCGTTCGATTCATCGTCCACGGAGCCTCGTCGCGGACTCGAGCTGAATCCTGTCACCCCGCGCCCCGACGCGGTCGTGCTCGAGCGGCGCGGAAACCTCGTCGCCATTGCAGCGCGCCGCATCGAGCGGGGAAGGGCGGTGACGAGCGGCTATCTGGACACCTGGCGCTGGAGGATGGGGGGCGGCGAAGCGGCGCTCCGCGAGCACCGCGACTGGTGGGCAGGCCTCGTGGCGGGGGTGGCCCGCACCGGGCGCATCGCCCGTTCCGCGGAGGGGTTCCCTGATGAGGCGCCGCTCGCCACGCTGATCACCCGGCTGGGCCCCGCCGGGAGCGCCCCGGCCTCAAGCGACGCGGCGCCCCCGATTTCCCGCGGGTTCCTCTTTGCCCTGCTCATGGCCGCTCTGCTCGCCGAGTGGACCTCGCGACGGCTCCGGGGGGCGCCCTAGGCGTCTACGATCACCTTGAAGCCACCATAGGCCATGCGCTTGACATCGAAGGGCATCGATCCGGAGTCCGCCATCATCTTCGCCATGCGCGGATCCTTCATCACCTTTGCGTTGACGCGGTCGCGATGCGCGCGCGACTTGTACACGATCCAGGCAAAGACGACCGTCTCGCCGCGCTTGAGCTTCATCCTGCGCGGAAACGAGAGCCCCATCTTCGTGTTGAGATCGTCGCCGGCGCATTCCCGGTACTCGAGGGCGCCATGATCGCGCCACACCCGGGACGCGAGAAGGGCCAGGCGGCGATAGGCCGGCAAGTTCCGCTTCGGCACAGGCAAGACGAATCCATCGACGTATTTCATGCGGGCGCTCCAGGTTCAAGTGAGTGACCCTACGGCTTTGCCTCCTTGCCTCTTTGCCTCCTTGCCTCTTTGCGCCTTTGCCCCTTTCCGCCCTACTTCGGCACCGACAGCCGCTTCCTCCCGATGTCGCCCATGTCCGGCATGTGGACGATGAGGCCGTGAGCCGAAGTATTCCTGTTGTACCCCGCCACCAGCTGCTCGCTGTAACGGGCAAGGACGAAATCGAACGGATCGGCGGGGTCGTCGTCGAGAATCAGCAGGTCGGTGTCTCCCATGGTGAGCTTCCCCCCGAAGCGGAGTGTCGCCCCCTGGAAAAACATGTAGTTTGCCGCGCCGGGTCCGACATCGGCAAGCCGCCGGGCCGGCTCCGGACCACCGAATGTCTGCACGATTTTCCCATCCCCGACGTGGAGCCGGGTCACCCGCCCGCGGGTCCTCGGGGGAGGCAGAATCGCCGTCGGATCGAGGAAGAAATCGTCGTCGACGATTTTCACTCCACGGCCGGGCCGGACCTTTGCCAGCGCTTCCAGCTGCAGTCCGAAGAATCGCATCATCCTCCCGACCCCGATGCCGAACACCTTGACCTTCGTGGGATGCAGCCGGATCAACCCGTCGGGGGTCAGCGTCACATCCGCCCGCATGGTAAACGGGAGGAAGCCGTGCAGCACGCCTCGCTGGACGAGCTGTTCCCCCTCGGTCTCGATCCGGAGGCTCTTGAGCGACGAGCCCGGGTACGCGAACACGTGATTGCTGAGGAGGTTGCCGAGGCTGGCCGTATCGATCGAGATCTCGCCGCTGTTGATTTGCAGCGTAAATGACCGGGGGTCGTCCAGGTTGGGTGGCTGGGAGATCGTCAGCGGAAGGAGCGCGCCCCTGAGTCGCGTGATGTCGAGCACGACTCCGCTGGCGATCTCAAAAAGGATGTTTCGCATTTCGGCCTGGACCACGCCCGTCGAGTCCCGGTCAACCGTATCAGCGCGCACCACGTCCAGCGGCGCAACGGGATCTGGGCTCACGGCCGCGCGGCCGCTCTCCGATGGGCCACAGACCGCCGCCGAGAGGGCGAGGAGAATCGCAGTCCGGCGAGTGGCGAAACTTCCCGCGGGCAAGCTAGATCTCGGTTTTCCGCTTCGCCATCATGCGAAGCACGCCGTTGATCGCCAGATGACAGAGTACATAGACCACGATGGCGACGACCAGAGGCAGTGCCAGCGTGTGTCCGCTCGGATCGGTGGGACTCTCCACGATCCCCCTGAAGGGCGCGTAGAGCGGGGCGGTCACAGCCCGGATGAACCGGTAGAACCCCGCCTCCGGATTGCCGGCCATCAGTGCGAGGCCGATGCGCACGGCAAGCAGCGCGTAGATCACGTAGAAGACGTAGTCCACAAATTGCGAGACGCGGGCGGCGCCGCGCGCCTGCTCCACCGCCCGCTCGGTGATGACGACATCATCCAGCGCCTTGCGGCGCAGGTCGGCGGCAATCTTCTCCTCGCGTCGCAGCTCCGTCGCCGTCGGGACGCTGGCTTCCGCCGCCACTTCGGCCCCGACCTCGCGCTCGACGGATGATTTGACCGCGCCGTGCTGTCCGAGCCGCCGGGCTTCCTCGGCGGCCAGTTTATCGTCGTTCATGGGTTCCTCCCCGCTGCAAAGATCGTTGAGGGGAACGGGAGCTACCTCCCGATCCCGAAGGGGGAGACACTCGGGCGCCATCTATAATGCACATCGCGGTGTCCCCGGCGGGCGGGGGGTGTCAACCTCCCGGTCACGAGGGCTAACCTGTTGGCGCGCCGCAACGCTGCGCCCCTCAGAATCGCGACAGTCGAGGGGCACGTCGCTTGCCCCCTCGTTGCTACATGCACTGCAAGCATTTGGGTCTCTTGACCATGGCGCTCCTGACCGCCGCGGGCTGCGCGCGGCCCCGGGTTGGCACGGGTCCAGAAGCGATATTCGCATTCCCGCGCCCGCCGGAGATCTCGGTGGAAGCGTGGACCCACGCGACCGCCGCCTATCAACAGGCGGCGATCCGCGGACTCGCTACCGGCCCCCTGCTCACCGTCATCGACTACACGCTGCCGTCGACCACTCGACGGCTCTGGGTGGTCGAGCTCGGCATGGCGCAGGTGCTGATGCACGAGTATGTGGCGCACGGATCGGGCTCGGGGGGAACCTGGCCGACGGACTTCTCGAACCGCACCGGTAGCCACCGCTCCAGCGTCGGCACCTTTGTCACCGAAGGAAGCTACGTCGGCGTGAGGGGCATTGCCCGCAGGCTGGTCGGACTCGAGCCGGGCATCAACGACCACGCGCGGCGGCGGGGCATCGTGATCCACGGCAGCCCGGGTGTGAGCGCGGCGCGGGCGCGGCTGGGAAAGATGGGGCGCACCGAAGGATGTCCCGCGGTCCCGAGGGAATCGGCCCGGCGCCTGATCGATCTGCTGAGGGAAGGGTCGGTGGTGTTCATCTGGTACCCTGACCGTACGCTGTTGCAGGCCTCCGAGTTCGTCGACCGGGGAGCGGCCACCCTGCGCCTGCCCGGGTTGGAGTAGCCCCGCGTTTCCGGACGAGGAAGTGAGATCCACAGATTGCACAGATGACACAGACGAAATGGAACACTGTCGAGCTGTGTGAATCTCTGAAATCTGTGGATTGCTGTTCTCGGGATCTACGAGGTGGATTGCAGTTCTTCGGAGCTCAGCGCCTGAGCGCCCGCATGTACTCCTGCATTGCCAGAAACTTCTCGTACACGATGACACCCTTCCGCTTGTTGCCGAACTCTGAGAAGAGCTCGCGAAGCTTTCCGCGGCGCGTCAGGAAAAACCGGAAGGTCTCGGCGAAATCCTCCTGGGGATGACGGGTCGCGTAGCCGCTCACGTGGTTGACCGGGGCGATCGCGACGCGGCGGCGCTGGAAATCCACCCACGCGTCATCCATCACCCGGTATGCCTTCGCGACTTCGCCGAAGGTGCGGCGGAAAGACGGAGACCGGGTCCAGTGCCAGTTGTGATAGAGCACGCTGTGGCCCAGCTCGTGGCTCAGGAGGCCGATCAGCATCGACCAGGGGATCTCATCCCTGCGGCGGGCGCCCACCACGTATTTCTGCTCGATTTCGACGATCTTGGGGTACTTCGGATCGACCCCCGACACGCCGGGCCGGAGCAGGACGCGAAATCCCCAGTCGGGGATGCGCGCGACCTTGAGGAGCGCCGCGACCTTCCGGAGCGCCCGCGGAATCAGATCCTGTCCCGTCGCATCCTGTCCGCACCAGGGGCAGGTATCCATCCAGTCGTCCACGCCGCGGGCGCAGTGGGGGCAATTGCCCTCGAAGCGGTCGTCCTCGTTCCAGGTCTGGTCCTTCCCGCACCAGGGGCAGTAGGCCATCGGGTACTGCACCCAGCCCCCGCACCGCCAGTCACACCGGGTGTCCAGGCGAAAGCCCTTCGGGGCCTTCAGGGGCACTTCGCTGAAAGTCCCCTCGTCCTCCAGGTCGGTGTCGCACCAGGGGCAGAAGGAGAATTTGGGGGAGATCACCCAGCGGCAGCTGGGACATTCCGCACCGGTAATTCCCGCGGCATCGCGCCAGCGCTCGGGCCTGCTGCAGTCGGGGCAGAAGCTCCAGTAGCGTTTGAGTGGATAGCCGCAGAGGCAGCGTGGATCGTCGCTCGGCGGGGCGACGCGCCGCAACTTACGCCGACTCATAGCGCGCAAGGCTCTCGTCGACGATCCGCTGGATGAACTCGGGGTAGGGCATGCCCGCCTTTTCGGCGGCGTTCGCGATCTCGTGGCCGTGGCTGATGAAGGGATTGGCGTTGGCCTCGAGCACCCACACCTCGTCCTCCTCGGTCAGACGGATATCGATGCGCGCGTAGTCCCTGAGCCAGAGGGCGTGAAACGCGGTCTTGCAGACCAGTTCGATGTGTTCCTTTGCCGGTGCGCTCACCGGGCGGGCAAAGACGTTGCGAATGCCTTTCCGCTGCCGGTAGAGTTCGTCCCATTTGGCGGACTGCGTGGCGAAGCGCTCCTCCGGCGGATTCTTCTCCTTGTCGAACACCAGCTCGGTGAGCGGCAGGAGCTCGAGCCGGGCGTCGTTGCCGATGAGGCTCACGTACAGCTCCCGGCCGGTGATGAATTCCTCCGCGATGGCCGGCTGCTCGAACCGGCTGTGGACGAAGGCCACCCGCTCGGTGAGCGCGTCCAGATCCTCCACCACCGAAGCCTGCGCGATCCCCTCCGACGCATCGGCGGAGAGCGGCTTGACGATGAGGGGATACTTCAGGTTCGGCGGCTCGGTCACCTCCTCATTCGTCTTCCAGGTCGCGAAGCCCGGTACCCGGATCCCGTGGTAGGCGAGAATCTTCTTGCTCATCGCCTTGTCGCGCGATACCTGGAGCCCCAGCGGTGGCGAGCCGGTATACCGGTAGCCTCCCGCCTCGAGCAGGGCGGGGAAGAGATGGTCGAGGCGGCTCTCGCCGCGGAACGACTCCGCGCAGTTCATCACCAGATCCGGTGTGAACTCGGCGCAGCGGTCGAGCACCTCGCGCGGATCCTTGCTGATCCCGATGAGCAGCACCTCGTGTCCCCGCGCCTCGAGGGCGTGGGCCACCTGGTACTCCATGTCCGGCTCGCGCTCGGCGTCCGAGCCGAGCTCCTCGGTCATCTGGCGGTGGTGGTCTTCTGGGGTATAGCGGGGATACGGCGAATCGAAGACAACGGCGATGCGCATCAGGCAGGCCACCCCACCGGCCGTTCGGCCGCGAGCAACGTGAGGCGCGGCCCCGCGGTCGTGGGACGGAGGGTGATGCCGGTGCGGTTGCGGAGCTCGCGTGCGCTGGTTCCCGCCGCCACGCCATGCCAGAGCATGATCCGGTCGACCGGAAGGACTTCGGGCCCGTCGGGCCCCATCGCCAGCGTGTCCTCGTCATCGGCGGCCGCCAGCACCACCGGGTCGGTGCCCTCCAGCAGGGTCGGCATCCGACGGAGGCTCTCCAGCAGCGTGACCGTGAGCGCCAGACTCTCACCCGCCAGAGTGATGACCCCGAACCCGCGCTCCCCCTGGCGGCAGCGAGGGTGGATCAGGCAGGCGTAGTGGCAGGGGAACGGCGTTGCCGTCCGGGCCAAGACCGTCCGCAGATGGTCGCGGACCAGAACCACGACGCCTTCGGACGTCGGGGTTCGGCGATTGCGGGGAGGCGGCCCGGTCATGGGAGAAAACATATAGCTTTCCGGCGGTGCGCGCACCGAGCCCTCCCCGGAGGAACCGTGGCAGAGACCAAGAGCGTCCCGGCGGTCCACTCCGGCGCCCGCTACGCGATCATCGTCCTCACGGCGATGAATCTCCTCAATTACATCGACCGCTACGTCCCCAGTGCGGTCAAGCCGCTCTGGCAGAAGGAGCTCGGCTTCAGCGACGCCCAATCGGGGTACCCGCTCGCCGCCTTCGTACTCGTGTACATGCTCACCAGTCCGATCTTCGGGTCGCTGGCCGATCGCATGTCACGGAAGGTGCTCATCGCGCTGGGGGTGGCGCTCTGGTCGGTGGCCACGGCGGGGGGAGCGCTCGCCACCGGAATCGTGAGCTTCATCGTCGCCCGCGCCTTCGTGGGAGTGGGGGAAGCGGCCTACGCCACCATCGCTCCCTCGCTCATCAGCGATTACTACCCCCCCGACCGGCGCAACCGGATCCTCACGATGTTCTACGTGGCGATTCCGGTGGGAGCCGCGCTGGGCTTCACCCTCGGGGGGCTGATCGGGAACGCCTACGGCTGGCGCGTCGCCCTTCTGGTGGTCGGACTTCCCGGACTCATCGCCGCCGGCATGGCTCTCCTGATCAAGGAGCCGGTGCGCGGCGCGTTCGATCCCATTCCGGCGGCATCGATCCCGTCATGGCCCGAGGTACTCACAGTGCTCCGGAAGACCGCGCCGTATCTGTTCGCGGTGGCGGGCTACATCGCGGTGACCTGGGCAGGCGGGGGGATGGCGGATTGGTTCGCGACCTTCCTGGTCCGGCAGCGTGGGATGGATCTGAGCGCCGCGGCGGGGCTGACTGGCGCCGCGACGGTCGTGGGCGGGCTCGCCGGGACGCTCACCGGTGGGCTCCTCGCCGACTGGCTCAAGAAAAAGACGAAGTCGCCCTACTTCGCGCTGAGCTGTCTCTCGATGATTCCGGCCGCGGGCTTTGCCCTGTTGGCCCTCACGGCCGAAAGCCGGGTGGTGATCGGCGCGGCAATTCTGCTGGCGCAGTTCTTCATGTGGTTCTACAACGGGCCGATCAACACGATCATCGTCAACTCGGTCCCGGCGGCGATGCGCGCCCGCGCCGTCAGCATGTCGATCCTGTCCATTCATCTTTTCGGCGACGCGATCAGCCCGACGATGATCGGGGTGATCTCCGATCGCACCGGGGATCTGATGAATGGGATGATCCTGATACCGGTGATGATGTTGATTGGCGCGGCGGTCTGGGGGGTTGGGTGGAGGAGCATCAGGCAGGAGGGAGTAGGCAGGAGGCAGTAGGGAACGGCAGTTCCCTCTTGCCTACTGCCTCCTGCCTATTGCCTATTGCCTCTTACGTCGTCGTCGCCCTCGCAGGGGGAATAGTCGCCCGTCCTATCGTGTTATTGTCACTTCCGAACCAGATCACCCGCGCCTTCGGATCGAAGATCATGTAGCGCACCGACCCGCCCCCGCTCGGGATCGGGCTCGAGCTGAAGAACTGCTCGGTGCGGGGATCGAAGCCGACCAGCCGGTTGGGCTGCGCGCCGGTCTCCACGAACCAGAGCCGGTTGGCGTCGTCCACCGTCATCGCGTAGGGCAGGGAGGCCGCGCCACCGGGGTTCTTCCACTCTTTCGTCGCGCCTGTCGCGGGGTCGAGCCGGCCGAGGAATCCCCGCGAATAATCGACATACCAGACCCCGCCGTCCGCGGTGAGAGCGATGCGCCGCGGACGGCTCGCCGCGTCCGGGAGTGGATACTCCTTGAGCGCGAACGTCTTCGGATCGACGGTGCCCATCTTGTTGGTACCGAAGAGATCAAACCACGGCCGCCCCGCCGCGTCCACCACGATGCCGTAGGGACGGGAGCGCGGGGTGACCATCTTCACCAGATCGATCTTCCCGCTCGCCGTGGCGAGCCGCCCGACGAAATTCCCGCCCTGCACCGTGAACCAGATGTCGCCGTGCGGATCGAACACCAGGGTGTGCGGATCCCGCGCCGCGGAATCGGGCATCGGGTACCGGGTGATCGCACCGGTCGCCGGATCGATCCTGCCGATCATTCCGTTGCGATTGCCGGCGAACCACGGATGTCCCTTCTTGTCGACCACGATGTTGTGGGGATTAGTCCCGGAGTCGATCGCAAATCGCTTGAACTCACCGGTCGCGGGGTCGAGCCGGGCGACGTAATTGCCGACCTGCCCGACGAACCAGATCTTCCCGTCCGGCGCGACCGCCGGGTCACGGGGCCGGCTCTTTTCCCAGGGAACCGTCCACTCCTTGATGGGCACCGTCGCGGGATCCTGGCGCGGAAGGGGCGCGGGTCCGCCGGGGAGGGTCAGCAGGACGACGGAGAGCAGTGGGAGCGATCGCATGAAATCCTCGACTTGAAGGTATCCGGCTGTAATATTAGCCCGAACCCAGGAAGGCCGGAAGACATGCGCTCGATATTGCTCTTCCCCCGATTGACGCGCTGCGCTTCGTGGCGGAGCACGCTCGCCGCGCTACTCTGCCTGCCGCCGGTCACAGCAATGGCCCAGGGCGCCCCGAGCTCTTCCGTGGCGCGCGTCGAGGCGGCGTGGCTCGAGCTGCGGAATATCCACGACGAGTTGCGCATGACGCGCAACCTGGGGGTGACGAGCTCCCCCCGCGGCAATTCCGTCGTCACCCTCGAATCCAGGCTCGCCCGGGCCCGGAAAACTCTCGCCGATCTCGCGGCAGTGGTCCGCCAGGAGACCCTCGATTCGGCCGATCTCTCCGCCTTCGGCGCGCTGGGCGAGCAGTTCGCCGCGCTCAAAGATCCGGCCCCTCCGCCGACACCGGCGGAATCCGGATCGCTCGACTGCCGCCCGGCGTGGGATGTCCCTGCCGGGACGAAGGACACCCTCGCGGTCCTCACCGATCACGTCTTTGCCTGCTATGGACGCGCGGCGCAGCGACTCGTCGTGGACGGCGAATCGCTGGACCGGCTCACGATCTTCGGCCTGATGGGACGAACTGACGACGCGGCGACGCGGCAGCGTCTCTTCATGGGTCTGGAGCCGGTCTGGCAGAGCGTCAACGGTGACGATACGCCGACGAGTCTGTACCGGAGAATGGTCGCCCACAGGGTCAAGACCTGGCTTGGCGCGACCCCGATGATGGCACGAGCCCGCGAGCTCGGTGTGGGGCCGGATACATTGGAGCAGGGTCTGGTGCGAATTCTCGACACCTGGCGCGCGACGCTCCCCGATACCCTCTTCGAGCCGTGGGACTTCTACTACTTCAGCGGCGAGGCGAGCCGGCTGCTGAGTCCGCGCGTGCCGAAGGACTCGCTCCTCGTGATCAACCGGCGATTCTACCGGGCCCTCGGCGCCGATCCCGCCGCGCTCGAGGTGCGCTACGACATCGAGCCGCGTCCAGGCAGATATCCTATCGCCTTCAGCGACATCGCGCGGCGAAACCCGATGCGGGCCTGGGTCTCCGCGTCGTACCGGATCGGGGGAATCGACAATCTGTCGGAGCTGCTGCACGAGACCGGACATGCGATTCACGTCTCCGCGATCAACACCCGGCCGGCCTACGCCGACTGGCCCGACAGCGACACCTTCACCGAGGCGATCGCCGATCTGGCTGCGCTCGAGATGTACGAGCCCTCCTGGCAGCGGCGGTTCCTCGGCGTCTCGGCGCCCCTCGCGGCGTCGCTCCGCGCCAAGTATGCCGGGATCGTGCTGGACATCGCCTGGTCGCTGTTCGAGATCCGGGTGCACCGGACTCCCGAGCGGAGTCCCAATGAGATCTGGACGGAAATCACCCGCGACTATCTCCGGATCCGGCCCCATCCCGAGTGGTCGTGGTGGGCGATGCGGGGGCAGCTGGTGGAGTCACCGGGATACATGCTCAATTACGCCTTTGGAGCGATTCTGATTGCGGACCTGCGAGCGCGCCTAGTCGCTGTACGGGGGCCCTTCACCACTGGGGACGCCGGCTGGTACCAGTATGTCGGACCCCGGCTCTACCGCTTTGGTCTGGCGGTCCCGGCGCGGGAAGTCGTCACCCGGTTTCTTGGGAGGGCGGTCACGACCGACGCGCTCCTGGCAGACATGGCGCGCAAGTAAACAGCTTTCAGAAACTGCAAACCACAGATTCCACGGATTGTCACAGATTTCTTCTTCTCGTTTTTCATCTGCGCCATCTGGGTAATCTCGGGATGCTGTTCTGGATTCGAGCGTTTCGGAAGCCGCGGGCAGGCCCTGATTCATCTCTGCAGCCGCTGGATACTGTTCCTCTCCGCGACCATCAGTCCCGGATAGTTCGTGATCATCCCCGCCGCCCCGCGCTGCCAGAGCATGCGGGCCCGCCCCGGATCGTTGACCGTCCACACATGCACCGGGCACCCACCGCGCCGGGCGGCCTGGATGAACCGAACGGTGGGTACATGGATCCGGTCGCGGAATCGGTCGGGCACCGCGTACGCCTTGAATCGGGAGCGCGGCGCGGGCAGCCCGGTCATCGCCTCGAGCCAGAGTCGCAGTATTCCCTGCCGGGAAGCCCCGGTCGCAATCTCCGGTTCCTGGTAGAAGGGCTGCAACGCCTCTCCGAGGAATGAGGCGACAACGACCCTGCCCATCGCACCCCGCGCCCGGATCAGGCGGGCGAGTGGACCGGCGGCTTTGACCTCCTTCACTTCGATCAGGAGCGGCGTTTCTGGAAATCGCTCCAGCACTTCCTCCACGGTCGGGATCCTGATGCTCTTCGCCCGCCACGGCCGGCTCGCCCCCCCGTCGAGCGAGAAGTGAAAGCCCGCGTCGGCCTCCGCGACCGCCTGGGCGGAAAGCGTCGCTACTGGCTCTCTGCGGTCGCAGGTCCGGGCGAGTGTCGGGTCGTGCAGTACCACCGGGATGCCATCGGCGGTCACCCGGACATCGAATTCGAGGGCGTCCGCCCCCTGCTCGAGTGCCAGAGCAAACGATTGCAGCGTGTTCTCCGGCGCGAGACCCGATGCTCCGCGATGACCGATGACCGGCCGAGACTCCGGATCGAGAAGCGGATTCATACCGGATAGTAATCGGCGGGTGGGGGTTGGGGATTGGGGTGTGCGGGGGCGCTTTGCCTCTTTGCCTCCTTGCCTCCGGTGGTTAAAGCGACACGCCGAGTGTCCTTCTGTTGCGGCTCTCCAATCTTGTGGGTCCCCCCCAACAGGACTTCCGGGCCTGGCCGATGAGGTGGGCGGATCGATTGAACTGGCGCGTAACCTCTTGGATTGACAGTCGATTAAGGTGTGCGGAGCAGGCCAGCCATGGTCGTCTCCACAGCGTGACATAAAAACTGGAACTGTTCTTGCTTGACAGTCGTTCAGATGTGTCGAAGGCCCCGGAGCTTGGGGATTGGAAAGGCGGTTCGAGATGCTTGATCCAGTGATGCACCACCTGCATCAGGCCAGGGAGACGGCCACCTGGATCGCGCAGCTCATGCGTATCGACCCCGAGTTGATGCTGCCGGCTGCACTGCCCCTCCTTGCGTCTCGGCTAATGGATGCGGGTGGGATGGATGATGACTCCGAGTTCGACGAACCCGAGGCGAGCTCCGGTCTGGCGGTTGGCTGACCCGCGCCAAGGTGACATCGATTGCACTCCCTGAGGCCCCCGGCGAACCGCCGGGGGTCCTTTTTTTGCCTATGTACCCAGGGTAGGTTGCTGTCTCCCATCTCATATTCGGTCCGATTACGGAGGTTCGTCATGGGCTCGCGCTTGATGCACGCCCTCGCGCTGTTCCTGCCAGCCATGGTTCTGCTGGGGCCTCTTGCGGCACAGCCACGCCTGGGCGTCGCCGACCCCGTGGCTGGAGCGAGCGCGTCCTCCGTTGGGGTCCTGCTCAGCCCGGACCAGAGCAAGCTCCTGCTGATGGAACGGACAGCACCGGCAAGCGATGGCGAAGTGGGCCGCACATACTCCGCCCTCGTCGTCCAGCCGATCGGCCGCGGGGAAACCCGGCGTCTCATTCTTCCCTGGAAGGCCAGGGTCAAAAGCGTCTTCTGGGCGCCTGACGGGCACCGCGTCGCGTTCACCGTTCTCGAGGAGCAGGGCAGCTCGCTCTGGGTGGCCGACGCTTACACCGGTGTGATCCGCATGCTCGCGGGTCCCGTGCTGCCGTCGAGGGGTGAGCCGTGCCAGTGGTTTCACTCGAGCAAGAGCCTTCTCTGCGGCCGAACCCCGGCGGACTTGCAGCCGGGCTCCAGCGCGCAGGGGCCGCGCGATCGTGACCTCCTCAGCCAGCTCGCGGTCTTCTCTCTCTCCGGGCCCGAGCGCCTGATTGGCCAGCCGGCCATGCATGGCGGCGTATTGATCTCGCCCGATGACAATTACCTCGCGGTCGAGACCATTCACCGGTCGTCCTCCGACCGGTTGCCGCGGGAGCGCCTCCCGCTCCGGGTCGAGGTCTGGGACGCCGACAACGGAACAGTGCTGCGAGTGGTCCACGACCGCGGTTCACTTGGGAGCCTGCCGCGATCCGCTGATGCGGTTCCACCCGGGCCTCGATCGGTCGAGTGGCGGGGGGACAAACCTGCGACGCTGGTCTGGGTCGAAGCCCAGGACGGCGGCAACCCCGCCGTCGCCACAAAGATTCGGGACAGCCTGTTTCAGCTCGCGAGCCCGTTCACCGGGGCCCCGGCTCCGTTGGCCGCTCTGGAATTTCGAAGCCGCGGGGTTCTCTGGGGCGGGGATGACCTGGCGGTCGTCAACGAGGGCTGGGGCAATCCGCGGCGGAGCCGGAGCTGGATCGTGACGCCGGATGGGGGAGGAAGCCCCAGGCTCCTCCTGCAAGGCGGGCGAGATGCAGCGCCGGGCAGCTTCATCACCCGGCCCAAGCGGGGCGGTGGAGAGGTGTTACTGACGTCCCGGGGAGGACGGGTCGCCTACCTCTTCGGGACCGGCGGAGAGCCGGCGGGAGGCCTGTCGTACCTCGACCAGATCGATCTGGCTACCGGCCTGACCCAGCGGCTCTGGCGGTCCCAGGCGCCCTTTCATGAGGAAGTCGTGGGGGTGATCGATGCCGATGAGGGGCGGTTTATCACTCGCCGGGAGTCGGCTACTCAACCGGAGAACTATTTTCTGCGCGATCTGAGGAATAATAGACTCACGCCGCTGACCAGCTTCAGATAAAAGGCAGTAGGGAGTAGGCAGTAGGGAAGTGCTGTCGGCCACTGCCTATTGCCTATTGCCTATTGCCTATTGCCCATTGCCTATTGCCTAGTGCCTATTTCCCATAGATCGCATTGAACAAGAATTTATACGTCCCATGCGGCTGGCTGCGGAAGGTGATCTCCGGGCCAAACAGGTACAGCGTCCCTTGCCCGACCTTCGCCTCCGCCATCGCGATACCGCCCTCGAGATAGGTCTGCCCCCACGCCCAGCCGCTCTTGAGCGGTGATGCGCTCGCAAACCATGCCACCGGCTTGATGCCGCGCTCCTCCGCGTCGGGGGCAAGACGCATCACCGGGCTTTCGTCGAACATCACGATCGCACGGCTTCCCATTCCGAGCGCCGAGGTGGCATCGGTATTCACAGCCACCTCCAGGAGCGAGGCCGGAATGAAGAACTTTTCCCGCGGAATAGGACGGACCCGGCCTTCCGGGCTCCGCTCCACCAGAAAGTCAGCCACCGGGAGGCCGAGGTGCTGGGCCAGTGATATCGAATTTCCGATGGTCACCACCCGCCCGCCCGCCTCGAGGAAGGACTTGAGCTGCGGAATGGTCTTCTCCGCGGTGACACGGCCGGTTGTCGTCTTGAGGTCGTCAGGCAGATCTGTCGGCGGGCCCCCGCCGAAGCCCCCGCCCCCCTGTCCGGTGCCGCCGCCTGCCGCGGGAATGCCTCCGTCGACGAAGACCAGCACGTCGAACTGGCTCTTCAGGTTGCCGGCGTCGAGCCGCTGGGGATAGACCACCTCGAAGGGGAACTCGAACTGCTCGAGCATCCAGCGCACCCACCCCGATGGCATCGATCCGCCGTACTGATCCCAGAGGCCGACTTTGATCGGCCGAAGCACGCTGGCGCCGGCGCCGGGGGCCGCGATCACCGCCGCCGCCGTGAGTCCCTTCTCGTCGGCGAGCTTCCGGAGCACGGCGGTGGCTTGTCTGCCCGCGGGAACGTACCAGGAGCCGGTCGGGAAGGTGGTCCCACCCGCGGAGAGCGGCGCGCCGAGCACCTGCACCGGAACGTTGGCGGCCAGCAGGCGATTGACCGCCAGGAATCCGTCGTTGATGCGGCGGTCGATCACGTACGCGCGGCCGCTGCCCAGCGCGGCACTCACCGGCGGTTTGGCGATGGGACCATCGAGCTTCTGGAACGGCCCATCGAAGCCCTCGATGATCCGGTCGAACTTCACCCCCATCTGGTAGGCCAGGGTATAACCGGCGTTGTCGTACGGCGCCTTGGGCGGCCCGCCCGGATAGCTGATGTCGTTCGGATAGTCCTGCGGCTCGAACATGTCGAGCACGTGGGGACGGAACGCCTGCGCCAGCTTGACCACGTACGAGCCGGCGGGGTATTGCTTGCCGGCGACCGTGAATGAAGCGGTGGCCGCGTGCACGTCGATACCCGACTTCATGAGGGCGTTGACGAATTTGGTCGCGGTGAGGAAGTCGGGCTGATCCGAGGGGAGGATGTACCCTCGCGGATCCCGGTCGTCCGGCCGCCGCAGCATCTGCATGTACTTGATGTCCACCCCGCCGCCGCCCCCGCCGCCCCCGCCGCCGCCGCCGCCCCCGCCGCCGGAGGAGCA
>CAYTMW010000035.1:0-31850 GCA_964439025.1 uncultured Gemmatimonas sp. | reverse complement strand
CGATTGCCGCGTCGACGGCGGAGCGATGCCGGAGGACGCCGGCGGCGAGCTCATGTGCGAGTCCCCGGTCGGCTTCCGGCACCGCGCTCAGCGCGCGCTCGAGGGAGAGATCGAACGGGACGCCGCGGCGAATGTCGTGGAGCACCCGCCAGGCGGCGGTGCGCGGGGGGAGACCTTGCACCGGCAGAGAGCGAACCGCTCGCGTCACGCGAGCATCCCCCGCACCGGCGAGCTCGGCACCGCCACTTCGCGCCGAGGCATGCGTCCGGCGAGGTACGCCAGACGGCCGCTCTCCGTCGCCAGGCCCATCGCGCGGGCCATGGCGATGGGGTCTTCCGCTTCGGCGAGCGCGGTGTTCATGAGAATGCCGTCCACTCCCTGCTCCATCACGAGGCAGGCATCGGAGGCGGTGCCCACGCCGGCGTCGACGATCACCGGCACCGAGAGCCGATGCTTGATGGTCCGGATGGAGTAGGGATTGAGCATGCCCAGTCCGCTGCCGATTGGCGACGCGAGGGGCATCACCGCCGCGCACCCGGCATCCTCGAGCCGGAGCGCCGAGATGAGGTCGTCGTTGGTGTAGGCGAGAATCCTGAACCCTTCGCGCGCCAGCTCGCGCGCCGCGTGCAGCAGCCCGTCCACGTCGGGAAGGAGGGTCTCCTTGTCGCCGATGACCTCGAGCTTCACGAAGTCGTTGAAACCTGCTTCCCGCCCCAGGCGCGCGTAACGCATTGCCTCGTCGGCCGAATAGCACCCCGCGGTGTTGGCGAGAAGAAAGTATTTCGCGGGATCCAGGTGATGCAGAATCCCGGCTTCCATCCGCCGGTCGAGATCGACCCGCCGGACTGCAACGGTGACACAATCGGCGCCCGAGGCCTCGATCGCGGCTATCATTTCTTCGTTGCTGCGGTACTTGCCGGTCCCGACGAAGAGGCGGGAGCGGAACCGATGGTCCCCGACGACGAGCGGCTGATCGGCCGCGACTTCCAGAGCGCTCTCCACTCAGCCACCTCCCACGAAATGCACCAGCTCCACCGCGTCGCCGTCCTGGAGCGGCGTTTGGGTGTGCTCAGGCCGCCGTACGATGCGGCGGTTGAGCTCCACGACGACCCCACGGGGATCAAGACCGAGCCGGTCCAGCAGATCCTTGACCGTGGCGGGCGCCGGCACCCGGCGCGTCTCCCCGTTCACCGTAAGCGCGAGTTCCATCAGTTCCCCTCGGTCCAAGGCGCAAGCAGCGCCGTTGCCGCGGCCGCCGGATCCCCTGCGTCCCACGCCGCCGTGATCACCGCCGCGCCCCAGGCGCCCGCATCACGCACCAGCGCCGCACGCGCCGTGGTAATGCCGCCGATCGCCACCACCGGTCGCCCGAGTTTCGCGATTGCGGTGAGCCACGACAGGCCGCGCCCGGGGCGATCGCGATGGGATGCGGTCTCGAAAACATTGCCTGCGACGAGATAGTCGGCCCCCTCGTCGAGCGCCGCTTCGGCCTCCTCCTCCGAGTGCACCGAGCGCCCGATCCAGCCGATGCCGAGCACCCGCCGTGCATCCCCGGGCGTGAGATCACCGGCGCGGAGCTGGACGCCCAGGGCCCCGACCGCGCGGCCAAGGTCGGGGCGCGCATGGACGAAGACGGCCGCCCCCGGGGGACGCGCCAGCGCGGTGACCCGCTCGGCGAACGCCGCATGCTGCGCGGTGGTCGAATCGGGCGCACGCACCACGAGGGCCATCGCGGGACCGGCCGCGGCGAGGGCCGCGGCCCGAACGCCGAAATCCGCCGCACGGCAGATGGTATCCGTCGTCAGCGCGAAGAGACGAGGGAGCGGCCTCACGTCAGCACCTGCCCGGCAACCGTCCCGTGCCCGCGGCTCCAGGCCTCCGCGGACATGCGCGGCTTTCCCGCGGGCTGCACCTCCGAGATCTCCACCGCGTGGTGACCCGTGGCAATCCGCAGCGTCGGACTCAGATCCAGCACCTCGCCGGGCGCACCGGTCCCCGCGCCGGGGCGCGCGCCGAAAAGCTTGAGCTCCTGGTGGTCCAGCGTGGTCCACGCACCGGGAATCGGATCGAAAGCCCGGATACGCCTGCTCACGGCGTCGGCATCGCTTGCCCAGTTCACCCGTGTCGTGGTGCGATCGTACTTGGGCGCATGGGTGATGAGCGCTGGATCCTGAGCTCGTGGGCGGAGCAAGCCGAGGCGCATGAGCGTGAGCGCTTCCACCAGCGACTCGGCGCCCTTGACCGCGAGACGGGAGAGCAGCTCGCCGCTGGTCTCCTCCGGGCCGATCGCGGTGGCCGCCTGGTGCAGGATGGGGCCGGTGTCCATTCCCGCGTCCATCTGCTGGACGGTGATGCCGGTTTCCGCTTCGCCCCGGAGGATGGCCCAGTTGACCGGCGCGGCGCCCCGGAGACGGGGGAGCAGCGACGCATGAACGTTGATCATGCCGCGACTGGGTACGCTGAGGATTTCCGGGCGCACAATGTGCCCATACGCCACCACCACGCCGAGCTCGGGCTGCCAGTGGCGCAGCGCGGCGAGAAAGACATCGCCGGTCGGACGCTCCGGCTGCAGAATCGGGAGTCCGTGGCGGAGCGCCAGGTCCTTGACCGGAGGGGCGACCAGCGTCGAGCGCGAGCGGCCGCGCGGCTTGTCGGGCTGCGTCACCACTCCGACGACTTGCGCGCCCTCGGCGAGGAGCGCTTCGAGGCTCGGCACCGCGAAGGCGGGGGTGCCGAAGAAGACGATGCGCATTACTCCGGCCGCGCGTGCTCCGGGCGTAGGGTCTTGATGACGCCCTCCCCGCGATGGTCCTTCTTCCACCGGCCCACCAGGAGCTGGCGCTTGAGGGCTCCGAGGTGATCGATGAACAGGATGCCGTCGAGATGATCGATCTCGTGCTGAATTGCCCGCGCGAGCAGTCCTTCCGCTTCCAGGCGGTACGCATTGCCGTCCCGCCCCGTGGCTTCGAGCACGACCCGATGAGGCCGGGCCACCTCTCCGTAGGCATCGGGAATCGAGAGGCACCCCTCTTCGGCGCGCTCCCGGCCCTCGGCGCTCAGCAGCACCGGATTGACCATCGCGATGCGCTGGTCGTCCACGCCCACCACCGCCACCCGCCGCGCCACCCCGACCTGGTTCGCCGCGAGGCCGACACCCTTGGCGGCGTCCATCGTCTCGAAGAGGTCGTCGATCAGACGCCGCACGTCGGCATCTACCGCGGAGATCTCTTCGCCGCGCTGGCGAAGCACCGACGAGCCGAGGAGGTGCAGGTCGAGCGTGGCCATGCTAGGCGTTCGGGGAGACGGCCTCGCCAACCCGCACGATCCGTCCGCGCTCCACGACCAGGGTCGAAGTGCCGCTCTCGATGGTGACCCGATCGTCCTTGATGTCCTTCACCTTGCCGATGATACCGCCGGACGTGGTGATGTCGTCGCCCTTCTTGAGCGCGGCGAGAATCCCCGTGTGCTTCTTCCGCGCGATCGACTGGGGGCGGATCAGCAGAAAGTAGAAGATCAGGATGATCGCCCCGAACTGAAAGATCAGGATGGCGATCGAGCTGCCGGAGCTGCCGTTGGCGGGAGCCATCAGGCTCGCGAGCAGAGATTTCATGCGTCCTCTCGTGCGTGGGAGCGCCGGAGCCACTCGCGGCTCCAGCGGTCGAACTCGCCGGCCAGGATCGCCGATCGCGCCAGCTCCCCGATGCGGATCAGGAACCGCACATTGTGGAGCGACATCAGCCGGAGGCCGAGCATTTCCCCCGCCACGAACAGGTGACGGAGATACCCGCGCGAAAACCGGGAGCAGGTGGCGCAGTCACAGGCGGGATCGAGCGGCTCATCCGCAGTGCGGTGCGTGGCCTTGCGGATATTCACCCGGCCCACCGAGGTCCACGCGCTCCCGTGGCGTCCGTTCCGGGTGGCCGCGACGCAATCGAAAAGATCCACCCCGCGGGCGATTCCTTCGATCAGATCTTCCGGAAATCCGACACCCATAAGATAACGGGGCCGGTCAGTCGGCAGCGTGCCCGCGAAGCCCTCCAGCACCCGGTGCATGACTGGTTTCGGCTCCCCGACCGAGAGGCCACCGATGGCGATTCCGGTCCAGGGGCCGCGCGCGAGAGTGCCCTCGAGGGAGCGCATGCGGAGGTCGTCGTGGGTGCCGCCCTGGATGATGGGCCAGAGAGTCTGGGGACTGGGTGCTGGGGGCTGGGGGCTGGGAAGTTCTCTCCCAGCTTCCAGCCGTCCAGCATCCAGCATCGTGTGTCTTTCCTTACACCGATCCAGCCACCGCAGGGTTCGCTCCATGCCTTCCTCGGCCAGGGCCCAGGAAGCCTGGCCCGGAACGACGTGATCGAACGCCATGGCGACGTCCCCCCCGAGCGCCCACTGGATCTCCATCGACGATTCCGGTGTCAGCGTGCGCGCTGATCCGTCGATGTGACTGGTGAACTCGACGCCGCCTTCTTCGATGGTTCGAAGCCCTGCCAGCGAAAACACCTGGAACCCTCCCGAATCGGTGAGCATCGGGCGGGACCAGGAGGCGAAGCGGTGCAACCCGCCCATGGCCCGGACCGTTTCCTCCCCGGGCCGGAGATGCAGGTGATAGGTGTTGCCCAGAATGATCTGGGCCCCCGCTTCCTCCACCTCGGCGGGATGCAGCCCGCGCACGGCGCCGTAGGTGCCCACCGGCATGAACGCCGGCGTGAGCACGTCGCCGTGCGGAAGCGCAAGGCGGCCGGCCCGCGCGAGGCCGCACGCGCGCTCCAGGTGATACTCAAACACCGCTCACCATTGACCTCTCACCTCTAACCCCTCACCTCTCACGGCCGTTCACCGTTCACGCTGTAAGAGCATGGCGTCCCCGTAGCTGTAGAATTGGTATCTCCGCTCCACCGCCATTTTGTACGCGGCCATCATGACGTCATAACCCGCGAAGGCGGCGACCAGCATCAGCAGCGTGGATCGCGGCAGGTGGAAATTGGTGACCAGACGATCGACCACCCGAAACCGAAACCCCGGCGTGATCATGAGCCGCGTTTCGGCCCGCCCGGCCCGCAGCGTCCCGTCCTCCCGTGCGGCCGACTCGAGGGCCCGCACCACGGTCGTGCCCGCCGCCCACACCGCGTTCCCGCGCCTCCGGGTATCTGCCACCAGCTCGGCGGCCAGGGTGGGAATCTCGAACCGCTCGGGGTGCATCGGATGGCGGGCGGGGTCCTCGCCATCCACCGGCTTGAAGGTCCCCGGCCCCACTGCGAGGTCAATCCGCGCAATGCGCACCCCGCGCTGCTCGACGGCATGCAGCAGCTCCCGGGTGAAATGCAGGCCGGCGGTGGGAGCGGCCACGCTGCCGCGGCGCTCGGCGAACACCGTCTGATATCGGATTGCATCCTCAGGGGTCGGATCCCGTTCGATGTAGGGAGGCAGCGGAATTCTCCCCAGGCGATCCATCGCCTCGTCGGCCGAGGCGCCCACGATCCGCACCCGTCGGTAGCCCTCGTCCAGCTCCTCCAGTATTTCCACCGAAATGCCGAAACCCAGGTCGATCCGCTTTCCCGCCCGGAGCGCGCTGCCCGGCTTTCCCATCGCGATCCAGCTTCCGTCCTCGGCCGGGTAGAGCAGGAGCACTTCCGCGGGCGCGCCGGAGGGGCGCCGGCCCAGGAGCCGGGCGTGCCGCACGCGGGTGGTGTTGAGGACGAGGAGATCACCGGCCGGGATGAGGTTGAGCAACTCGGAGAACCGGCGGTCTTCGCACGAGGCAGGACCTGACGTCCGACGACCACTTTGCCTCTTTGCCTCGTTGCCTCCAACCACCATCAGGCGGCTTTCCCCGCGGGTTGCGGACGGCGTCTGCGCGATCAGCTCTGGGGGAAGGTCGTAGTCGAAATCCGAAGTGCGAATGCCCACGGCGGCATCATCCATCGAAGAGCGCCGCCTGCCCGCCGGCCGCGGGGGGCGGGGTGATACCGAATCGCCGGTACGCGTTCGCCGTTGCCACCCGCCCGCGCTGGGTCCGCTCGAGAAATCCCTGCTGCAGGAGATACGGCTCGTACACCTCCTCCAGCGTACCGGGATCTTCTCCGACTGCCGCTGCGATGGTCCCCAGGCCGACCGGTCCCCCGCCGAATTTCTCGATGATGATCGTGAGGATCCGCGCATCCATGTCGTCAAGGCCGAATTCGTCGACGTCGAGCCGGGCGAGCGCCTCCGCCGCGACTTCCTTCGTGATGACTCCGTCCGCGCGCACCTGGGCGTAGTCCCGCACTCGCCGGAGCAGCCGGTTCGCGATCCGGGGCGTGCCCCGGCTCCTCTTGGCGAGCTCGATCGCGCCTTCCGGAGCGATCGGCACCTTGAGGATTCCCGCGGACCGATGGACGATCTGCTCCAATTCTTCCGGAGGATAAAAGCTCAGCCGCTCCACGATGCCGAATCGCGCCCGCATCGGCGGGGTGAGCTGCCCGAACCGCGTGGTGGCCCCGACCAGCGTGAACTTCTCGACCGTCATGGGAATGGTCTGCGCATTCGGGCCGTCGGCGATCCGCACATCGACCCGGAAATCCTCCATGGCGGGATAGAGGAATTCTTCGAGCTGGGGACGGAGGCGATGGATCTCATCGATGAAGAGGATGTCGCCGGCGCCGAGGCCGGTGAGCAGTCCCACCAGATCCCCCGGCTTTTCCAGCACGGGGCCGGACGAGGTGCGCAGCTGCACTCCCATTTCCTTGGCGAGGAGCGCGGCAAGCGTGGTCTTCCCGAGGCCCGGCGGGCCGAAAAAGAGAATGTGATCGAGCGCGTCTCCCCTCCCCTTGGCCGCGTCGATCGCGATCTGGAGGGAGGCCTTGAGCTTGGCCTGGCCGACGAACTCATCGAGCCGGGACGGCCGGAGCGCCGCCTCGGCGCCGCCCTCGTCGGGCAGCGCGGCCGGGGTGGTGATCTCGAGCCGGCTCAGAGCGCGCTCGCGTTCCACCGCACCGGCCGGACCCCCGGTGTCACGGCATGCATCGCATGACAGGTGACGCAACGATCCACGGTGCGAGTGCAGTCGGCTGCCACGAGCTTCCGGTTGGTGGCGCCGCAACGGGTGCATTGCCATTCCGCCGTCTGATGCGGGCTGGTGGACAGAGCGATCATCCGCGGCCTCCTCGCTGCGTCGTGAGATGCTTGAGCGCATGGCGCACCAGCGCCGCGACGTCCTGGTTCGTGTCCGAAGCGATCACCGAGCGGACCGCCTCATCCGCGGCGGCCGGAGCATAGCCCAGGGCCACGAGTGCCCGCGCCGCTTCATCCGCGGGCCTCCCGGCGCGTGCCGCAGGCGGCAGCGCAATATCGGCAAACCGGTCGGAAAGCTCGACGATCAGTTTTTCGGCTCGCTTCTTCCCGATACCAGCCACCGTGCTGAGCGCGGCGACATCCTTCCCCTGAATGCTCCGGACGGCCCGCTCCGGCCCCAGCGTCGACAGGATGGCGAGTGCGAGCCGCGGTCCCAACCCCGACGCGCCGAGCAGCCGCTGAAAGATCGTCCGCTCGCCCGTGGTATCGAAACCGTAGAGCGTCCACGCGTCCTCCCGGACGACCAGTTCGGTGAAAAGCGCGCACCGCGCGCCACGCGCGGGAAGCCGCTCGAAGACGCCGAGGGGCACCGTCACCTCGTACCCGATGCCACCATCGGTCTGGATGACGACCGCACCGCCCTCGCGCTCGGCGAGGATTCCGCTCACGGTGGCGATCACCGGCGGACTCCGGGTCGGATGCCGAGGAAGAGATGGGTCAGCGCCACCGCCACCGCATCGGCGGCGTCGGCCGGTGTGGGAGCGGTCCGGAGCTGAAGGATTTTGGCCACCATGTACCCCACTTGCGGCTTGGCTGCGGCACCACGGCCAACGACGGTCTTCTTGACCAGCGCCGGCGAGTATTCGGCGACGGCGACTCCAGCTTGGGCCCCGGCAAGGAGGATGACCCCCCGCGCGTGGCCGAGGACGACGGTAGTCCGCACGTTGGTGGCGTAGAAGATGTCTTCGACGGCCAGGACATCGGGACGGTGCCGCTCGAGCAGCTCGGTCAGTCCCTCGTGAATCACGGCCAGGCGGCGGGAGAGCGAATCGGCGGCTCGGGTGCGGAAGACCCCGCACTCCACCAGGCGAATGGGACGCCCCGCGGTTGCCAGCCGCTCGACCACGCCGAAACCCACTCTCGCGGTTCCCGGGTCGATCCCGAGGACCTTCATCGGCGGGGGAGGGTCAGGCTTCGGCCTCCGCGAGCGTCGCCGCGTCGATGTCGAAGTTGGAAGAAACCTTCGAGACGTCATCCAGTTCTTCGAGCGTCTCCATCAGCTTGAGCAGCCGGGATGCGTCGGCGCCTTCGACCTTGACGGTGTTCCTGGGCACCATCGCAAGCTCGGCAGACTCGAACGCATACGTTCTGGCTTTGAGCGCGTCCTGCACCGCGTGGAATTCCGTCACACTGGTGGTCACCTCGAATTGCTCCCCGTCGCGCGAAAAATCTTCGGCGCCGGCCTCGAGCGCATCCTCCAGCGCCCGGTCCTCCGGATAGCGCCCGCTATCCAGGTAGATCAATCCCTTGCGGTCGAACATCCAGGCCACCGAGTTCGACGCACCGAGATTGCCGCCGTTCCGGCTGAAGGCGTGCCGGATCTCGGCTACCGTCCGGTTGGGATTGTCGGTCGTGGCTTCGACGATGATCGCGGCGCCGCCCGGGCCGTAGCCCTCGTAGGTGATCTCCTGGTATGTCTCACCCTCGAGCTCGCCGGTCCCCTTCTTGATGGCGCGATCGATGTTGTCGTTGGGGCAATTGACGGCGCGGGCCGCGTCGATCGCGGTTCGGAGACGGGCATTGCCGCCGGGATCACCACCCCCCGCCTTGGCGGCGACAATGATCTCCCGGATACGCTTGGCCCAAACCGCCGAACGCTTGTTGTCGGTGGCGGCCTTCTTGTGCTTGATCTGTTTCCATTTGCTGTGGCCAGCCATCTCGGCGCTCCAGGGCGTCAGCGCATAAACATAGCAATGGCAACAGGTTCCGGCAATTCAGTGGGCGCCCCCGAAACTATCTTGCGTTGTAAGGTAGTTTGAGCTAGGTTGCCAGCTCACTCAGCGTCGGCGCTCTTCGTGCGAACCTCCGCTCCCATGAGTCCTCCGGTCTTTCACGTTCTCCTCGCCCTCGGCGAGGACGTTCTCCATGGCTACGCGATCATGCAGCGATTCGAGGAGATCACCGGCGGGGCCGATCAACTCCTCCCGGGCACGCTTTACGTCACTCTCGCGCGCATGGTGGACCTCGGCCTGATCGAGGAGGCGCGTCCTCCGGCAGGCGACCAGAGCGGGGGTGCTCCCCGCCGATACTATCGCCTGACCAGCCGCGGGCGCGCAGTCGGTCGCGCCGAGAGCGAGCGCCTTCGCCGCCTCGTGCAGGTGGCCAAGGAGCGCTCCTGGCTTCCAGAAATCGCCCGATGAGCCGAGAGAGCGGCGTGTCGTTGGGCGAGGCCTTCGCGGTGCGGGTCTTCCGGATTGCGGGGCTCGCACTGCCCGGGGAACTCCGGGAGCAGTGTCTGGACGAGATGGTCGGGTCCTTCCGGGAATCGCTGTGTGCCCGGAGCGGCTGGCGGCAACGGGCAGGCTACACGATTCGCGCGGCGGCCGATGCGATCCGCGCCGGGTGGGGAGCGCGCTGGCGGGAGCGGGGAAACAATCCCTCACGGAGGCCGAAAGTGTCGATGCTCTGGCAGGACCTGCGCTACGGCGCGCGCACGCTCATCAAGAGTCCCGGATTCACCGCCATCGCGGTACTCACCCTGGCGCTGGGCATCGGCGCCAATGCCGCGATTTTCAGCGTGGTCGACGCCGTGCTGCTTCAGCCGCTGCCATTCCGGGAGCCAGAGCGCCTGGTGGACATCTCCGAATCGCGAGTGGATCGGGGCTGGACCCGCTCCTCGATGACCCATGCGAATTTCTGGGATCTGCGCGATCAGAACCGGACCTTCGAGGGAATCGCCGCCTTCCGCGGCGGCTCGATCAATCTTACCGGCCGGGATTTTCCCGAGCGGCTGAGCCTCGGTTCGGTCTCGGCGGAATTCTTCAGCGTGCTGGGGGTGATTCCGGCCCTGGGGCGGACTTTCGCCAAGGGGGAAGACGCGCCTGGACGCGACGCGCGCCTTGCCGTGCTCTCGCACCTGCTCTGGACCAGAAGCTTCGGGCGCGATCCCGGCATCGTCGGGCGCGCCATCACGCTCGACGGCCAGGGCTATTCCGTCGTCGGCGTGCTGCCCCGGGGGGAGCCGTGGCTCGATGCCGCCGACATCTTCGTGCCGCTGGTCCAGCAGCCAAACGCCGATCGAGGGAGCTTCGAGCTCGCGGTGATCGGGCGAATGGCCAAAGGCGTGACGTTCGAGACTGCCCAGGCCGACTTGAACGGCATCGCGCGGCGGCTGGCAGTGCTCTATCCGAAGGACGATACCGGCATGGGCGTCGCCCTCGACCCCTCCTCTCGATGGGTGGCCAGCGAGAGCGTCCGGCGCGCGCTCTGGATCCTCATGGGCGCCGTGGGATTTCTCCTGCTCATCGCGTGTGTCAACCTCGCCAATCTGTTGCTGGCCCGGGCCACCGGACGGATCCGGGAGCGGGCACTCCGCGCGGCGTTGGGAGCCAGCCGCGGCCGCCTGGCGCGACAGATGCTCACCGAATCGCTTCTCCTCTCGGGCATAGGTGCGGGCCTCGGATTGTTGATCGCCCTGGGGATGGTGACTCTCCTCAAGACGTTCGATCCAGGGGAGATTCCGCGGCTTGCTCAGGTGAGACTCAATCTCGGTGTACTGGGCTTCACGGCGGTGGCCACGGTGGTGACCGGACTCCTCACCGGGATTCTTCCGGCCATCCAGGCCGCGCAGGGCAACCTCGCCGGCACGCTTCGCGAAGGGGAGCGCAATCAGGGTGGCGGCCGGTTTATGGGCCGTGTGCGCGGTCTCCTGGTGGCGATCGAGGTCGCGGCGTCGCTCGCGCTGCTGGTCGGGGCGGGGCTTCTGCTCCGAAGCTTCGCGCAGGTGCTGAGTGTGAGCCGGGGTTTTGAAACGGAACACAGAATCCTCGCCGAGGTCGCGCTGCCCGAATCGTACAACGCCGAGCGTGTCACCGGCTTCATCAGCCAGTTCAGCGCCCGGCTCGGCGGCGTTCCGGGGGTGAGCTCGGTGGCTGCGGTCTCGATGCGGCCGCTGCGGGGCGTGGGCACCGGGATGGGATTCGCGGCCGCGGACAAGCCGGCTCCGGCGGCCGATGCCGTGCCGTGGGCGAGTTGGCGCATGATCACCGCAGGGTACTTCCGCAGCCTCGGCGTTCCCCTCGTTCGAGGGCGCGACTTCACCGAGCAGGACATCCTGAGTAAGCCGTGGCGGGTGATCGTGAGCCGGCGTGTGGCGGACCGTCTCTGGCCGAATGAGGACGCGGTGGGGCGACAGATCATCCTCTGGAAAGGGCAAAACGAGCGTCCGGCCGAAATCATCGGCGTGGCGGGAGATATGCGCGATTGGGGACTCGCGGAGGAGCCCTCGCTGGCGGTGTATTTCCCCTACTACGGGGCGCAGTTCACCCCGGTGTTCTTCGTGGTGCACGGCAACACCACAACGGAAGCGCTCCAGCCCATTCTGCGGCAGGCGTTGGGCGAGCTGGATTCCAGCCTTCCGCTTTCCCGGGTGCAGAGTCTGGAAGAATTGGTGGGAGATTCCGTGGCATCACGACGGTTCATCATGTTGCTGCTCGCCGCCTTCGCGTCGGTGGCGCTCCTGCTCGCGCTCGCCGGCGTGTATGGAGTGCTCTCCTACGCGGTGTCGCGCCGTACGTCGGAGATTGGAGTACGGCTCGCCCTGGGCGCAAGCCCGGGCACGGTCCTGCGCCTGATCGTGGCGCAGGGCATGCGGCCGGTGGCGATAGGGCTCCTGGCGGGCATCGGCGCGGCGCTCGCGCTCAGCCGGCTCATGGCGAGTCTGCTTTTCGGCATCACTCCGACCGACATCGCGACCTACGCGGGGGTCGCGATGCTGCTGGGCGGCGCGGCGCTGCTCTCCTGCTACCTCCCCGCGCGGCAAGCTCTGCGAGTGGATGTCGTGGCTGCCCTTCGCAAGGAGTAGGCGCTCACTCACCGTCGCGGATCCGCTGGGCCGCGCTCCGCGCCGCGCGCGCCATGATCTCCGAGGCCTCGGCGCCCAGGGCTTCGCGCGCCGGGGCGACGAGGAGCAGCAGCACCTGTCCCACCCGGTCCCGGCGCGGCTCCTTCAGCTCGGCGAGCGCCGACACCAGCGCCCGGCGGAGTGGTGCCGGGAGCGACAGGCTGGAGAATCGCTGCTCGAGCGCGGCGACCCGCCGCCTGGTGCGCCAATCGGGTGGAGGAGGAAGCAGCAGGAGATCTTCGGCGACCCGCAGTGTGAGCCAGAGGGCGAACACCCCTTCGCGCTTCGGACCCCGTGGCATCTCGCCCATGAGCTTGACCAGCGCCACACCCGCCGGACTCAGCAGGCTCATCGCGGCAATCGCCGGAGCGCCTCCAGCACATCGACCGGCTGAAGATCCTGCAGGCAACGATGGTGTTTGAGAGGGCAGGCCGGCCCGCCATGGGAGCTGCAGGGCCGGCATGACAGCTCCCGCTGGAGCACCGTCGCCTTGGCGTGGTAGGGGAAGAACCCGAATTGCTCCACCGTCGGACCGAAGAGCGCCACCACCGGAGTCTCCACCGCCGTCGCCAGGTGCATGAGCCCGGTATCGCCCGACACCAGCGCGCGGGCACGCTTGAGCAGTGCGGCGCTCCCGGGCAAGTCGAACGCCCCCGCGGCGCTGACCGCGCGCTCCCCTCCGGCGGCCGCGACCGCCTGCGCGACGCCCAAGTCATCGGGACCACCCAGCGCGACCACGTCGTTCCCGGCCTCGACGAGGCGCCGCACCAGCGCGATCCAATGATGTGGAGGCCACCGTTTGGTGAAATGGGCGGCTCCGGGCGCGATCGCGATCAACTGACGGGAGACGCCGAGCCCGCGCGAGGCCAGGAACGCCTGGGCGCCCTCGAGCTCGGCACGAGAGAGGAAGACCTCCAGGGATCCGCCGTCGGGGGTCACGTCGAGCTCGCGGGCGGCGTCGAAATAGCGCTCGGCGACCGGCCGGCGATCGCGGTAGACGTCGCGCCTGGTGTGGATCAGCATGGCGCGCGCCACCCAGTGCTTCGGATAGGTGGTCCAGCGGCCGCCGACGTGCCACCGGAGCGCCCGGCTGCGCAGGCTGCCGTGCAGGTCGAGCTTGTGGGTGAATCCGAGAAGCTTCAGGCGCTGGCCCAGTTCGGCCAGGGGAGTGAGCGGATCCCAGCCGATCACCGAGGTTAGGCGCGGATTGTGGGCCAGGAGCGGGGCGAAGGCCGCGCGGGTCACCACCGTGATCCGGGCATCGGGGTGACGGCGGCGGAGCGCGCGCACCAGGGGTGTCAGAAGAAGAATGTCACCGATGGCGCTGAAGCGGACGAGGAGGATATTCGGCGGCACGCGGGGAATGTAGCCGCATGAAATGGGGTCGCCAGCGCGTTAGCTTCATCTCATGGCAGAGCGCACCGCACGGCGGCTTCTCGAAGCGGCAAGACCGTACTGGGGTCTTTTCCTTCTCGGGGTGGGCGCCACCCTGATCGCCTCGGTGCTCGACACCGCCACGATTGTGATTCTGGTGCCGCTCCTCAAGGCATTGTTCGGCACGACGGAGGGGCTGGGAGGGCAGACCACCCGGCTGGAGCAGATCGCCGACTGGCTGCTCGATCCGCTGGTCGCGGGCTTGCCGTCGCGCGAGGTCGCCGCTCGCCTGGTCCTGGTGCTGGTGGTGACGCTGCTGGTGAAGAATCTGATGCAGTACGCCTCGAACCAGCTCTCCGTCGCGGTGCAGGAGGGCCTGGTGCGCGATCTCCGCGTGCGGCTCTACCGCCATCTTCTCACTCTCGATCTCAATTTCTTCCAGCGGACCAGGAGCGGTCAGCTCATCTCGACGGTGATGGTGGACGCCGACCGCACCAAACAGGCGGTCACCGCGTCGCTCACCGCCCTCTTCCAGAATTCCGTCCTCATCCTTGGCACGCTCGCCTTTCTCGCCACGATCTCCCCCCGGCTGACCCTCATCACGATCAGCACCGCGCCGATTCTGATGTTCGGAATCCGCGGGCTCCTGGTGCGACTCCGGCGGCATGCGCGCCTCTGGCAGGAGGAGCAGGGGCAGCTCACGTCCACCGTGAGTGAGCGGCTGGGTGCCATGAAGCTCATCCGCGCCTACGGCGGCGAAGAGGCCGAAGCGCGATTCTTCGCGGACCAGGCCAGCCGGTACCGCAAGCGGGTCCAGCGCACCCAGCGCTATTCGTCGATGACCAGCCCAGTCAGCGAATTGTTCGGGGGACTGGTGCTGACGCTCATCATCTGGGCCGCGACCAATCCCGTGGTGACCGGCGTCGAGCTGAGCGCCGCGGCGACGATCGGGTTTTTGGTCGCCGCCCTCAAGATCATGTCGCCGCTCAAGTCGATCTCCCAGTTTCCCACCTCGTGGGCGATCGCGCAGGCCAGCGCGGAGCGGGTGTTTGCGCTGCTCGACGAGCCACCCGCCGACACCGATGCCCCGGGTGCTGCGCCGGCGCGATTCGAGCGGGAGATCGCATTCGACCGGGTGAGCTTTGCCTATGACGGCGGGCCGCCGGTGCTGGTGGACATCACCTTCTCGGCGCCGAAGGGGAGCGTTGTGGCGATCGTGGGTCCGTCCGGGGCGGGAAAGACGACCCTGCTTGATCTCCTTCCCCGGTTTCACGATCCGACCTCGGGCGAGATCCGGCTCGACGACGTGCCGCTCCGTGCGCTGCAGCGCGCCTCGCTCCGGAGTCTGCTCGGCGTCGTGAGCCAGGACACGGTGCTGCTCAACGACTCGGTGTACGCAAATATCATTTACGGGAAGCCGGGTGCGACCCAGGAGCAGGTCGAGGCGGCCGCCGGTGCGGCGAATGCCGCCGAGTTCATTGCCCAGCTCCCCTCGGGATACGAAACGCTCCTCGGCGAGCGGGGCACCCGGTTGTCCGGGGGACAGCGGCAGCGCATCGCGATCGCGCGGGCGCTCCTGCGCGACCCGCCGATTCTCCTGCTCGACGAAGCCACCAGCGCGCTGGACACCGAATCGGAACGGCTGGTGCAGGACGCCATCGAGCGCCTGATGCGCGACCGGACGGTGCTGGTCGTGGCGCACCGGCTCGCCACCGTGCTCGACGCCGATCTCATCCTGGTGCTCGACGGGGGGACCCTGGTCGAACGGGGTACCCACCAGGAGCTGCTGGCCGAGAACGGTCTCTACCGGCGCCTCTACGATTTGCAGTTCCGGGGCGCTGAGGTCCTGGCATGAGCGGCCGCTCCGTGCTGGTCGTGGCCGAATTCGATGACGGGCAGCACGCCCATGCCGCGCAGCGCTGCCGCGCGCTGGAGCGGCTGGGCTGCAAGGTCGAAGCGTTCGACCTCCTCAAGCGGCCCAGCCTCTTCGGGAGGCTGTCCGGCAGCGACCTCCGCTCCCGGCTTCGGAAGGCGGTGGAGCTGGCCCGTGCCGATCTCGTGCTGGTGATCGGCGGCCGCGAGCTGGGTTCGGAGCTGGTCGAAGATCTGCGACGCACGCTCGGGGTTCCCTGGATCAACTGGTTTCCCGATGACCTCCGCACGGTGGGAGAGGCCATGCACCGGATGCGCGCCTACGACACGGTGTTCGTCGCGTCGTCGGATGTCGCGAAGCGGGCCCGCGCCTCGCTGGGACGACCGATAACCGTCGTGCCGCTGGCCGCCGATCCGTCGGTCTATCGGCCGCTCCGCTCTCGCGATCAGTACCGGGCGAATGTCGTCTTTGCCGGCACCGCCACGGCGCGGCGGGAGGCGCTGCTCACCAGTCTCGTCGAATTCGGTCTGGCGCTCTGGGGCCCCGGCTGGAGGACGACGTCTCTGCGGGATTATTGCCGTGGCGAGGTGCCCAATACCAAGGAGTACGTGCGCGCCTACGGCGGCGCGTCGGTGGCGGTGAACATCCATCACACCGCGTCGGAGAACGGCGCGCACGAGTCACACGTCAATCAACGGCTGTTCGAGGTGGCGGCCATCGGGGTGCCCCAGGTCGTGGATGAGCGGGGCGATCTCGCCAACCACTTCGAGCCGGGACGCGATGTGCTGGTATTCCACGATGCGGACGAGCTCCGGGAAATCGTGCAGGCCGCGCTGCAGGATCTGCCCGCCGCGGAGCTGATCGGCGCCTCGGCCCGGCGGGAGGCGCTGGCGCGGCACACCTACATGCATCGAATGAAGGTCATTTTGGATGAGGTGAGCCGGATGTCACCCTGAGCGCAGCGAAGGGGCGAAGCCCGGATTACCTTTCGCGCGTGCCGCCCGTCCACTCCGGCATCCGCCTCCTGCTCGTCGCCAAATTCAACCAGCGATACCACCGGACCGGTGGCGCCCTGCGTGACGCGCTCGCCGCGATGGGATGCAGTGTCGTCACGGTGGAAGAGCGCACCCGCGGATTCGATCCGCTCCTCGGCCGCTCGCTCGAATGGCGCCTCGGCGCCGCGATCCGCGCGCACCGCCCTGCGCTCGTCCTCGTGTTCAAGGGCGGGTCGCTCGCCCCAGAAGCAATCGAGGGCCTCCGGCGCCACGGCGCGGCACGTTGGGTCAACTGGTTTCCCGACAGCCCGCACCTGCTCGACCTGTCGCTCCGCATCGGGCGAGCGTACGACCACTGCTTCATCTTCGACACCTCGATGGTCGACCGGCACCGGGCGCTGGGCCGGGCAGCGGACTACCTCGCCGAAGGGTTCGATCCTGCCTGTCATCGGCCCCTTCCCGATGCCTCGCGGGAGCGCCAGCGGATTGTCTTCGTGGGAACCCATGAGCCTCTCCGGGCCGCGACCCTCGAGTCGCTGAGCGATCTTGGCCTTGCGACCTGCGGGCCTGGATGGCCCCGGGGGCCTTTGTATGGCGACGATTTCGTTCGCGCGTTCAGCAATGCGGACATCGCCCTCAACATCCACCAGTTTTTTGGCGAAGCACCGCCCGAGGGCCGCTACGGGACCGGCGCCAACCGGAGAGTCTTCGAGCTGGCAGGCATCGGGACCGTGCAGTTGTGCGACGCGAAAGCGGATATCGGGCGGAATTTCGTGGAGGACAGGGAGATTGTGTTGTTCCGGAACATCGGGGAGCTCCGCGAAAAGGCGCGTTGGCTGCTCGGCGTCCCGGAAGTGCGGCGGACAATCGCCGCCCGCGCCCGGGAGCGCGCGCTCGCGGAGCACACCTGGCGGCACCGGCTGGAGGAGCTCCTGGCGGTGGCGCTCCGATGAAGATCTCCGGATTTTCCCTCGTCCGGAATGCCGAGATTCTCGATTTCCCCATCGAGGCGAGCATCCGGTCGATCCTGCCGGTGTGCGACGAGGTCGTCGTCAACGTCGGGCGGTCGGATGACCGGACGCTGGAGATCGTGCGCTCGATCGCCGATCCGAAGATCCGCATCCTGGAGACGGATTGGGATTTTTCCCGCGGCGAGGCGGTGCTCCGTGACGAGACGGCCCGTGCGATGCGCGCCTGCCGCCACCGCTGGGGTCTCTACATTCAGGCCGACGAGGTACTGCACGAAGCCGGCCTCGCCAATCTCCTGGCTTCCGCCCATGCCGCCGATGGCGATTCGAAGGTCGAGGGCCTCGTCGTTCGCTACCGGCACATTTTCGGAAAGCCGGGAACGGAAGCGGTCAACCGCCGCTGGTACCGGCGCGAAGTGCGGGTCATCCGCCTCGATTCCCGAATCGGCGTGGCGCCCTACCGCGATGCCCAGGGATTCCGGGTGGGGAAGGAGCAGCGCCGTATCCGGGCCCGCGCCACCCACGCGGAAATGTTCCATTACGGCTGGCTGCGATCGGCAGCCGCGCTCAAGGCGCGGGGCGCGGTGGATCGGCACCTCTATCCGGGACGCTGGGTCCCTCCGACGGAGACCGCCGCGGTGTTGCGCTGGTTTCCCGGGCTCCGGCCCTTCACGGGCACCCACCCGGCCGCGGCGAGGGAATGGGTCGCGGCCCGCGCAGACGATTCGGAGCGAATCGTGACGCCGCCCTTCTTTGCCGCCGAGCACCTCCGGTTCTACGCGTCCGACATCTTCGAGCGGCTCACGGGACGCCGGCCCTTCGAGTTCCGGAATTACACGCTGGTCTAAAGGGACCCGGATGGACGATCTCCGCTGGTTCGCTCCGAATCGCTACTGCACGCTCCCGGTTCCGGCACTGCGTCGCGCCGGCCTCGGGATCGCGCTCGAGGGCGACGCACCGGCGGGCGCCGCGGTGGCGTCGGATGGGGCGTGCGCGGTGGACGCATTCAAGTTTGCCCGTCGGCACCGATGTCCTCTGGTGTTTTACCTTTGGGATCTCCCGCCGTGGCGACTTGGCGCAGGGAAGCCCGACCCGGTATTCGAGATCGGGGCGAGACTCGTGCGGGTGCCCCGCCCGTGGGGAAGCTACCGCGAGCGGTCGGGGTACTACAGCGGGATCCGCTACGTTGCCAGGCAGGCGACCGAAGTCTGGTGCCCATCGACAAACACAGTCGAGGACGTATGCCGGCGATTTGGGGTTGCGGCAAGGCGGATTCCCTTCTGCTACGACAGTGAGCGATTCACGAGCAAAGGGCAGGTCCCGTTCACTGGTCACCGTCCACCGTTCACGCTCCTTTCCATCGCCCGGCTGGTGCCTCACAAAAACCATGCAGTGCTGCTCCGCGCCGCGGCGCGGCTCGAACCGCGACCGCAGATCCGGATACTGGGGCAGGGACCCGAGGCAGGCAACCTCCGCCGGCTCGCCGCAGAGCTCGGGGTCGCTCTCGATCTCCCCGGCACGTGGGCATCCGATGACGACGTGCTCGCAGCCTATCGCGCCGCGAGTGTCGTAGTCTGTCCCAGCAACTTCGAGGGATTCGGCCTGACACCGATGGAAGGCCTCGCCATGGGCATTCCGGTCGTCGCCTCGGACATTCCGCCGCATCGCGAGTTTCTGGATGGCGCGGTGCGGTTCTTCCCTCCCCAGGATGCCATTGCCCTCGCCGGAGAAATCGACGCCGCGATCTCCCAGTCGTTCAGGGAGCCTGCCCTGAGCGCAGCGGAGGGTCCAGCCGTCCGGTCCCCCGTCCTCTCCGGCCTCACCACCGAAGCGTGCGCTGTCCGGCTGCTTCCGGATCTGCAGCGGATGCTGGCCGGCGCTTCGTGAGCGGGACGCCCGATCTCCTGCTGACCTTCGACTTCCCCCCCATGGGGGGCGGCATCGCGCGCTGGATGGCGGAGATTGCCCTCCGATATCCGGGCGGGGAGCTCATCGTTTCCACCGGGGCAGTGGCGGGGAGCGAAACTACCGATCCGCACTTTCCCAACCGCATCGACCGCCTGGACGTTCCCGCGCGGCGGCTCAAGACCCTTCAGGGGCTGGTCCAATGGAGTCGCCGCGTGACAACGCTCATCACCGAGCACGAGTCGGGATTCATCTGGTGCGGGAATCTCCGGCCCGCCGCCTACCCCGCCAAATGGGCGCACGAGCGCAGCAAGATCCCCTACGGAATCATTGTGTACGGGGGCGATCTCCTTGCCCTGCGGATCAACTATCGCGACTCCCGGATCAAGCGGGCCGCGGCCCGCGCGCTCCTCGGCACGGCTGAGGTGCTCGTCGCGTGCAGCCGCTGGACCCACGACCTGGCGTGCGACGTCCTGCGCGAGCTGGGCCTGGGGGAGCGGACGGGGAGGGTGCGGGTCGTACCGCTGGGGACGGACCCCGGGATCTTTCATCCCCGGCTCGATCCCCGGCCTTTTGCTGCGGCGCACCAGCTTCCCCCGGGAAAGTGGCTGCTCACCGTGGCGCGACTGGCGCCTCACAAAGGAATCGACACGACGATTCGCGCCCTTCGCCTCCTCGCTCCACGCTTTCCCGACCTGCGCTACGCGGTGGTGGGGCAGGGGGGAGAGCTGGGCGCGCTCGAAGCGCTGGCCCGGCAGGAAGGGGTCGAGGACCGGGTGAGGTTTCTGACCGGTATCACCGATGACGCGCTGCCGCTCGCCTACGCGCTCGCGACCGTCTATGTGGGCGTGTCCCGCCAGACCGCGAAGAACGTCGAAGGATTCGGCATCGCGCTGCTGGAAGCGCAGGCGAGCGGCAAGCCGGTGGTGGCGGGACAAAGCGGTGGCATGGCGGACGCGGTGCACGACGGGGTGACGGGGGTGCTCGCGGATCCGGAGGATCCTGGCAGTGTTGCCGCGGCAATCGGGCAATTCCTCGAGGATCCCAATCGGGCGGAGCGGTTCGGCAAGGCGGGCCGAGAAGCGGTGGAGCGATTCTATAACTGGCCGCGGGTAGTCGCCGACCTCCGCGCGATCAGCGCTGAGGCCAGGTCTGCTCGGCGATGATCGCATGGGTCGGGCAGGCGGTGAGGAGATAATCCCCCAGAGGCGACCACCAGAGCCGCTCGGCGGTCGCTTGGGCCTGTCCGTTCAGCTGCATGCTGAATACCGTCGGTGCGCGCGCGACGCACGCGCCGCATCCGATGCAGCGCGCGGGGTCCACCCGCACCCGCACTTCGCGCTGCGGATGGATCCCCGGGGGAAGCTGATCGATCCCTCGCGGCAGGAGATCGAGCACCTCGTTCATCGCCCGGTACCCCTCGGCGATCAGATACGGCGTCCGGTTGAAGGCGAACATCGACACCCGCTCCACCCGTGGGCGCACCAGAACGACGGGCGGATCCGACCAGTCCTGCAGGTGCTCGGCGGCCAGCGTCTGCATGACGATCTCGAGGCCGCGGCTGTAGGTGGCCACGAAACCCTTCCGTTCGACCCCCGACCGCTCGACCCGCGTTCCTCCGACGTCCACCGCCACGATCGGCGCGCGGGAGATCGCCAGCGCCGCCCGCACTGGAAGATTCTCCAGGACCGCGCCGTCGATGCAGACCCGCCCCAGAATGGTGCGCGGCGGAAGTATTCCGGGGAGCGCGCAGGAGGCGAAGACCGCGTCGGCGACCCGCGCTGCGTCCAGGCCCGGAAGTCCCCAGAGAACCTGCTGGCCGCTGTTCAGGTCGACGGTGTTCACCACCAGCCGCCTGGGCAGCTCCTGGAAGGTCACGTCGCCGGTGATGCTCTGGATGAGATGATCGAGGGGTTCCCTGCGGTAAATGGCGGGCGACAGCATCCGCTTCAAGGCCATGTCGAAGTGCGCGATGCGGAAGACGTCCGTTCGCGTCACCGCAAGCGCCCGGTCCTCCATCTCCTGCAGCGGCATCCCGACGGCCCAGGCCGAAGCGACCAGCGAGCCCATGCTGCACCCGATGACCGCCTGTGGCACCAGGTTCCGCTCGGCGAGGGCACGAAGCACGCCGATGTGCGTGAGCCCCTTGAGGCCGCCGCCGCCGAGAACCAGGGTGAACTGGGGAGAATCGATCATGCGACGCATATTACAGTATGGCTCCCATAACCGCCCCTGTCGGCGCCACCTACGATGTCTCCGCCCTTCGCGAGACCGAGTTCCCCTGGAGCCGGGACGTCATCTTCCTGAATCACGCCGGCATCGGTCCCATTCCCGAGCGCACGCGGCAAGCCGTCGAGGCGTACACTCGCGAGCGGGCCGCTCCGGTCACCCTGACCGATGATCGCCTGATGGGTATTCTGTCGGCCGGGCGGGCCAAGGCCGCCCGTCTCATCGGGGCGGATCCCGGGGAGATCGCCCTGGCGACCAATACCAGCTTCGGTCTCAACCTGGCCGCGCGGATGCTCCCGCTCGGACCGGGTGACGTGGTGCTGGTGAGCGACCAGGATTTTCCGGCCAATGTTTTCGCATGGCGCCAGATCGCGGACCGGGGCGTCCGGCTGGAGATCATTCCTCGCACGGCGACAGGGTGGCCGGACGAAGCACGGATGCAGGAGCGCATGCAAGATGCGCGGGTCAAGGTGCTGGCTGTGTCGCACGTCGAGTTCCACACCGGCTACCGGCTGGATCTCGACGGTCTCGGCGCGGTGGCGCGCGCCACCGGGACGTTCTTTGTGGTCGATGCGATCCAGGCGCTGGGTCACGTGCCGTTCGACGTGCGCACTACGCCGGTGGATATTCTCGCCTGCGGGGCCCAGAAATGGCTCCTCTCGCCGTGGGGCTCGGGCTTCATGTATGTCCGAAGCGGGCTCATCGAGCAGCTCGAATCGCCGCTTGCGGGGTGGAACGCCTACGAAGGGACCCAGAATTTCTCCACGCTGGTCGACTACAGCGGCCGCCTGCACACCGACGCCCGGCGGTTCGAGCTCTGGACGCTCCCGTATCAGGACCTCCTCGGGATGAACCTCGCCCTCGATCTCCTCGACGAGCTGGGAATCGACCGGATCGAGGCGCACGTCGCGGAGATCGGGCGTCCCGTGCGGGAGTGGGCTCACCGCGCGGGGGTACGCCTGCAATCGCCGGAGGGGGCGCGGGATTCCGGAATCATCTCGCTCTCCGCCGTGGATCTTCCCGGTGGTCTTGCGGCGCTGCGCGAGGCCGGCGTGGCGACCTGCGTCAGGGAAGGCGGCCTTCGCCTCGCGCCACACTGCTACAACACCATCGAGGAAATGGAGCGCGTGGTCGACCTGCTCCAGCGAAGCCTCACCGGCTGACGCGAACCGCGAACCGATCTCGAGGTCGCACGCCCTCGCCGCACCACACGCTCCCGCTGGTGAGTCTCCCTCCGTCAGGGAGAGGATGCGCTGGAGACCCCGGCATCGACCATGGCGTATTGCTTCTTCCCCTTCTGCAGCACGATGAACCGTCCGCACAGCAGGTCCGATCGCACCAGCGGCCGCTCCGCCGAGACGCGCTCGCCATTGATCGAGTAGCCGTTGCCCTGGATTCCACGGCGGGCGTCCGCCTTGGACGTGGCCAGCCCGGTGCCGACGAGGGCGTCCACCAGCGCGTACCCCGCGTCGAGTGCGCCCGCGGCCACCGCGATCACCTGCACTTCACCGGCCACCGTCGCCAGCGTCGCGGAATTGGCGGACCGGAGATCACCCCCGCCAAAGAGAATCCCGCTCGCGTCGATGACCCGCCGGACCGTCTCTTCTCCATGCACGCGGGTGGTGACCTCTTCGGCGAGCAGGCGCTGGGCGATCCGCTTCCCGGGATCCGACGCGGACGCCGTCATGACCTCGGCGATTTCGCGAAGCGGCCTGAAGGTGAACACCCGCAGCATCCGCTCGACGTTGGTATCCTCGACATTCAGCCAGAACTGATAGAAGCGATACGGCGTCGTCTTCCGCGGATCGAGCCAGACGTTTCCGTCCTCGCTCTTCCCGAATTTGGATCCGGAAGAGGTGGTGAGGAGCGGGGAGACGAGCCCGTGCACCTGGGCCTGTTCGCGGCGGGAGATGAGCTCGATCCCCGCCGTGATGTTCCCCCACTGGTCGCTGCCGCCGACCTGCAGCTCGCAGCGCTCGCTCCGGAAAAGATGATGGTAGTCCTCCGCCTGGACGAGCATATACGCGAACTCGGTGAACGAGATTCCGGCATCGAGACGCGACTTCACTGATTCCTTCTGCAGCATGTAGCTGATGGTGAAGTGCTTCCCGGTGTCCCGCAGGAACTCCAGCAGCCGGAGGCCCCGGAGCCACGAGGCATTGTTCTGCAGCCTCGCCGCGTTGTCCCCGTCGAACGACAGGAAGCGGGCGAGCTGCGCCCGTATTGCCGCCGCGTTGGAATCCACCTGGCTCTCCGGCAGCATCGGACGCTCGCTCCGCTTGCCGCTCGGATCGCCCACCATCGCCGTGCCGCCACCCACGAGCGCGATGGGGCGTCCGCCTTCCCGCTGCAGCCAGGCGAGCACCATCACCGGAACGAGGTTGCCGACGTGGAGCGAATCCGCCGTCGGATCGAATCCGGCGTAGGCCGTGACCGGACCTCGGGTTAGCCGGTCGGCAAGCCCCGGCGTGGCGTCCTGGACCAGGCCGCGCTCGGTGAGGATTTCGAAGAGGGAGGGCACGCGGCAAGAGTAGGGGAGGGAGGGAAACGCGTCAACCGGAAGGCGGTGGGGCGTGACCTGTGACCAGTGACCCGTAACCTGTTCGTCTCGCGCAGGTCATCGGTCACCGGTCACCGGTCACCGGTCACCGGTCACCGGTCACCGGTCACAGGTCACCCCTTTTATCTTCCGGCATGGCACCCAGCCTCCCCTCCCGGCTCACCCGGTGGTGGCACTTTCCCCGGCGCCGGAGGAACCTCCTCGTCGGCCTCCTGGCCACCGGACTCTTCCTGGTAGCGCTCCTCGCGGGCGCGTGGACCCGGGTCTGCGCCGGCGGGGCGTGCCCCTCGATTGCGGGGCTCACCAATTACGATCCCGATCAGGCCTCGAAGCTGTACGCGGCCGATGGGCGTCTGATCACCGACTACGGCCTCCAGCGCCGCACCGTGGTTCCCCTGAAGCAGATGTCGCCGGCCGTCGTCGCGGCGTTCCTGGCCGTCGAGGATCGCCGCTTTTACCGACACCACGGCATCGACTGGATCCGGTTCTTCGGCGCCCTCAAGTCCACCCTGATCGGCAAGCGGCAGGGCTTCTCCACGATCACCATGCAGCTCGCCGGCAATCTCTGGCCCGACCAGATCAATCGTAGCCAGCGGACCGGCCTCAAGGGGCTCTCGCGCAAGATCCGCGAATGCCGGATGGCGCTCGAGATCGAACGGAATTACTCGAAGGACAAGATTCTCGAGCTGTATCTCAATCAGATCGATCTCGGCAACCGCGCGTACGGCGTCGAGGCGGCAGCGCAGCGGTACTTCGGCAAGTCGGCCCGGGCCCTCAATGTGGCTGAGGCCGCGCTGCTCGCGGGGCTCCCCAAGGGTCCGACCATCTACAACCCGAGAAGGAGTCCGAAGGCCGCGGTGCAGCGGCGCAACCTGGTCATCAGCATCCTCGAGGACGCGGGAAAGCTGTCCCACGAGTCGGCAGAAGCGTGGAAGGCGTATCCGCTTTTACTCTCCCTCCGGTCCGACTACAGTGGAGTCGCGGAATACTTCGTCGAGTACATCCGGCAGATCCTGGCGGCGAGATTCGGCACCGATCTGTACCGCGCCGGATTCCGCATCTTCACGACGCTCGACCTCGACATGCAGCAGGCCGCCGAGCGTGCGCTCGAAGCGCAGCTGCAGAACATCGAGGACGGCGGCACCGGGGCGTATCGGCACCGGACCTACCGTCAGTATCTCGACCAGCGCCCCGAGCCAGGCGGTCCCGAACCCGACAACGGTCCCTTCAGCCCGTATCTGCAGGGGCTGATGGTGACGCTCGACGCCAAGACGGGATACATCCGCGCGATGGTGGGGGGGCGGGACTTCGAGGACAACAAGTACAATCGTGCCACCCAGGGCCTTCGACAGGCCGGTTCGGCCTTCAAGCCCTTCGTCTATGCCGCCGCCATTCGCGCAGGCATCCCGTGGTCCTCGGTGTGGGATGATGCTCCCGTGTCGGTCGAGATACCGGACCAGCCGGCCTGGGAGCCGAAGAACTACGACAGCAAGTTCGAGGGACCCATGACGGCGCGGCAGGCGCTGCGCCAGTCGCGAAACATCGTCGCGGTTCGAATCGGACTCCAGCTCGGCGAAGACGCGGTCATTGCCGAGGCGTCGAACTATGGGATCACGACCCGCATCCCGAGGGTGCCTTCGATCTTCATCGGCTCCGCCGACGTCACACCGCTCGAGCTGATCGGCGCCTATACCGGCTTTGCGAACATGGGAGTCGCGTCCACACCGCTCGGTATCCTGCGCGTCGAGGACCGTGAGGGACGGATCGTCTGGCAGCCGGAGGTCCGCGACCACCGCGTGATGGATCCCGAGCATGCCTGGCTCATCCTCGACGGTCTCCGCGACGTCGTGCGCCATGGCACCGCGTACAGTGCGGTCGTGGGGAAGGGCTTCACCATTCCCGCCGGCGGCAAGACCGGCACGACGAACGACGGGATGGACGTCTGGTTCATCGGGTTCACGCCCGATCTGGTCACCGGCGTCTGGATGGGCTTCGACAAGAAGACGGTCATCAAGTCCAATGCGCAGGGTGCGCTCCTCGCGGCACCCGCCTGGACTACGATGATGCGGGAGGTCTACGAGCGCAGGACTGCCCCCGGCCCCTGGAAAATGCCCGACGGGATCGTCTCGGTGGAGATCGACGCCAGCACCAACGCACTGGCGACGCCGTTCTGCCCCCGGGACAAAGTCGTGCGCGAAGTCTTCTATCCCGGGACCGAGCCCATCGAGCACTGCCCCCTGCACAGCCCCTTCCGCGGGGGGTGGTGAGACCACTCCGCCTTCGGGCCCAGTGGGCGCTGCCGGTCGACGCCCCACCCATCCACGACGCCGCGATCCTTATCGATGCCGACGGGCGCATTGCAGCCGTCGGAGCCGATGGCGACATCCCCGCTCCTTTCGATGCGCTGAACCTCGATCTCGGAACCGCGACGCTCCTTCCCGGACTGGTGAACACCCATACCCATCTCGAGCTCACGGGAATGGCGGACCAGGCGCCGGATGACGCCTTCCGCGACTGGATTCAGACGATCCGGTGGATCAAGGAGGCGAGAACCCCGGAGGACTTTCTTGCAGCCGCTCGACGAGGCGTCTGGGACTGCTGGGCCGGCGGGGTGACCACCATCGCCGACACCGGCGATTCGGGAAGCGTCGTTCGAGCGCTGTCGGAGCTCGGGGGGAGCGGGATCGTCTATCAGGAAGTGTTCGGCCCCCACCCGGATTCCCTCGACGAGAGCATGCGGGCGCTCGAACGGCGCGTCGAACAGCTCGGCGCGTTCTGCGGGGGCAGGGTGCAGCTGGGCGTCTCACCGCACGCGCCCTATACCGTGAGCGGCCCGCTGTACTCGAAAGCGGCTGCCTGGGCTCGAGAACGGGAGCTCCCGATTGCGGTACACGTCGCCGAGTCCCGGGAGGAGAGCGAGTTCGTGACGCGGCGGACGGGGCCGTTTGCAGAAGCGTGGGAGGAGCGAGGGATCCCGCTGCTCAACGATCCCAGTCACCAGTCCCCAGTCCCCAGCCCCCAGTCCCCAGTCCAGTGGCTCGACTCCCACGGTGTGCTCGGCCCGGATACCCTCTGCATTCATGCCATCCAGCTCTCACCCGCGGACATCGACCTGCTGGCTCGACGATCGGTGTCGGTCGCCCATTGCCCGCTCTCGAACGCGCGCCACGGTCACGGCGCCGCGCCCCTCGCCGCGCTCAGGCGTGCCGGAATCCGGGTCGGGCTCGGTACCGATTCGGTGGCCAGTGTCGGCCGGCTCGACCTCTTCTCGGAGGCGCGTGCGGCCAGGGCGCTGGGCGCGCTCTCGGCTGATGAAGCGGTTGCGCTCTGCACGCTGGACGGCGCACGCGCACTCGGTCTCGAGAGTGAAATCGGCACCCTGACCGCGGGGAAATGGGGAGACGTCATTGCGGTGGCGACGGGCGGCACACCGGGCGGTTCTTCCGCCTCGGCGGCGGATGCGGTGCTCGCGGCCGGCCCGGAATCGATCCGCCTGACTGTTCTGGGGGGGCGGGTGGTGCACCAGAAAGTGGCCACGGCTTGATCCGCCGCGGGGGTGGTCGGTAAGATGCAGGAGCTTCCCCGGCGGAGAATGGCGTGCGCTGCCTTGCATTGAATGCGTCCTTCGAACCCCTGACCCTGGTGCCCGTCAAGCGGGCGCTCCGCCTGGTTATTGATGGCAAGGCCGAGATCGTGGAGGCGGAGATAGGGGAGCCGATAAGAAGTCCGCGGATTTCGATTCCGAAGCCCGTCATCATCCGCCTCGTCAAGTTCGTCCACGTCCCCCGAAAATTCCGCCGCCAGGTCACCAACACCTTCCTCTTTGCCCGGGATGATTACCGGTGTCAGTACTGTCACCGGACCCAGGTGCAGCTCCGCCCGAGGGAGTGCCTCACGCGGGACCATCTCCTGCCGATCAGCCGGGGGGGAGGCAATGCGTGGACCAACTGTGTGACGGCCTGCAGCAGCTGCAACACGAAGAAGGGGAACCGGCTCCCCGAAGAGTGCGGAATGCATCCCATGCATCCGCCGCTCGAGCCCCACTTTGTTCATCTCGCCTGGGCGGTGCGGCGACTCACCGCGGTGCAGGCGAAGTACATCCGGTACTTCTACGGGGCGGCGGCGCTGAAGGCCATTCGGGCCTAGGGGTTGGGGGTTGGGGTTTGGGGGTTGGGGTTAAACATCCCCAGTCCCCAGCTCCCAACCCCCATCTCCCCTCCTCCATCCACGATCATCTTACGCGAAACCTCTCCGTCTTGACCGTCAGCTCCTCCCCCGGCAATCCCGCCAGCCGCAGCAGGAACCGCCTGAAGGATCGTCCGATGGAGCTGCGCTCCGGCCGCGCGGGCGTCGCGGGCCCCCCCGCAAGGAACTGTTCGATCTCCTCCATGTCCTCGTCCGACAGCGCGGAAATCCTGAGCTTCACGTCGTAGTAGAAGACACCGGCGCCGACCGGAAGGGCATCCACCTCGCGGGTGATGCCGATCCAGCGCGCCAGCTCGTCTGGGGTCGGGTACCGCGTTTCCACCGGGCCGCTCAAGAGAATATCCGTCACCTTGTATTGGTCCTGCAGCCGCTCGTACTGGATCACCGTCGCCCATTCCGTTGCCCGCTGGAACTCGTCGATCCAGCCATCGCGTGAGCGCCAGATCTCCATCCGGAAGCTGAGCCGGATCGGGAATGACTGCTCCAGGGCTTCGGCCCACCCCTGATCGGCGAAGAGGCTGCGCACCTGCACTCGCGCGTAGCGCACTCCGCGCGGGAAGGTGTCGGGGCCGAGCGTCACCGACAGCCCGACGCGGGGCGTCTGGGCGACGGCAGGGGCGCCGAGCAAGCACCCAAGGGCGAGACCTACGGCGAGGAAGCGGCGCATCAGAATCGTCGCTGCAGCCGCGCGGTCAGCATAAGGGGTCGGCCGCCGGTGAGCGGCTGGCTGATGTAAAGTCCGATTCCACCCGCATCGAAGCCGAACCCGATGTCGCTGGCCCATTCGCGGAGCACCGGGATCCGGTCGTTTGGAATCCGTCCCGGGCCGTCGCCGCTGATCCATGATTTTCCGGCGTCGCCGAAGATCACTACGTCGGGCTCCCGGATTCCGAGAAGTCGCTGCGCCGCGGAGAGGTAGGGATCCGAAGTTGCGAGCGGGAGCCCGAGCCGGGTTCTGGTCCGAACTTCGAGCTGCACCGCGATCATCCGGTCACAGAGCGCTGGCTGCGACGGATCGGTGAGTGATGCAGGCGCGCAATTGAGGCTGCGGAATCCGTATCCCGGCAGAACATCGGGACCACCGAGGCTCAGCCTGCGCTGGATGGGCAGCGGATCGCCGCTCACCCAGCCTCCGGCCACGAACCGGGCGGATGCTCGAATGGCGGGATTGAATCGCACGTAGCGCCTGGCGTCGAGCCACATGCGGGAGAATTCGTAACGTCCGGGCGGAATCGGGTCGCGCACCTCCGGAGGCAGCGAAACGGGGGAGGCGTCGTCGCTCCCGCTTCGCTCCCACCAGGCGCGAACCTGCCAGCCGGCGCTCGGGCTCTCCGGATCATTCCGGGTGTCGTAGTCGAGGCCGATGCGCCAGGTCAGGTAGTGCCCGTCGTCGACCAGGGGGTTGGGCCGCCACGCCTCGTTGCGAAAGATCGAGATCGGATCGTTCGCCGGTACGCTTCGCTCGTCGTGGCGTCCGAGCGACGTGCCCACCCGGAGGCCCCGACTCAGCGCATAGGAGAGGTATCCCGACGCACCCTGCGCCTGGTAGAAGTCGCGATAGTCTCGCTGGAAGAGGAGCGCCGACCAACCGGTCTCGGTTCGCGAGAGCGGCTGCTCTTCGATCGGCGTGATGAGCCGGGACACCTGGCCCCCCACGGTGAGCCGGCGGGACTCGCCGAACTGGAACTCGAGCCGGCCCGAATAGCCGAAGTCGCTGCGACGGTTGGTGCGATCCGGGGCCGTCCAGGCGATTCCGCGCAGGTCGAGACGGGCTTCCACATTCGGGAGGCCGGTGCGCACGACGGAGGGCCCGAAGACGATAGGAAGACCCTCGATCCGGTTATAGGTGCGCCCGGTCTCGATGGAGAGGATCGTCTCGAACCGTCCTGTGGTGAATCGAGTGCGCGCGGAGGCCATGTCGCCGATCGTCCGGGGCGGCTCCCGAATCGTGAGCAGGCCGCCGCTGGTCCGGACCAGAGATGCCGGCTGGCGATATTCCCGGCGGCGTCCTTCGATTCCACCGCCAGGCCGCACGATGATCTGTCCGCCGACGACGAGCACGTCGCCCGCAACCAGCGCTCCCGGATCGATCACCAGATCGCCATTGATGACCGTGACCCTGCCGATCAACTCCCCCGCCACCCGGAGCGTGCCTCGGAAGACGGCAATGGAGCCGGTGTGACTGCTGCCCGCCGGGAGCAGCATCGGGCCGTACACCTTGGTCGCCAGCGAATCATTGAAGGCCGTGAGCACCTCGTCCACGATGCCCGGTGGCAGCGCCACTCTGCCCGCGGAATCCGGCCTGCGGTCCTCCGGCCGGATCTTGATGACGCTGTCGGGCGGTGTGACCTGCGCGTTCGCCGCACCGCTCATCGCCACCAGCAGAACGGACAGTATCCATGGCGAGCGGCTGTTCCCGCTCACCGTTGACCGTTCAGCGTTCACGCTCTTCACAGTCCCAGCCTCTTCATGCGCCGATACAGATTCGCCCGGTCGGTCTGCAGCGCGCGCGCAGCCTCGGCCACGTTTCCGGTTGCGCGGCGGAGCGCGGCGCCGATGAGGGCCCGCTCGTAATCGTCCAGGACGTTGGAGAGCGACCGGCCGCCGAGATCCGCGACCGAATACGACGTGCCGGACTCGGAAACCGAAGGCGCCTCGAACCGGAGGCTGCCGGCCCGGGGGAGGACCTGGCGGACGAGTGCCACGTCCACCTCCGGTCCCCCGAGGATCGAGAGGCGCTCGATGATGTTGGCCAGCTCCCGGACATTGCCCGGCCATTCATACGAGGCCATCAATGCCAGGGCGTCGCCGGTGAAGCTCGCAGCCTGGAGCGGACGGACCCGCTCGGCCAGATGCACGACGAGGTCGGGGAGGTCTTCGAGCCGCTCGCGCAGTGGTGAGAGCTCGAGCGGGAACACGTTGAGACGGAAGTAGAGATCCTCCCGGAACGAGCCTGCGGCGACCGCCTGCTCGAGTCGCTGATTGGTTGCGGCTAGAATCCGCACATCGATCCGCTGCACCCGTTCCGCGCCCAGCCGCTGGATCTCTCCCGCTTCGAGCACCCGAAGGAGTTTGGCTTGGGCTTCGAGGTTGAGATCGCCTACCTCGTCGAGGAAGAGGGTCCCGCCGTCGGCGAGCTCGAACCGGCCCAGCCGCCGGTCGGTAGCGCCGGTGAATGCGCCCCGCTCGTGGCCGAACATTTCCGATTCGACCAGGTCGCGTGGAATCGCCGCGCAGTTGACCGAGATGAACGAGCGCCCCGCGCGGTGGCTGGCGCGATGGATGGCATGCGCCACCAGTTCCTTTCCGGTGCCCGATTCGCCCATGATGAGCACGCGCGCTTCGGTCGGCCCGACCTGCGCGATCAGCGCCCGGACCGCGTCCATCTTCCCGCTCTTCCCGACCAGGTCGGCGTGCGGCCCAAGCTGCGAGCGGAGGGCCCGATTCTCGGCGCGGGTGCGGGTGAGCTCGAGTCCGCTTCGGAGGGCGACGAGCACCGCTTCTGGAGTGAGCGGCTTTTCCAGGAACTGGAAGGCGCCGAGCTTGATGGCCTGAACCGCATCGGTGAGCT
>CAYTMW010000034.1:0-32329 GCA_964439025.1 uncultured Gemmatimonas sp. | reverse complement strand
GGAGGGGGTGCAGCAGGCGCTGCTCAAGATCCTCGAGGGGACCGTCGCCTCGGTGCCGCCCCAGGGTGGCCGCAAGCACCCGCAGCAGGAATACATCCAGATCAATACCAAGGACATCCTGTTCATCTGCGGCGGCGCGTTCGACGGGCTGGAGCGGATCATCGAGGGGCGGCTGGGCCGCCAGCAGATCGGCTTCTCCGCCGCCAACGAGCGGAACAAGAACCCCGAGGTGGACAAGAAGAATCCCTTCCTGAACGCCGAGCCCGACGACCTGCTGCGTTTCGGACTGATTCCGGAACTGGTGGGGCGCCTGCCCGTCGTGGTCCCGCTCGAGGCGCTGGACGAAGAATCGCTGGTGCGTATCCTGATCGAGCCGAAGAACGCGATCACCAAACAGTACATGAAGCTGTTCGAGCTCGAGAACGTCGGCCTCACCTTCGACCACGAATCCCTCAAGGCCGTCGCGCGGAAGGCCATCAAGCGCTCGACCGGGGCACGGGGACTCCGGGCGATTCTCGAGACGGTGATGACCGACCTGATGTACGATCTCCCCTCGCGCGACGACGTGCGCGAGGTGATCGTCACCGCGGAGTGCATCACCGAAGGCAGCTCCCCCATGATCGTCACCGAACGACCCCGTCAGATCCGCGAAGCGTGACCCTCGCCCGGCTGCCGATCGAGTTCGTCGGCAGCTTTCCCGATCCGCTCTACCCGCTCGACCCCGTGCTCCCCGAGATCGCCTTCGTGGGGCGCTCCAACGTGGGCAAATCCAGCCTGCTCAACGCGCTGGTCGGACGGCGGCATCTCGCCCATGTGAGCGGCACCCCCGGCAAGACCCAGCTCATGAACGTCTTCCGGCTCCCACCCTGCTATTTCCTCGACTTGCCGGGTTATGGTTTCGCCAGAACCTCGAAGACCGCCCGGCTCGCCTTCCGGGAGCTCCTCGAAGGGGTCGCGGCCCGCCGCCCGTCCCTCTCGGGGGTGGTCTGGCTGCTGGACGCCCGGCACCCGCCGTCGGCCGATGACGCCGAGATCCAGGAGCTGCTGGCGGAGACGGGGCGGCCGGTCCTGACGGTCCTGACCAAGGCGGACAAGCTCTCCCGCACGGCGCAGCGGCTGGCGCTCGGGGAGCGGGCGCGGGAGCTCGGCATGGCCGCGGACGAGCTCCTGCTGACGAGTGCGACGACGGGGGAGGGGGTCGGGGAACTGGGGGAGGCGATACTCAACGCTGTCGGAGGCAAGGAGGCAAAGAGGCAATGAGTCCTTGCCACGTTGCCTCCTTGCCTCTTCGCCTCTGAATGAACTCCTTCTCGCTCCCCATCCTCGTCGCGCCCGCCGACATCGACGCGCAGGGCCACGTCAACAACGTGGTCTACCTGCGCTGGATGCAGGACGCCGCGACGGCGCACTGGGAGACCGCCGCGCCGGCGGAGCACAAGGCGAAGGTGTCCTGGGTCGTCACCCGGCACGAGATCGACTACAAGGCGCCGGCGTTCGTCGGGGAGCAGCTCGTCGCCCGCACCTGGGTCGGAGAGCCGTCCGGGGCCACGTGGGAGCGGTTTATCGAGATCCGGCGGACGGCGGACGACCGCCTGCTGGCGCGGGGCAGGAGCGTGTACGCCGCCCTCGACCGGGTGACCGGGAGGCCGAGGCGGGTGGACGCGGAGCTCCGGAGGCCGCTGGAGGGCTGAGGCGGCGGGCACCGGGATAGATTCCGGCATGGCCCTCCGCCCCCTTCGCCAGGTTTCCCTTCCCGACGCATCCCGTGCCAGCAACGACGCCTGGCTCGCCGAGCTGGATGCGGCACTCTCCGCCCCAGCCGCCGACTGGTCCCGGATCTGCCGCGATACCCTCTACGCCCTCTGGTATCCCGCCGCACCGGGCTACGACGAGATCCTCGCAAACTCCAGGACCAGAGCGGCGACCCGCGCCGCCCTCCTGGCCCTCGACCCGCGCAACATCACCCTCGAGCCCGAGTACTACGCCGAGGTGGACGCCGAGAAGTTCGCGCGGGTCAAGCCGCTGCTCTGGCTCTGGTATTCCTTCGATCGCACGCCGGCGGGAGCCCAGAATGTGGACCTCGGCGTCACGCTGCGCCGGCTTCTCGCCCCGAGGATTTTTGCGCGGTGCGGGAAGAATTTCAAATGCTTCCAGCACACCGAGTTTTCGTTCGGATATAACCTGGAAGTGGGAAACGATTGCGTGGTGCACCGGCACGTGCTCCTCGATGACCGCGGCGGGATCACGATGGGCGACCGGGTGAGCGTCGCTGACTACGCCAACATCTACAGCCACACCCACAGCATCGTGGATCAGAAGGATGTGACCGACCTGCGCACCGTTTTGGAGGACGACGTGCGCATCACCTACCACGCCACCGTGCTCGCCGGGGTGCGGGTGGGCCGCAACGGGATGGTGGGCGCGAGCGCCCTTGTTACCAAGGACGTGAAGCCCTACCACGTGAACGTGGGCATTCCAGCCAAATCGATTCGGGTCAAGCCGAACGCCCCACCGGAGTCGTTCGCGACTCAAAGAGTCCCCCGCCGCGAGGAGGAATAGCCCCCTCCTTCCTCCTCCCTCCTGCCTCTTCAACCTGAGACCGCCGTCAGATTCACGTAGGTGATCTAGACCGGCACGATGCGATCGAGTCGTCCGGCTCATGCAACGCCGGCGAAGAGGAGCCCGACGAGACGAACCTCGATCATGACCGCTTACCTCGGATGTGCAGGACGTCCTCCAGCGTGCCGCCGTCACCTCTCCCCACCAGCCGCACCGCGTCGGTGATTTCCCGCCGGACCCGCGGCCAGCTCATCTGCTGCCGCGCCGCCCCCGGGGGCAGCCAGACATACGCGTCGTGCTCGCCCGAGATGCACACCTCCGCATCGATCGAAACGAACGCTGCGAACGTCGGGACGAGAACCACGTCATTGGTGCTGTGGCGGTAGAACGACTCCACCCGGCTCAAATTGTAGAGGCGTTCGGGCCGGAGTTCGGCCTCCTCGTGCACTTCCCGAAGCGCGGCCTCGACCGCGGTCTCGCCCTCGTCGATATGGCCGTGCACACCCTCCCACGAGCCGGGAGAGCGCCCCTTGGGACCTCGACGAAGGCAGAGCACCTCGAGCCGGTCCCCCGCCCCGCGGAGAACCAGGACGTCGACGTAAGCAATGCGGGCGGTTGGCATGGGATCAGGGAGGAGGAAGGAGGAAGGAGGAAAGAGGGAGGAGGCAGGAGGGAGCGGTTAGCAGTTAGCAGTTAGCAGTAGCAACTCTACTGCCCCCGCCGCCGCGCCAGCGTGCTCTCGAGTCTCGCCGCCAGGGCCTTGGCCCGGAATGGCTTGGTGAGGAAATCGTCGGCGCCAAGCTGAAGCACGCGCACCTCGTTGTCCTCATCTCCCTTCGCGGTCAGCACGATGATCGGGAGCTGACGCGTCGCCGGCCGGGAGCGCAGCTGGCTCAGCACCGAGTACCCGTCCACGCCGGGAAGATTGAGGTCGAGGATCACGATGTCGGGGGCGTGGCGGTCCACTTCGTCCAGCGCCTGGGCGCCGTCGCGTGCTTCCACGACGGTGTACCCCTGCCGCTCCAGCAGGTCCTTCATCACCCGGCGGAGCTGGTCCTCGTCATCCACCAGGAGGACCATCGCCCCCTTGCGGGTGAGCTCGGTCCGTGCCGGCGGAAGATCTTCGAGAAGCTCGAACGCCGGGGAGAGCTCCAGGGTGGGGACGCCGACTGCGTCGCGTGCCGGCGAGGGGGTCGCGGCAACCGTGACGTTGATCCGTGGGGTGTCGTCGCCTTCCGGGCGGCTGGTCCGGCGGCGCCGCTCGGTGCGGTCGTCGTCTTCGTCGGAGTGCGCCTGCGCCCGCGAAGCGCCGTCGTCCGGGCGCGGCGGCTCGGTCACGCGGAGGAGCTCCTCCACCGACGTCTCGCCGGACACGACGTGGCGGATGCCGCTCTCGAAGAGCGAGCGCATCCCGTTCGCGCGCGCCGCGGTCGCGATCTGTTCGGCGGTGGCGCCCCGTCCGATCAGCCGCTCGATCTCCTGGTTCATGACCAGGATTTCCACGATCCCGAATCGGCCCCGGTATCCGGTGTGCGCGCACTCCGAGCATCCCACCGCCTGGTACAGCTCGGCCGGGCCGGCGGGCAAGTATATCTTGATCCGCTCGGGGAGCGCCTCGGTCTGCTTCACCTTGCAATACGGACAGAGGCGCCGGAGCAGCCGCTGGGCGAGAATCCCGCGCAGCGCCGCGGCGATCTTGTACGCCTCCATGCCCATGTCGACCAGCCGGGTGACGGTGTTGGGCGCATCGTTGGTGTGCAACGTGGAAAGCACCAGGTGCCCGGTGAGCGACGCCTGCAGCGCGATCTGCGCCGTCTCCATATCCCGGATCTCGCCGATCAGCACGACGTCCGGGTCCTGCCGCAGGATCGAACGCAGCGCGCTCGCGAACGTCAGCCCCGCCTTCTCGTTGACCTGCACCTGCACGATATTGGCCCCGAGGCGGTACTCCACCGGATCCTCGACCGTCACGATGTTGATCTTGTCGCCCTGCACCTGGCGCAGCGCGGCGTAGAGCGTGGTCGTCTTGCCCGAGCCGGTTGGCCCGGTGACCAGCAGAATTCCCTCCTTGCTCTGGAGGAGCGTCGACATGACGTCCCGCTCATCTTTCTCGAGACCGAGGGCGTCGAGCGACAGGACCGTCGTCTTGGTATTGAGGATCCGGATGACCAGCTTCTCGCCCAGCGATGCCGGGAGCGTGGAGACCCGCAGGTCCACCGGATTCCCGTTGACCGCCACGCGGCAGCGCCCGTCCTGCGGCCGCAACCGATCCGCGATGTCCATTCCGGACATGATTTTGACCCGCGACACCAGCGGAACGCCCGCCGAGCGCGGAATCCTCATCACCTGTCGCAGCACGCCGTCGATCCGGTAGCGCACGACGACGCCGCCCTCGACCGGCTCGACGTGGATATCGCTCGCCCTGCTGGTGATGCCGTCGGCGATCAGCGTATCCACCAGCTTGATGATCGGCCGCGCCTGCGCTTCCTCGGCGCTGGCGGTGTACTCCTCGGCCTCGTCGGCCAGCTGGATGACTTCGTGCTGCCCGGTGATGCCGGAGAGGAGCTTGGAGACGACCTCGGAGGAGCGATACAGCTCGTCGAGCTTTTCGCGGATCTTTCCCGGGGAGTACAGCACCATCCGGATTTCCCGCCCCGTGGCGAACGCGAGCATCTTCTCCGCGTCCATGTCGAACGGATTGGCGGTGGCGACTTCGAGGTAGGAATCGGTGCTGCGAATCGGGAGGACGTTGTACTTCCGCGCGACCTGCTCCGGCAGGGCGTCCTGCGCTTGCGGATCCTGCATGGTGAGGTTGGCGATCGGAAGCCGGAACCGGGCCGCGACCGCTTCGACGATCTGCTGATCGGTGCTGATCCGGCGGTCGACCAGCGCTTCCCAGAGCGACGTGGCATCCCGCGCCTCACGCCGGACCTTGGCGATCTGCGCCTCGGTCACGAGCGTGGAAAGGGTGGGGACGAGCCACTCGTCGCTAAAGGCCATTCAGAGTATCCGGGAAAATGTTGCGAATCCCTTAAATCTAGGGGGTCAGGGGCAAAAGGGGCTAGAGGATCGGCCACCACTCGGGCGACACGTCCAGGGTCAGGCCCCAGCGTCGCGGCTTTTCAGGGCGCTCCCGGAGCGGCGTCGCCAGCTCCAGCCGCAGCAGATTCTGCAGCAGCTCGATCGCGACACCCGCCACCGGCCGGGCCCCCTCGCTCGAACGCCAGCCGACTCCCTCGATCGTGCCGCCGGCCCATCCGACTCCGACGAACGGTGCGAGTATCGCCCGATTTCCGGTGCTGGCGAAGGGCCCGATCCCCACCGCCGGTATCGGAACCCGCACCCGCCATTCGAGCTGGCCGGAGACCACCCGTCGTCCCCCCCACTGCCGGAACGTCTCCGCGGGAAGCGTGCCGCGGCCTCCGATCGCGAAGCTTCTGGCCTTGGGGAGTCCGGGGGTGGCCACTCCGGCGATCGTGCGGAGACGCAAGTGGCCCAAGGGCACCGGAAGACTGCCATCGGACCGGAAGGTCGCGCGGAGGTACTGGGTCGGCCCGGTTCCCGCCTCCAAGCCGAATTGCAGCTTGAGATCGCCACGGTCCACCGCGCCCCGCGGCGCGAGGGAGAAAACCGCCCGGCCAAGCCAGTAGCTGCCGCTTCCGAGGGGCGGATTCGGCTCGTAGGCGCCACGGGCCGGGGTCGCCGTCGTGGAGACGCTGCTGCTCCGCTCGAAGCGCGCCGACAGATCGAGGGACCAGCGCGGATCGAGGCGGCGGTGGAGCCCGACTCCGACCTCCTCGCCGAGGAGGTAGCTCCCGAGATCGATGGCCGCTTCCTGCGAAAGCAGCGAGTTCACCACACCGCTCACCACCGGCTCGTCGCCGAAATCGCGTATGGTGCGACGCCCCTCGAGCATCCAGTCGGTGGACCCGCGGGTGAAGCCGACCAGGACGCCGGCCGTAACCCGCTGGTCCGAGAGTCCGTAGCCCAGTGATCCGCGGACCTCGTATCCGCCGTCGAACCGGAGTCCCATTCCGACCCCGAACGCGAGTCCCTGGACGCGATTCACCCGCACGAGATCGCTGACCGCGGTGGTGCCGACGCGGCTCCTCGGCATCCCCTCCAGGAGTTGCCGGGAGACCAGCTCTTCGGCCTTGCTCTTGAGCTCCTCGAATTCGCGGCGATCGAAGGGCTCCGCTCCTTCGGCGGCGGCCCGGAGCGGCGTCGTCCACCGCGCCGTGTCGGGAGTCGGCGCGCGGAGCCCGGAGTACGGTGGGGCATCGCGCAAGACTTCGGGAAACGGCTCGGAAAAATCGTAGTCGTCGATTTCCCAGCTTCCCCGAATGATCGACCGCATCGGAAACTCGAAGACCGACGATCGGCGGCGGATTTCGATTTGCTGCCGGTACGGGAGCCACCAGCGCTCCTCGAGCAGCGACTGCTCCAGCACCAGGGTAATGTCCTCGACCTCCTTGTCGCGGTAGGCGGCGGGAGTGAAACTGAACTGAAACCGCACCAACGCCGCCGTCTTCCGCTCGAGGAAGAGCGACCCCACCACGAGCGGCCGGGCGAGATTCCTGGGACGCACCTGGACCGCCAGGACCTCGAGCGGTCCCTTCGGGGTCCGCAGCGTGAGCGTGTCGCCCAGCGCGAAGTCGTACTCGTCGAGCCCCTCGAGCGAGAGTGGGTGGATCGCGTCGCGAACTTCGTCGCCCTCTCCGATGCGGATGATCGGGCCGAAATTGTCGGGGACGATGCCGAGGTGATCGCGGTGGTACCGCATGACGGTGGGGAGGAAGGTCCCGTTCCGCCACGCTACGATCCGCTGCTTGCTCAGATCCGGCGCTTCCCAATACACTTCCACGTCCAACTCATCGGCCAGGGCGAGTCTCGGTGGATCGGGAAAGCCCCTCCCGAACTGCCAGAGATGAAACACGAACCCGTGGGCCCGGCTCTTGTGGTGACGAAGCGCCGTGTCGGTGGACGGGGTTTCCCGCAACAGGATCGCGCGGCGCACGAGCTGTCCGACCTGGGCATCGTTCCAGGTCTGGGCGCCGAGGGGCCCCGGAAGGACCAGCAGGAGGAGAAAGATGAATGCGCGGGGCATCGATGGCCTCAATTAGCAGGGCCCGTGCCGCTCCGGCAAGCGTGGCGATTCTGCTGCTCGCCGGGTGCGGACCCCCCTCGGGAATCAAGCCTGGCGGAGCGCCGGCGACCGCGCCGCCGCCGGTGCTCGCCCCCCGTCCGCTGGAGCGGGTCTTCATCCTCGAAGCGTCGGGCGCCGCACCCGAGGACACCGTCGTCGAGGTGAGCCGGGGTGCGCGCCGTGTGATCGTGCTGCGCCGCTCGGCGCCGGATTTCGGCCTCTTCGCCAATGTCGAGTTTCGCGCCACGACCGATACGACCGCGCGCGGGGGGGCTCCCGGCCGGGTGCGGCTCACGCCCACACCGGGCCTGTACAGCATGGTCCTCGCGATCGAGGGCGCCGTGCCCGACAGCGCCACGATCACCTTCAGCTACGGCACCCACTTTGTCGCGCCGGCGGGCGCGCGCGAGCGCTATAGGAGCAATCTGGCCTTCGAGAAAGCGCTGGCGATCGGCCGGGTGGGCGACGATGGGGTGGTGGTCTTCCTCCCCACCTCACGCCCGGGCTCCGACATGGTCAGCGCGCCGCTCCAGGGGCCGGGCCGGTATCTCGTGGCTGCGCCGCGCTGACCCCGGTGGCGCGCTGGCAGTTGCTCCCCGAAGAGGTTGGACCATCGGTCGATCTTCCTGATGACCGCGCCGTTGTGGTCGGCCGCGCCGCGGCGTCGGACATTCATCTCGCCGACGAAACCGTGTCGCGCCATCACGCCGAGATGCGCTCGGCGTTCTGGTGCTGGATCTGGCCAGCGCCAACGGCACGCTGCATAACGACGCCGCGCTGACGAAGGGCCGCGCGGCACCCGGAGACGCGCTTGCCTTCGGACGGGTGCGGTTCAGGGTGGCGGAAGCCCAGTCACTCCGAGAGCCTGCCCTGAGCGCAGCAAAGGGGGGCCGAAGGCCCCGACACAATCCCCTCCGGCACCAGCGTCCGCGCGGTCGATTTCTGGTCGGGGGAGGGCGCCGGCAATGCTGCAGAACGAGCGGCTCGCCCGGCTGATCGACCTGGCACGCCAGGTCAGCGGAGAGATCGACACGGCGAGCCTTTTGCAGCTGGTCGTGGACCAGGCCGCCGCGCTCTGCTTCGCGTTCGGGGGACTGGCCGCGGTGAGCATCGCCAAGGCGCGGTACGCCGACGCCGCCCGGCGGCAGGATGTGATCCGGGCCAATTTCGAGCGGTTCTTCGCGCCCGGTGTGGCGGCGCACATTGCCCAAACCCGGAGCGATGTGCGCGGCTTCACCGGGCTCGCCGAGACGATGCCGCCCGGGGCGATTACCCGGCATCTTTCCGACTATTTCGCGGCGATGGTGGAGCTGGTCTTCGGGGCCGGCCAGGAACGGCCACCGCTGGCCATCGGCATCGGGCTCGACCATGGCGACGCATTCACCGGCACGATCGGCAGTCCCCGGCGGCTCGAGTACACCGTCATCGGCGACGTGGTCAACGTCGCGGCCCGGCTCTGCGACGCGGCGGAAGCGGGCGAGATCGTGATGAGCGACGGGGTGCGGACTCAGCTCTCAGTCCCACCGGCCTTCCCGGCGAGCCAGGAGCTGCACGTGCGAGGGCGCGAGAAGCCGGTGGTGATCTACCGACTCAAGGAGCGTGAACGGTGAACGGTCAACGGTCAACGGGAAAAGCCGCGCTGCTGGGGCTGCTGCTCCTTGCTGGTTGTGGGGGGAAAAGCACCAGTGCCCGCGCCGAGCACCCGGCGGCGGGGGTCCAGGAGAGTGCGCTGGCGAAGTCGAAACTGCCTGGCGCAAGCGGCGTGGGCGCGGCGATGCGGTTGCAGGACAGCGCCGCGGCGCGGAGGGCAAGAGAAGATTCGATTTCGGGGGTGTCACCCTGAGCGAAGCGAAGGGGCCGGTCTCTCCCCCGGGCTCGACTGGGTGACTCACGCGAGTGGGCCAGCGTGTGAACTCCAGCGGGCGCAGGGAGCGGGCTGACGACGGGGGCGCTAGTGAGCGCAGCGAACTCGAGCGCCCCCGGAGGCCAGCCCGCGGAGTGACCGTTATTCCCGTTCACCGCTCACCGAAGGTGTACTCCCACCCCGCCTGTTTCATCAGATCCAGCACCAGCCGGAGCGGCAGACCCATCACGCCGAAGAAATCTCCCTCAACGCGCTCGATGAGGGCCGCGCCGTAGCCCTGGATCCCGTAGGCGCCGGCCTTGTCGAGCGGCTCGCCGGTGGCGATATAGGCGCGGAGCAGCTGCTCGCTCGCCGGTCGGAAGATGACGGCGGTGGTGTCGGTCGCTTGGTACTCGGTGCCGTCGGCGCGGAGACAGACCGCGGTGAGCACCTCGTGGCGGCGGCCCTGCAGCGCGAGCAGCATGCGGAGCGCGTCGGCCTCGTCGGCGGGCTTTTCGAGGATCTCATCGGCCAGCGCCACGGTGGTATCGGCGCCCAGCACCCAGGCGCCGGTCACCGCGCGCGCCTTGTCGCGGGCAAGCCGGCGCACATACGACGCAGGGGCCTCGCCCGGAAGCCGGATCTCCTGGACGTTCGCCGCCTCGACCCGGTGCGGAATGCCGAGCATGGTGAGCAGCTGATGGCGCCGCGGCGACCTGGAGGCGAGGATGAGCGGGTGATTCACCGGGCGCGCTCCAGGATGAGCGTCACCGGACCGTCGTTCAGGATCTCAACCTGCATGTCGGCGCCGAACTCCCCCGTTTCCACCCGAAGTCCCTTCCCCCTGAGCTCCGCGCAGAATCGCTCGTAGAGCGGGATGGCCACGTCGGGGCGTGCCGCATCGATGAACGACGGACGGCGCCCCTTGGCGGCGTCGCTGTAGAGTGTGAACTGGCTCACCACCAGCACCGCGCCGCCGACATCGGCGAGGGCCAGGTTCATCTTCCCCGCCGCGTCGGAAAAGATCCGCAGTCCGGCCACCTTGTCGGCCATCCAGACCACCTGTTCCGCGGTGTCGGCGTGGGTGAAGCCGGCGAGGAGGCAGAAGCCCTGCGCGATCTGGCTCACGCGGGAGCCCCCGATCGTAACTGACGCTCGGCTCACTCGTTGGAGGACGATGCGCATGGGATTGGGGGTTGGGGGTTGGGGGTTGGGGGTTGGGGGTTGGAGGAACCGCCGCGCAAAAAAGATAAAGGGGTAGCCGCCTGGCCACCCCCAATCCCCAACTCCCAATCCCCATCCCCCGCTTACTCCACGGTTACAGATTTCGCCAAATTCCTCGGCTGATCCACATTGCACCCCCGCCGCACCGCCACGTAATACGCGAACAGCTGCAGCGGCACGCTGGCGAGGATCGGCGTCAGCAGGTCGTGGGTGGCAGGAATCGTGAAGACCGCATCGGCCAGCCGAATGATCTCGGCGTCGCCCTCGGTCACGATGGCGATGACCTTGCCGCCCCGCGCCTTCACCTCCTCGATGTTGCTCACGATCTTCCCGTGCACGCCGTCGCGCGGCGCGATGAACACCACCGGCATGTTCTCGTCGATCAGCGCAATCGGTCCGTGCTTCATCTCCGCCGCCGGGTATCCCTCGGCGTGGATGTAGGAGATTTCCTTCAGCTTGAGCGCCCCTTCGAGCGCGACGGGGAAATTCACCCCGCGTCCCAGATAAAGCGCGTTGTGCGCCGTGGCGAACCGGTCGGCGAGGATCTCGACTTCCGGCGCCCGGTCGAGCACGGTCCGGATCTGCGCCGGCAGCGCCTGGAGCGCTTGGATGAACTGGCGGCCCGAGAGGAGGCTCAGCGTCCGGAGCCGCGCCATCTTGAGCGCCACCATCGCAAGCGCCGCGACCTGGCTGTTGAACGCCTTGGTGCTCGCGACGCCGATCTCCGGACCGGCGCGCAGGTAGAGACCCCCCTGCACTTCGCGCGCGATCGTCGAGCCCACGACGTTGACCAGACCGATGGTTCGGGCGCCGCGACGGCGCGCTTCCCGGATCGCGGCGAGGGTATCCGCCGTCTCGCCCGACTGGGAAACCGCGATCACCAGAGTGTTCTCGTCGACGATCGGATTGCGATAACGGAACTCGGAGGCGTACTCCACCTCGCAGGGGATCCGCGCCATCTCTTCGAAGATGTACTCGCCGATCAGCCCGGCGTGCCACGACGTGCCGCAGGCGGTGATGATCACCCGGGTGACTCGGTTGAGCTGCTCGTCGGTCATATTGAGGCCGCGCAGCCGGGCGCTTCCCTCGTCCTCGAGCAGGTGGCCGCGCACCGTGTTGGTGAGGCTCTCCGGCTGCTCGAAGATTTCCTTCAGCATGAAATGGCTGAAGCCCCCCCGCTCGATGGTCGCGAGGTCCCACTCGATCTGATTGACCGGCTTATCGACGTGGGTGTCGGTCAGGTTGCGCACCCGGTAGCCGTCCCGGGTCAGCACCGCCATCTCGCCGTCGTCGAGATAAACGACGCTCCGGGTGTGCTCCAGGATGGCGGAGGCGTCGGAGGCCACGAAATACTCCCCGTCACCCACTCCCACGAGCAGGGGCGAGCCGTTGCGGGCCGCCACCAGGGTATTCGGCTCATCCGCCGAGATCACGGCGATTCCGTAGGCGCCTTCGATATCCCAGAGCGCCCCTGCCACCGCCTGCTCGAGGTTGCCCTCGTAGTAGGCGCCGATCAGGTGGGCGAGGACTTCGGTATCGGTTTCGGATTTGAAGCAGTGGCCGCGCTTTTGGAGTGCCTTCCGGATCACCGCCGCATTCTCGATGATGCCGTTATGGATGACGGCAATGCGGCCGGTCTGATCGAGGTGGGGATGCGCGTTCGGCGTGGTGGGCGCCCCATGGGTGGCCCAGCGGGTGTGGCCGACGCCGATGGTCCCGCTCGGCGTCTCGGTACGAAGCGTGTCCACCAGGACGGAAAGCTTGCCCGCCGCCTTGCGGACCTTGATGCCCCCGCCGTTGAGGACCGCCACGCCGGCCGAATCGTAGCCGCGGTATTCCATACGCCGCAGTCCGTCGATCAGGATCGGCGAGGCCTGCCTGGGTCCTACGTATCCGACGATGCCACACATCGCGCCAAGGACCTCACGACTGAAGGAGTATTCGGCAGACGTCGATCAGCTCCTGCGCCTCCCCCTTGCTCGGGGCCTCGGCGATGAAGCGAATCACAGGCTCCGTGCCCGACGGACGGAGGTGGACCCAGCGATTGCGCCAGGAGAGACGGAGGCCGTCTCGCTCGTCCACCGAGGCCTCGGGGAACCGGGTCTTGAGCGCCGCGTAGACAGCCTGCAAGTCACTGCCCCGCTGCACTTTAGCCTTGACAATCTGGTACCGGGGTGCCGCTTCTACTAGAGCGGAAACTGGCCGGTTCTCGACTGCAAGGTACTGCAAAATCAACGCCACCCCCAGCGGTGCGTCGCGCCCGATATGGAATGCGGAGAGCATCACTCCGCCGTTCCCTTCCCCACCGATGAGGGCGCCCTCGTCGGCCATCATCCGGGCGACGTGCGCCTCTCCGACCGGGGCGCGGAGAAACCGCGCGCGCCCCTCACTCGCCGCATCTTCGACGACGAGGCTGGTGGAGAGATTGGCGACGACCAGAGGCGGCTCGAGTGCACTTCCCGCCCCTCGCAGGACGGCGCGGATCGCGAAGGCGAGCGTGTAGTCTTCCCCGATCGGCTCCCCCCGCTCGTCCACCAGCGCCAGCCGGTCCACATCGGGATCAACCGCCATGCCGACGTCGGCGCCGGTGGCCCGAACGAGGTTCCCGAGCGAGCCCAGGTTCTCGGGAATCGGCTCCGGCTCCCGGGGAAACCGGCCGTCGGCTTCGAGATTGATGGCGGAGACCTTGCAATGGAGCCGCTCGAGAAGCTGGGGGATCACGAGACCTCCAGCTCCACGCACGCAGTCGATGGCGACGTGGAATTTCCGCCGCCGGATGGCCCCGACATCCACCTCCGGGAGTGCGAGCAGCGCGTCGAGGTGCCTGGCAATCGCGTTCCGGTCCTCCGTCGTGGTGCCAAGGCCGTCCCACCCCGCGCGAGGCGGCCCCTGATCCGCGAGCGCGCGAACCGCCGCACCCGAGGTGGCATCGAGGAAGATGCCGTCGGGCCCGAGCAGTTTGAGCGCGTTCCACTCGACCGGATTGTGGCTGGCGGTCAGGATGAGGCCGGCGCCCGCGTTGTGATGGGTGACGGCGAGCTGAACCGTCGGTGTGGGAACCACCCCGACGTCGATGACGTGGCAGCCGACCGACATCAGCCCGGCGGAGGCGGCGGCGGCGAACATGGGGCCGCTGGTTCGGGTGTCCCGGCCCAGTACCACGGTCGGATTGCCGGCGGCCCGGGCCCAGAAGCCGAGTGCCGCTGCGTGACGGGCGACGAGTTCGGGGGTCAGATCGGCGCCGACGATGCCACGCATGCCGGAGACGGAAATCATGAGCGTTTGAGACATGCCCGCAAACTACATAAGCGGGTCGCTAGACGTTCATCAGCAGCTTGTCCACGTCCGGGAAGGCCCGGGTAAACGCGCTTACGACGTCGGGATCGAAGTGGATTCCCGAGAACTTGAGCAGCTCCTGCATGGCCTCCCCCGCGGGACGGGGGGTGCGGTAGGACCGGTTGGTGGTCATGGCGTCGAAGGCGTCCACCACCGCGACCAGACGCGCCACCAGGGGAATCGCCTGCCCCCGCAATCCGTCGGGAAAGCCGGAGCCGTCCACCCGTTCATGGTGATTGCGCACGATCTGAAGCACCAGCGGGTGCTGGCGGCGCAGCGGCTCGAGAATCTCCTCTCCTTCGGTGACGTGCTTCTTGATTTCCTCGAACTCATCGGGCGTGAGGGGTCCCGGCTTGTGCAGCACGATGTCCCGCGTCCCGATCTTTCCGATGTCGTGCAGCTCGCCGCCGAGGCGGATCTGGTCGAGCATCTGGCCGGTGAAGCCCAGCATCACCGCCGTCGTGACGGCGTAGCGGCTCACCCGCTGGGAATGCCCCCGCGTGTACACGTCCTTCTTCTCCAGCATCCGGACCGCCATCTGAATTTGGCCCACGCACCGCTCCTTGTTCCGTAGGTCGAGCTCGGGGATGGCGGCATGATGATGGCCACGCCGGGCCGGGGGCGGTGGTGCGAGTGTCACCCTGAGGCGCCGAAGGGGCCGAAGCCCCTTCGGTCGCTTCGCTCCCTCAAGGAGACACGGGGAGCAAAGTAGGTCAACTCGTTGTAATGTTCAATGCGACAGCACGAAGCCGGAGTCCGAATGACGAAGATTCTCCCCACCGACCTCGATCACTCCCTCCCCACCCGCGCCGTCCACGCCGGACAGGTGGACGATCCGCTCGCGGGGGCGGTGATGACGCCCATCTACCAGACCTCGACCTATCGCCAGGAGGGCCTCGGAAAGCACAAGGGTTACGAGTACGCCCGCACCCAGAATCCCACCCGGGAAGCGCTCGAGCGCAACGTCGCGGCGCTGGAAGGGGCCAGCCACGGCTTCGCGTTCGGCTCGGGACTCGCGGCGCTCGACGCCATCCTCAAGCTCTTCAAGGCCGGCGATCATATCGTCTCGGGGGAAAGCATCTACGGCGGTTCGATGCGGCTCATGAAGCAGATCTTCGAGCCCTACGGACTCAAGGTCACGTTCGTGGACAGCCGGGAGGTGTCGAACTTCGAGCGCGCGCTGACCCCGGCCACCCGGATGATCTACTGCGAGACGCCCACCAACCCGATGATGTTCCTCACCGATCTGCAGGCGGTGGGAGACCTGGCGGCCGCGCGCGGCATCCTCCTCGCCGTGGACAACACCTTCGCCACGCCGATTTTCCAGCGGCCAATCGAAACCGGCACCGATATCGTGCTGCACTCGACCACCAAATATCTGAACGGCCACAGCGACATGGTCGGCGGGCTTCTGGTGACCCGTCGCGACGATATCGCGGAGCGGCTGGGATTCATCCAGAACGCGAGTGGCGCAGTGCCGGGGCCGATGGACTGCTGGCTCGCGCTCCGGGGCACCAAGACGCTGCCGCTCCGCATGAAGCAGCACGACGCGAGCGGACGCCGAATCGCCGACTGGCTCGCCGGCCACAAGGCGGTCGAGAAGTTGTACTACCCCGGTCTCGCCACCCACCCGCAGCACGAGCTCGCGCGCCGGCAGATGAGCGGGTTCGGCGGGATGGTCTCCTTCGATACCGGGAACCTGGACCGCGCGCGCCGGATCGTCGAGCGGGTCCGCATCTTCCAGCTCGCCGAGTCACTGGGCGGTGTGGAGAGCCTGATCGGCCATCCCGCCTCGATGACCCACGCCTCGGTGCCCGCGGACATCCGTCGCGAGATGGGGCTGACCGACAGCCTCGTGCGGCTGAGTGTGGGGATCGAGGAGGTGGAGGACCTCATCGCCGATCTCGATCAAGCAATGACTTGAGGCAAAGTGGCTGAAACCTTGCTGGCGTACACTCGTATTTTGCGGCATCCCTTTTCCCTGAGCACTCCATGACCGTCCCCGCCCCGCGTCCCCGCGTCGCCTTCCCGCAGATCGCGGGTGTGTCCTGGGAGCACCCGGCCGATCGCGCCGCATTGCAGGCCATGCGCGCGGTGCCCGGCTTCGACGATGTGGTGCGCAAGATCATCGCCATCCTGGGCGGCGAGCGCGGCATCCGGCTGCTGTTCCAGGGCAACGCGGTGCGCACCGGCCCGCGGCAGTTCCCGACGGCGCACGCGCTGCTGGTGGAGGTGGCGACGACGTTCGACTGGGCCAAGGTGCCGCAGATGTACGTCACCCAGACGCCGCTCTTCAACGCCGGCGCCTACGGCGTGGACGATCCGTTCATCGTGCTGCACTCCGCCGCCATCGAGCTCCTCGACGAGGAAGAGCTCCGGGCCCTCATCGCACACGAGTTCGGGCATGTGGCGAGCGGGCACGCGCTCTACCGCACCATCGCCGAACTTTTCCTCGCCATCAGCCTCGGCAGCCTGCCCTTCCTCGCGGGTATTGCGCTGCTGCCGGTGCGGCTCGCCGTGCTCGAGTGGTCCCGCAAGTCGGAGCTCTCCTCGGACCGCGCCGGCCTCCTCGGCAGCCAGAGCGTCATCGCCTCGCAGCAGCTCTTCATGAAAATGGCCGGCGCCTACCGCGGCGCCCTCGAATCGGGCCAGATGTCGCTCGACCCGTTCATCAGCCAGGCGAACGAGTACATCACGACCAACGATGGGCTCGACATCGTCTACAAGATTCTCAACACCCTGGCGCTCACCCATCCCATGAACACGGTGCGCGCCGCCGAGCTGCAGCGCTGGATTCAGAGCGGCGACTACGAGCGGATTCTGCGCGGGGAGTACACCCGCCGCGGCTCGGAAGCCAAGGAGCGCCCGCTCAAGGAGGATTTCCGCGCCGCCAAGGATCACTATGCGGACGAGGCCCGCGAGACCATAAGCAAGGTGGCCGACGCCGCGAAGCGCGCCGCCTCGTCCGCACGGGAAGCGTTCCGCAAGGCCCAGCAATCGTGAAAGTACTGGTCGTCGGCGGGGGAGGCCGCGAGCACGCGCTCTGTTGGGCGCTGCACCAGGACCTCCCCTCCGCGACGCTCTACTGCGCTCCCGGCAACCCGGGAACCGCCGAGCTCGCCGAAAACATTCCCATTGGATCCGACAAGGTCGACCAGCTCGTCGGCGCCGCCCTGGACCGCGCCGTGGACCTGGTCGTCGTCGGCCCGGAGGCGTCACTCGCCAAGGGGCTTGCGGACCGGTTACGCGCGGCGAACACACCGGTCTTCGGTCCCTCGGCCGCGGCGGCCCGGATCGAATCCTCGAAAGCGTTCGCCAAGGAAGTGATGCTGGCGGCCGGGGTCCCCACCGCGCCGAGCCGCACCTTCACCGAGCTCGCTCCCGCCCTGGCCTACGTCGACTGTCACCCCGCGCCGCTGGTGGTCAAGGCAAGCGGACTCGCCGCGGGAAAGGGCGCGATCGTCTGTGCGACCCGCGACGAGGCCCGGCGCGCGCTCACCCAGATGCTGCGCGACGGGATCTTCGGCGACGCGGGCCGCACCGTCGTCGTCGAGGGGTTCCTCGAGGGCGAGGAGCTGTCGGTGCTCGCGGTCACCAACGGGCGCGATCTCGTCATCCTGCCGCCGGCCCAGGATCACAAACGCCTGTCCGAGCGCGACCAGGGGCCGAACACCGGCGGGATGGGCGCCTACAGTCCGGTGAGCTTTGCGACGCCCGAGTTCCTGGAGCGGGTCGAGCGGCTGGTCCTCATCCCCACACTCGCGGAGCTGGAGCGGCGAGGCGCGCCGTTCACCGGTGTGCTCTACGCCGGCTTGATGATCGATGATCGCGGGAATCCCAATGTGATCGAGTTCAACTGCCGCTTCGGCGACCCCGAGGCCCAGGTCATTCTCCCTCTCGTGACCTCGGGCCTTCTCGATCTCCTGAAATCCGTCGCTGCGAGGACAGCCCTTCCGCGCATCGAGATCGCCCCCTCCGCCGCGGTCACCACGGTGCTCGCGGCTGCAGGCTATCCCGATGACCCCCGCCGCGGCGATCCGATCGCAATGGGCGGCAAGGTTCCCCCCGGCACCATCATATTCCAGGCGGGGACGCAGCGGGACGACGTCGGCACGCTGCGCACCAACGGGGGACGGGTAATGGCCGTAACCGGCGTCGCGCCCACCTTCAGCGCCGCGCAGGCGGCGAGTCGCTCGGGGGCCGAGGCGATTGTCTTTGCGGGGAAGCAGTTTCGGCGGGATATCGGGTGGAGGGAGGCGAGGAGACAAAGGCAATAGGCAAGAGGCAGTGGGCAGTAGGCACCTGCATTCCCCTACTGCCTACTGCCTACTCCCTACTCCCTCATCGCTAGTTTTAGGCATGCCGGAACTGCCGGAAGTCGAAACCATCGTCCGCGACCTGAGATCCTCCCTGGTGGGTCGCCGATTCGTGGCGGGCCGACTCTCGCACGACGACGTGCTGCGGGGGGTCACCCGCCGCGCCCTCCTCACCGGTCTCAAGCACGCCGCAGTACTCGAGCTCACGCGTCGCGCCAAACATGCTGTAATCGTGACCGATCGCGGACGTCTCGTGGTGCAGCCGGGGATGACCGGCTCGCTCCTGATCCTGGATCGCCGGCTCACGGCGGACGAGCGGCGCTATGCCGTGCTCCAGCTCACCATGGACGACGGCCAGACCTTGGTGTACCGCGATGTCCGCCGGCTCGGCACGCTCCTCTGGCTCGATGACAAACGCTGGTGGCAGTACGATCGGGCGATCGGCCCCGAGCCGCTCGACCGCCGCTTTACCGGGGAGGTGTTCTACCACATTCTTCAGGGATCGCGCGCCGCCGTGAAGAAGGTGCTGATGGACCAGCGCGCCATCGCGGGCATCGGGAACATCTACGCCAACGAAGCGCTCTTCGCCGCGGGGATCGACCCTTCCAAGCCGGCGCGCGACGTGAGTGCGGCGCGGGCGGGCCCGCTCCGGCGTCAGCTGGTGCGCATTCTCCAGGCCGCCATCCGCGGGAGAGGCAGCACGGTGAGAGATTACCGGACCGGCACCGGCAAGAAAGGCAATTTCCAGCTCGAGCTCCTGGTCTACGGCCGCGAGGGCGAGCCCTGCGTCCGATGCGGTGCGACGCTCGCAGGCACCCACGCGATCGACGCCCGGATCACCGTCTTCTGCCACCGCTGCCAGTCGTGACGCACCGCGCCATCGCGCGTCCACTCCCCGTCACCGACCTCGACGGTCTTCGCCGCCGGGTCAGCACGATCGCCGAGAAGCGTCCCGGCATCTACCGGATGCTCGATGCTTCGGGACGGGTGCTCTACGTCGGCAAGGCCCGGCAGGTCCGCACCCGGCTGCTCGCCTACTTCCACGCGAAGTATCCCGAGGACAAGGGCGCCCGGATCCTTCACGCCGCGAGCGATCTGGCCTGGGAATACGCGAGCAGCGAGTTCGCGGCGCACCTCGCCGAGCTCCGGGAAATCCGGAAATGGCGGCCGCCCTACAATGTGCAGATGAACCGGAGCCGGACGGCGATGTTCGTGGCCGTGGCGGACGGTCCCGCCCCCAAGCTCGCGAGCACCGCCTCACCCTCACGGGACCAGGTCCGCTACTACGGTCCCCTCCCGTCGCGCAGCCGGACCAGTGACGCGATTCGGGTGCTGAACGATCTGCTCGGACTGCGCGACTGCGCCGACAAGATGCCGATCGCCTTCGCCGAGCAGGGCAATCTCTTCAACGAGCCGCGACAGGCCGCCTGTCCGCGATACGATTTCGGAACCTGCAGCGGACCCTGCGCCGGCCGGGTGACGGAGCGGGGATACCGGGAGCGGATCGAAACCGCCATCGCCTTCCTCGAGGGCCGCGGGATCGAGCCGGTCGATCGCGTGGTGGCGGCAATGATGGCTGCGGCGGAGCGGGGGGAATTCGAGGCGGCGGCGCGATGGCGCGAGCGGTTCGAGGCGCTCGAGTGGCTGCTTGGCGCCACCACCCGCGCCCGCTCGGCGGTGGAGCTGCTGACATTCGTCTATCGCGATCCCGGCGCCCACGGCGATGATCGAGCCTATATCATCCGGCGCGGCGCGGTGCGCGCCTGTTATCCCTGGCCCGGCACGCCGATCGAGATGGAGGCCTTCCGCGGTGTGGTCGCGGCGGAGCTGGCGCGGGAAGATGTGCCCGCCGGACCGCTCCCGGCGTCCGTCATTGAGGAGATGCTGCTGATCATGAGCTGGTTCCGCCGCCACCCGGAGGCGCTTCGCCGCACCACCCGGATGCAGGAATGGATGTAAGCCTTCAACGAAAGCGTCCCATGCCGAAGAAAGCCCCCGCCCCGTCCGATGCCGCCCGCCGCGATCTGATCGCGCGCCTCAACGAAGATCTGTCCCGGGAATACCAGGCCATCATCGCATACGTCGTCTACTCCCAGGCCATCAAGGGCGCGGCGTACATGAGCATCGCCAGGGAGCTGGAGGTGCACGCCAAGGAAGAGCTCCAGCACGCGCTGATCATCGCCAAGCAAATCGATTACCTGGGCGGCGACCTGACCGTGACCCCGCAACCGGTGCGCACGTCGGACGACCCGAAGCAGATGCTCCGGTTCGACCTGGAAAACGAGCGGGTCACGATCAAGCACTATCGCGAGCGGCTGCGCCAATGCGAAGCGCTGGGAGAGTACGCGATGGCCGAGCACATCCGGGAGATCCTGGTGAACGAGCAGGAGCACCTCATCGACCTCGCAACCGCGCTGGGGATTGATCCCCCCAATCTGAGCGAGTGATTCAGGGCGGATCGGGTCCGTTTTGCGGCAGGCAGAGCGCTAACCGGCGACCCGGCTTGCATCCTCACTCATGTGGACTAGTATAAGATGAAAATCCCCCATGCATGGGGGAACCCGTAACCCGGGGGACAAGCATCTCGTAAATGGTTGAATCGCAGCCGCTTCCTCTCCCCCAGCCCACCGGACCAGACCGGGCTGCTCACCGACAGCGGGATGAGCACTTCAGGCAGATGGTCACCGAAATCGACGATTCCGCGATCTTCCTTTTGACGCCGCAAGGCCGGGTTGCCAGCTGGAATGCCGACGCCGAGCGGATTCATGGCTTCAGGCGGGAGGAGATCCTCGGCGAGCCCTATTCGACATTCCACACTCCGGAAGCGATCGTGAACGGATCACCTGTGCAAGACCTCCTTCATGCGTCGGAGCGGGGGCACTTTGCTGAAGAGGGCTCCCGCGTCCGGAAGGATGGCAGCCGTTTCCGGGCGGGTGTCATCCTCACCCCCCTCATCGCCGGTAACGAACAGTGCAACGGCTACGTCGCCATCATCCGTGATCTGAGCGAGCGTCGCAGTTCGCCGGAGCGCCCGCCCCAAGCGGAAGAGCGCCGCCGGGGCGTCGCCGAGGGCGGCCTGCCGGAGAGTCTTCGCCGCCAGAACGAGACGCGGCTCCAGGAGAGCGAGGAGCGCTTCGCGCGCTTTGCCGAACATCTTCCCGGGCTTGCCTGGATCAAGGATCTCGAAGGCCGCTATGTGTACGTCAACCACGCCGCGGTCCGGGCCTTCGGCGCGACCCGTGAGGTGATTACCGGCCGGACCGACGCGGAGATCTTTCCACCCGACTCCGCCCGGGCGTTCCGGGAAAATGACCGGCGCGCCATGGCCGGCGACATCGGAATTCAGGTCATCGAGTTTCTGCGCGACCCGCAGGGAAGTCTCCGGCACTCGATCGTGAGCAAGTTTCCCATTCGCGACGCGGAAGGCCACCCGCGGCTCCTCGGCGGGATCGCGATCGACATTACCGACCGGGTCCATGCGGAGGAAACGCTCCGCCGCGCCGACCGCCGCAAGGACGAGTTCCTCACGACCCTGTCGCACGAGTTGCGCAGTCCGCTCGTACCGATTCGCAATGGGCTGCATATTCTCCGGCATGCCGGGCCGGGCGAGCGCGCCGACCACATTCATGAGATGCTGGAGCACCAGCTTGCGCGGTTGATCCGCCTGGTGGACGATCTGCTCGAGGTGTCGCGAATCAGTGGCGGCCGGGTAGCGCTCAGGAAAGAGGCGGTCGACCTCGCGGTGATCGTGAAGGCGGCGATCGAAACCAGCTATCCTCTTCTCGAAGGAGCGTCCCACCACTTGTCGGTGGCGCTTCCCGTCGAGCCGCTGATGCTGGAGGCGGATCCCATCCGGCTGGTTCAGGTGCTTTCCAACCTCCTCAGCAACGCCGCGAAGTACACCGCCGACGGCGGCCACATCCGGGTGTCGGCCCACCGGGAGAGCGAGGCCGCCGTGATTTCGGTGCGGGACGACGGGATCGGCATTCGCGCGGATATGCTGGGACGCGTCTTCGACATGTTTGCGCAGGTGGACCGCACGCTCAAGCGCGCCCAGGGAGGGCTGGGAATCGGCCTCGCGCTGGCGCGCAATCTCGTCGAGCTGCACGGCGGACGAATCGAAGCCCAGAGCGCCGGGCCGAATCAGGGAAGTGAATTCATCGTGCGCGTCCCCTTGTCCGAACGCCGGAGTGAGGCTCGCACTCGAGGCGAATCTGGAGGCGATCTCGCAATGCCCCTCACCCCGCAGCGCATCCTGGTCGTCGATGACAGCAAGGACGGCGCGGACAGCCTGGGTATGGTGCTCAAGATGATGGGGGCCGAGGCCGAAGTGGTCTACGACGGCCCCTCCGCGATCGCCGCCATCCGGGCGCGCTGTCCGACGACGGTGCTGCTCGACATCGGGATGCCGGGCATGGACGGCTACGAGGTCGCCGCCGAGATCCGCAAGGATCCGGCGCTGTCGGATCTCCGGCTGATCGCCCTGACCGGATGGGGCTCCGAGGAGGAGCGCCGCCGCTCCCACGAAGCGGGCTTCAACGACCACTGGGTCAAGCCGGTCGATCCGGCCAGGCTTCGGGTGCTGCTCTCGGCGGGGGCCGGCGCCAAGGATTGATCCCTTCCCCCTTCCCCCTTCCCCCTGACCCCCATCATGGCCGCCCGCGACCCCCGCATCGACGCCTACATCGCAAGGTCCGCCGATTTTGCGAAGCCCATCCTCACGCATCTCCGCGAGGTCGTGCACAGCGCCTGCCCGAAGGTGGAAGAGACGATAAAATGGTCTTTTCCTCACTTCATGTACGAGGGAATGCTCTGCTCGATGGCCTCCTTCAAGGCCCACGCCGCCTTCGGCTTCTGGAAAGGCAGCCTGATTCTCGATGCGAAGGAGCGGAGTGTCGAGGACACGATGGGACAATTCGGACAGATCACGTCGCTCGGCGATCTGCCCTCCAGAAAATTGCTGACCGGCTATATCAGGAAAGCGATGAAGCTGAACGAAAAAGGGGTCAAGCCACCCACGCGAATCAAACGCGCGCCCAAGCCGGAGGCGACCGTGCCGAAGGACCTCGCCGCCGCCCTCGGAAAGAACTCGAAGGCCCGCACCACCTTCGACGGGTTCAGTGCCAGCCACCGCCGGGAATACGTGCAGTGGATCACCGAGGCCAGGACGGAGGCGACGCGGCAGCGGCGTCTCGAGACCGCGATCGAGTGGATGGCGGAAGGCAAATCGCGCAACTGGAAGTACATCAACTGCTGATCGTCCTCCCCGTCTCATGTGGTCCCCCCGCCCGGACCGGTCGTCTCACAGTAGGAACGGGCTCCGGGAGGATGCCACATGAAGCATGCACACCGAAAACGATTCTCGCCGCCGCGGCCCTGGTACCTCGGTATGGCCGCCGTGCTGGTCCTTCGGGGTTGCGGCGGCACGGTGCCGATCAAGACACTGCTCGACGATCCGCCGCGGTACGAAGGGAAGACCGTGCGCATCGCCGGCGAGGTGAAGGGGTCGATGGGCGCGCTCGGCTACGGCGCCTATCGTGTGAGTGACGGGACCGGAACGCTTCCGGTGGTCAGCGAGACCGGTGGCGCACCGCGGGACGGGACTCGCATCGGAGTGGAGGGAACCTTCCGCGCCGCGTTCACGCTCGGCACCGAGACCGCGGCCGTTCTCATGGAGAAGCGCCGCTATATTCCGTGATGCTCCGGATTGCCACAATCCTCTGCATCATCCTGGCACCCGCGGCCTGCCGCCGGCCGCCGGCCGCCTCGGGCGTCGCCGACAGCGCGAGCGGGGGACGATTCCTCGCGGAAGTTGATAGCGCGAGCGCGGGACGAGTCCTCGCGGAAGTTGATAGCGCGAGCGCGGGACGATTCCTCGCGAAAGCCGATAGCGCGAGCGCGGGACGATTCCTCGCGGAATATGATCCCGCCGATTCGGAGTTTCGCGAATTCCGCTCCAGGCTGGTCACGCACCGGTTCCTCGATACCATCGCGACCCGGCTCAATGATTCCCTCAGGATCCCAAAGGACATCGTGCTGCGGACCGCGCACTGCGGCGAGCCGAACGCTTCCTACAATCCCGAGAGCGGGCGGGTCACGCTCTGTTACGAGCTCTTCCGGGCGCTCTCCGAGCAGTTCGCGAGCGAACCGGCCGCGGACTACCTGGTGAGCGGAACGCTGGTGTTCGCGCTGATGCATGAGCTGGGACACGCCCTGATCGACGTCCTGGATCTGCCGACAACCGGGCGGGAAGAGGACGCGGTAGATCAGCTGGCCACGATCCTGTTGCTGCAGCAGGGGGCAACCGGCGACTCCCTCGCCTTCGGCGCGGTCGGGTGGTTCGCGACCGACGCCCACTCGCGACAGCTCGATTCGCTCGCCTTCGCGGACGACCACGGCCTCGATCTCCAGCGGGTCTACAACATCGTCTGCTGGATTTACGGCCGCGATCCGGATCAGTATCCCGAGCTCGTCGAAGACGGCTGGCTGCCTGAGCACCGGCGGGGCCGCTGCCCCGCGGAATACCGCCGGCTTGCGGAGAGCTGGCGGCGCCTGCTCGCGCCTTATCGCCGAGCGTCCTGAGCAGGGACGAACACGCGCAGCGCGCCCGGGAGGATCCGGAACTCGAGCGGCGCGTAGAAGATCTCCACCTCGCCGTCGAGCGCCAGGTGGAGCATCTCCTCCTTCGATTCGACCGTCGCCGCCGCCGTCCGCACCAGCTCGAGGTGGTCGCCCTCCAGCGCGGTCCCCAGCACCATGTGCCAGGCGAGCCGGATCAGCCGGACCGGATGCCTCCTCCCCCCCGCGTTGACGATGTAGATCGCGAGCGTCCCGCCGGAAAGCGACTCGCGCGAGCCCGCGGCGAGCCCCGCCGCGCGGTACTCGTTGTTCCCGACGAAGACGATCGGCGTCCGGCGGAGAACGACCTCGTCGTCGACGTTGAGCCGGATGGCCATCGAGCGATGGCGGGCCAGGACCTTGAGGGTGACCCACGTGGCGATGATCCACTTGCGGACCCCGGTGGCGGGATGGCGCTGCCGCACCCGGACGATCTGGGGATAGAGGCCGAGACTGGCGTTGTTGAGGAAGATCCGCCCGTTGACTTCACCGAGATCGATCGCCGTCGTGTGCCCGCCCAGGATCACCTTCGCGGCTTCGTCCGGATCGAGCGGAATGCCGAGATCCTTGGCGAGGTGATTCATGGTGCCGAGCGGCAGGATACCGAGCGGTATCCCCTGCCCCGCAAGCTCTGCGGCTGCCGCACTCAGGGTTCCGTCCCCCCCGCCCACCACCACGGCCGCGGCATTCGAGGCGATGGCCGCCCGGACGGCGGTGGCCATGTCCTCCGCGCGCTCGGTGACGCTCACCACCGCGCGCCATCCCGCTTCGCGGAACAGGAGCTCCAGCCGTTCGGCGAGCTCGGCTGCCCGCCCCGTCCCCGACTTCGCGTTGAGCACCACCGCCGCCGATGGGACCGAGGCGGCGGGCTCGGGAGCCAGGGATCGCCACTCGGTGGCCCCTCCGGAGGTCATGCTCCCTCGACCGGCGACATCCCGGTGGCCGCCCCCCCCAGCACCAGCTGGCGGAGGAGGCCGACCTCTCGATCGAGCTCGATCACATAGTCCTTCAGGGCGGACCCGTCGCCCTCCAGCGCTTTGACCCGTGCCGCCTTACGCACGAACGTCGCTTTCTCTTCCATGAGCCGCACCGCGGACCAGAGGGCCTTCTCCAGGTTCTGGGTCATGGCGCCCAGGAACACCTCGGCGCCGAAGGCGTGCCCGACGTGGCAACGAAAATGAAGGGCATCGTCGGAACCGATCTGCCAGATGGCGCCGTTGCAGTCAGGACAGGAATACGTCGTGCGAGCGCCGATCTCTTCGACGGCATTCAGCAATTCGGTGGTATTCATGCGCTGCTCGGCGATGGAGGATTCGATGGTGAGCTCCTTCTGAGCGGGAGTCTCGTCTTCGTCCGCCGAAAGTGGAGTCGTGGTGACGCGCACCAGCATGGCGGGGATTTCGGCCAGAGGCAGCACGTGATCGATCCTGGCGTAGCGGAGCGCGGACGATGGCATGGAAGGAAACTCGGCCTCGGAGGGGTCCTGCACGATGGTCACCCCGCCACGCCGCCGGATGGCCTGAAGGCCGATGGTGCCGTCGCTAAGCGCGCCGGTCAGCACGACACCCACCACCGCCGGGCCGCAAGCGACGGCCGCCGAGCGGAAGAGCGCATCGATGGATGGCCTGAACCGGTTCTCCTTGGGTCCTCGCACGACCCGGAGGACGCCCTGGGTCACCAGCAGATGGTGATCCGGCGGCGCCACGTAGATTCGGCCGTGGTGGAGTGGAGTACCATCGACCGGATGCTCGGCCGGCAGTCGGCCGACGTCAGCGAGGATGCGGGGCAGGATGCTGGGATGGTCTGGGGATAGGTGCTGGACCACGAGCACCGACGCGGCCAGATCGGACGGCAGCTCGGAGACGATGGCGGTCAGCGCCTTGAGGCCTCCCGCCGAGGTCCCGATCACAATGACGTCGTGTCCCTTCATGGAGAGGGGGACGCTCGATCTCCGCTGCGGCACACTACCACGATAGGAAGTAGGCAATAGGCAATAGGGAAACTCCTTACCTTGCTGCCTACTGCCTACTGCCCACTGCCTCCTGCCTACTGCCTGAGAATTACTGCCCCCCCCACCGGCCTGGTTGCGGGCTCCGGCTTCCCGGCGTCGAGATCGTTCCAGTTGAGGATCGCGTTGAACCCCAGGAAGAAGGTGCCCTGGGTTTGCCACCGCCAGAACGGCCGGATCGCGAAGCTCACCACGTGGCCCTGCCCGACTGGCGCGTCCACGACCTGGGCGCGGCCCGCGAGCGCCTGTCCTCCTGCCAGCGTGCCCGAGAGCAGCATGTCATCGGGATTCATCGGGAACTGCATGACCACACGAGGGCGCGCGCCGGCGGCCTGACCGCCGAAGCCACCAGCCCCGCCACCCCCACCACCTCCGCCCCCGCCCCCACCGCCACCGCCACCGCCGGGTGCAGCCGCCACCGGGGTTGTCGTGGCCGCTGCCGGAGGCGCGCCTTCAGGCGTGTAGGGCGAGAGTTTGAGCCGGGTCGCCATCGGGGTCGTGACCTGGCCCACCCCCGGAATCGCTCCCCCCCCACCGCCGAATCCGGCAAAGGCGCCGCCCCCGCCCGCATTGAGCACCGGATTCTGGCTGAAGTAGACCGGGAGCTGGGTCCCTTCGTAGCCGTACACCAGCGGGCTCTTCCGGTCCACGATCATGCCGCGGAGCAGCGTGCCCCGCGCAAAGAGCTGGCTTGGCGATTCCACCGAGAGCCCGTTCGTCAGATTGTACTCGGGGAAGATCGTCGCCGTGGAGCCCTCCGTGATCAGCGTCCCGCCCTCCTGCACGAACTTGTACAGCTCCATCAGGCCCTCGAGGCCCATGCCGCCGCGGATGTCGTCGCTCTGATCGATGGCGCCGAGATTCGGCGTCGCATCGGTCTTCTTGTATGGCAACGGCGTGCTGCCGGTCTTCGGAATGCCGTTGACCTGCGATTGCGCGTTGCCGCCGACGTGCGGATAGACGATCACGTCGTACTTCGCGCGCAGGTTGCCTTCCCGGAGCTTCTGGTCGGCGAAGTAGGTGTAAGGCACACCATAGGTATCGAGCGCGGCACGGACCCACCCCTCATCCTGCGTCCGCTGCCAGGCATGGATGTATCCGATACGGGGCACGTCGAGATCGTGCGCCTTGACCGACGGCGCCGACGCCATGCCGTAGCCGGAGAGCCCGAGCTCCCGGAGCGCCGGCTCGAGCGCGGCACGATCAGCGTTGGCGATGATGAAGGCCCCGGCGCGGAACCGGCGCCCGCCCGCCTCGAAGTCCTCCTCCGCCGCGCGCATCGAAACCCCGGCGAACTTGAACCGGAACGCCATCAAGTTATTGTCGGTGGTGTGGTCCACCACGATGGTGCTCCCGGCGCCCTGGATGCCGCCCGCCGCGCGTGCGTCGCTGGTGAGCGCGGTCGTGCGTTGCTCGAGGCAACTCTTGTCGGTGCAGGGAATGACGAGCACGTTGCGCATGAGCTGGAAGGTCCAGCCGGTGTCGTCATAGGGCGACGGGTTGGCGAGGGCGTAGTTCTGCAACGAGAAATACATGTCGGCCAGCGTCCGGAAGGGCTGGTCCGCCCGGATCACGTAGTCGCCCGCGGCCACGTCGAGATTCCCGGCCTTGAACGACGCCGCGGCGACGCTGATCTCGAGCCCCTGGCGCCGGAGCTCGTTGACGGCGTCCGCCGCGTCGGCCTTGCGGCGCTGCGCGGCGGGGATGACCCACGCGTAGGTCGGACCGTTCCGGCCCTTGTCCACCGAGCGCTTGTTCTTGAGCCAGTAGTTCTCGAGGTACAACTCCCGGTTCTTCCCCACGTGAGAGAGCGCAAGCAGCACGCCCGACTGCTGGATGTTGGTGTTATTGCGGGGACCCCAGTTGATCGAGGGAAGCGGCGGATTGGGACGGAACCACTCCCGGCTGGTCGTGTTGGCGCCCGGACGCACCACGTAATTGTCGGGCCCGTAGCTCTGGACTTCATAAAACCGGCCCACCGAGTTGTGCGAGTGCGCGATGAAGAACATGTAGTTGGGCACCCAGCCGTCGTAGAACCCGTAGGTCCACACCCCCGGCACGCCCCGCTTGGTCATCTCCATCACGTCGTTCTGTGCCAGCATCCACCACTCGTTGATGGTGATGGGATCGAGCTGCTCGTTGTAGGGGCCGGTGCCGGTCGAGGCGTAGAGATAGGTCGAGGATTCGTGCAGGTCGTGCAGAATGGTCGGCTTCCACTCCAGCACCGTCCGGGTGACCGCGCGAGTGAGCTGGAGAAATTGCCCCATGCCGTCGCGGTTGTTGTCGTGCGCCACGTACTTCCCCCAGTACATCAGCGGGAGCCGAGCCTCGCCCTGGGGGCGCTTCTTGTTGAAGTAGTAGGTGTCCACCTGCTTTTCGCGGCCATCGACCTCGATCACCGGGGTGATGAAGGTGATGACGTTGCTCCGGATGCCCTGAATGAAGGGCGTCTCCTCCACCGCGAGGCGGTAGGCCAGCTCCTGGAGCATCTCGGGGCCGCCGTTCTCGGTCGAGTGCATCCCGCTGGTGACCCAGTAGATCGGCTTCGCGGTCCTGATGAGCTGGCGGGCCTGCTCCTCGGTGGTCTTCCGCGGGTCGGTGAGCGAGGAGAGCATGCCCTTGTAGCGGTCGAGTTGCCGGATTGTGGCTTCGTCCGCGACGGCCAGCAGCATGATGTCACGCCCTTCCTCGGTGGTCCCGATCTTCCACGTCGTCACTCTCGGCGACGCCTGGTCCAGCGCGGCGAAGTAGCGATGGATGTCCTTCGCGTAGGTCAGCTCGCCGGGCGTGCCCACGATGCGCCCATGGAACTTGAGCGGCGTCGGGACGGTGGCGGAGGCGGGGAGGTGGTCGACCAGCTCGGTGGTGATGCGGGGGTCCTGCAGGTACTCCTTGATCTTCTTGGTGTACTCTTCGTCGATCCGCTGTCCGCTGGACTGGGCATGGACGGGGGCCACCAGGGCGAGCATCGCCGCTGCGGCGAGAGCCGTAATCGCACGGGACATCGTCTCTCCTTTGTAGAGCTATCGGCTATCGGCTAACGGCCATCAGTCAAGCTATCGGCCGGCCGATAGCCCATAGCTGATAGCTGTGGTTGAATACATACCCCCGCCCTGCCGATTCCGTTAGCTCCCGGCCGCCAGCCCGGCGGCGCGGCCCGTCGCCCAGGCCCAAAGAAAGTTGTACCCGCCGATCGGCCCGAACGCGTCGAGCACCTCTCCGCAGATGAATAGCCCCGGGTGGCGACGGCTTTCCATGGTGCGCGGATCGACCTCGGCGAGCGCGATGCCTCCTCCGGTGACTTCCGCCTTCTTGTAGCCCTCGTCACCGGTCCAGGGCAGCTCCCCCTCGACGAGCACGTCGACCAGGCGGCTGCGATGCTCGCGGCGAAGCTGTGCCAGCGGCGTCCCGGAATCGATCGCCAGCGACGCGAGCAGCATCATCGCCAGACGGTCGGGCAACTCGGCTCGCACCGCGCTCGCCACCGAGCGCGCCCCATCGGCGCGGAGGGCGTCTTGCCACTCCTTCCGCCCGAGGCCGCTCCACCGCACAGTCAGCTTCGCGGCGCGAGAGCGCACCGCGACGTGAGAGACATCGAGCACCGCCGGCCCGCTGTACCCGTGATGGGTGAAGAGGAATCCGCCGGTCGCCGACGCCGACTCCTCCCCGGAGCGCGCGGTGATCGCCACCCGGAGCGACACCCCGGCCAGCACCCCGAAAGGAGCCGGCTCGGCGAGCAGCGGCGTGAGCGCGGCGTAGGTCGGGTGCACGGTGTGACCCAGCTCGCGGAGCAGGGTGAGCCCGGTTCCATCGCTTCCTGTCTTCGGCACGGAGAGACCGCCGGTGGCGATGATCACTCGGTCGACTCGGAGGGGCGGAGCGCCCTCCCGCTCGATTCTCCACACGGTCCCTTCGGGGGCGAGGCCGGTGACGTTCGTGTCGGGAAGGAATCCGGTACCGCGCCGCTCTGCGAGCGTCAGGAGCCCGTCGCGCACATCGCGGGCGCGGTTCGAGACCGGAAAGAGCTTCGCGGTCTCCGGCTCCTCGACCAGCGCGATCCGGAGCTCCTCCTCGAAGAACGCGATCTGCTCCCGAAGAGGCCAGGACCGGAGCATGTTGCGCAGCGTGGCGGGCGAGGAGGCGGTAACGAAGCGCCGCTCGTCCACCCGGGCGGGAAGGACATTGCACCGGCCGCCGCCGCTGATGAGGATCTTCCGTCCCCCGTCCCGGGTGCGCTCCAGCAGAAGGGTCTCCACGCCCGGCCGCGCCGCGAAAATCGCCGCCATGGTGCCTGCCGCGCCGGCGCCGATCACCGCGACCTTCAGAGGGCCCCCGATCGGCGTAGATTTCCGGCGTGAGCGAAGATCGCGATTCGGAGCTTGAGGCCATGGCGCGGGCCCTCGAGGCCAGCGGGGACTACCGCGTGCTGCGGCGTTTTCGTCCCGGGCCGGAGCGCCCCTTCGACGACAGCATTGGCTCCGCCGCCGGCCTCATCCTGGATTTCGAAACGACCGGATTGGATCCGGCAAACGACCGCATCATCCAGCTCGCCCTGGTGCCGTTCCGGTACTCGCGGGAATCGGGGGCGATCCTCGCGACCGCCGCGCCGGTGGTGTACTTCGAGGATCCGGGACGCCCCCTGCCGGTCGAGATCGTGAAGCTCACTGGCATCACCGATGAGGACGTCCGCGGACAGCGGATCGACGACGCGGTGGTGGCGTCGGTCGCCGGCGGCGCCGCGCTGGTGATCGCTCACAACGCGTCGTTCGACCGGCCGTTCGCCGAGCGCCGCATGCCGCTCTTCCGTGACCGCCCCTGGGCCTGCTCGCTCAAGGACGTGCCGTGGAAGTCGATGGGACTGGGGAGCTCTGGACTCGAGTATCTCCTCATGAAGCACTGCGGCGTCTTTCATGCGGGGCACCGCGCCGATCACGACTGCCTTGCCCTGCTGCATCTCCTGGGCACGCCCTTCCCCTCCGGCGCCACGCCTTTCCAGCTGCTCCTGGCGGCCGCGCGGAAGCAGTCGTGCCGTATCTGGGCGGTGGGTGCGCCGATCGAGCAGAAGGATGTTCTGAAACAGCGCGGCTACCGCTGGAACAACGGCAGCGACGGCCGTCCGAAATCGTGGTATCGCGACCTGGCCCAGGAAGAGGAGCCCGCCGAGCTCGAATGGCTCGCCGGCTCGATGTACGGAGGCCGGAGCGGGCGGTGCCGAGTCGACGTAATGGATGCCCGGACCCGCTACTCCGACCGCGCCGGCTGACCGAGCGACTCCACCG
>CAYTMW010000033.1:0-32565 GCA_964439025.1 uncultured Gemmatimonas sp. | reverse complement strand
ATCGGCGCGGCCTGCGCCGTCAGGTGCGCGGCGGGAAGCAGGAGAGCGAGTGCGGCCACCATGTGCCTGATCATCGGCAAAGCCCTTTCGGTGGAAGTGCCCGTATCACAGGTCGTGCCGCCGTGGGTCGGTCGAGATTTCCGCCGTGTTCCACTTTCCCGTCTGCAGGGCGGCGGGGGGGTGTTATCGGGCACGGCGGAAGATAGTCGCGGTGTGGTCCCTTACCGTTCAAGCGTCACACCTTAGTACGTAGACAGAGGCAAAGTGGCAAAGAGGCAACGAGGCGATCGCTTAACGCCCCTAGCCTCCTTGCCTTTGAGCCTCCTTGCCTCCTCTGGGAGATGTCATCATGCATACAATAATCCGGAGTCTTTCCATCCGTGTTCTTCAAACCTGCGCCGCCGCGGCGCTTGTCGCCGGCTGCTCCACCAATCCCGCGACCGGCAAGAGCGAAATCTCCCTGGTGAGCGAGGGCCAGGAAATCGAGATGGGGAACCAGATGCTGGCCAGCGCGCGCGCGACGCTGGGCACCTACCCCGATTCAGGATTGCAGCGCTACGTGCGGGCCGTCGGCGAGCGGCTCGCGGCGTCCTCCGAGCGGCCGGGGCTGCCCTGGGTTATCGAGGTTGTCGAAGATCCCGAGGTCAATGCCTTCGCGGCGCCGGGCGGGAAGATCTTCGTCACACGCGGCATTCTGGCCTATTTCGGATCCGAAGCCGAGCTGGCCGGCGTCCTGGGACACGAGATCGGCCACGTCACCGCCAGGCACTCGGCGCGGCAGATGACCAGGGAGCAGCTCGCGACCGTGGGCCTCATTGCCGGATCGGTCCTTTCCTCACAAGTCGCTCAGAATGCCGGTGCCCTGCAGCAGGGACTGGGTCTGCTCTTCCTGAGCTACAGCCGGGGCGACGAGTCCCAGGCCGATGAGCTGGGCTTCCGGTACATGCGGCGCCTGCGGTATGACCCTCGGGAGATGTCGCACACCTTCCAGACACTGGCACGCGTCGGCGAGCTGTCCGGGGGCGGCAAGGTGCCGACCTGGGCTTCGTCGCATCCGGATCCTGGGGACCGTTTCCAGAAGGCGGAGCAGCGCGCGGCGAGTGTGCCCGCCGACAGCCTCCGGAGCGTCGTCATCAATCGCGATACCTATCTCCGCGCGATCGACGGCATCGTCTTCGGCGTGAACCCGCGCCAGGGGTATTTCGAAGGGGGCCGGTTCAATCATCCCGATCTTCGGTTCCGGATGGATTTCCCTTCGCAGTGGCAGACCCAGAATCGCGCGGACGCAGTGGTTGCGGTGAGCCCGCAGAACGATGCCATCATCCAGCTCTCCCTGGGCGGAAACGACGCGCCCGAAACGCTGCTGCAGAAGTTCGCCCAGCAACAGGGCGTTCAGATGGGCAACAGCCAGCGGACGACGGTGAACGGCTTCCCCGCGGCAACGGCGGAGTTCCAGGCGCAGGACCAGCAGGGCAATGTGGTGGCGGGGCGGGTGCTGTATGTCCGATCGGGGAACATCACCTACGAGCTTCTCGGGTACTCCTCGGGAGCGCGATATTCCAGCTATTCCGGCGTGATCAGCCAGTCGATGCAGAGCTTCGCCGCGCTCACCGACCAGGCGGCGCTGAACAAGCAGCCGGTGCATCTCCAGCTGGTGCGGCTTCCCCGCGCGATGACGATCGAGGAGTTTTACCGGCAATACCCCTCGGCGGTGAAGCTGGAGCTCATCGCGGCGATCAACGGGGTGAATGCGGGGGAAACGCTGCCGGCGGGGACGATGGCGAAGCGGGTGCAGTAACAGCAGGCAATAGGCAGTGGGCAATGGGCAGGCAGGAAGGGGTCCGGCGGGGCTCGCTCTGCCGGGCCTTTTCCCATCCGGGGCCGAGGAGTTGCTGGCTGATTTGGGCCTCCAATTCCGGGTAATCGATACGGTCCGAGCGGATTCGGAGAATCGCGGCGATAGCCTCCAGATTCCGGGCGGAGCCGTCCTCTCCGCGAAGAGCTCAGGGAGTGACACTCAGAAATCGCTGACGGACGCGAGCGTGATCAGTTCCCAGGCGAAATCCCTCATTTCAAAGGCGAGCTCGAGCTTCCGCTCGGGGCTCATTTCCCGAAAGAGCCTGGTTTGGAGTTTCAGTACGGTGGGATCAACTCGTTCCATGCCTTCAATCTGGGGCGGCCGGCATGGACCATCAAGACCGGATTTCGTCGGGCTATCTCGGGTTCATCGACCAATCGATGTCCTGCTTCACCCCCTGCCGGACCGTCAGCGGGCCGGCTTGCGCTGCGAGCAGCAGTCGTAATTGCGCCAAGCACTGGGCGCCCTTCCCAGTGCCTGAAGCGTATCGACTCCTCCTTAGGAGGCTGCCTATAACCTGGTGGTCCTCCGCTTGAGGAAGTCCATCAGAATGAACTGCCCCAGCGTCATGGTGTTGGTGAAGTAGGCCTTGCCGCGGCAGATGATGGCCACCTGCTTCACGAATTCCACCAGGGCGCGGTCCCGGGCCAGCATGAAGGTGTTGATCATGATGCCACTGCGCCGGCAGTGCCCCACTTCCCGGTAGGTCGCCGCGAGGATCCGGGGATCGAGTCCCGCGGAATTGATGTAGACCTGGCCATTGGGTAGCGTGAGCGCCGACGGCTTCCCGTCGGTAATCATGATCACCTGCTTCATGTCCTTCTTCTGCCCTGACAGGATCCTGCGCGCCAGCTTGAGTCCCTCCGCGGTGTTGGTGTGCCAGGGCCCGACTTGGGCGGCGGGGAGCGCACCGAGGGGGATCTCTTCCGCGGAATCGTGAAAGAGCACCACGCGGAGCGAATCGCCGGGGTACTGGGTGCGGATCAGGTGGGTGAGCGCGAGCGCCACCTTCTTGGCCGGGGTGAAGCGATCCTCGCCGTACAGAATCATCGAGTGGGAACAATCGAGCATCAGGACGGTCGCCGCGGAGGAGCGGTACTCCGACTGGTGCACCCGGAGATCAGCGTATTCGAGGTTGAGTGGCATCGAAAGCCCCTCGCGCGCGATGGCGCTGGAAAGGGTCGCCGCCACATCCAGATTCATCACGTCACCAAACTCGTAGAGCTTGCTCGCCCCCTCGGTCTCCACTCCGGTCGCGAGGTGCGGCGTCTCGTGGGCGCCGAGGCTCGACTTGCCGATGCTGCCCAGCAGGTTCTTGAGCGTTTTGTAACCGAGGAAGTCCATCCCCTTCTCAGTCAAGTTGAACTGCACGTCGCGCGCGGCGGAGGCGGCCTGTCCGCCCGGCCCGAGGAGCGGGGTGTACCCCTCGGGCATCTGAGGCGCTTCCTTGACGTTGAGATACCCCTCGTCCATGAGGCGCTGAACGATGCGGTCGAGCAGCTCGCCGAGCTGGCGCTCGAGGTCGCGGTCCTTTTCGGGATCGCCGGTGGAGTCTCCCCGCAGGAACTTCATCATGTCGGGGGTGAGCTGACCCGATTCCATCAGAGCGCGCAGGATCGCCTCGCGCAGGGAATCCAGCGACTTGTCTCCACCTTCGCCCGGCTCGGCCCACCAGGGCCAGTCGCCCGGCCCGCCGGCGAAGCCGGATTGCAGGAGGAAGTCCCCCAATTGGTCCAGCAGCGCCTGCAGGTTGACGGCGTCGGCGAGACCGGGGACGTGCTTCTGATAGGTGGTGAATCGCATGACAACGTCAACGGTCAACGGTGAACGGTCAACGGGAACAGCATGCAAGATACTATCTTGATTCATGGCGGATGCCCAGGAGAGCGTTTCCCGTTCACCGTTCACCGTTGACCGTTCACCGCTGTCCCGTTCACCGCAGTCGTTCGGCGCCCTCCGCAACCCGAACTTCCGTTTCTTCATTTTCGGCCAGTTCGTCTCCCTCTGCGGCACCTGGATGCAGACGGTGGCACTGGGGTGGCTCGCGCTCCTGCTGACGAACTCCGCGCTGCAGGTTGGTCTGGTCACCTTCTTCGGCGCGCTTCCGGTCCTCCTGTTCACGCTATACGGCGGGGTCGTGGCCGGGCGGGTGAACAAACGGCGGGCTCTCCTGCTGCTCCAATTTCTCTTCCTGACCGAAGCCCTGGCGCTCGGATTCCTGACCGCGTTCGGCGCCATCACCATCGAGTGGGTGTATGCGCTCTCCCTTTTCGGCGGACTGATCAGCGCTTTCGAGATCCCGATCCGGCAGGCCTTTCTGGGTGACCTGTCGGGGCGGGAGCATCTCATGAGCGCCATTGCCCTCAACTCCTCGGCCTTCAACCTCTCGCGGGTGTTCGGGCCGGCGCTGGCGGGAGTGCTCCTCGCCGCGGCCGGCGCGGCGGCCTGTTTCTTCGTCAACGCCGCGAGTTTTCTCGCCGTCCTTATCGGCCTCTTCCGGATTACGCCCGATCTCGCCTCCAGCCCGGCCGCGCGCCGCACCGGACTTGGCGAGGGAATGCGTCACGTCTTCGGATCGCCCTGGCCGCGGACGCTGGTGATCCTCACCGGCATCTTTACCGTGTTCGGCGTGTCATTCGTCGCGATCCTTCCCGTATTCGCCCGCGACACCCTCGGCACGGGGGCCGGCGGCTACGGTGCGCTCACCTCGGCGTTCGGGGTGGGCGCCGCCGCTGCAGCGCTCTCGATCGCTGCGCTGGGTCACCGCCTCCCGCGGGACAAGGTGCTACTGTGGGCAGGAACGGGCTTCGCGGCGAGCATTCTCCTGCTGGGCCTGACGCGGCACGTCGCGCTCGCGTTCTCGGCCCTGCTGGTGGCCGGGCTCTCGGCGGCGCTCAATGCGATCCTCACCAATACCATGCTGCAGACCGAGGCGCCCGATGATCTCCGGGGCCAGGTGGTCGGCTTCTACAGTTTCATCGTCGTGGGAATGGCGCCCTTCGGCTCGCTGCAGGCCGGCTGGCTCGCAGAACACCTCGGCGCGGGTCACGCCGTGCTCCTCGGTGGAGCTGTCTGCCTCGCGGGCACCGTGTGGGCGCGCTGGTACCTCGGGAGGACCACATGATCGTCACTGTGTCGAGACAAATGGGGTCGGGTGGCAGCGAGATCGCCAGCCGGGTTGCCGGCGCGCTGGGGTTCCGCGTCGTGGACAATGAGCTCATCGACCGGGTCGCCGAGCGGTCCGGCCTGCCGCCGGCGGAGGTGGCGAACCGGGAGGAGCGCGCTCCGGGCTTCGTCGAGCGGCTGGTCCGAGCGCTGTCCCGCTCCGCGCCGGAGCTCTTGAGCGAGCCCCCCGAACGGCTCCCCGAGCCGGAGGAGAAAGCGCTGGTGCAGGTGACGGAGAAGGTTGTGGCGGAGATCGCCGCCGAAGGCAGGGTGGTTCTGGTGGGTCGCGCCGCGCCGGTGGTGCTGTCCGGCTCGCACGACGCGCTGCACGTGAAGCTCGTGGCACTGCTCCCGTTTCGAATCACGCGGATTGCCGAGCGCGACGGCGTGGATGCGCGGGAGGCAGAGCGCAGAGTCAAGGAAAGCGACGCCAACCGGGCCCGCTATCACGCGCATCACTACCAGCGCGACTGGAGCGATCCCACCAACTACCACATGGTGCTCAATACGGGGATGCTGGGGCTGGACGGGGCGACTGCGGTGATTGTTGCGCGGGCGAAGGCGATGTGGCAAGGCAGTAGGCAATAGGCAATAGGCAGTAGGCAGGAGTTACTCACTACTGCCCATTGCCTACTGCCTACTCCCTGCGCCGCTTCGCGGCGGTCCAGCCTACCTCCTCACTCCTGCTGATCCTCTTCTGGGCGGCCAGCGCCTCCAGCGCCAGCTCGCACGCCGCGACCTCGACCGGCTGATCGCCGACCTCCGCCAGACCGAGGTCGTGCACCAGCGCCAGAAGCTCCGGCACCAGCGCAAACGCTTTGACCGCCACATTCGCCCGCTCGTCGCCGCTGATCTTGAGCGCGGAGCCCTGGTCGAACCAGGCCACGATCCGGTCGAGCCGCTCGTCGTTGTCGTCGCCCAGACGATCAGAGAAGGTCCGGAGCGCCGCGCGTCGGATCAGCTCTTTTGCGATGGCTTCGGCTCCCTGCAGCTCGCCTTCATACTCCAGCTCGAGCTTGCCGGTGATGGAGGGCAGCGCGGCGTAGAGATCGGCGATGCGGGGCACCGATTCCTTCTCCTTGTGCGCGAGGGCGCGCCGCTCCGCCGCCGACACCACATTCTCGAGGACGCTGATCGGCAGGCGCTGGCTGACGCCGGAACGGCGGTCCACTCGCTTGTCGCCCCGCGCCTCGAAGGCGACCCGTTCCACCACTTCCCGCACCAGCTCGGGAATTCTGGCGGGAGGCGCGCTCCCGTTCCGCTCGGTCCAGGCTTCCTGCCAGGTGATCGCCATGCCCAGCTCGACCGAGCGCGGGTAGTGGGTCATGATTTCGGAGCCGATCCGGTCCTTGAGCGGCGTGATGATCTTGCCGCGCGCGGTGTAATCCTCCGGGTTGGCGGTGAAGCAGAGCAGGACGTCGAGCGGCAGCCGCACCGGGTAGCCTTTGAGCTGGACGTCGCCCTCCTGCATGATGTTGAAGAGCCCGACTTGGATTTTTCCGGCCAGGTCCGGGAGCTCGTTGATGGCGAAGATCCCCCGGTTGGCGCGCGGCAGCAGGCCGAAGTGCATCGTCAGCTCGTCGGAGAGCACGTGTCCCCCGCGCGCCGCGCGGATCGGATCGAGGTCGCCGATGAGATCGGCGATGGTCACGTCCGGAGTTGCCAGCTTCTCCACGTACCGGTCGTCGCGATGCACCCACCCGATCGGCGTTGCGTCGCCCTCCGCCTGGAGGCGCTCCCGGGCATACTTGCTGATCGGGGCGAAGGGATCGTCGTTGACCTCGCTCCCTTCGACGATCGGTAGCCACTCGTCGAGAAAGCCGGTGAGCCCGCGGAGTATCCTGCTCTTCGCCTGTCCCCGTAGTCCAAGGAGAATGAAATCGTGGCGGGCGAGGAGCGCGTTGACGAGCTGTGGGAGCACCGTGTCTTCATAGCCGACAACGCCGGCAAACAGCTCTTCGCCGCGAGCCAGCAACCGCAGCAGGTTTTTGCGAATCTCGTCTCGAACCGAGCGGCCCCGGAGCGGAGGCTGGCCCCAAGGGCTTTGCTTCAGGGCACCGAACGTGCGGGGCAAACTGTCTGTCGAAGCCATTTAACTCATCCCGGCTCTGTAGGCGGAGAATTGTGTAAGTCTATGTCCCGCTTGACAAAACGCCACTAATCAATACATTTGGCGGCTGTATCATTTGGCGTCACTCGGGGCGCCCCCGTCCCCCATTCGATCCGTTACCCGAACATTGAAGGAGCACCAGTGTCGAAGTACCTCGCGGTTGCTGCGGTGGTTGCCTTGGCGGCTTGCGGCGCAAAGGGGGATGAAGCTCCCGCCGCCGACACGACTGCGGTCTCCACCACCACGACGGTCACCACCACCGTTACCGACACCACGATCAGGACCGATACGACGAAGGTCGCCGGGGACACTACGAAGACGCCGTAACTTCTGGGGACTGGGGACTGGGGATCACTGACCTCTGACCCCCAACCCCCAACCCCTCTACACCCCGTCGCCGAACGGCAGCGCCGTGACGCGCGCCTCCCGCGATCCTGCCCGAACCGTCGCTCCGTTCTCGACCTCCCGCCGCACCATCGCGAGCGCGAGCACCCGATCCCGAAGAACGATGGTCGTCCTGAGGTCTCCGACGGTCTTCTCACCGAGTCTGAGCGTCCGGTCCTCCGGCGGTTCCCCGCCTTGCAACACGACTCCCCGCAGCGTCCGGTTTACGCGACCCCGGAAATGCACCCTCGCCACCGTCTCCTGGCCGATATAGCACCCTTTGGTGTACGACACCCCTCCAATCTCCTCGAAGCGGACTTCCTGGGGCAGCGTTTTCTCGTCGATTTCCCGGCCGAGCGTCGGCCACCCCGCCAGTACGCGCGCGCCGGCCAGCTCCGCCACGGCGCCCTCGTGGCCCGACCCGGCGAGGAACGCGCGCGCAAGATTGTCGATCACGGCGACGGGCCCAAGCGTCAGGACACTGAACGGAGCCGGCGATGTGCCGCCGGCAAGGACGGGCCCATCGGTTCCCGTGCTGAGCACCTTCCCCGCAGCCGGCACTTCGCTCCCCAGCGCCCGCGCCAGGCGTTCCGGTGCCGAGGCTCCGATGATCCAGGCCGCGCACCAGGTGTCGGTGAGATCGGTGACCCTGGCGAGACGTGGCGGCAAGGTGCGTCCGAGCAGGGTGAGGACCACATCGCGTGCGCGGCCGTCGATCACGAGGAAGAACCCCGATTCCTCTCTCACGATCCAGGCGTCGGCAACGATCATCCCTTTGGGCGTCAGCAACGCACCATAAACCAGGGTGTCCGGTCCCGGGGCGGCGAGGTCCTGGGTCAGAAGTCCCTGCAGGCAGGTCAGCGCGCCGGGACCCCGGATCTGGAGTACGACCGGTGCATCCCGAACCATCACGGCACCGGAGCGGAGCGTCTTGAGATGGGCCGATGGAAGAGAGAAGTCCAGCTGCATGGAAGGAAGGTAAGCGGTTATCGCCCCGCCTTGGCGTAGGACCAGTCGAGGAGCTCGACCGGATGCGCAACGCCGATCGGAAGCCCGGCCGCCCGGAGCCCCGCGCCGATCTGCATGAGACATCCGGGATTTCCGGTGGTAACGAAGTCAGGACGCGGCTCGGCGGTCGCGATCGTCTGGATCTTGTCGTGGAGTACGGCGCGCGACATGGTGGGCTGCAGCAGCGAGTAGATGCCTGCGCTGCCGCAGCACAGGTCCGAGCCCGGAAGCCGGCGGACGACGAGCTCGGGTATTGCCTGCAGGAGACGAAGCGGTGCGTCACGCACGCCCTGGGCGTGCTCCAGGTGACAGGGCGCGTCGTACGCCACTTCCATCGTCAGAGGAGCTCCCGGTACCGGACCGGCGGCGGCCAGCAGCTCCGACACGTCGCGCACTCGCGAGCCCAGCTCCACGCCGGCCGGCGAGGGATCGAGGTGCGCCGCGTCGCGAAGCAGCGCGCCGCACCCCGCGCTGTTCACCGCGATGAAATCGACCTGGCCGCGAAAAGCGGTGGCGTTCTGACTCAACAGCTCGCGCGCCGCGCGACGATCTCCCGCATGCTCGTGCAGCGCGCCGCAGCAGCGCTGGCCTTTGACCTCGACCACGCGATAGCCGTTGACTTCGAGGGTGCGGCGGGTCGCGTCGTGCACCCGCCGAAAGAGAGTGTCCATGACGCAGCCGGTGAAGAGGGCGACGGTGGGGCGGGAAGGCTGTTGATCGGGGTTGGGAGTTGGGAGTTGGGGATTGGGGAAAGGCCTCCTCCCCAACCCCGAGCTCCCAATCCCCAACCCCGCCCCACTGGCATCCAGCATTCCCATCGAGAACCCGACCCGACCCGCGCCGGCGAGGCGCTTCGGAATCCCCGTCGCCCGAATCCACCTCGCCACGGTAAACGCCGGCCGCCAGAACGCGCGCCGACGGAACACGCCGAGTGTCAGCCGTGCGAGCAAGGGGAGACCGTTGACGTCCTTCAGTATTTCGCGCGCCGCTTCGAGTCCCCGGCCATAGCCGACGCCGGCCGGGCAGACCGGCTCGCAGCCACGGCACCCGAGACAGGCATCGAGGTGCTCGCGGAGCGCCGGATCGTCGGCGGGGAGCTCTCCGCGCTCCAGCGCGCGCATGAGAAGTATTCTCCCGCGTGGCGAATCACTTTCATCGCCGGTGGCGAGGTATGTGGGGCAGGCCGGGAGGCAGAAACCGCAGTGGACGCATGGATCGAGGGCCTCGAACCCCCCTCTACTCATGCGCGCTGCCTTCGAGCGCCACCGCGAAGGTGGGGTCCGGGTCGAAGGTGCTGCGCAGCTTGGACACCAGGCGGCCGACTCCCTCGCGGTACGCGCCGAAATGCCCGAAGGCGTTGCGCACCGTCCACGGGGCGCGCTCCAGCGTGAGCGGGATTTCCCGCTCCGCGGCGAGGTGCCGCACCGACCGCAGCGCCTCGACCGACGCCTCGCCCGACCAGCGCAGGAGGCCCTGGCCTGGACCGGCCGAGACGAGTCCGGTGTCGAGCTGTTCCGCGAGCACATCCAGCATATCGTCTATTCCGTCGGGAAACACGCCGAGGCGAAAGGTGAGCGGAGCGGCGAGCGCACCGCGCGCGCTGGCTTGCCAGAACGTGGGTGCGGCCTCCGGCGTGAGCCGGGTCCATGGTGTCTCCGCCCCTTCCATCGCCCGGGCCATCTCGGCTTCGACACCGGCTTCCGTGCCGGTGAGCTCGAGCGCCAGGACCCATTCGGCCTCCGCAGCGAGTGCGGGAGAAAACAGCTCGAGAGACGACGCGGTGAGCTGACGCTCCATGAGCGCGCGAGCCTGGTGGGTGAGGAGGTCGCGTTCCCCCCGGGCGATGAGCGTGACGCGGAGGGCGGGGAGGGCGCGGAGCCGGAGATGCAGTTGCGTCAGCACGCCGAACGCACCGAAACCGCCGACCTGAAGCTTGGTGAGATCATAGCCGGCGACGTTCTTGACGACGCTGCCGCCGGCGCGGATCACCCGGCCGTCGCCCGTGACAATCGTGCCACCGAGGATGTGATCGCGCACCGGACCCAGGCCATGGCGAAGCGGGCCGGCCGTCCCGGTGGCGACGACCGAGCCGATGGTCCGCTCAGGCCGGCCCGGCGGATCGAGCGCGAGCCAGGCGCCGACCGCCTGCAGCTCTTGCCGCAGGGTGACGAGCGGAACGCCCGCCTCCACCGTGGCCACCAGATCGGCGGGGGCAACCTGCACCACGCGAGAGAGTCCGCGGGTCGCGAGGGCGAGGTCCGCGGGCGCATCCGGGGGCATCCAGGTCGCCTGCCCTTCGATCCGGACTCGCCACGCATTGGTGTGGGCGAGCGCGCACAGCTCGGCCACCCCGTCGGCGGAATCGGGGATCACCCGGGGTCGGCCATCGCGGTCGCGCTCGACCATGGCCTCGCCAAAGGCATGGCGCAGGCGCATGAAGATGGAGTCGTTCACCGCCACTCCCTGCAGTAGTGCACCGGGATCACCTTGCGCGGGTTGGCTCGCTGATCGGGGTCGAAGACCTTGCGCACGTCGCACATCGCGGAAAGCGTCTCTGAATCGAAGATAAGCGACATGTACTCCAGCTTGTCGGAGCCCACGCCATGCTCCCCGGTAATCGAGCCCCCCGCGGCGACGCACACCGCCATGATCTCCCGGCTCGCCTTGTGGACCCGATCGGCCAGATCGAGGTCCCGATGGTCGAACGAGATATTCGGATGGAGGTTTCCGTCCCCCGCGTGGAAGACGTTGCTCACCAGCAGGCCATAGCTCCGCCCGATCGCCAGAATCTGCTCGAGCACGTCGGGAAGCGCGGAGCGCGGGACGACCGCGTCTTGCACCACCAGGTCTGGGGCGATCCGCCCCATTGCCCCGAAGGCCTTCTTTCTCCCCTGCCAGAGCCGTGCGCGCTCCACTGGTGTGGAGGCGCTCCGCACTCCCCGCGCGCCCGCCTCTGTCAGCAGCCGCTCGACCTGCCCGCTTTCTGCGGCCACCGCGGCGGGCTGGCCGTCGAGCTCGACGAGGAGCACGGCGCCGGCATCCACCGGATAGCCGGCGGCATAGATCGAGGCCTCCACCGCGCGGATGCATTCCTGGTCCATCATCTCGAGGGCGGCGGGCACGATGCCGGCGGCGATGATCGCGCCCACCGCTTCGCACGCCGCGCGCACGGTGACGAAATCCGCCAGCAGAGTTTGAATCGCTGGAGGCAGCGGCGAGAGCCGGAGGGTGATCTCGAGCGCAATGCCGAACATGCCTTCGCTGCCGACGAAGAGCCCCGCGAGATCCGGCCCCCACGCGTCGCCGTGCGGGCTGCCGAGCCGGACGAGGGAGCCGTCAGGGAGAAGCACTTCGAGCTCGACGACATGGTTGGTCGTGACGCCGTACTTGAGGCAGTGCGGGCCGCCCGCGTTCTCGGCGACGTTGCCACCGAGCGTGCAGGCGCTCTGGCTGGAGGGATCGGGCGCGTAGGCGAGTCCGTGGGGCAGCGCCGCTTCGGAGAGCCGGGCGTTGACGACTCCGGGTTCCACCACCGCGCGCCGCCGCAGGGGATCGAGCGCGATAATGCGATTCAGTCTGGTGAGCACCACGAGGACGCTGTCTTCCGAGGCAAGCGCGCCACCGGAGAGGCCGGTGCCTGCGCCGCGCGCTACCCAGGGGCTGCCCGAGTCGTGGAGCGCGCGCACCACCGCAATGACCTCGTCACGACTGCCCGGGAGGACGACAAGCCGGGGCAGCGCGGCGTGAGTCGGGAGGCCGTCACCCTCGAAAGTGCGGAGCTCGGCTTTGCGATCCCGGACCCAGCGGGCTCCGACGATCCCGGTGAGGATGGCGACGAGTGGCTCGGTCGGGATCGGAGGTTGGGTGTGCACCCCCGAAATCTACTGGGGGCAGCAGGCAGCAGGCAGCAGGAAAAGCCGTTCACTCCTGCCTGTTGCCAGTTGCCTGCTCCCTAGGCAGCGGAAGGAAAATTGCGCAGATGTTTGACTTCCGGCGCATTCCTCAGCTTCTCGAAGGCGCGCTCACGAATCTGCCGGACCCGCTCGCGGGTGACGCCGAGCATAGCGCCGATCCCCTCGAGCGTGAGCGACTCGCTGCCTTCCTCCAGCCCGTAATACAGCGCCAGGATGCGCTGCTCACGCGGGGTGAGATACTGGCGGAAGAGGGAGGAGAGAAACTCCCGCCGGAGCCCGGTATCCACCAGGTCCTCGATATCGCCGGTGCCGGTGCCGGCGACCCGCTCACCGAAGGTGGAGGCGCCCGAATCGTGCCGCTCGACCGGCGCATCAAGCGAGACTTCGACGGTCGTGACGAGCCGCGCCTGCCGGATTGTCTCTACCGGCTCGTCGAGCACCTGCGCGGTCTCGGCGTCGGTGGGCGAGCGGCCGAGCTCCTGGGACAGCAGGCTCTCGATCTTGGCCATCTTCATCAGCGCCGCGTTCTGATTGAGCGGGATGCGCACCGTGCGGGTCTGTTCGGCCAGCGCCTTGAGCACGCACTGGCGCACCCACCACACCGCGTAGCTGATGAACTTGACGCCGTGGGCGGGATCGAACTTCCGAACCGCCTTGAGCAGCCCTTCGTTCCCGATCGCCACCAGCTCGGAGAGGTCGAGACCGTGACCCTGAAAGCGCTTCACGTAGGAGATCACGAAACGGAGATTCGCCGTGACCAGGCGATCCATCGCGGCCTGATCTCCTTTCCGCGCTCGCTTGGCGAGCCGGATCTCCTCCTTCGGATCCGCGATCATCGGGAGCTTGCGGATGTCGAGCAGGTATTGATCGAAGGAGTTGTTGGGTGCGGATTTGGACAGGGCACGGGGGGCGGAACGTTGCCGGACGTAGGACATGCCACCTCTCACGGGGTCGATGCCGCGGTTGCGCACTTCCACGAAAGTCACCCGCGAAAGCGGGTCGCGATTTGGGTGTGGGGGCCTGACGGACGGACCGAATCTAGCGAACGATTTTTTGACGGTCAAGAGTTAGACAATATCAACATCACAAAACAATACGTATCAATGGGTTCTGGATTTCCTCCACTTTCCCCACAACCAAGTTGTCCACTGCGACGTGGAAAATTGCTTACAAACGATTGCAGTACAATTGTTTAGTACTGCTGTCACCGGGATGACAAAGAGTGGAAAACTCAGTACAGCGTCGCGGAAGTTCGCGCTGTTGAAAGAACAGTCTGTATCGTTTCGCGCGAAACCGGCACCGTCCAATTGCTATCCTGTCCGGCCATTGAACCCACCTTTATCGGGAGAGCGAACCGCAGGGTATCGGAGCGGTTCTTCTTATCCTGCACCATCGCATCGAGTAATGCCTCGTCATCCCATGCGACGTCCAGCATCGTCGGCCGGTCGAACCGCTCGAGCGCGAGTTTGATGGTCGGAGCGAGGGCGCGCTCGGCGAGTCCGAGCCGGTGGGCCAGGAGCGCTTCCACCACCAGGCCGATCGCGACCGCATTCCCGTGCAGCACGGTGAAGTCACTCACCCGTTCGATGGCATGGCCGACGGTATGCCCCGCGTTGAGCACGGCCCGGCGGCCCCGCTCCCGTTCGTCTTCCCCCACCACGGCGGCTTTGATCGCCACGCTGCGCGACACCAGCTCGGCCACGACGGCGCGGTCGCGGGCCAGCAGGCGCGTCGCATGGGCGCCGATCCATTCGAAATATTCCGCATCGGCCACCACCCCGTGCTTGAGCGCCTCGACCAGTCCGGCGCCCAGATGCTCGGGGTGCAGCGTGGAAAGCACATCGGGGTCCGATAGCACGGCTTCAGGCGGGTGGAATGCTCCGACCAGGTTCTTCCCCTGGCGGACATTGACGCCGGTCTTCCCTCCAATGGAGGCATCCACCATCGCGAGGAGCGATGTCGGGACCGAGAGCCAGGGGATTCCGCGGAGGTAGGTCGAAGCGACGAACCCGGCGAGGTCCCCCACGACCCCGCCCCCGACGGCGATGATCGCCGAATCGCGGCCGTAGCCGAGGTCGAGCATCCGATCCGTCAGGGCGCTCCAGCGCACCCGTGATTTGGAGCTCTCTCCCGGTGCTATGACAAGGGTTGGAACATTGAGCTGGTGGGAAACGGCGCGTGCGACGGTGCGATCGGTAATGACGACCAGCCGCCGTCCGGGGAGCAGCTCTTCGGCGAGCGCCGGCAGACGACCGAGCAGCCCCGCCTCGACCATCACGGGATAGCTCCCCACCGCGTGTCTGACCCGAACTACCGGGTCCACGGTTACCAGGTCACGTCGCCGCGCCCGGCTCGGAGATTCGCGAGCCGGGCCAGCGTGAAGAGGTAGTCCGAGAGGCGGTTGAGATACACGAGGAAGAGCTCCGGCACCGGCTCTTCTCGTGCGAGCGACACCACGCTCCGCTCCACCCGGCGGCAGACGGTGCGGGCCAGGTGCAGGGCGGCGGACTTCGGCGTGCCCGCCGGAAGGACGAACGCGCGAAGCGGTGGAAGCTCCGCGTCGGCCGAGTCGATAGCGGTCTCGAATTCCAGGATACGCGAGGACGAGAGACTCGCCTTCGCGAGTGCGCCGCGCACTTTCACCGGGTCAGGCGTGGCGAGGTGCCCCCCGATGGAAAAGAGGTCGCGCTGGATGGCCTCGAGCTCCGGATCGAAGAGCGCTCCGGGCTCCGTCGCGCGAGCGACGCCCAGGGCGGAGTTGAGTTCGTCCACATCGCCGTAGGCCGCGACGCGCACATTGGCTTTCGAAACACGGCCACCGCCGAAGAGACCGGTCTCGCCGGTGTCACCGGTTCGGGTGTAGATCCTCATGTGCGAAACATAGTGCAGGTGAGCGGTGAGCGGTGAGAGGTAAGCGGCGCCTCCCTCTCACCGCTCACCGCTTACTCCCTCCGTCTATATTGTGCGACGTGATAACAGACATCACCATCATCGGCGGCGGGCCGACCGGGCTCTTCGGCGCCTTCTACGCCGGGATGCGCGGCGCTTCGTGCCGTGTGGTCGATGCGCTGCCGGCGCTCGGCGGCCAGCTCGTGGCGTTGTATCCCGAGAAATACATCTTCGATGTCGCGGGCTTTCCCAAGGTGCTCGCCAAGGATCTGGTGAAGGGTCTTACGGAGCAGGCGCTGCAGTTCGGCTGCGAGGTGCGCCTCGACGAGATCGTGACCGGACTCCGGAAAGTGGAGGATGGGGGCATCGGGCACTTTCTGCTCGAGACCGAAAAGGAGGTCTATCCCACGCGGACGCTGCTCATCGCCGGGGGGATCGGCGCGTTCGAAGCGAGGAAGTTGCCGGCGGAGGGTGTCGAGGTCTGGGAAGGCCGGGGCCTCGACTACAAAGTCCTCGATCCGAGCGGATTTGCCGGGCAGCGGGTTCTGATCGTGGGCGGAGGAGATTCCGCGTTCGACTGGGTGGTGAACCTGGCCGGCATCGCCGGCTCGGTCATGCTGATTCACCGCCGCGACGGCTTCCGCGCGCACGCCGCGACCCTCCGCGAAGTCGAGCGGCTGCAGCAAACCGGGCGCTGCGACGTGCGCACGTTCACGGAGGTGCAATCCATCGAGGGGGGCGAGCGGATCGAGCGGGTGACGCTGCTGAACAACAAGACGCACGGGGTCGAGACGCTGCCGTTCGATGCGGTGCTCCCGCAACTGGGCTTTCATTCCGATCTCGGCGCGATCAAGGCCTGGGGACTGGATACTGAGAAAGCCCACCTTGTGGTGAACCGGGTCATGTGCACCAACGTACCGGGGATCTATGCGGCGGGCGACATCGCAACCTATGAGGGAAAACTCAAACTGATCGCAACCGGCGCGGGTGAAGCCGCCACCGCCGTCAACAATGCAGTTCACTACATCGATCCCAAGCGGAAGGTGGATCCGGGGCACAGCTCGGAGCTCGACATTTTCGTCGACCAGCAGACCAGCTAGATGGTGCTCACCGCTATCGGCTCACCGCTAACAGCGATTAGCGGTGAGCCGATAGCGGTTAGCACTCATCGTCTCCCGATCTCCACCACCAGACTATCGATCCGCCGCAGCATCGCCGTGCCGCCCAGGTCGTGGTTGTTCGTCTGAATGGAGAAGATCCGCGTCCGGCCGTCGGGGAGCAGCACATAGCCGGACAGGGCGTTCACCCGGAAGATGGAACCCGTCTTGGCCTTGACCCGTCCCTCCACCGCCGTTCCCACCATGCGGGTCCGGATGGTGCCGCTCCGCCCCGACACCGGCAGGGCCTGCTCGAAGGAAGCGAAACGCGGATGATGCGAGAGCCACAGGAGCAGCTTCGCAAAGGCCCCGGGGCTCATCACATTCGTGTGGGAGAGGCCGGAGCCGTCGCGCAGGGCGAATTGAGTCGAATCGATTCGCACCGAGTCGATCAGGAAGCGGCGCTCGATCTCCAGCCCGGCGCGCCAGCTCCCCTCCCCCTTCACCAGCTTCCCCACCTGCTTGAGCATCATCTCCGCAAAGAGGTTTTGGCTGGGCCCGAGAATCGGTACCAGCCACTCCCGGAAGGGCCGCGAGGCTGTTTCCGCGAGCGGTTCGGTCCGGCGCGCCGCTCCGTACCGGGAGGAATCGGTGGTCGAGATGGTCGCTCCCTGCACCGAGATCCCCTGATCGGCGAGCGCCTGCCGCAGCGCGCTCGCGGCGTATCGATTGGGGTCCTGGAGCGCGATGGAGGAGGTCCGCGGGTTTGCGGACTGCGTAATCGAGCCACCCGCCCAGAGCGCCAGCGGGCCCAGGCGGCCGATGTCCAGCCCATCGCCCCGCTCCACCGAGGTCCACGTCCGGTTCTCCAGCGTGAATTCGCCGAAGTCGGGGGCGATGCTGACGCGCCCCGGCGCCCCCGCTTGGGGTCCTGGCCCCCACTGCACGTCGATGCTGTTGTCGTTGAAGGCCAGTCCCGACACCGGCGCGGCGTACCACCACACCAGGTCGCCCTCTTCCCAGGTCTCGTGTACGATCGCCGGCTCGAAATAGCTGCCGTCGCCCACGATATTCCCGGCGACCCGGCGAATGCCCTTCGCTCGGAGCGCGGCGGCGAGATCGCGCATCCGGCGCATCGGATCGGTTTCGCAGGCGCCGGCGCGGGTCGTGTCGGCGTCGTAGCAGCGCCGGCTCATCGTCGGGTCGCCACGGCCGTAGAGCACCAGATCGCCGAGCAGCACGCCGTTTTCCACTGGCCCCGCCCCGTAGACACTCGTCGCAACCGTCCCGTCCGGCGGAAGCAGGACCGTCGCGGCCGCGCTCACCACCAGCTTGATATTGCTGGCCGGGACGAAGAGGCGTGTGGCGTTGCGGCCGTAGAGGACCTTCCCGGTGGTGTCGAGCACCACGACGCCCCAGTGATGGCGGTCGAACGGCGGGGTATCGAGCAGCCGGTCGAGGCGCCTGGCCAGCGACTGCGCTCCGAGCGCGGGAGCGAGGCAGAGTCCGGCGAGGTAGAGTGCCAGCGTTCGGTGCATGGGAGGCTTTGGCCAGGAGGAGGCGGCGGGAGAATAAGACTAGATTTGCACCGTGTCGTCAAATGAACCCATGGGCCCTGGCGGCCCCCGGATGCTTTCGTCCCGGCGGAGCGCCGCGATTGCCCTGGTCTGCTCGATACTGTGTGCCTTGCCGGCACTTCCCCTCGCCGCGCAGGGCGTGGAGGAGGGCCTGGTGATCCGTCGGCTCCGGTTCTCCGGCAACAAGTCCTTCGACCCCAGCATTCTGGCTGCGTCGATCGCCACGACCAACTCGAGCTTCTTCGCCGCCACGAGCTGGGTCCGCTGGACCGGCCTCGGCGTCAAGCGCCGTCTGAACGAGCGCACCCTCCGCGTCGATGCGGTCCGGCTCAAGACCTTCTACCAGCGCAAGGGGTTCCTGGAGGTGAAGGTCGACACCACCGTGATCCGCACCACCGACGACGCCTACATCACCTTTCACATCACCGAAGGTGATCCGGTCCTGGTGCGGACGCTCGAGATTCGGGGACTCGACTCCCTCGACCATTTTGACCGCCTGGTACGCGACCTGGCGCTCCGCACCGGGGAGCCCTACGACCGCGACCTGCTCCTGGTGAGCGCCGATACGCTGATCACCCGGCTGCAGAACCTGGGATATCCGGAGGTTCGCGTCCTGATCGAGAAAACCGACGTGAACCGGGAGGCACGCACCGCCGACATCGCCCTGCTGGTCCAGCCGGGCAAAGCCTCGGTGATCGGTGAGATTCACGTTCGGGGAACGAATCTGATCGACTCGAGCTTCGTCGCATCGCTGCTCGCGACCGAGCCGGGCCTGCCGTTCAACCGCCGCGACCTGGTCGAAAGCCAGCGCCAGCTCTACCGATCCGAGCTCTTCCGCTACGCGACGGTCGAGCTCGACACGGCGCACTTCGTGCCCGGGTCGGGAACGGTTCCGCTCACCATCCAGGTGCAGGAAGGCCCGATGCACCGGGCGCGCGCGGCGGTGGGCTTCGGGACGAACGACTGCTTCCGGACCGGCCTCGGATGGACCAAGCGCAACGCCATGGGCCGGGGCCAGGTCTTCGACGTCTCGGCGCAGGTATCGAAGCTCGGGGTCGGCCGGCCGACCCATGTGACGGCGCTGGAGAATTCGATCTGTTCAGCTCTCAAGGACGATTCGCTCGGCTCGTCGCTGATGAATTACAACATCACGACCTCGTTCCGCCGGCCGGTGTTCATCTCGCCCTCCAATTCCGTCGCGCTCGCGCTCTTCGCCGAGCGGCGCAGCGAATTCGCGGTGTATCGGCGCGAAGAGCTGGGTGGCAGCATCACCCTGCTCCGGGAAACCGAGTCGCGGACCCCCCTCTCGTTCACCTACCGGCTGGCGTACGGCTCCACCGAGGCCAACACCGTTTCCTTCTGCGCCTTCTTCAACGCCTGCACCGAAACCGATATCAGCCAGCTCAGGCAGAAGCGCATCATCGCCACTCTGTCGGCGCTCGCCCAGCGCACCCGGGTCAACAACCCGCTCGACCCGTCACGCGGCTCGGCCCTCTCGGCGGAGATCAGCCACAGCTCGCGCCTGATCGGGTCGTCGTCGCTCAGCCAGTTCACTCGGGCCATCGGTGACGCGGCGGTCTACCAGCCCTTCGGCTCGATGGTGCTGGCGCTGCATCTCCGCGCCGGCATGGTGGTGTCGCCCTTCGTCACCCTCGGTGGGAGCGCGGGCAACTTCGTGCCGCCGGAGCAGCGCTTCTACGCCGGCGGACCCAACGACGTTCGCGGCTATAACCGAAACGAGCTCGGGCCCCTCGTCTATATCATCCTGGAATCGCAGCTCGGAACCGATACGCTCACCGGGCTTCCGTTCGTTCGCGATTCGCTGGTCAGAAATGCGGCAACCGGGGGCAACTCGCTGATCGTCGCGAATGTCGAGGTCCGGGTTCCCTCTCCGTTCCTTCGAGACCGGCTGCGGCTGGCCGCCTTCGTGGACGCGGGAACCGTCTGGCAGCGGGGGGGAGAGGGGCAGGGTGGTACGCCGGTCATGCGGTTCACACCCGGAGCCGGGATTCGCTTTCTGACCCCGCTCGGTCCCGCGCGACTGGACGTGGCCTACAATCCGCATCGCCTGCCGGCGAGCCGCCTCTTCCTCATTCAGAACGACGGTGACATCGTCTTGTTTCAGGAGAGCTACCGCCGCACCGTGAACACCGGGCGGGGTATCGTGGTGCAATTCGGGGTCGGGCAGGCCTTCTGATGCGTCGCCGGATCGCCCGCGGAGTCTTCGTCCTCTTTTGTGGAATCGTCGCCACGGTGCTCGGCGTCGTCTCGGCCGTGCTCTGGACGCCCCCTGGCCTCCGCCTCGTGGCCCGATTCATCAACGAGCAGGCCCAGGGGATGGTGCGCGGCTCGCTGCAAGTAGGCTCGGTGAGCGGCCGCTGGCTCAAGGGATTCACCCTCGAAAGGGTAGTCATTCGCGATTCCACCGGCGTGCTCTTCGCGGAGATTCCCAAAGTGGAGCTGCGCTACGGGCTCGGGAATCTCCTTGGCGGCCGGATGGTCCTCGGGGCCCTTAGCCTCCAGGATCCGGACATCCAGATCATCAAGCGCCGGAATGGCCGCCTCAACTATCAGGAGATTTTCCGGCTCGGCGAGGGCCCCAGAGGAACCGGTCCCGCGCAGCTGGTGGAAATTCAGAATCTGCGGGTCGAGGGCGGCCGGATCACCATCCGGCTTCCATGGAATCCCGACGGTCGGCTCCGCACGCCGCGCCAGGTCGACTCCGCGCTCAGCTTCGAGCGTTCGAAGTCCGGACGCCGGATCGAGAGCGGACCCGAAGGGCTCGAGCTGGTGCGGACACTGCAAGGTGTCGAGGCCGACATTCCTCGGGCGCTGATCTCGTCCCCCGACGATCAGCCGACCACGCTGGACATCCGTCGTCTCGCCGCCCGCATCAGCGATCCGGCGATGGATGTTCGCGATCTCCGCGGGCGGATCCGAACCAAGAACGACAGCCTGCTGTTTGAGCTCGAGCACTTCGAGCTTCCCGGCACCACCGGAAGCGGCGCGGGGCGGCTCGACTGGCCCCGCGATACGATCATGTACCACTTCACCTTCGAGGCTCCCCGGCTTGCGCTGGCGGATTTTCGATGGGTTTCTCCGAACTTTCCCGACTTCACCGGGTCGGCGCGGCTCCGGGCCAATTCCCTGAGCGGGGTCCGCACCGAGTGGGACATTCCCCAGCTCTCGGTCGGGGATTCCACCACCCAGGTCACCGGCCGCCTCGTCGCGATCACCGATATTCACCGCGGCCTCGGCTTCCGCGGCCTCCAGCTGGCGCTCGGCAATCTCGATCTCGACGTGGTACGGCCCTTCCTCGACACGCTTCCCCTCCACGGCCGGATCAGCGGCCCGCTCCGCGCCGACGGGTTCTTCGACGGAATGACCGTGGCCCTCGACTGGGTCTTCCAGGACGCAATGGTGCCCGGCGGCGCGGAGAGCCGGCTCGCCCTCGACGGAAACCTCCGGCTCGGGGGAGCGGAGGGAATGTTCTTCGGTGGCGCCCGGCTCCGCGACACCGATCTCGATCTCCGCACGGTGCGTCTGGTGGCTCCCGCGGTGATTCTCGAGGGCCGACTCGGTCTAAACGGTACCCTCACCGGGCCTTGGAAAAACGTGGTGTTCGCAGGAAACGCGGTGCACCAGGATGCCGAACGTCCGGCGAGCCGCTTGTCCGGGACAGTGCGCCTCGACACCCGGGGAACGGTGCTGGCGCTCGAGGTGGAGGTGGTGCTCGACTCGCTCCACTTCGAGGGCATCCGCCGCGCGTTCCCGACTCTGACCGCCCGGGGTGCGCTGGGGGGACGGGTGAAGCTTTCCGGGACGCTCGACAATCTTGCGGTGGATGCGGATGTGAACGGGGAGATCGGCCACGTCATCGCCCTCGGCCGAGTGACGCTGCTGCCGCCGCGTTACGGCGCCGATTCTCTTCGCTTGGTGTTCGAAGGGGTCAATCTCGCCGCGCTCAGCGCGACCGGTACGCCATCCCGGCTGTCCGGCACGCTGGTCGCCAGTGGCGTCATGGACGGGACAACCGCCCCGGTCGGGCGGATGGATCTTTCCCTCGGTGCGGGAACATTCCGCGAAATGGCGTTCGATTCCGCCATGGCGAGGATCCACGCGGCGGACAGTCTAATCGTTGTGGACACAGTGACGGTCTCGTGGAAGGCGATCCGGGTGGAGGGCGCCGGCTCGATCGGGTGGCGAGCTCCCAAGACCGGCAAGCTGGCGCTCCACCTGGAGGCGGCCGATCTCGCACCGTTCGACTCCCTCGCCCTCGCCATGACCGGGTTCGTTCGAGATACCCTGAGGGGGGACGTGACCATGGGAGGGCGGGGCCGCGCCGACATCACGGTCGACGGCGCGCTGGGAGCGCTGAATGTGGGGATCGCGGCCACCGTGGATTCGGTGCACTGGCTGGGATATCGCGGCAAAACCCTTCTTGCCAACGTGACCCTCAGGACCGCGGATTCCACGTTCGCCTCCACGCTCCGCGCCGACTCCCTCTACTGGCGGAACTACGCGTTCGGCAACCTCGCCGGCGGATTCCGGGGCAAGAGCGACTCGATGCACTGGGAGGCAGCGGGGGAAGGAAGAAACCTGGTGAAGCTCCGTGCCGGGGGGCGATGGCAGCAGCTCGCGGGCGCGCAGCTCTTCCACGCCGACAGTCTCTGGCTTGCTCTTCAGGGCCGCGAATGGGAGCTTCTGGCGCCCTTCGATGCGAGAGTCGCCGACGCGGGGATTTCGCTCGACACGGTGCGGTTCGCCACCGTGGATGGCTCCGGAAGCATCGAACTCTCCGGTGAGGTGCCGGGACAATCTCCGGGCGAGCTCTCGATCACCGCGCTCGGAATCGAGATAGGCGACGTGTACGGTCTGCTGCAGCTGAATACCACTGGAATTCGTGGGTCTCTTGCAGTGGATGCGCGCCTCGGCGGCACCAAGCTGATGCCGACCCTCCGCGGCGCGTCGACGATCACCGGGTCGGTCTTCGGCGATTTCCAGGCTCCACTGATTCGCGCGGCGTTCGATTATCGGGAGCAATTGCTCCGGAGCAACATGACTTTCTGGCGCACCGGGCAGCCAGTGGTCGAAGTGGACGCCAGTCTTCCGTTCGACCTGGCGCTCGGGATCACGCCGAAGCGCCGGCTTGCTGGCCCGGTCACCATCGTCGCCAAGGGAGACAGCGTCGACCTGGCGATTATCGAGGCCTTCACACCCAATGTGCGCAACGTCACCGGCACCATCGACATGGATGCCCGGATCGAAGGGAGCTGGGAAGCTCCCCGATTGGCGGGATACCTGAGGATCGAGGAGGGCGCCAGCGACGTGCCGAGCCTGGGCGTCCGGTACCAGGCCATCAACGGAACCTTCCGGTTTGCCGGCGATTCCATCAGCACCGACAGCCTGCGGGTGCAGGGGGAGGAGCGCGGCGACCTCATCGCCACCGGCGGCATCCGGCTGGCCGAGCTGACTCAGCCGATCCTCGGGCTCGATCTGTCCGCCCGCGACTTCCCGCTCATCAATGTGCCCAACTACCTGAAGATCCGGAGCTGGGGGGACGTCCGTCTGAGCGGGTCGTTTGCCCACCCGGTGCTCACCGGGGCAGGCCGGCTGACCGAGAGCGTCATCTATTTCGCGGACCTGATCACCAAGGAGTTGGTCAACCTGGAAGATCCGATGAATGCCGACCTGGTCGATACGCTGGAGCTCCGGCGGTCCCATCTCCAGTCCTCGTTCCAGAGCCGCTTCCTCGATTCCCTCGCGATCCGGGATCTGGATTTCATCATCGGCGAATCGGTCTGGCTTCGATCCCTCGAGGCGAACTTTCAGCTCGAGGGCCGGCTCCGGGTGAACAAGAACCGGAAAGTCTACCGGATCGATGGGACCCTCGATACGCCCCGCGGCACCTATACGCTCAACATCCCGCTTCTGCTCAACCGGACCTTCGAGGTCGAGCGGGGGACGGTGCGGTACTTCGGCGATCTCAACGCCGAACTCGACGTCGAGGCCCGGCATGTCGTGCGGAATGCGCAAGGTACCCAGGGCGATGTGCCGGTGATTGCCCACATCGGGGGGACCCTCGAAGTTCCCAAGCTGACGCTGCGGACCCCGCCGGACCGGCCGCCGATTCCCGAGCCGCAGCTGATCTCGCTGCTGGTGTTCGGCACCACCGACCCCCGGGCCGCCGGGCAGCTCGATATCAGCAACACGGATGGACAGATCTCCGCCGCCGTGGCCTACGCCACCAACCTGCTGACCAGCGAGCTGCAACGTGCCATCCTGGGAACGTCCGAAGGGCTGTTCCAGATCCGGCCCGGGCTCTCGCCCTCCGGCTTCATCGGCGGAGGAACCTCGCCGACCCAGTTCGCCATCGGGCGAGCGATCACCAGCAAGCTCTTCATCACCGCGAACGCCGGCTTCTGCTTCAGCAACGGCCAGGCGTTCGGCGCCCGAAATCTGGGTGCGAGTATCGAGTACCGGTTCGTCCGGGAGCTCAGGGCGGTGATCTCGGCCGAGCCGCTGCAGACTTGCTTTGCCCAGGGGCTCGCCGCCGATGCGTTGTCTTCAACCCGGCGGTATCAGTTCGGGGCGGAGCTCCGGTGGGACCGGGACTACTGAGGTGGCCCGTGCCCTGCTGATCACGAACCCCGTCGCCGCCCGCACCAACGAGAACACGCCGCGTCGTGTGGCTCAGTACCTGGGCCGCGCCGGGTGGAGCATCGACGTCGCCGTCACCACCGGCCCCGGTGACGCACGCGAACTGGCCCGGCAGGCCGTCGAGTCGGGCGTCGACGTCGTCGCCGTCTTTGCCGGCGACGGCACCACCATGCAGGCGGCCGCCTCCCTCGTCGGCACCGAGGTGCCGCTCGCCTTTATTCCCGGCGGCACCGGCAACGTCCTGGCGGGCAACCTCCGGATCCCGGCGAATCCTGCCCGGGCTGCCCAGATCCTGATGACCGGGCGTCGCCGGCGGATCGATCTCGGCAGGGTGGTCCTCCCCGATGGCACCCACTATTTCGGCGTGGCTTGTGGCGCCGGCGTGGATGCGTTGGTCATGGGCGCGACCGCCGCGGCGGACAAGAGGCGCTGGGGGATCGGCGCCTACTGGGCCTCGACTTTGCGGGTTCTCCCCGGGCTCCGGAGCACCGCGTGCAGAATCACGGTCGACGGGGAGCCGTTCGACGTTCGCGCCGCGCTGGTGCTGATCATGAATTGCGGGGAGATGATTCCTCCCGTGGTCCGGGTGCGTCCTGAGATCACCCCCGATGACGGGATGCTCGATCTCGTCGCAGTGACCGCGGACTCGACCTGGGAAGGCATTCGGGGGCTCTGCCGGGTCGTGCTCGACGGTCGGCGCGAGGTGATCCGCGAAACGCCCTACCTTCATTACGCCCGCGGGACCCGCTTTACCGTCGAACCGGCCGAGCCGCTGCCGGTGCAGGTCGACGGCGATCCGGTGGGTGTGACGCCGTTTACGGCGGAGGTGGTGCCGCGGTGCCTCACGGTGATGACGCCGTAAAGACGCCAGGGCGCAAAGGCGCCAAGTCGCAAAGTGAACTGCCTTGCGTCATTGCGTCCTTGCGCCCTTGCGCCTTTGCGTCTTATATCTTGACACAATGACCGACTCCATCCTCCTCATTCACGATGACAGCAACCTCCTTCGCTCGATCGGGGCGCAATTCGAGCAGGCCGGATGCGAGGTGCTGCGCGAGCTGACCGGCGAAGCCGGAGTCACCACGCTGGAGCGCAACCGTCCGGACGTCGTTTGCCTGGCCATGCATCTTGCGGAAGCTTCTCCCGCGCTGGTGGGACGGCTTGCCGCGTTCGAGGCCCTTGTCGTCGGATTTGGGGAGAATCTCTCCGCGGAGGCCACCGCCGGGGCTCTCGTCGCCGGTGCAAGCAGAGTGGCCGATACCTCGACCGATCCTGATCTTCTCTTCACTCTGGCGCAGCAGGCCGGGGCCGAGGGCCGACGCCGACGGGCGGCGGAGGCGGTGATCCGGGGGGGATCGCCCCGATTCGGCGCCGACTCGCTCGGCGGATCGGCCGCGATGCGCCAACTTGCCAATCAGCTCGGTCTCCTCGCCCAGAGCGAGCGAACCACCGTGCTTCTCACCGGCGAGACGGGCGTCGGCAAGGCATGGGCGGCCCGGGTCATCCACGACCTCGGCGTGCGGGCGGGAAAGCCCTTCATGGAAGTCGGGGTCGGCGGCCAGAATCCCGCCTATCTCGAATCGCTGATCTTCGGGCACGAGCGCGGCGCTTTTGTGGAGGCGACCTCGCGCCGCCGCGGATATCTCGAGCTCGCCGAAGGGGGGACCCTTCTGCTGCGCGAAATCGCCGAGCTTCCGGCGGAGCTGCAGCCCAGAGTGCTTCGGGTACTGGAGACCCGCACCTTCCGGCGGCTCGGCGGGACCCACGACATCACGGTGGATACCCGCCTCGTGGTCACCACTCGACGCGACCTCGCAGCGGAAGTGGACGCCGAGCGGTTCCGCCAGGATCTGTTCTACCGCCTGAACGTGATGACCCTCGCGCTGCCTCCGCTCCGGGACCGGTCGCAGGACGACCGGGCGGGGCTCATCGCGGCAATCCACGGCGAGCTCAAGGGCATTTATTCCGACAGTCCGCCGATCATCACGCCGGACGCGCAGGGCCGGCTCCTCGAGTACGCCTGGCCCGGGAACGTCCGCGAGATGCAGCAGGTGCTGGAGCGCGCGATGCTGCTGGCACGGGGGCAGATCGCCGTCGGCGTCGAGCATCTGCCGGGTGAGTTCCGCGCCCGTCCCGGCGTGGGCGACCGGCGGCATACGCCGATGAGCATGGACGATCTGGAGAACCAGCACATCGAGCGCACCCTCCGCTATCACGGTGGCAACCGGACCCGCGCAGCGAAGGAGCTGGGAATCTCGCGTGCCACGCTCATCAACAAGATCAAGCTCTACGGCATCACGGATTAGCCGGCCATGAAGCCCTCGTCGCCCAAGCCCCCCGCGAGCGACGCGATGGAGTGTCGCGCCTGTGGGCGGGAGGAGCGGGCCTCCGAGGGATATCCCTGCTCCCGCTGCGCCACCTTCATCTGCGTCATCTGCAACCTCCGCGGCGTCACGCTCTGCCGGCGGTGCGCGGCGGAAAGCACGACCGGCTCGACTCCGGCGTGAAGCGGAAGCTCGTCCTCTTCGACATCGACGGGACCCTCCTCCTGAGCGACGGCGCCGGCCGGCGCGCGATTCACGCCGCGCTCGGAGACGACGGGGTCGATCTCGCCCTGGGGGCGGGAATCCGCTTCGACGGCAAGACCGATCCCCAGATCGTCACCGAGCTGCTCGAGGCGGCGGGTCATCCCGCGCCCGATGACCCGAACCTTATCGCGAGAGTGCTCGCCAACTACCTCGCCCATCTCGAGCGCGACCTCGCCGAGCATGCCCACCGTTCCCGTCTGATGCCCGGCGTTCCCGCGCTGCTCGATGCCCTGGAGGCGGACCCGACCGTCGTGCTTGGTCTGCTCACGGGGAATGTGGTTCCCGGGGCGCGGCTCAAGCTGCGCGCCGCGGGTCTCGATCCGGATCGTTTCGTGGTCGGGGCGTACGGGTCGGATCACGCGCGCCGCGGCGAGCTGCCGGGGATCGCGGCGCAGAGAGCCGAGCCCCGTTTCGGCAGGATCCCGACCGGCGCGGAGGTGGTGATCATCGGCGACACACCGGCGGATATTCGATGCGCCGACGGAATCGGCGCGAGGACCGTCGCCGTCGCGACCGGAGGATACACAGTGGCGGAGCTCGAGGAGGCCGGTGCGCACGCCGTGTTCGCCGATTTCAGCGAGCTCGGGCGGGCGGTGGAGGCGATTCTATTCTAGAGCACGAGCTCAAGGCGGTCGTCGCCGATCCGAAGCTGGTCCGCGCCCGCCTGGCCGCCGCGGGGGCGCGTCCGGGATTCCACGGGCTGATGTCCGATGTGCGATTTGACAGGGACGGCGAGCTGCTGGCGCGGGATGAAGTCCTTCGGCTTCGGGTGTTCCAGCATGATGACGGCATGCGGGAGACCATTCTCGGATGGAAGGGTCCCACACGCATCACCGCCGACGGATACAAGACCCGCCCCGAGCTGGAGTACTGCGTCCGCCCGCGCACCGGCCCAACCGAGGATCTGCTCGAGGCGCTGGGGTACCGGCGCATCTACGCGATCGACCGCTACGTCGAGTATTACCACCTCGGCAGCGCCGACCTGCGGCTCGAATGGTATCCCCGCATGGATGTGCTGATCGAGGTCGAAGGAGACCCGTCGGGCATCGAAGCGGGGCTGCTTGCCGTGGGACTCCCTCGCGCGGAATTCACCGCCGGCTCGCTCACCGCGTTTGCCGCGCGCTACGCCGAGCGGACGGGTCGCGCCCCCGTCCTGGCGGCCGCCGAGCTTGCGGGCGAGCTCCCCTCCTGGAACGCGCGATGATCATTCCGGAGCTGGGACCGCTGCTCGGCACCCTGGTTGAGCCGGCCGACCCCGCCTCGGGAGACGCGGTACTCGACCCGGTACGTCTCTCGATGGTGGGCGCCCTGTTCGAGCGGGCCGGTCGGGCGCGCACACTCGCTGCCGCGGGCGACGAACCCGGCGCTCGCACGGCGCTCGGACCGCGGGCCTGGCTCCAGATCTGGGATGACGCAGCGGAGCGAAGCGCAACGGCGCTCACCCAGCGGATCGATCGCCAGATTCGCGAGTCGGCCGCCTATTCCCGCTACCCTCGAAAACGCCTGACCCAGCAGCTCCCCTCCGCGGAAGATCGGAGGGTCCTCGCTGCCCGCCTCTCTGCCGCCGGGCTCGGGCTCGAATCTGCAGCTCCCGCGCTGGAAGCGCCGGGCGCGGAGTGGCAGCAGGCCGAGCGGCGGACCGCAGGCGAGTTGGAACAGTCGTGGCACCGCCTCGTCCGGACCGCGCAGGAGGAATTGGCTCTCTGGGAAGGGCGCAGCCGGACAATTCGCGCCTGGCGGCGACCATGGTGGCCGCTTCTCCTCGGAGGTGGCGCGGCGCTCGCATTGACGGCGTGGATTGGTCTCTTGCTCGGCGGATACCTCCCCGTTCCCGACGCCCTGCGTCCGGCAGCCGAATGGTTGTGGAGCCTGCCATGGCCCTGATCGGTGTCGGAATCGATCTGGTGGACACGACGGAAGCCGCCCGCCTTCTCGATCGCTGGGGCGACCGCCTGCTTCAACGCCTGCTGACCGACGATGAGCGGGACTATGTGATCCGGGCCGCCGCTCCAGCACAACACCTCGCGGTCCGCCTTGCCGCAAAGGAAGCGGTGTATAAAGCGCTGCAGTCTCTGCCGGGGAGCCGGACCCTTCGCTGGCGGCAGATAGAGGTCGTTCGGCACGGGGGCGGCCCCCCGGCCATCCGGCTCCACGCCGAGGCGGATCAGGTCGCGTCGCGCGGTGGAGTGGTCCGCATCTCCCTTTCCCTCACCCACACTGCCCAGACCGCGGGCGCTGTCGCGGTCATCGAAGGAGCCTGACCCCCTGTGCTTGGAATTGCGACTTCCGCACTCTACTTTTGATCGCGATGCGTTCAAACTATTTGAGAGCCATTCTCATCCGTGGGATGGTGGCGATAGCGGTGATCTCGGTGGGCTGGGCCGGCCCACTTTCGGGGCAGGCGCTGGGTCCAGAAGTAGCCGCTGCCGCACGCCGGGTCGCGGCGATGGCGCAACTGGCGGCGGAGGAGTACGCCCTTGGCGTGAGCGGCGGACGGATCGTCGCCGCACCTGAAGTCGAAGAGGCGCGACTCTTTCTCGCCGAGGCGAGACGGAACGCGAGCCGCTTGCCGCCCGCCACGGCGCAGTCCACCATCGCGGTTCTGACCACCGTGGAGGCGATGGTTGGCCGTTCCGCCGATCCGGATTCGGTGACGCGGCTCGTCAAGGAGTTGGTGGTCGCGCTGGGAACCGAGCTCCAGCTGGCGCTCGACGAGATTCCGACCGACCCGCCCTCGCTCTCCCGGGGCCGCGAGATCTATCAGAGCTCCTGCGCCGTCTGCCATGGCATCACGGGCCACGGGGACGGACCCCAGGCCTCGACGCTCACGCCGCGGCCGGCGAATCTCGCCGACGCCGCGTCGCTCCGCGCCAGCTCACCTCTCGACTTCTATCGTCGGATCACCATCGGCATCGCGGGCACGGCGATGGTGCCCTACGAGCATGTCCTGTCCGTCGAGGATCGCTGGGCGGCGGCGGCCTATGCTTCGACGCTGCGACTGCCCAGGCCCGAAGGCGAGGTGCCGGCGCCGCTCCGCGGTTTCCCGGTCACGGCGCGGATGAGTGACGCTGAAGTGCTCGCCGCTCTCCCCCCTGGCGCTTCCGACGCGCATCTCGCCGCCGTACGCACCATGCAGGCCGCGACCAGAGCCGTGTCGGCCGAGGTGTTCACCACGGTGCGTCGGGAGCTCGACAGCGCCCACTCCCTCGCCCTCACGGGCAGGAACGAAGAAGCGCGTGCGATGGCGATGGACGCGTACATCACCTTCGAGCAGGTCGAGCGGCAGCTCCGGGTGAAGGATCCCGCGCTCACGCTTCGGCTCGAGGAGGCGTTCAGCAGCCTCAGGACGCGGACCGGGACCGGAGTGACCGCGGCGCAGCTCGGCGAGATCCGGACTGAGCTCGCCCGCTCCCTCGAGCGCGCCGAACGGACCATCGAGGATCGGAACTCCGCCTCGAACGTCCTGGTCCAGTCCTTCATCATTCTGGTCCGCGAAGGCCTCGAGGCAATCCTCGTGATCGGCGCGCTGATGGCATTTCTCGTCAAGACGGGGAATGGGCATCGCCGGCGCGACATCCACCTCGGCGTCGGCGCCGCGCTGGCGATGAGCCTCCTCACCGCGCTGGCGCTGGAAACCGTTTTCGTCCTCTCGCGGTCCAGCCAGGAGGGCCTGGAAGGCGGGGTGATGATGGCAGCCATGGCCACGCTCTTCTACGTGAGCTACTGGCTAGTGTCGAAGATGGAAGTCGCCAAGTGGAACCGCTTCGTGAAGAGCAAGGTGGAGAAAGCGCTCTCCCGGAAATCAGCGCTCGCGCTCGCCTCAGTGGCGTTTCTCGCCGTGTATCGCGAGGGCTTCGAGACGGTGCTGTTCTACAAGGCGCTCGCCGTGTCCGGCGGCGCGGGTTCGTGGGTTCCAGTGCTTGGCGGGATCTTGGTGGGTGGGGTGGTGCTGGCGGGCGTCTACGTCGCGATCAACCGGTTCGGGGTGCGGCTTCCTCTGAAGCCTCTCTTTGGCGTGACCAGCGCACTGCTCTACTACATGGCGGTCGTGTTTGCGGGGAAAGGCATCGCGGAGCTGCAGGAGTCCGGCCTGATCCCGCTCACTCCGGTGGCGTGGGCGCCGAGAGTGCCGTCCATGGGAATCTATCCGACCGTCGAATCGCTTGGCCTCCAGGGGGTGCTCCTCCTCCTGGCCGCGCTCGCGCTGGTGTGGACGTTTCTGATCGAGCCGCGCCGCCTGCGGGTGACGCCGATGCTGATTCCCGATCCCGCGGGGAGTCGCCCGGAAAACCCCGTTCGGCCCGCGTCGTCGCCGAAGGAGATTGACATGCTCCGCTCGATCGACCGGATCGAGGCGGATCTGGCGGAAGTCCGCAGCGAGCTCGGGCGGATTCGGGATCAGGTGAAGCCGGTGGAGCGTGACCGGTGACCGGTGACCAGTAACCTGTAACCAGTAACCAGTAACCAGTAACCAATAACCTGTAACCTGTAACCTGTAACCTGTAACCTGTAACCTGTAACCGGCAACCTGTAACCTGTAACCTGGACCTGCCCCCAACCCGGGGGCTTCGGGTCCGTGATGGGTGTTTCAGATTACCTCCGCGGTGCTCCGTTGTCTCATCATGTGGTATGCGCGACCACAAATCCCTCAATGCCTGGATTGAAGCAAGAGCACTCAGCCTCGCCGTATTGAAGCTCGGCAAGACCCACTGGACTCCCCATGCCGCGGTGTTATTCAAGCAGCTGCAACGGTCCGCTCTATCTGTGCAGCTCAACATCGCGGAGGGTCATGCCCTGGGTGACCGGGGGCGATTCGGAAATCATCTTGCGGTCGCTTACGGATCTGCGACGGAGACTTCGGAGCTGTTGGAACTCGCGATCGACGGAGAGATTCTGCCCGAGGCGATGGCCTCCGATTTATTGAGGCGGAGTCACCTATGCGAACGATTGCTGCTTGGGCTGCTCAAGAGGTACCGCGATCGGCCCAATCGGTGACGTTTGGGACAGGTCACCGGTCACCGGTCACTTCTTCTTCCCTGCGGTCAGGTACTTCCCCGGCTCCACCTCGAGGCCTTTGCTCCACGCCGCCAGCAGCACTCCACCGGTCACCAGCATCGCCAGCGCGGTGAACTGTGCCACCGTCAATCCCATCGCGAGGTAGTCGGCCTTGGCGCGGACGAATTCCACCAGGAACCGCTCGGTCCCGGCGAGCACGAGGTAGAGCCCAAAGAGCCAACCGGCGGGCTTGCCGTTGGTGCGCAGGCGCCAGAGCACCATGAACGCCCCGATCATCAGGAACACTTCATAGAGCTGGGTCG
>CAYTMW010000032.1:0-38324 GCA_964439025.1 uncultured Gemmatimonas sp. | reverse complement strand
CCGCACCCGCCGGGCCCACCGTACCGATCGGACCCACGGGACCCACCGCACCCGCCGCACCCAATGGACCTACGGGACCTACGGGACCTACGGGACCCGTCGCACCATCCGCGCCCGCCGATCCCGCCGCACCCGCCGGACCCAAGGGACCTACGGGACCCACGGGACCCACCGCGCCCGCCGCACCCGCCGGGCCGTTCGGACCCAGCGAACCTGCCGCACCCGCCGGGCCCACCGTACCGATCGGACCCACGGGACCCACCGCACCCGCTGGGCCGTTCGGACCCACCGGACCTGCCGGACCTGCCCCACCCGCCGGACCCACTGTACCGATCGGACCCACCGGACCTGTCACACCCGCCGGACCCGTCGCACCAGCCGCGCCTGCAGGGCCCAACGCCCCAACGGCACCCTGCGGACCCTGGGCGCCTGCGGCCGCCGCATCCCCTTGGAGGCCCTGGGGCCCTTGGAGGCCTTGTATCTGCCAACTGAATCGGACGTGACTGCCGGCCAGGCAGCTCTGGGGCAGGCCCGCCAACCCGATGCGATAGATGGTTCCGCTGGCCGGGACAAAGCACGCAACGATCAGCGTATCCCCCGCGGTCAGCGATGCCGGCCGCAGCGGCGGACTTTTCGCATCCGAGGGCTGCCCGCTCTGCGAGAAGACCAGCGATGGGGCAAGGAGCCCGACCGCAAGGCTCAAGTGGAATCGTCGCCAGCTCATTTGCAATGGTCTCCCGTTCGAGTCAAAAACCAATTGCCGCACGAAGTCCAGCGGCCCAGCTTCGGCCCTCGTCCGGCGCCCACTCAAAGTCGACTCCACCGTATACCCTTCCCAGACTGAGCCCTGACCCTCCCACCAGTGAGAACGGTGCGGAGACGCTGTGGAACCCGGCGAGCCAAGCCCGGCGGTACGCCAGCCGAGGTTCGAGATAGGAGGTCAAACTCGATCGGCCCCACCCCAGTGGAATTCCCCACCCGGCGACAATTCCGATCGGGATTGTGAGGATGGTGAGGTCGCCCATTCCCGTAAGCACGCCCGACACCGTGAGACAAACCGGAAGCGGCGACTCGCGACTGCCCACCGACACACCGGCTCGAGCTCGCCTGCGGGCGGGGGTCGGCTCGTCCAACCGGACCAGGTCGGCCTCGGCTCGAACCGTCACCCACCTGCCGACCCGCACGCCCAGCTCCGCTCCGACGAGATTCTGCTCGAGGGAGGTGCGCGCCGCCCGGACGCCGAGCCAGCCCCGTGCCGCGTGTGGTGCGGCCAGGCAGCCCTGGGCGGACAGCTTCTGCGGAAGCAGAAGCGCACCAGCGAGCGCGAGAAGCCGAACTGTGATTGTCATGGTCTGCCGGCCTCTATCACTCCCGCTGCCAGGATCAGCACGAGACGGACGCCATCCCGATCGGGTAGAGTCTCCGGGTTGTCAGCCATGGCCGTCAGGGCGTTGGAGGCCACGATGACGAGCCGGCACGCCGTGTCCAGGGCCCACGAACCGTCCTGCGCCGCCATCGCTTCCATCGCTTGGGTGAGCTGGCTCACTTGTTCCGACGAGCCGAGCGCGGAGGCCATCGGCCCGGCCGCGTGCAGGAACGCGGCGTGAAGCGCGCCGAGCGCCAACGGCTGTGGCTGTGCCCCGGCCAAAAGCGCGGCCGGCGGTTCGCACTTTACCGCATGGAGCGGATCCGGCGGCTGGGTGAGGTTGCTCTCGCAGGCCACGCCGCCGACTGCCAGGAGCCCGAAAACGAGGGCCGCTCCTCTGGAGGCGCGAAGGAAGCCGGTCAGCACTGCCACCTCCCGGGTTAGGACACCGTTCGTTTATTGGAGACTATGACTACTGATAGCCCGAGAAAGGCAAATTCGGTGCCGCGGACTTCCGGATACCTAACACTATACGGTAACAGACGTTATGTTAATAATTGATGCCGATTTTCTTGGATTGTGCCTTGGCCTAGCCCCGTTTGCCTCAGCACCGCGCTGACCTGCTCCCCTTTTCTGCTCCATGTATAAGGTCAGTCCACCACGGTTAAGGGTGGCCAGCTTGCGGCGTACTCACTCGGAGTCAGATCCTGCAGCCGGACGCCGCGCTCATGCGCCCACTGATCCAGCGCCTGGCTCGGGAACTCCGGCCCGTTATCGCACCCGATCGCCTCGGGAAAGCCTCGCTCCGCCCCCACCCGTTCGCGCACGGCCACGACCCGCTCCCCGGGCAGCAAAACGTCGGTCTCGATCGCCGGCGACTCCCGGGTGAGGTCATCCCCGAGCCTCAGGCTCCGGAACTTTCGCCCATCGGCCAGGGCATCGGTGAGGAAGTCCATGCTCCACCGCTGATTCGGCCGAGTGAGTTTGGCGATCGGCGTGCGCGGCACGGCCAGCGCCCAACCCGCGGATCCTGCTTCGAACACTCGACTGCACGAGTGTAAATCATGCAAACACCATCCGACAGGCCAGGTGTGATGTGTAGCGATGCAACAGAATCACGGGCCAATAATCTAAACTATTTATTGTAATTGCTTTACATGGCTATCACTGTCGGCACAACCCTTGCCGATACTGTGTTTAGTCATAGGGTATAGAAATCAATGATCGTATAAGAATTAAACACAGCGATCGGCAGTGACTCTGCCGCAGCCGGCCCGAGAGGCCGAAGGAAAGGCACCATGGTTCGCTCGATCCACCTGGGTTGCCGCATTGCCCTTGCCGCGACCACAGCACTCGCTGGCCGAGTTTGGTCCCAGGTCCCCGCCGAGCCCCAAGCGCTGCGGGTGACTGCGGAAAACTTGATGGCTGGGGACGAGCGTCATCGGGCGATTGCGGCCCGACACGGCGACCCGAACGTCGTGATGCCCGGCGACGTCGTCCGCTACCGCCTCGCATTCACCAATCTGACGCCCGATTCCGTGCGCACCGTGCAGTTCAACGATCCGTTGCCGGCGGGGCTGCACTACGTCGCGGGTTCGGCGCGCTCAGATCGCGACGACGTCGCGATCGAGTTTTCCAGCGACGGCGGCCGGACCTACTCGCCGCAGCCGATGGTGCAGGAAGTGGTCGACGGGAAGAAGCTCTCCCGGCCGGTCCCGCCCGCCCGGTACACCCATGTGCGCTGGGGGGTGCGCGGGTGGGTGAAGTCGCACGCGCAAGTGACAGCAGAGTTCAGCGTCCAACTCCCTGCGACCCCGGCGCCTAGCGCTGGCGGTAACCAAGAACGGGGTAGCAAGCCGTGAATCGCCTCTTCGTCCAGTTGAGAACGCTTGGCGTTCTCGCCGTCGCGCTCGCCGCGTTCGGAGTCTCGGCGGTTCTGGCCCAAACGCCGGAAGGCACCGTCATCACCAACACGGCGACGGTGTCGTTCACCGACGCCAACAGCAATACCTACACCCCGGTCGTGGCCTCGGTCTCGGTGACGGTGGGCTTCAGCGGCGGTATCAGCCTGACCGGCGTGGCGTCGGTCGGTCCCGCGTCTCCGAGCACTGCGGACACTCTGACGTTCACCTACCAGAACATCGGGAACGGGAACGACAGCCTCCGGGTTACCGAGACGATCTCGGTGTCGGGGATCATCACTGTGACCGGATACCGGGTCAACGGGGTGACCTACACGACGCTCGCGTTGCTGAACCCCGCGCTTTCCGGGATCCCGGTCGCCCAGAACGGCGCCCTCGTGGTCAAGGTGATTTACGACGTGGCGGCCGGGACGGGCGGCATGTCAACCAACTACACCCTGACTGGATTCTCCCGGCGTGACGCGACCAAGACTCAGGCCGCGACGACCGCGATTGTCCCGAGTCTGTCGGCCAGTGTGGCCGTGACGCCGGACAATGGTCAGAACCTGCAGCTGCTTCCGAGCAACGGGACCAACTACACGTTCACGTTCGCGGTGCAGAACAGCGGGAATGGTACCGACGGCTTCACGCTCGTGGCCTCGCATCCCGGCACAGCGGTTTCGATCGTCTCGGTGAACGGGACGGCGGGCAGCTCGGGGACAATCGCCAGCTTGGCGGCGGGGGCCTCGCAAAACGTGGCGGTGGTGTACTCGATCGTGAATGTGGCGGCGGGAACCAAGGACACATTGGTGCTTACCGCCACGTCGGTCGGGGACAATACCCAGTCCGACCCAGGCTCGGCCGACCTCACCGTCGTCAAGCCCTCGCTCGCCATCGCGAAGGTGGCGTACCGGGATGACCAGACGACGGCCATCGGCGCCGGCCTGGTGGTGCCGGGCGAGTTCATCCAGTATAGGGTCACGGTGACGAACAACGGCACCGCGGTCGCATCGAGCGTACAAATCACCGACGCGCTCCCCGCCGAGTTGACGTACATCTCGGCTGCGGGGGATGCAGCCGGCTGGACGATCGGCAACTCCGGGAACAACGTGACGGCCGACTTGAGCGGCGCGCTTGCCACGTCGGCGAGCCGATTCATTTGGATCCGAGCTCAGGTCAAGTGAGCCGACCGGATGCTCCCCTTGTGGCCTGCGAGTCCGCCCTGCGGGGTGGTGGGTGAGTTGAGCGCCCGCCCGGTCCGAGAGACCGGGCGGGCGCTCGGCATTCTCCTGCTCTTCCTGGCGGCGGGGAGTCTGCGCGCGCAGGCGCCGCCCATGGGGACCCGGATCGTCCAATGCGCCCGGGTGACCTATCAGGCCGAAATCTATCTCACTTCGTTCGCCGGTACGGACGAGGACTGCGTCGAGGTGGTGGTTGGCAAGGTCGCCGGACTCGAGCTCCGTCCACCACGGGTCTCGGTCGCCGATCCAGGCAAAACCATCCTCTTCTCCCACACGCTTCGAAACCTCGGAAACGCCACGGACAGCTTCACCGTCTTCGGGCGGTCGCCGGCCGGCTGGCCAACGCGCGTCTACCTCGATGTCAATGCCGATGGCGTCCTGGACCCGGGGGACCCACCCGTCTCCGGTCCGATCGTCTTGGCGGCCGGGTCGACAGCGGCGCTGCTCTTCGCGGTCGACGTCCCCGGCCCCGGCGTGCTGTCCGGGACGACCACCCCGATTCGTTTGGTGGGGCAAAGCCAGTTCGATGCCGCGGTCCAGGATAGCGTCATCGATCTGGTGCAGATCCGGAGTACCGACATCGCGATCGTGCTCGAAAAGTCGGTGAATCGCGCCAGCGCCACCGTCGGCGACGTCCTGACCTACACCATCAGCTACCGCGCCACCGGATCAGGCGCCGGTTCGAACCTCCGCATTACCGACCCCATTCCGGTCGGCGCGACCTATCTCCGCGGTACGCTGCGGTTGAACGGCATCCTCCTCACGGACGGAGCCGGCGACGACGCCGGCAGCTTTGAAACCGCCGGCAACCGCATCGTTGTCACCTTGGGATCCATCGCGGGCGGGGAGGGTGGCGTGGTCACGCTCTCGGCGTTGCTGTCCGGGTCCGGGCAACTCGTGGCGCATGCACCGGTGACGAACACGGCCAGCGCCACCTTTCAGACCTCCGGCGGCGCCGATTCGGTTCGGTCGAACACGGTGCAGACTGCGGTCCTGCGATCCCAGATCACGCTGCAGAAGACCCTGGTCGGCCCTGCCACGGCGCGGGTCGGCGACACCGTCCAGTACCGTCTCAGCTACGGCAACACCTCGGCGGAGGTTCCCCTCAAGGGGGCCGTGCTCACGGACAGTCTGCCGGTTGGGCTCGAGTTCGCCTCCGCGCTTCCCGCGCCGACGGTGTCCGGCCGGGTGGTGCAATGGGTGCTCGGCGAGATTGCCCCGGCCGGCAATGGTCTGGTGCTTGTGACGCTGGTCGTCTCCCCCACGGTGCGCGATACGGTTCGACTCCGGAACTCGGCTACCCTCACGGCGCTGAACGCGGACCCTGCGGTCGCCGTGGCCGGCGAGGTGATGCTGATCGGCTCGGCCGCCGGATCGCTGGCCCTGACCCACTCGGCACAGCTGCTCGAGGCCGGGATCGGCGAGACCGCACCGTTCACATTGGTGGTCCGCAACACGGGCTCGGTTCCGCTCACGGACCTCCAGGTGCACAACCTCCTCGCGGACGGCGCCCGGTACACCGCAGGCAGCGCGACTGGCGTGGACTCGGCGCGCGCCCGCGGGCGCGAGCTCACGCTCTACTTCGCGGGTCCCCTGGCGCCAGGGGGATCGCGCCTGCTGCGCTACAGCGTGGCGGTCGTCTCGGCCACCCGGCCTATTCTGCAGAACAGCGCCTACGCGACCGCGAGAGAGGCGCAGGAGGGCTCGGGAGAAGCGGTAGCGGGTCTCCGCGTCCGAACCATTACGCCGGTGGAGGACCGTGCTGTGATCGGGAGGGTCTGGGTCGATGGCAACGACAACGGCGTGCAGGATGCCGGCGAGTCCGGACTCCCTGGCCTGGACATTTGGACCGACGATGGGGAAATCGCGACCACCGATGCCGCCGGCAGGTTCTCCTATCGGAACATCCGGCCCGGTCACCACGGTTTTCGCCTCGATCCCGCCTCAATCCCCGTGGGATACCGGATCAGCGACGCTGGCGCGGGGCGAGATATGGTGACGCGGGATGCGAGCGGCTGGACCACGCCCAGCGTGACGTTCCGCCTGGTGCCCAGCACCGGTCGGGTGATCTCGGTGGCGCTCGACGGCTTGTCGCCTCGATTCGTGGCCACGCCGGATTTGAACGATCCCAGCCTGGATCAAGCCTCCGCGGCGATCGCGAGTGGCACGGCATCGGTGGAGCGGGTGGTGGCGCCGGTGTTTCCAGCGGACAGCTTGCCCGATCCCAAGGCGGTCCCGGAGGGCGGCGTGGTTACGGTCGTGCTCGCCCCGCCACGGGCCGGCTGGCCGGGTGAGGCAAGCTTTCCCCTTCCCCCGGGGTGGGAGGTATTGCCCGATGCCGGCGCCTCCGCGCCGACGCTGGCCCACGACCGGAACGGCGGCGACGTCCTTCTCTGGCGCTCGGGCGTACCGCGTCGAGGAATGCTTTCGTTCCGCCTCCGGCCCCGGGTGAGCGCATCGATGGCAGAGCCCGTGCGTGTCCCCGCGCTCCGCACCCCGGAGGCCCGTGCCAAGGCGCGGGGTCGGGCATATCTCGAGGGGCCCGGGGTCGAGATGTTCACGCCGGAAGACGGCAAGATCCTCCCGAACGATCGGCTGTACGTCGGGATTCGTGGCGAACCGGGGGCCCCGGTCGCGCTGTTCGATGGCGATTCGGTCCTCGCTCAAGCGACCGTGCGGGTGGACAGCCTGCACGACTTTATTGCCGTGGCACTGACGCCGGGGCCGCATCGGTTGCGGGTCCGGATGCGAAATTCGTGGTCGCAGGAGCGGTGGGACAGCATCGCGGTGCACGTCACCGGTCGCCCTGCCGCTTTCTCGCTGGAGAAGTCACTCCTCGTCCTGGTGAACGACGGGCAAACGATTCAGGAGGTCGGCGTCCGGGTCCTCGATGTTTGGGGCGTTCCCGTCGTCAATCATCCACCGGTCACCGTCGGGGCCGCCGGCGCCGAGTCGGTGAATCCCGACGACGACGCCTCTTCGGTTGGCGTGCAGGTGCTCCCGGACGAGTTTGGCTGGCTGCACATCCGGCTGCGTCCTGGGAAGGCCGTGGTCCGGGGCAAACTGCGTCTCAGCGCCGCCGGGGTGACGCAGGAGTTCCCGCTGGATGTGCTTCCGGCGAGCCAGCCGCTGCTCCTGGCGGCGGTGGGGCGGATCGGCATCGGCGCCAGTCCGGCCGCCTTCGGGGCGATGACGGTGCGGGGGAGTCTCGATCAGCGGACGTCGCTCGTCGTGAGCGCCGATTCGCGTCGCCTCGACGCCGGTCGCGACGCCTTCGGCCGCGCCGCCGATCCGCTGGAGCAGGCCCAGTATCCGATTCTCGGAGACGCCAGCACCCAAAGGACCTCCAGCGCCTCGCGCTACCAGCTCGCCGCCCGCGTCGAGCGCGGCTTCGACTGGCTTGCGCTGGGCGACATCTCCACCGCCGGATTTGGCGGGGAGCTGCGTCTCTCCGGCTATCGGCGCGCGCTTCCCGGTGTCGCAACGCGCCTGACGACCGGAGCGGTCGTTTGGGAGGGTTTCGGGAGCTCGACTTCGCAAACCTTGCAACAGCTGCAGGTCCGCGGCGCCGGCATCTCGGGGCCGTATCCGCTCAACGGCAACATCCGCAACGGCACCGAACAGGTCGTCCTGGAGGTCCGCGCCGAGGCGAACGCCGTGCGGGTGCTGAACCGGGAGGTGCTCGAGCGCTTCGTCGACTACCAGATCGACTATGAGGCCGGCACCCTCCTCCTCAAGCGGCCGGTTCCCGCCACCGATACCGAGGGCAATCCAGTGTACATCGTCGTGCTGTACGAGTCGGACACCGGTGGGCCCCGCAGCGTGCTCTGGGGCGTGCGCGCGGCGGTCGACGGGAATCGGTTGCTCAAGGCGACGGTGATGGACTCGGTGCGCGTCGGGGCGACGTGGGTCCGCGAGAGCCCCGGCGCGGGTGACCACCAGCTCCTGGGTGGCGACCTGTACCTGGCACGCGCCGGGGCCTTCACGGTCGGCGGCGAGGTGTCGTGGTCGCAGTCGCGCGATTCAAGCGGCTTCGCCGCGTCGGTCGAAGGTGGCCTGACGCTGCTGCACGGCGCGGCCCGCCTGTCGGCGACGTGGCTCACCGTGGGGCGGGAATTCGCCAACCCCTCCGAGGTCGCGCTGCGGAGCGGAACGGAAGAGATTCGGCTCGCCGGTCAGTGGAAGACAGCGGCGCGGGAGTTCAAGGTGGTGCATGAGTGGCAGCGCTTCGGTGCCCAGGGCGTCGAGCGGCAGCACACCACCGCATCGGTCGTGCAGTCCATCGGATCGCGGGTGAAGCTGGAAGCCTCGCTAGCGGCCGACCGCTTCGAGGGAGGGACCTCACTGGAGGCCTCGCGGGCCGGCGAACTCAGGATCAATTGGAAACCCGAAGCCCGCTGGGCATTGTGGACCGAGGCTCGGCACCAGTTCGCCTCGGAGGGATCCGTCACCCGGCCGGACTACATCGGAGCCGGGGCGTCCTTCGACGTGACCCGCACCGTCGCGCTGGAATTGCGGCAACGCCTCGTCTTCCTCCCCGGCGACACAGTCCACTACAGCGTGACCGATTTCGGAGTCCGCAGCCGGATCGGATTCGGGACCGAAGCGTTCGGTTCGTACCAGATCGCCGGAGTGGACGGCGCCCGCAACGCCGCCCTGGTCGGCTTGAGGAACCATCTCCGCCTGGGCCAGGCCTGGTCTCTCAACGCCCTGTTCGAGCGCCGGACCGGGGTCGACCGGGCCTCCGTGCTCGACCCGGTGCGCGCGTTGCCGTTCCTGCAGGCTGAGGAGGACTACTGGTCGCTGGGGATGGGGGCGGAGTTCTTGCAGCCCAAGTCGCCCTACCGGTTGAGTGCGCGTGGTGAATACCGCGACGGCACCATCCGCTCCAGCCGCCTCCTCACGGTAGCGGGAGACATCTCTCTCAATCGCTCGCTCGCGGTGCTCTCGCGCCAGGAACTGATTCGGACCGCACAGACCATTTCCGGCGTCGGGACTGCGAGCCACCGGTATTCCACGCTCTGGGGTGTCGCCTTCCGGCCGACGCACAGCAACGCGCTCAACCTGCTGGCGAAATTCGAAGCGATCGACGCGAGTAATCCCAACGGCCTCAACGTACTGAAAGGCTCGAATGCGGAGGGGCGCACCATGGTCGCGGCAGAGACGATCTGGCAGCCCTTCGCGGGCACCGAACTCGCCGCGCGCTACGCGATGCGCCGATCGGCCGGAAGCCTGGTCGATTCGAGCGGCACCACCCAGCAGTTGCGGTCGCTCGCCGACTTCGTGGGCTGGCGCGCCGCGTTCCGGGTCCACCGGCTCTTCGAGCTTCGCGCCGAGGGCCGGCTCCTGTCCGAGCGGACCAGCGCCACGCGGCGTTACGACCTCGCCCCGCAGTTGGCTCTTCTGCCCCAGCAAATGATGGAAATCGTGATGGGGTACCGGTTCGGCGACTTGCGCGATCCGGATTTTGCCGTCAACGGGGGACACGGATGGTTCGTGACCTTCGGGGTTCGGCTGACCGAAGGCAACATCGCCTCGGCCGCCGACTTCTGGCGCCAGCGGATTTCGGGGCGGTAGGACGGATCACGATGAGGGGGAAGGCCAGGATTGCCGCCCAGAGCCTACCTAATCCGCGCAGTGAATCCTAGGGATCCCGTATTGTCGGGCGCGGTTGGGCTCAAGCTCCCACTGAGCGTCCAGCGGATATGGGTCACGTTCCGGTCGTACCCCGCTGGCGCCCCGCCCGCCCCGCTTGTAGGGCTGTAGGTCCAGCTGGTCCCCCCGTCGTTAGAGTAGGCGACCAGGGCGGTGAGTCCAGTCGAGCCAAGGCTGCTCGTGACGGACCCGACTTTGAAGTCAGTGTTTGTGGTCAGGGAATCGACGATGACGATGTTCAGCGCCGGGATGGACCCTGAATTGGTGAGCGTGACGGTGTAGCTGAGATCGGTGCCGGGCGGTTGGGTCCCCAAGGGCGTCACGGCGTCGACGAGAACGACGCTCGGAGCACCCGATTCGCCGAGCTGGAAATCGCCGAAGGACGTGAGTCCGGTGGCCTGCGTGCTGGTCGACGTCTTCGTCCCCACCGTGGGATAATTCCAGATCCCCGTGCCGAACTTGCCTGCGATCAACGCACTGGTGCTCGCTCCGGCGTCGACATCTCCAGCGACAAAGTTGAACGTCGCACTGTAGGTGGTGAACCCGATCCCGCTGTTGGCCAGCGTCCAGTACCGATTCACGCTCTTCGAAGCATTGATCGTAGAGCTGCCGAGATTGGGATGGTCACCTGCAGTGGTACTTACCGTGAGATCTCCGGCTGCCGTAACGCTGGCAAACACCACTGTGACTGGTGTGTAATTGCTCGCATCACCCACTTCGAAGGTCTTGTTGGTGGCGCCGGTGGCGATGAACTTCGTAAAGTTGCCCACCACGTGCCCGCTGGTACGTGAGACCGTGCCTCCTGTGGCCAAATAGAGCGAATTCGAACCCGTTGTCACGGTTCCGCTCGTGAATGTCAAGGTGCTGTTCACCGTGGTATTTGTCCCGAGAGTGACACCGCTCCCCGAAGTATTGTTGACTCTTAATTTGTTATAGGTGGCAAAGGTGGAAGGCAGTGTTTGTGGCAGGTTGCCGTTAAACTCTACCGTGCTGCCTGTCATGACATATGTGTTATTGGTAGCTGACGGAATAAAGTTCGTAAATACACCTATGGTTCCTGTACTGTCCAGGGTAACTGTTCTCGCTGATCCTCCGGCGCTGACTTTGAGATTGCCATAATTTTGTGCTGCTACTGTCTGCGTAGTTCCGGCATAATCTACCGTACTGGTTGGCTCAAGTGTTACAGTGGGGAAACTTGTTGGGAAAGCGCTGGTTCCCGTGAGTACAAACTGGGCTCCGTTGGCTACTTCAAATGGGCCTCCCGAAGCTGTAATAGCGAAACCACCATTATATAAAATTCCTGATTGCACCCTCAGACTACCAGTTAGTGTTGCAGCGGTCATATTCGTTGTAAGAGTTACCCCGGCGGAATTATTGATAGTAATGTTGGCATACGCTTGTATAACATTGTTAATATTAATGACCTGTGGAGTTGTGCCGTTATAATTTATTGTGCTGTTTGTTCCCGGGAAAAATCTTCCTCTATTGATCGCCGTATTTGTAAAGGTACCTGCAACATTTACTATGCTGCTTGCATTGGTTCCATTGCTCAGATCAAGAGTCGCCTCCTGATTATTATGGCACCCAATTGTTAAATTTCCGCCAACTGTGAGCGTACCTCCGTTAATGATGAGTTTTGCATCTCGAGTACCTCCCGAAGAGGTATGATCTCCGTGAACATCTACATTCCCTGTAACAGTTAATGTGACGCCATTATTAATGAAAAGTAAATTGTCCCCCGCGGTTGCCGGATTTTGTATGTCTATGGAATTCACACTCGCATTGGCGGTCACAGTTACCGTAACCGGCCCCGGCCCGTTGGTAAACACCAACACCACATTGTCGCCGATTCCAGGAACGGAAGCGCCCGGAGCACCGCCCGGTGTTGCAGACCAGGTCGAAGTACTGTTCCAGTTTCCTGTTGCAACAGCATAGCGGGGAGCTGCAAACGAAGCCTCGGGAAGCGACAGAAGCAGCACAGAACTCAATAGTACGCGCAAGCGTATCATGGTCTTGCCCCGCCTTCGTGAAGACCTCGGTTAGACAATTCGAGCGAGCTGCTGTTCGTAGGCTACCGGGCGCGGGTAGCCGAGTGCTGAAGGCCGCGGATGCCGAGTATACCACCCTTCCCGATACGCGAACAGGACCCGGTCCGTGCACCACGCGGCTTCGACGATGATCCTGCTGAAATTCGAAACGTCCTCGGTGGCACCCGATTCCGCACCTCCCCGTACGACGACGCGAAGTCCGGATCCAGCGAGCCGTTCACCGAGGTCTGGATCTCGGTAACGGTCGACGCGCCCAGGGCGTTGAAGGCGTCGAGCGCGGTGCTCGCCTGAACTCCAGCAACAGATACGAGATGGTGAGCGTCGGGGTGACGGCATCACCGCTCAAGTGCGTCAGGAAAGCCCCGCCCTGGGATGCGAAGGGCAGCTTGCCGCCGAGCTACAGCTTCAGCTCGAGGCGGCTCCGGTTGTTCAGATCCCCGAAGAAGCAGGTCTGCTCGTTGAGCCGCACGACGGGCCTGGGCCCACCAATCTGGATCGCTTGGCCGCCCCAGACATGGCCGGATTGTGGCCACTTTGCCGCAGCAGTTACCCCGGGCCCGCCTCCGGCCTATCTTCCGTTGCCACGCACCGGCCAGTCTCGGTGCCGACCCCGGACCTGCGTCCCCTGCCACACCAACAGCGAGCTCGAGCCATGGCTATCTGGAAGGAACAAACCGCCCCCCGGAAAGAAGCAGCCCCTCTCATGCCGGAGGCGCCAAGGAAGGATCCTGATATGCGGACCGATCTTCCGTCGAGCTACGACACGCCCCGCCGCGCCGCGACGAACGACAGCAAGGAATCCAACATCGCCGCCGGCCTCACGATCGAAGGGAAGATCGAAGGTGCCGGCCACATCCGCATCGCCGGCCGCTTCCAGGGCGACGTCCACGTGCAAGGCAACCTCACCATCGAGGCCGGCGCCAAGGTTACCGGCGGGGTGCGCGCCGCCACCGTCATCATCGGTGGTGAGCTGGAGGGGAACGTCGACGGCGCCCAGCGGGTCGAGCTGCTCGAGAGCGGCATCCTCAACGGAAACCTCAAAGCCGGGTCGCTTACCGTCGCCGCCGGCTCCCGCATGCGCGGCCAGGTCGAGTTCGGCTGGGAAGAGAAGATCGTGCGTCACCCCGAGCTCAGGATGGAGACCGGCTCCACCACATGAGCACCGTGCGTCAGGGACCTCCGGGAACCACGCGCAGTTGTCCCCATTGCCGGGCGATCATCCTGGAGAGCTCGGCGGTCTGCCCGTTGTGCAAGCATCATCTGCGATTCGACCCCGGAGCGGCCCAGCGGGCGCAACCCTCGCTGGTGCCGCTCAGGGTCGAGGGCACCTTCAAGCATCCCCCGGTCGGGGAGCCATGGGAATATTCGGTGATGGTGTCGATCCGGAACGAGAAGGGCGAAGAAATAGACCGGAAGGTCGTGGGCGTGGGCGCGCTGCAGGCAGCGGAGCAGCGCACCTTCACCCTCGCGGTGGAGGTGTTCAAGCCGGAAGGAGGCAAAGAGGCGAAGAGGCCATGACGCAAGGACGCAAAGACCGCGACCACCGCAAGTATTAGAGCACGTCATCCACCAGCAGCAGCGCTTCGCCGTCGAGGACCACCTCGCCCATCTGATTCGTACAGCGTGTCGCCATTCGCACCCGCTTCTGCGCGGGAAAGAGCTCGAGCACCTCGGCCCGGGCGGTGATTCGGTCTCCGATCCGCACCGGCTTGTGGAACCGGAGCGTCTGCGAGAGATAGATCGCCCCCGCGCCGGGCATCTCCATCCCGAGCACCGCGGAGATGAAACCGGCAGTCAGCATGCCATGCGCGATCCGCCCCTTGAACCGGCTCTTTGCGGCCCACACGTCATCCGCGTGCGCCGGATTTCTGTCCCCGGTGATCTCGGCGTAGCCGCGGATGTCCGCGTCGGTCACCGTGTGGGCCAGCTCGGCGACGCGCCCCACCGCCAGGTCCGCGAACGCCATGGTCAGGTCTCCATCACGAGCCGGATGTCGGGATCGATCTCCCGGGCCTGCTCGCGGGTAAGAAGGGACACCCCGAAGTACGCCGCCGTCGATCGCCGGACGGCGAAGCTTACCGGCGTGGCGGAAAGGCCGCTAGCTTTCCCTGACTGACTGTTTCCAACGCGAAGGAGCAGCTCCCCATGAGAGCCTTCCCCACCCTGATTCTCTTCTGGCTGGCCACCGGTCTCGGCGCCGCGGGAGGCTCGATCCTCGGAAACGCGGGGGGCCCTTCAGGATTGAAAGCGGGAGCCATCCTCGGAGGGGTGCTCGGTTTGCTGATCGCGGTGGTTGCCGCCAACAGGCTCCGGTGGCTGCCCAGGAGCGAAAGCCCCGGCGCGTTCATCGGTGGTCTCGCCGGTTTCGCGGTGGCGATTCCAATCACCCTCTCCAACATGCACACACCGGTGATTCCGATCGCGAGCTGCGCACTGGTCGGGGTGGGCGCGCTGTTCGGCGCGGGCGTCGCGCGAGGCTGGCGATTGCCACGCTGAACGTCGTGAAGCGGCCGAGCCTAGCCCCTTCGCTGGCGCTCACCCCACCCGGAACAACGCCTCCGCCCGCGGATAGCGAAGCAGCGCGCGCGACTTGAGCGGGGCATGCTGCGCCCGCTCCAGCCCGGGATCCTGCCCCAGCACATCGTGCGCCATCTCCCGTGCCACCATCAGCAGATCGTTGTCGTCAGGGAAGCGCGCCACCCGAATATCGGCGTCACCCGACTGGCGCTGCCCCAGCAGGTCGCCCTGGCGGCGCTCCTCCAGGTCCAGCTCCGCGATGCGGAACCCGTCGGTCGTGGCGGCAAAGGCGGTGAGGCGTCCGGATGAGCGCGCCGCCATCAGCACGCAGTGACTCTCCTCCCCGCCCCGCCCGATGCGTCCCCGCATCTGATGCAGCTGCGCCAGCCCGAATCGTTCCGGGTGCTCGATCACCATCACGGTTGCGTTGGGCACATCGATCCCGACCTCGATCACCGTCGTGGCGACCAGCACCTGCACCGTCCCGGCGCGGAAACCCTGCATGACCCGATCGCGCTCGTCGGGCTTGAGCCGCCCGTGCACCAGGCCCACGGAGAGATCGGGCCACCGCTCGCGCAACGCCTCGGCCATCGTGGTGGCGGCGCGGAGGTCGCTCTTCTCGGTCTCGTCGATCACCGGCAGCACGACATAGGCCTGCCGCCCCGCCTGACACTGCTCCCGCACGAAGTCGAGCACCCGCTCGCGCTGCCGGGAGGTGCGCACGGCGGTGTGGACCTCTCCCCGCCCCGGCGGCTTTTCCCGGAGCACCGACATGTCCAGGTCGCCGTATCGGGTGAGCGCGAGCGAGCGGGGGATGGGCGTGGCGGTGAGCAGGAGCACGTCGGGCGAGGAACCTTTCCCAATCAGCGCGGCCCGCTGCTCCACGCCGAAGCGGTGCTGCTCGTCGATCACCACGAGACCGAGCCGCTGGAAGGCGACCTGCTCCTGCATCAGCGCGTGGGTTCCCACGATCACCCGCGCCGCGCCGCTCCGGAGCCGCTCCCGCACCGCCGCCTTGGCGCCCGCGGTGAGGCGTCCCAGCAGGACGTCGGGCACCATACCCAGCGGCGCCAGCAGCCGGGTGAGCGTGGCCACGTGCTGCTCGGCGAGAAGCTCGGTCGGCGCCATGAGCACGGCCTGGTAGTCGTTCTCGACGGCGAGCAGCATCGCGAAAAGAGCGACCACCGTCTTCCCGCTCCCGACGTCCCCCATGAGGAGGCGATGCATCCGGTCCGGCGCGGTCATGTCCGCGGTGATCTCCCGAAGCGACTGGCGCTGATCTCTGGTGAGCGTCCAGGGCAGCGCCTCCCGCAGCGCGGAGGTGAGGCGCCGCTTGACCTCGAACCGCACCCCGCTGCGGCCCCGCTTGGCGATATGCCGCGCGCGGCCCAGCATGAGCTGCAGGTCGAGCAGCTCGTCGAGCGCGAGCCGGCGGCGCCCCCGCTCGGCATCGGCGATCGTGGCCGGACGGTGCACCGCACGGAGCGCTTCCGGCAGCGTGGGAAGATCGAAGCGGCGGCGAAGCGCCTCGGGAAGAATCTCCCGGCAGAGCGCGATCAGCGCGTCGAGGTGCCGGTCGATCAGCCCGCGGATGAGTTTGTGGCTGAGGCCTTCGGTCGCAGGATAGACCGGAAGCACCTTCCCCTTTCCCCAGTTTCCCGCTTCCCCGTCGTCTGCTTCCGCCAGCACGACGAATTCGCGCGGCGCCATTTGCCGGCCGTGATAGAAACGGACCGGCCCGGCGACGAGAAGGGTCTGCCCCACCTCGATCGTCCGGTCGAGAAACGCCTGGCCGGGCCAGACGCACTCCAGCGCACCGCTGTCATCCCGGAGCACCGCGTGAAAGATCCGGAGGCCCTTCCGCGTCGGCAGCACGCCCTTGGCCACCACGCGTCCCACCGCGGCGATGTCGTCGCCCACCCGGGCGCGCACCAGGGGGGTGACGGTCGATGCGTCCACGTACCGGAAGGGGATGTGCCAGAGGAGATCCTGCGCCGTCGCAATGGAGAGACGCTCGAACGCCTCGGCGCGGCGCTCGCCGATTCCCTTCAGGAACTTGATGGGCGTGTCGAGGCGTAGCATGAGAGCTATCGGCTATCGGCTATCGGCCGGATCCTCGTCACCGATCAACTCCTCTGCGAATTGTTCCGCGTCGAATACTTCCAGGTCTTCCGCCTTTTCGCCGGTGCCAAGGAATCGTATCGGCACCGCGAGCTCGCGCCGAAGCGCCACCACCGCACCCCCGCGCGCGGTGCCGTCGAGCTTGGTGACGATGAGCCCGGTCGGCTGGACCGCCTGCGAAAAGAGCTTTCCCTGCTGCACGGCGTTCTGGCCCACGGTACCGTCGAGCACCAGCAGCGTCTCCTGCGGCGCCCCGGGCGCTTTCCGGGTGATCACCCGCACCACCTTCCTGAGTTCGTCCATCAGCCCTTCCTGGGTGTGGAGTCGTCCCGCGGTATCCACGATCACCACCGTGGCGCCGCGCGCTTGCGCGGCGACGATCCCGTCGAACGCAACCGACGCGGGATCGCCCCCCGCCGCACCCGACACGCACGGAACGCCGAGGCGCTCCGCCCATATCTCCAGCTGCGCGATCGCGCCCGCACGGTAGGTATCCGCCGCGACGAGGAGCACCTTTTCGCCCTGGCGCTGGAGGCGGCGGGCCAGCTTGGCGATCGAAGTGGTCTTCCCCGCCCCGTTGACGCCGACGATCAGGATGACCGTCGGACCCGATTCCGCCCGCGCGATCGCGCCGGGATCCCCGGGCGAAGCAAGCAGCTCGGCGAGCCGTGTCTTGAGCGCCTGCCGGAGATCGTCCTCGCTCTTGAGCCGCCCGCGCCGCACGCCGTCCTCGAGCATCCCGACGAGATCCGTGGTGGCCTGGATGCCGAAATCGGATTCCAGCAGCAGACGCTCCATCGCGTCGATGTCAGCTGCCTTGAACCCGCGCACCAGCGCGCCCACATCGGTGAGGGCAACGCGCTTGATGCGGGACCATAACGACAGTTTGTGGCGTTCGGTGATGCGGTCGACCATTGAATCCTCAGATGTCAGCTATCATCGCAGCCCCACCCTCCGCCTCGCCAGCCACTCCCCCGAAAAAGCGACGACGCCCAGTCCGAACAGCCAGAGCCAGCCGCGGACCGGAATGCGTGTGCGCTCGGGGGACGCCACGGCTTCATGGGCTGTGAGAGTGCGCGCGCGGGGCAGCAGCTCGCCGGAGAACTCCTCCACCGCCAGCGTCCCTTCGCCCCCGCCGGCCAGGTGGTAGCGCCACACACCCGGCGGGAGCAACAACTCGGCGCGTCCTGCGCCATCGAAGACGAGCGTGTCCTGCCGCGCTCCGGAATTCCCGGTGAGAGCGACCGCGATTGGCGCCGGGGCTCCACCACCCACCCATTCGAAGGTGCCCGGCCGTCCCTGCTCGACGACATCGCGGAGAAGCCGCGCCCTCCCCGCGGCGGAGTCGGCGCCTCCCAGCAGCCAGGAGACCGACGACGCGACCAGTGCGCGATAGCTCTGCTCGCTCGATCCGCCCCGGAACGCCCAGCGCCAGAGGCCATCGATCCCGACAATGATCCGCCGGGTTCCCGCCGAATCGCGGCCCACCAGCACCGGTCGCACCGCACCGCGCCGTCCCGCCTGCGCCGTGAGCCCGATCCAGTCGCGGGGGCCGGCGGTCAGGTCGGCGAGGGCAGTCCCGGGCGGAAAGGAATCCGCCGCGAGGCCGCCAAAAGCGGACGCGAGCGGGCTTCCCGCGGAGACGGTGACGTACCAGTCGCCGGGAGCGGCCGAGCCCGGTGTCACCGCGGGAAGCACGAGTCGCCCTCTGGCGCGGCTGCCGGCGGCGAGCGGCCCCGGGGTGCCGAGCGTGACCAGCAGATCGGCGCGGCGGGCGGCGGCGGCCACCTCGTCGCGCGCGATGGGCCGGAGATCGCCGGCGCGGCGCCACACTCCCTGCTCTGTCTCGAGGTAACCGCGAACCGGAAGCGCGGCGACGTCACGGAGCGCTTCGAGGAGAAAACGGCTCTCCCAGGTCGGTGGACTCGCGAGCAGCACCACCCCCGGGGTCGGTAGCACGGTCACCACTACGAGCCGGGTGTCGGTTCTCGGCTCCGCGTCACCAGTCTGAGTCAGCGCGACGCTCAGGGCATGTGCGCCGGAAACCACCGACGGCACCGGGCCGTCGAGCACTGTGCGCCCCCGGCCGCCGGCGTCGAGCTCGACGGTGCCTCGAAGCCAGATACGGTCGCCTTCCCGGGCCGTGACGGGGATGGTCCGCTCCGCCACGCCGGGCCCGAACGACTGGACTTCGACTGTCAGCCTCACCGAATCGGTGGGCGTCACCCTCGTGGTGCCCTCCACCCGCACCATCGCCACGTCGTGCACCGGCCGCCGCTCCAGCACGCGCACGGTGGTGAGGGCGAGAAGATCCGCCGGAATCGCGTCGGCGTCTTCCACCTCACCGTCGGTGATGACGATGACGGGGCGTCCGGCGCTCCCCGCGCCGGCGACCGCGGGAGCCAGCAGGGAGCGGCCGCCCGAGGGGACGCTGTCGCCATTCACCGCGCCGACGAGGCGCATCTCCCCCGCGCTCCGGGCCATGCCGAGCGCTTCGCTCCAGCGACCCCCCTCGGCGCCCATGCTGAGCGAAGCGTCGAGCAGCACGAGCGGACGGGCGCCGGGAGTGACCGACGGACAACTGGCATTGACGAGGAGGAGTGCGATGACTGACCACCCGGCGGCGCGGCAGGCGGCCGGGAGCCATGTCCGGCCGCTCCATCCCTCGAGAAGACGATAGGAGAGCACCGCCGCGAAAGCGGCGAGGGCGACGACCAGAACTGGCATTGGGGGAATAATAGGAGGGGCTATTCGCTAACTGCTAACCGTTCACCGTTCGCCGGTCCGTAACGACCGTTAGCGTTTCGCCGCCCCCGGCGCCGCTACTCCGCGATCACACCTGGGAGCGATTGCCCTGCGGCGCCGAGGGCCCGCGCCAGCCTTTCCCGCTCCTGCTGGAAAAACGGAAGCAGCGTCTTCGCGAGCGGCTCACCGCCGCCCAGATCCACCCGACGGGAGTCGCGGGCCACACCGTTCACCCGGAACTCGTAGTGCAGGTGCGCTCCGCTGGCGAGTCCGGTGGAGCCGACGTAACCAATCAGCTGGCCCTGGTTCACCCGGCGGCCCGTCGAGAGTCCGCGGGCAACGGCGCGCAGATGGCCGTAGCGTGTGCTGATCCCGTTCCGGTGCCGGATCTCCACCAGGTTGCCGTAGTCCCCCGCCCTCCCGACGCGGAGGACCGTTCCGTCACCCGCCGCCATCACCGGCGTCCCGCTCGATGCGGAGTAGTCGGTCCCTTCGTGCTTCCGCCAGATGCCCAGCACGGGATGAAAGCGCGATCGGGTAAAGGAGGACGAGACCCGCCGGAACTCGACCGGCGCCCGGAGAAAGGCGCGGCGGAGCGAGGTGCCATCCTCGTCGAAGAAGCGGGACTGCCCGGCGGCGTCCTCGAAGCGGAAGGCGGTAAGATGCTTGCCCGAGGCGAGGAGATCGGCGGCGAGCACCTGGCCCACCCGCACTTCGCCCTCGTCGGACACTTCCCGCTCGACCAGCACCGCGAAACGGTCGCCGGTTTGGATGTCGCGGTTGAAGTCCATGGACCAGGCGTAGACGTCGGCCATGTCCCAGGCGAGGCGAATCCGGTTGTCGGCGTCGAAGAGCGCCTCAGGGACCGCGTCGTTCAGGGCGTCGTAGAGCGAGCTCCCGATCGGCCCCTCGATCCGCACCACGTCGGTGCGCCAGGAAACCGGCCGCCGCTCGGCGGTCCACTCGCTTCCGGTGCGGCGGAGCGCGAGCCGCTCCTGGGGACTCGAGCGCACCGTCACCTCGACCGGGAGCTCTTCCCCGACGATGCGGCGGAACTGCACGGTGAAGCCGGCGCGCAGCCGGCGAGGGTCGAGCCCCGCCCGCTCCAGCAATCCGGCGAGCCCCGCGCTGGCAATGCCCTGGCGGTTGAAGAGATCGCCCAGTGTCTCCCCGCGCTGCAGGGTGTCGCTGCTCTCGAGCATCGGGACGACGATGGCGACAGGCACGGCCATCTTCACCTCGAGCCGCTTCCATGGCCATCGCCCGGTAAAGGCGAGGACAATGGCGGCAGAGAGCACACCGAGGGCGAGGACGACTCGAGCCGGTCGCATCAGTCCATCTGCCGCCGAATAAAGGTCGGGATTTCCATATCGGATACCTCGGGAGTCCCGGAAGCACTGCGAGGCGCTGCCACCGGGCGGGGCGCCACCGGTCGCGGCGCCACGACCTGGGGGGCGGCCGGTCCGGACAGGGGCGCCCCCCCAACCATACCGCCTCCGGCCGCGGCGCGCTTCTTCTCAGGGAAGTGGAGCACCCCGCTGCCCCTTTGGGGCGTCGCTTCGCCGGTGATGGCCCGGTCGAATCCGGTGGCGATCACCGTGACGCGAATCTCGCGCTGCAGCGCCGTCTCGGTGCAGGATCCGAAGATGATCTCGGCCTGATCGCCCGCCGCGTCGTGGATGACTTCGCTGATCTGGGTCACCTCGCCCATGGTGATGTCGCTGCTGGTGATGTTGATCAGGACGCCGGTCGCCCCCGCGATCGAGATGTTGTCGAGCAGCGGGCTCGAGATGGCCTGCTGCGCCGCCTCGAGGGCGCGATTCTCGCCCTTGCCGATGCCGGTGCCCATGAGCGCGGAGCCGCCGTTCTGCATCACGGTGCGCACGTCGGCAAAATCGACGTTGATGAGGCCGGTGCGGGTGATCAGGTCGGCGATACCCTGCGTGGCGTTGAGTAGCACTTCGTCGGCCTTCTGGAGGGCATCTTCGAACTTGAAGCCCTTCCCGACCACGGCCATGAGCCGCTCGTTGGGCACGACGATCATCGTGTCCACGCCGCGGCGCATTTCCGTGATCCCCGTCTCCGCCTGCTTCATCCGCTTCTGCCCCTCGAAGAGGAACGGCTTCGTCACGATACCCACCGTGAGCGCGCCGATGTCCCGGGCCATCTGGCAGATCATCGGCGCCGCCCCGGTACCGGTGCCGCCGCCCATCCCGCAAGTCACGAAGACGAGATCGGCGCCCTGCATGGCGGCGAGGACCTCGTCCCGGTTTTCCTCGATCGCCTGGCGGCCGATCTCGGGCCGCGCTCCGGCACCGAGTCCACGGGTGAGCTTCTTGCCGATCTGCACCTTCAGATCGGATTTCGATTTCCCGAGCGCTTGTGCGTCGGTGTTCACCGAAATGAATTCGACCCCCACCAGCCGGGCGTCGATCATCCGGTTGACGGCGTTGCCGCCGCCGCCGCCGACGCCGATCACTTTCATACGCGCGTGCTGACCGCTGCTCTCTTCGAGTTCGAAGATCATGGGAGGGGGCCTCGCGTTCTCAGAAGAAGTCCTGGAGCCATCGTTTGACCGGTCCGAGCACCTTATCGACGGCCGGAGAGCGCCGGCCTGCGGCGAACCCTCCCGTGGCCGTCACCTGCTTCGCGCCGTAGAGCAACAGCCCCACGGGCACCGCCATGCGCGGCGTTTCGACGCTGTCGACCAGCCCGGTCAGACCTTCACCGGGGGTCCCGACCCGCACGGGAAGCGCAAACACTTCGCGGGCCAGCTCCACGATGCCGGGGGTCTGCGCACCCCCGCCGGTCAGAATGATGCCGGCAGGAAGGCGCTCACGGCACCCCGCCCGGGAGATCTCGTCGAGCGCGAGCTCGAGGACTTCCTGGAGCCGCATGTGCATGATGTGCGCCACCACCTGGCGGTGCCCGGTGCGGGGGCCCTGCCCGGCGGTGCCGGGGAGCTGGAAGACGTCGCTGTCGGGGACCAGGGGCTCATAGGCCGCCCCGAAGCGCTCTTTCAGCCGCTCGGCGTCCTGCTGAGTGACCTGGAGGCCGTGCACCAGGTCGTTGGTCACATGCCCGCCCGCAAACATGGAGCTCGCGGTGTGGCGGATCTTGCCACTGTGGAAGATCGAGACATTCGTCGATCCGCCACCCATCTCGACAATTGCGCAGCCGAGCTCACGCTCGTCCGGTGTCAGCACGGCGAGCGAGGCGGCCAGCGGCTCCAGGACGAACTCGCCGACGTGGTAGCCCGCCTTCTCGACGCATTTTCGGACATTCTGGATCGCACTCGAGAGCACGGTGACCAGGTATACCTCCGCCTCGAGGCGCTGGCCGGTCATCCCGATCGGCTCGGTGATCCCTTCCTGCTGGTCGATCAGGTAATCCTGCGGGATGGCGTGCAGCAGCTCGTGGTCGCGGCCGAAGGAGATGTTGCTCGCGACGTCGTTGACCCGGGCGACGTCGGTCGTCCGGATTTCGCTCCCCGTCACCGACACGACGCCGTGCGAGCTGCGGGCCGCGATGTGCTCGCCGGCGACGCCGCAATAGACCGTCCCGACCTCCACACCCGCCATCCTCTGCGCATCCTTGAGCGCCTTGGCGATCGCGCGGGTGGTCTCTTCGATGTCGCGCACGACGCCGCGGCGAACTCCCGCGGTGCGCTCGCTCGACACGCCGAGCAGGCGCAGGCGGGGCTCCCGCGATTCGCCAAGGACCTCGCCGATCAGTCCCACCACCCGGGTGGAGCCGAGGTCCACCGCGGCGACGAGGCGCTCCGGAGCCGGGCTCATGCGCCCCTCCCTCGCACCACGATCCGGGAGGTGAACCGCGCGTCGAGCTCGCGCCAGGACGTTCCTTCTCGCGCGAGCCAGTCGCGGATGAGGGAGAGATCGCGGATTTCGTCTCCGGTCGCATCGGCGCGGAAGATCACCTTGCCGCCGCCCACCTCGAGGACCACGTCCTGCTTGAGGCGGCTGCCGCGATCGATCCCGGCAAAGAGATCGGGATCGGTGTCGCGCACCCGGGCGAGCACGCCGGCCACCGCCGCATCCGCCTCGGCGAGGGGAAGATCGGCCGCCGGGCTCGTGGGATCGAAGGGAAGGATCCGGCCCTGCGCGTCGAGGAGAACGAGCCGGCCGTTGCGCTCGCCGAGGGCGATCGCCTCCGCTTCGCGGACCGTCACCCGGAGGGTCCCCGGGAGGCGCCGCGCGATCCGCGCTTCCCGCACCCCAGCCATGCGCTGCACCCGCGCGAGGTAGGGCGCGGTATCGTCGAAGATGCTCGCGCGGGCACGCACCGCGATGGCCCGGGCGACATCCGCCGGTGTGAGGTATCTGCCGCCGACCAGCTCGATGCGCCGAACGTTGAAGAAGGAAATGGTCCTGACCCAGCGGAATCCGGCAACGAGCGCGGCGACGAGCGCGAGCGCGCCGGCGGCCAGCAGCAGGCGGCGCGTCACTCCGCCTCCAGGAGGGTGCGCACCTCGCGCCCCAGCTGCGTGATGTCGCCGGCGCCGAGCGTGAGCAGCACATCACCCCGGTGCAGCAGATCGGTCACCGTGCGCCCGAGCTCGGCGCGATTCGGTTGATACACCGTGCGCACACCATGCCGCCGGGCCGATTCCGCCACCAGCTCACCGGTGACGCCCGGCATGGGTTGCTCCCGCGCGGGATAGACGTCGGTCACGACGGCGAGATCCGCGGCGGCGAGCGCCTGTCCCATCGCGTCGTGATGGAGCGCGGTGCGCGAAAAGAGGTGCGGCTGGAAGACCGCCACGAGCGTGCGGGAGGGAAACACCTGGCGCGCGGCGGTGAGTGTCACGGCAATCTCGGTCGGGTGATGCGCGTAGTCATCGACGATGGTCACCCCGGCAACTGTGCCGAGGCGGTCGAACCGGCGCCCCACCCCGCGGAATGCAGCGAGCGCATCGACGGCGGCGGCGGGATCTCCGCCCAGCGCGATGACCGCGCCGACCGCGGCGGTCGCGTTGCGAAGGTTGTGCAGACCGGGAACCTGGAGCTGAATGCGGAGCGATGCGCCCCCGGGAATCGTCAGGCTCGCCGTGGTGCCTTCGGGGGTCGCGCGGATGTCGTGGAGAGCGAGGTCGGCGGCGCCGGGACCGAAGCGCCAGGTGCGCGACGGTGACAGCAGGGCCGCCACCCGGTCGGCGCCGGGAGAGTCGTTCCCCACCAGCACGCGCTCCGCACGGCCGGCGAAGGTCACGAAGGCCCTCTCGAGATCGTCGAGCGAGCCATAACACTCGAGATGATCGGCTTCGACGTTGTTCACCACCGCAATGGTTGGGTGCAGGGTGAGAAAGGCCTGATCGTATTCGTCCGCTTCCACGACGTACAGCTCGTCACCACCGAGGCGCGCATTCCCGCCCCATGCCTCGACGCGCCCGCCGGCAATCCCCGTCACCGCGAATCCGGCAGCGGCCATTGCGTCGGTGGTCATGGCGGTCGTCGTGGTCTTTCCGTGCGTACCCGCGATGCCGACCGAGCGCGCGCTGCCGATCAACCCCGCGAGCGCTTCCTTCCTCGGCACCACCGGAATGCCGCGCGCGCGCGCCGCAGCGACTTCGACATGGGAAACCGGGATGGCGGCGCTCGCCACCACCGCACGGGCGTCTCCGACATGCTCCCCGGCGTGTCCCCGGAAGACCCGGGCCCCGCGCGCAACGAGATCGCCGCACCCCGAGACATCCAGATCGGATCCGCTGACCGGAAGCCCTCTCGACAGCGCCACCATCGCCAGGGCGCTCATGCCGGCACCCCCGATCCCGACAAAGTGCAGCGGTCGCGGATCGGAGGGGAGAAAGAGGTTCATGACGGGTGACCTAATCTAAAAGGGCATCGCAACTTAAGAAAGGCCGAGGTTACCCCGAAAGAACCCCGATACGGGCCGAGATTCGCTCCACCGCGTCGGGCCGGCCCCGCGCGAGGGCGGCCTGGGCCATCTGATCGAGCCGGCCGGGGACATTGAGGAGTCCGGCTATCACCTCGCCCAGGCGCCGGGCGGTGAGCTCGGACTGCGGGAGATGGATGGCCGCGCCGGCGCCGGCCAGCACCTTGGCATTCGGAGTCTGGTGATCGGCGGCGGCGGTCGGGAGCGGGATCAACACCGACGGCACCCCCCAGGCGCAGAGCTCGGCGAGTGTCATCATCCCCCCGCGCGAGACGGCAAGGTGAGCGACAGCATAGGCATCCGCCATCGGATCGATGAAGTCAAAGACCTGCACTGCAGGGGGACGGTGGAATCGCCGGAATTGCGCGTAGGTCGCCTTCCCTGCAGCCCAGATGATCTGCACGCCCTTCCCACCGCCCTCTTCCAGCCATTGGCCCACCGCCTGGTTGATCGCGAGCGCTCCCTGGCTCCCCCCAGTGACGAGAAGCCCCGGTTTCCAGGAATCGAGACCAAAGCGCTTCAACGCCTCGGGACGGCGGGCGGGATCGGGGGGGGAGATGGCGTTTCCGGTATCGATCACCTCGGTGCGGGGGCCCGGCTTGATGAGCCTCCTGGCCTCCGGCACGCCGAGCCAGATTTCCCGGACCCGCCGGGCCAGCAGGCGCGTCGAGAGCCCGGGATAAGCGTTCTGCTCCTGAATCGCGGTAGGAATCCCCCGCCCCGCGGCTCGCCACAGCACCGGTCCGGAGGCGTACCCACCGGTGCCGATGACAAGCGCGGGACGCTCGCGGTCGAGGAGACGGTCCACCGCGCGCACCAGTCGAAGGGCGAGAAAGGGCCAGCGCACGTTCTTCCACCACTGCCGCCGGTAGATCGGCTCGGCGGGGAGCAGCTCGTAGGGAAAGTCCCGGGTCGGGAGGAGCGCCGCCTCGACGCCGCGGGATGCGCCCACCAGCAGCACGCGCCAGTCGGGATGATGGCGGCGGATGGCGTCGGCGATCGCGAGGGCGGGCATGAGATGGCCGCCGGTGCCGCCGCCGGCGATCACAACTGTGACCTGTGACCGGTGACCCGTAACCAGTGGGTTCGCCCCTTCGCTTCGCTCAGGGTAGCTGGGAATCGTCACAGGTCACAGGTCACAGGTCACGCTTTGACCGGCCTCCCCCTCGCCCGGCCGATGTTCACCAGCACCCCCACCGACAGGAGGGCTATCACCAGCGCCGACCGCCCGAACGACATGAATGGAAATGCCAGCCCGGTGGTGGGCATGAGGCCGAGGTTCACCGCACCGTGGAGGAGCGCCGCCAGCGCGACCGAGGCCGTCAGCCCCGTCGCCAGATACTGCCCGAAGGGGTCGGGCGCCGTCTTGGCGATGCGAAAGCCAAGCCAGCAGAAAATGAAAAAAAGCGTCGCAACCACCACGACTCCCAGAAATCCCCATTCCTCTCCGATCGTCGCGGCGAGAAAATCGGAATAGCCGTACGGGAGGTAATTCATCTTGAGCTGCCCATGGCCGTAGCCCACGCCGAACGGGCCGCCGGACCCGAAACCGATGAGCGCCTGATTGAGCTGGAAGTCGCCGCCCCCGCATGGCTCGAGAAAGCACTTCAGCCGCTGCAGCCGGTACGGCTCGGCCCAAATCAGTGACACGGCGGCAAAGAGCGTCGCGACGCCCAGCAGCATGAAGTGGCCGATCCGGGCGCCCGCGGTAAACAGGACGACTCCTCCGAGGAGGGCGACCAGCGTCGCCATGGAGAGGTGGGGCTCGATGAGGATCAGGAAGGAGACGAAGCCGATGACGGTGAGGAACGGAACAACCCCCTTCTTGAAGCCGCGCACCCCATCTCCCTTCTTGGCGGCGAGCATCGCCGTCCAGACCACGATCGCAAAGCGCGCCAGCTCCGACGGCTGGAGACTGGCCGGGCCGAGCGTGATCCAGCGCCGCGCGCCATTCGTGCTCGGCGAGATGCTTTTCGTGAAGGGCAGCACGACGATGACGAGCGCGAGGATCGCCAGCAGCAGCAGTGGCCAGGCGAAGGTGCGCCAGCGGTGATAGTCCACCCGGGAGACGATCATGAGCGCCACGGCGCCGACGACCGCCCCGGAGAGCTGCTTGGTGAAGAATTCAAACGGCTCCGTCTGCATCGCCGCGGCGGCGTAGAGACTCGCGATGCCGAAGACGGTGAGCACCGCGGTCACCACCACCAGGAGGCGGGTTTCCCAGCGCAGCTCGCCGGGCTGGCGCACCACCGGCGCGCTCACCACCCCTCCACGATTTCCCGGAAGCGGCGGCCCCGCTCCTCGTAGTTGTTGAACATATCGTAGCTCGAGCAGGCGGGAGAGAGGAGCACCGCATCGCCGGCGCGCGCGAGCTCGCGGGCGCGCTGCAAGACGTCGTCAAATCCTTCGGCCGTGACCACCGGGACCCCGGCACCGGCCAGGTCCTGCCGCACGATCGGGCCGGCCTCCCCGTAGGCCACCACCGCGCGCGCACCCCTGGCCAACGCGCTACCGAGCCGGGTATAGGGCTCGCCCTTGTGACGTCCTCCGAGGAGGAGCACGAACGGCCGGGCCATCGCGGCCACGGCGACCTCAGTCGATGCGATGTTGGTGGCTTTCGAATCATTGATCCAGAGCACCCCATCGACCTCCCGCACCGGCTCCATCCGGTGCGGGAGCGCCCGGAAGGTGCACAAGCCCTCCGCAATCCTCGACGCATCGACACCCATCTGCCGCGCCGCGAGCGACGCGGCGAGTGCGTTGGCCACGTTGTGGTCGCCGAGGAGGCCGAGCTCGGCACGCGGCAGCAGCGTCCCGCCCTCGAGCATGAGGCGGCCGGCGTCGCGATCGTACCATCCGTCGGCGCGCCGCCGGGTCGAGAAGCGGAGATGGGTCCCGTGCACCCCCTCCACCCGCTCCCTCGATGCCGGATCGTCGGCGTTGGAGACCCAGACCGACTGGGACGACGCATGCTGGAAGAGCCGCGCCTTGTCCCCGTAGTACTGGTCGAGCGACGCATACCGGTCGAGGTGATCGGGCGCGAGATTCGTGAGCACCCCGACCGTCGGCCGGATCGCGATCATGTCGTGCAGCTGGAAGGACGAGAGCTCGACTGCCATCGCCTGGGGACGGGGCCTTCCGAGCGCGACCTGCGAGAGCGGCGTGCCGATGTTCCCCGCAGTGACGGCGGGAATGCCTGCTTCCACCAGCAGGTGGCCGACCAGGGCGGTCGTCGTCGTCTTGCCGTTCGTGCCGGTGACCGCGACATAGGGCACGCCTTCGAGCGCCTCGAGCCCCACATCGGCCTCCGCCCGCACCGGCACGCCCGCCGCGCGCGCGGCGACGAGGGGCGGCGCATCGGGCGGCACCCCGGGCGAGACGACACAGAGCCCGGCCCGGGCGATGCGCGCCAGGTCGTGGCCGCCGAGATCCACCTCCGCGCCGAGGGCACGCAGCTCCGTCGCCTCCTGCTCCAGCACCGGAGAGCTGCCGGTGTCGGACGCATACACCGCCTGCCCGTTTCGGCGGAGCAGCCGGGTCACCGCCGAGCCGCTCCGGCCGAGGCCGATCACCGCCGTTTCCCGACCGGCCATCAGCGCAGTTTGAGCGTCGCGAAGGCGACGAGGGCGCAGAGGATCCCGAGGATGTAGAAGCGGGTGACCACCGCCGTCTCGGCCCACCCCTTTTTCTCGAAGTGATGGTGCAGCGGCGCCATGCGGAATACCCGGTGCGCGTCGGCGTATTCGCGCCCCCGGCTCCGCTTATACCACTTGTACACCCCGATCTGGATCATGACCGACACCTGCTCGGCGACGAACATCCCGCCGATGATCACGAGCAGGAACTCCGCCTTGAGCAGAATGCTGACCGTGCCGAGGGCGCCCCCGATGGCGAGGCTCCCGGTGTCGCCCATGAAGATCTGGGCGGGATGGGCGTTGAACCAGAGGAAACCGAGCGCGCCCCCCATCAGCGCGGCGCAGAAAACGGTGAGCTCGCCCGCTCCGGGGAGGTAGTAGAACTGCAGGTAGCTGGTCGCGTCCACCCGGCCGAAGACGTAGGCAAAGAAGGCGAACGCCGCCGCGGCAATCGCCGTGAGCCCGGTGGCGAGCCCGTCCAGCCCGTCGGTCATGTTCACCGAGTTGCTGGTGCCGGTCACCACAAAGGTGACGAACGCGACGTAGAGCCACGGCGCGAACGTGACGATGGTGTACTTGAAGAAGGGAACGGTGGTCGCCGCCGGGGGGAGCGTCTCCGGGGAGACGACCGGGTAATTGAGCAGGTACAGACCGAGCGCCAGGCCGAACATGCACTGGCCGACCAGTTTCCACTTGGCTACCAGTCCGCGGGATTTCCCCTCGACGATTTTGAGATAGTCGTCCACGAAGCCGATCGCGCCGGTCCACAGCATGGCCAGCAGCGCGACGATGATGAACCGGTTGGTGAGCGGCGCCCACAGCAGCGTCGGGATGATGGTCGAGAGAATGATGATGATCCCGCCCATCGTCGGCGTGCCCCGCTTCCCCTGGTGGCTCGCCAAGCCCTCGGACCGGATCACCTGGCCGATCTTCTTCGCCTTGAGCCGCGCGATGATCGATGGCCCCACCACGAAGGCGAGCAGGAGCGCGGTGAGCATCGCGCCCGCCGCCCGAAAACTGATGTAGTTGAAGAGATTGAAGATCAGATATTCATGCGCGAGAGGAGCCAGGAGATGATACAGCATGGCGCCTCAGGTCATGGGGGACGACGCACGTGCCGCAAGATCAGGGAGGAGCCGTTCCAACGCAACGCCCCGGCTCCCCTTCAGCACGACCAGCTCGTCGCCGCCAATGCGCGCCGCCAGGAGCGGCGAGAGCGCGGCCGCATCGGGAGCGGTGAGCAGCCGATCCCCCAGGGACGAACGGTAGGGTTCCAGCGCCGGCACGAAGTCCCCGATCGCCGCCAGGAGGTCGGGTTTGAGCGTCACCAGCGCCGACGCGATCTCGGCGTGCAGGGTGGCTGACGCGTCACCCAGCTCCCGCATCGTGCCGGCCACAAAGACGAGCTTGCGGCGGCCGCGGAGTGCCCGCGCCAGCTCGATCGCGGCGTGGAATGAAGCGGGGTTCGCATTGTACGAATCGTTCAGCACGGTGAGCCCGCCCATCTGCACCATCTCCCCCCGGCCCCCAGGAACGTCGAGGGTCTCCAGGCTCCTCGCCACGCGCTCCGGATCGAGACCCAGCGCCTCCGCCACTGTCCAGGCCAGCATCGCGTTCGCGGCCTGGTGGCGACCCCGCGCATCGACCGCGAAGACGTGCTTCCCGACGGTGAGGCGGGGGCGACCGTCGGGCAGGAGCTCGACCCTCGAGGGTGTGCGCTCGGCTCCGGATAGTCCCGCGCTGATGACCCGCCGGGCGCGCTGGCGCGCCAGCTCGGGCAAGACCGGCGGCTCGGTGCCGACCACCGCAAGCGGAACGCCGTCGGTGAGCGAGAGCTTTTCGGAGAGCACTCCTTCGCTGCTGCCGAATCCTTCCAGGTGGCCGGCCGCGATATTCGTGATCACGACGATGCTCGGCTCGATGACTTCGCGGTGCCGCGCCATCTCGCCCTTGAGATTTGCCCCCGCCTCGATCACCAGCGCCTCGGTATCGTCGGGAGCTTCGAGAATGGTGAGCGGCACGCCGATCAGATTGTTGAGGTTGATGCGGGTGGCGCTGATCCGGTAGCGGGTGCGGAGCGCCGCGGCCACCATCTCCTTGGTGGACGTCTTGCCGTTGGTGCCGGTGATCGCGACGACCGGACCCGGAATGGCCTTGCGGCGGGCGTGGGCCAACTCACCCAGCGCGAAGAGGGTGTCCTCGACGTGGTAGAGCAGCAGCCCCGGAGTCCGCCCGGTGCCGTGGCGCACCACCGCCCCTCGTGCCCCCGCCCTGGCCGCCTGCGCGAGGAACTCGTGGGCGTCGAACCGATCACCTTTGAGGGCCACGAAGAGCGAGCCCTCCCCGATCGCTCGCGTGTCGGTCGAGATGCCCGAGTACACGGTGTCGCTATTGGGCCCGGGGAGGCCGAGCGCGGCACGGACGGTACGGTCAGTCCAGCGCACCGTTTCCCTTTTCCCCTTCCCCCGTTCCCCCTTCCCCCTTCCGCTCCAGTATCTCCCGCACGATCGCCTTCTCGTCGAATGGTCGATACTCCTTGCCAATGACCTGGTAGGTCTCGTGTCCCTTCCCCGCGAGGAGCAGCGTATCGCCGGGGCGCGCGAGCTTGAGCGCTTCGGCGATGGCGACGCGCCGGTCGGCGATCCGGAGGTGCTCCGCGCCCACAGGAAGGCCGTTCATCACCTCGTCGATGATCGACTCCGGATTCTCGGTCCGGGGATTGTCGGACGTCACGACAGTGAGGTCGGCGAGCGTGCCGGCGCTCCGCGCCATCAGCGGGCGCTTGCCCCGGTCGCGGTCACCACCGCAGCCGAACAGCACGATCAAGCGGCCGCTGGTGAGCGGACGGAGGGCTTCGAGGGCGCGCTCCAGGGCGTCGGGGGTGTGTGCATAGTCGCGAAGCACCACGAAGGGCTCCGCGATCAGCCGCTCCATTCTTCCGGGAACCTGCGGCGCGGCGGCCAGGCGCTCGGCCACCTCCGCGAGCGGCATCCCGAGGCCCAGCGCCACCGCGGCGGCCGCGAGGGCGTTGGAGACGTTGAATTCCCCCGGAAGCGGGAGCGAAAACTCCCTGCGCCCGAATCGCCCTTCGACCCGGAAGCGGCTTCCGGTCGATTGGAGCACCGGGTCCATGGCGCGGAGGTCGGAATCGGGATGTTGACCGAAGGTGACCGTGCTCCTCGCGCGGGGTAGCACAGCCCAGACCGGATCGTCCGCATTCGAGGCGATGACCGCGTCCTTGCCGAGGAGCCCCAGCAGCTTGAGCTTGGCGGCCAGGTAGTGCTCCATGGTGACGTGATAGTCCAGATGATCGCGGGTGAGGTTGGTGAAAACCGCCGCCTGGAATACCACTCCGTCGAGACGCCCCTGGTCGAGGCTGTGCGACGAGATTTCCATCGCCACTCGGGCGACGCCGGCGTCACGGAGCACCGCGAACGTGGCCTGCAGGTCGACCGGACCCGGCGTCGTGAGTGAGCCCGCGGCCGACTGGAGGCTCCGTCCCGCGCCGTCGAACGCGCCCAGCGTCCCGATGCTCCCGGCGTCGCCATCGCGATTGAGAAGATGGCGAACCAGCGCCGTGGTGGTCGTCTTCCCGTTGGTGCCGGTGATGCCGACGAGGAGCAGGTCTGCCGCGGGATCGCCGAACCAGGTGCGCGCGAGGACGATTGCGGCACGCCGCGCGTCCTGCACCACGAGCTGCGGCGCGGGAGTGTCCTGCGGTGATTCGACGACGACCGCCGCCGCGCCGCGGCGCACGGCATCGGGAACGAAATGATGGCCGTCCGCCTGGCTTCCCCGCACCGCGATGAAGAGACTGCCAGGACCGACGCCCCGGCTATCCGTCGTGAGACCGGCGATGTCGGGAAGCGGGGATGGCGCGGAGCGGAGGAGGCCGGCCCGCCGCAGGGCGGACACCAGCTCGAGAGAATTGCTCACGGAGCCCTGGGCGAGGAGACGTAGAGCACGACGGTCTTGCCGAGTGTCAGTGAATCGCCGGCCGCGGGAACGCTCTTCACCACCACCCGGCCGCTCCCTTCGACCTTTGCGCGGAGGCCGCGCTGGTGCACCGCGAACACCGCGCCGCGCACCGCGCGCCCCGCCACTTCCGGTACCAGGACCATGGTGGCCTTGGGCGCCTGCGCGCGGACCGGCAGACGGACGGACGCTGCAGAAGCATTTAGATCGTCCGGCTCTTCGGTGTCCCCACTTTGCGCCTTTGCGCCGTTGCGCCCTTGCGCCTTGGGCGCCACCTCCGCGATCACGCTCCGGTCGATCACGCTACGCCGCGCGGAGAGGGCCTGCTTGAACATCGAGGCGGTGACCGGCGCCGCGGTCTGCCCGCCGTAATAGGCGCCCTTCGGATTTTCGATGGTGACGACCGCCACCAGCTGCGGATCCTTGGCGGGATAAATCGCGACGAACGACGCGCGATACTTTCCCGAGGCGTAGCTCCCATTCTCCGCCTGGCGCGCGGTGCCGGTTTTGCCGAGAATTCCGCCGCGCACCTGCGCCTGGCTCCCGGTGCCGGACTCGCCGGCCGCCATCCCGAGGAATTCACGCATCCTGGCCGCGACCGTCGCCGGGATCACCCTCCGCACCACCTCCGGCTCGGTCTGGTAGAGCGTGCGGCGCTCGACGCTCCGGATCTCACGCACCAGCGTGGGAGCCATCAGGATGCCGTCATTCGCGAAGACGGCGTAGCCCAGGGCAAGCTGCAACGGCGTCATCTGGATCCGATATCCCATGGCCATGCTCTCGGCATCGTAGCCCGGGTCCCAGTGATGCGGCCGGATCAGCACACCACTCGCCTCCGACGGGTACTCGACGCCCGTCAGCGCCCCGAACCCGAAGGAGCGGAGCATGTCGTATTGCTCCTCCCACCGCAGTCGTCTCGAGAACTTCCCGATCCCGATATTGCTCGACACCTGGATCACTCGCGCCAAGGTCATCGGCTCCTTCTCGACATGGCTGTCTTCGACGGTTCGGGTCGCCCCGCCCCGCGTCGGGAAGGTCCATTTTCCGTTCTCCGCGGACACCGTCTCCGAGTCCTTGACGCGGTCGAGCGCGAGCAGTGCCGCTGCGGTAAAGGGTTTGGCGGTGGAGCCGGGCTCGAACGGGCTGGTGAAGACCGTGGCGCTGGGCGCCGGGCCGCTCCTGGTGAGCGAGGCGAGCGCCAGCAGCTCCCCGGTCCGCGGGTCCAGGAACACGACATCGCCGCTTTCCGCCTGGTACTCGACCAGCGCCTTCGCGAGGGAATTCTCGGCGATCTCCTGCAGCTCGGCGTCGATCGTGAGCACGATGTCGTGGCCTGGCACCGGCTCGCGCACCAGCCGATCGGGCGATTCGAACTGGCGGCCCGCCGGGGTCTTGAGGTCGATGGTTTCCCCGGGACGGCCGGCGAGAATCGAATCGAGCGAGCGCTCGAGCCCCGACTGGCCCCGGCCGTCGTCGAGGGAGACCGCACCGATGATCGGCGCGGCGAGGCGTCCGTTCGGATACCCGCGGCTGTACGCGGTGTAGAAGCGGACCCCGCGCATGCCGCGCAGCGCGCCGATCGCGGACTCCTTGAAGGGGCCGTGGAAATACGGATAGAGGTTGTCGGCGCCGCGGCGGAAGTGCCGGAGGAGCGACGCCTGCGGCACCCGGAGGGCCCGCGACGCGCGGCGCAGGAGCGCCAGCGTATCGCGGACTTCCTTCACCGAAATCTGGACCCGGTAGACCGGCTCCGATACGGCGAGCGGGCTGCCGTTCCGGTCGTAGATCGTGCCGCGCCGCGCCGGCAGCTCGCGGGTGACGGTGCGCTGGGCCCGCGCTTGCCGGGCGAATTCGCCCCCCTTCACGAGCTGGAGGTAGCCGGCGCGCCAGACCACCAGGAGAAGGCCGGCGCCGAGCGCCACCTGCAGCGCCACGATCCGCGCGACCGGTTTGGCCATCAGCGTCCCCGGCCGGCGCCGGCCACGAGACTATCGAGCGTGATCAGGATGTTTTCCGATTCCGAGGGAAGGTGCATCCCGGCCCGCTCCATTCGTGGCACCAGGATTTCGCGGCTGGTGATCTGTCCGATCTGCCGGAGGAGCTCGGTTCGCTTGCCTTCGAGCTCGGTGCGGCGTTCCTGCAGGATGCTGAGCCGGCGCGCGGTCGCGAAACCCTCGCTCTGTCGGGTGGCGATGGCCAGCGCGGTGCCCAGGAAGAGCATCAGCCAGAGAAAGAACCAGTGACGGCCCTTAAGCCTCATGCGCGGTCCGGAACATCCGGAGCCGTGCGCTCCGGGCGCGTGAATTGGCGGCGATCTCCTCCGGGTCCGGCACCACGCCGCTGCGCGGCGCGGCGGTCCCCAGGGGACGTCCCCGGCAGGTGCAGACCGGTTGCTCCGGGGGGCAAATGCAGGAGCGGCTCCATTCGTGGAAAGCGTGCTTGGCGACGCGATCCTCCCCCGAATGATAACTGATCACCGCGAGCATTCCGCCCGGCACCAGCGTGTCCCGGAGCGCAGGGAGCGCCTCGACCAGGCCGTCGAGCTCGTCATTCACCGCGATGCGGAACGTCTGGAAGATTCGCGCAAACTCATCGGGCCCGGAGCGCGGCCCAAGCACACCCCGAATCGCGTTCACAAGATCGTCGCTGGTGACGAACGGCGCCCGCTCCCGACGGCGCACGATTTCGCCGGCGAGGCGGTGCGCGCGGCGCTCGTCCCCCCAGTCGGCGAGCCACGCCCGCAGGGTGTCCTTGTCGGTGGTGTTGAGCAGGTCGGCCGCGGTCGGCCCGTCCGCCCCCATGCGCATGTCGAGCGGCGCGCCGGGCCGGAAGGTGAACCCGCGGTCCTCCTGATCGAGCTGCCGGGAGGAGACGCCCAGGTCGAGCAGAATGAAATCGGGATGGAAATCGGCAATCTCGGCCAGCGCCTCGTCGCTCGCGAAGGGCGCTTCCAGATAGCGGATGCCGGCGTCGCCCAGCCGGGACCTCGCGGTGCGGATCGCCTCGGGGTCGCGGTCGATCGCCAGGAGCTCGGCCCCGGCCGCGCGGAGCACTTCGGCGTGGCCGCCGTCGCCCAGCGTCCCATCCACCGCCCTCCGGACACCGCGGGCTGCCTCCAGCACCGCCTTGACCAGGACGGGCTGATGGTACGCGCTCATCATCGGCTCGCTCACCTTGCTACTCCCCCCTGATAGCCTTCACCCCGCCCGAGAACCGGACGGGGTGAAGGCTGGCGCATCCAGAGCGGGGCTGACGGGGCTCGAACCCGCGACCTCCGCAGTGACAGTGCGGCACTCTAACCAAGCTGAGCTACAGCCCCTGGTGCGAAGCCCTTTATTTTAGAGGGGCCACCCCTCATTTGCAATACGCTTTGATGAGGGATTTGATTCGGGCGGTGAACTGCTCGAGCGCCTGGATTCTCGGTGCCACCACGGCTTCGTTGATCGACCGTCCCGCCTGGAGAGCGGGTGCCGACTCGTCCATCAAGATCTTCATCTGCTGGGCCAACGGGCAGGACTTCTGCGATGCCGCCTCTGTGTCCATCGCCACCATCATCTGGAAGGTGGAGAGGCCGAGGACGAAGTTCGCCAGCTGGGCCGTCCGGCTGTCGGCCGGGAGCAGCTTGAGCGCCGCTCGGCTGAGCTCCGCCGCCAGCGGATAGTCCGGCGTTCCGGAGAGCAGCGGAACCCCCGCGCCCGCGAGGATCGCCCCCATGTTGGCCTTGTCGTCGGGACCGCCAAAGCGCTCGATGTATGGAATCAGCGTCATGGCGTCACGCGCTCGCTTGGTGTTCGTGTCGGCGAGCGTCTTGGCCACCCGCAGCACCGGCGTCACGTCGGACGAGTCCACCGCCATCAGACGTTGGGTTACCACCAGCGCGCTGTCCACCGGGCCGGCAACACTGTACGCCTCGGCCAGTTTGCTGAGGAGGAACCCGTGCCGGGGATACTTCGTCACCCCCATCCGGGTCCACTTGATGAATCGCGCCGAATCGATCGGGGGCAGGGAGACTGCGTACGCCATCTTCGCGTAAAAGAGCGTGTCGGCCTTGGTGGTATCAAGCTCGAATACCTTCTCCAGGGCGTCCACCGCGCAGCGGTTCTTTTCCGGTTTGGTCTGGCCCTGGTCCAGGCAGGCGTTGCTCTTCAGATCCCAGAGGTCCGCGTTGGCCGCATCGAGCGCCAGACCCGAATCGGCGACTTCCTCGGCCGCTGCCGTCCTCCCGTAGTTCTGGAAGAGCCGAAAGGCTTCCTTCCGGAGCGCCTCATTGGTCGGCGCCACCCGGAGCATTTCCTTGAAGGTTTCGATCGTCGCGGCACTGTCGCCCTTGGCCTGGTACTGCACCGCGAGCGCCGTCCACACCGGCAGCGAGAGCCGGTCGCCCCTGGTGGCGTTCCTGAGGTGGGCGATCACACTGTCCACCGGGGCCTTCCGGGTGATCAGGATTTGCGCGAGGCAGTACTCGGCGAGACCGTGATTCGGGAGGATCTTGACCGCCTTGGCAGCCGATTCGGCCGCCTTGTCGGGCATCGTGGCGCGCTGGTTGTCGCAGGCCTTGGCGTCCAGCAGCGCCCGGAACGCGGGGGCGAGCGAATCCGCCGCCTTGGCCCCGAACTCCTCGAACGACTGGTTGGGCGACTGGGTGACCCGGGCGATGTACCCGGCATCGTCGTTCATGTTGGCGAGCCGGGCCTCGATCGTGTACCGGCCGCCGTCCCCACGCAGCAGGGTTCCGAACACCATCGCCCGCGCGTTCAACGATTGCCCCAGCTGGCGGGCGACAAGGGGAGGCAGGACCGCGTCCACCGGATAGGCGTACTGCTGGAGCGCTTCATTCATCTGCGCCCGCTGGACCACCTTGAACCACCGGTCGGCATTCTTCTCGACCCGGTCGCGCAATCCTACACCGATCCGCACCGCGGCGGCCGAATCATGGGCGGAAAAGCTGAAGGGATTGGCCACCAGCAGCCGGGGCAGGTTCTGCTGCTGGGGAATTGGCCGGCTCGAGCGCAGCTGCGCCGCCAACGGCGTGCAGGGGAGCGCGGCGACGAGGCCGGCCACGACGAGAGGGGTCAGACGCATTCCGGACAACCTCCCAAAAGAACCGCCCTCTAGGGGCGGAGACTTCCGCGTCCAGACGGAGCGCGGGGAAATGGGCGAAGAGGGATTCGAACCCCCGACATCCTGCGTGTAAGGCAGGCGCTCTG
>CAYTMW010000031.1:0-38845 GCA_964439025.1 uncultured Gemmatimonas sp. | reverse complement strand
ATAGCCGAGGTAATCCTCGGCGGTCTGCTTCATCTTCTGCAGGATCATCGCGGAGATCTCGGGCGGTGTGTACTTCTTGCCGGCGATCTCGACCGCGGCGAGCCCGTTGGGGCCGGACTCGACCTTGTAGGGGACCCGCTTCAGCTCCTCCTTGATTTCATCCATCCGGCGGCCCATGAAGCGCTTGATGGAGAAAATGGTCTGCTTGGGGTTGGTGACGGCCTGCCGCTTGGCCACCTGACCTACCAGCCGCTCACCGTCCTTGGTAAATGCCACCACCGACGGCGTGGTGCGGCCGCCCTCGGCGTTAGGGATGACGACCGGATCCCCGCCCTCCATGACAGCGACGACGGAATTTGTCGTGCCCAGGTCGATTCCAATGATTTTGGATGCCACGTGGGACTCCTTGAGGGTGAGAGCCGACTGCTAACTGCTAACTGCCAACCGGCGAATAGCAGTTAGCGGTTAGCCGTTAGCTCTAGTTCCCCCCTGAGCAACCGGCATACCACGCAAACCTGCCTTTTTGGCATGATCTTGGCAGCTTTGGGCGACTCGAGATCCTCGTGGAGGGCATCCGGTTCGCTCTTGCGGCGGGAATCCGGCGCGCTAAGTTCGGCTCAAGATGCTGCCTTCCATCGGCCACACCAAACTGGACGCCGTCCCGATTCCGCCGAAGCCACGCGACGAAGATCTCGATTTTTTCGGACTCACCGACCGCGGTCTGGTGCGCAAGGACAACCAGGATCATTTCCTGGTGACCACGCTGCACAAGACGATGCGGGTCCACGTCACCAGTCTTCCTAACCCGGAGCTGCTCGAGATTCCGAGCCAGCGCCTGGCCTCCATCGGCATGGTGTGCGACGGGGTGGGCGGTCACGCGGGGGGAGAAGAGGCGAGCCGCTCGGCGGTGGAGGCGATCGCCGGGTATGTGACCAACACGATGCACTGCTTCTTCACGATGGACACCTCGGACGACACCGCCCTGCTCGATTCGCTCCGCGACGCCGCGACGCGGAGTCACGAGCTCGTCGCGGACCGGGCGAAGGAGAGCGGCGACCACAAGGGGATGGCGACCACGCTCACCATGTTCATCGCCGTCTGGCCGGCCTTGTATCTGCTGCAGGTGGGCGACAGCCGGTGCTACCGTTTTCGGGCCGGTCAGCTCGAGCAGTTGACGCGGGATCAAACGATGGCGCAGGACCTGGTGGATTCCGGCGTGCTCAAGCCGGAGCAGGCCCAGCGGAGCCCCTACGCGCACGTGCTCTCCAGCTCGCTCGGCAGCAGCTCCTGGATTCCCGAAGTCACCAAGACCGAATTCAAGCTGGGCGACGCCCTGCTCCTCTGCACCGACGGGCTGACGAAGCACCTCTCGACCGAGCAGATCGCGGAGCGGCTCCGGACGATGACGTCGTCGGAGCAGGCGGTGCGGGCGCTGGTGGCCGATACGATGGCCGCGGGCGCAAGCGACAACGTCACGGTGCTGGTGCTCCGCGCGATCGTGCGGTAGCGCTCACCCTGAGCGCAGCGAAGGGGCGGAGCCTCACCTTCCTCCGCGGGCTCGGGGCGGGCTGGCCTCCGGGGGCGCTCGAGTTCGCGGTACTCACTAGCGCCCCCGTCGTCAGCCCGCTCCCTGTGCCCGCTGACAATTCCGGGTGTCACCGCTCACCGTTCGCCGCTCACCGCACAATGATCTTCCGCCTCATGAACGGCGGCCCGAACATGTCGGCCGTCAGGATGTATTCGCCGGGCTCGGGGATCCATTCGAAATCCCAGGTCTGCCCGACGTCCACGTACTGCTGGGCACGTCGCATGGTCGCCTGCGCCGGGGGAAGATCCGCCCCATCCCGTGCGATCGCCCGCCAGGTCATGAAGGTCGAGTCGCGCATGATGGCGAACCGGCCCCCGGTGGCCGCGCCGATTCCGACCAACCGGAATCGATGCGCGGCGCCGGCCGCCAGCGTGAGTGGCGGCGGGCTCTTCTCCCCGTTCACCAGGAACTGCCCCCGGGTGCCATCCCATCCGGCCACGAAGACGTGGTCACGTTCGGGATCGAATCGCTGTCCCGGCGGAAGGACCACGATGGCCCCATACAGCCCCGAGGTGATCTGCTCGATGTCGTTCATGTGGGTGTGATAGATGAACGTGCCGGGACGGGGCAGGGTGAGGCGCGCCACGAACGAGTCACCCGCCTGGGTCGACGGCGCGAGCCGGCGGCCGGCGCCGGACCACCCCGGCACTCCGTCGGAGTAACTCTCCAGCTCGATCCCATGCCAGTGAATCGCCGCGGTTTCCTTGAGCCGGTTGATGACGGTGATGTCGGTCGGCTGATGCTGGGTGAGGACCAGCAGAGTTCCCGGAATCTCGACCGAGTCCGCCGCGGGCGGCTGCTCACCGCGCTGGAGCACGAAACCCAGCGCGCGCGGGGCGTCGAATCGTTTGATTCCTTCCTGGATGAACAGTCTCAGGTTTCGGGTGTTCTCACGGGCCGGGTCCTTCCAGCCTCGAGACGGTTTGACCGAGATGCCCATGACCAGTCCGGCCATGTGCACGGCGGGATCGTGCGCGCCGCGGTCGGCGTGGTGCTCCGGCGGTGGATTCAAGCGGGCGTCCGGGACGACGTGAAAGCCGATATGGCAATGGAAGAGCCAGTTGCCCGGCCGGTCCGGCCCCCAGGTGATTTGCATCGTGGTCCGCGGGGGCATGAGCTGAGTCACCGCGAGGGGGCGTTTGTCCCGGGAGAAGGTGCTATCCCGGAGTGCCTCGCCCACGCCGTCCAGCCGGAAGTAGAACCCATGCAGGTGCATGGGGTGGAATCGCCCGCTCGCGTTGATCCAGCGCCAGCGCAAGGTATCTCCGACGGTCGCGCTGATCCGCTCGGTGTGAGGCCAGGAGCGTCCATTGATCGTGAGGGCGTTGCCGTACACGGTGGTGTCGTTCGGTTTCAGATTTCCCCAAATGTTGATCACGAAGATCCGGTCATCGGGGCGCGCCCCGGCTGAGTCGACGACCAGCGCGCCGGCGAGCTGCTGGCGCTCGACGGTCGTATCCCGGACTCCGGCGTCGGCCGCATAGAAATAGTTGCCTGGCACACCGGCGGCGAATCGCACGGTGCGCGCTTCTCCCGGCCGGATCGTGACCGAGTCGTCTTTTGCAGCCGGGCGGGTGACCAGGCCGTACATCGTGATGACCGAGTCGGGAAGGCTGTTCCTGACCGTCGCTTCGACGATGGTGCCGGTGGGGACGCGGAGCAGCGGGCCGGGCACCTGCGGCGGCTTGCCCTCCTCGGCGAATACCGGCGCCACCACCGAGTCGCCCCGCGGCCCTTCCGGGTGCCAGACTCCGGTGCGAACCTCCAGCCGCACGGTTAACACGCCATTCTTGAGGACCCCCGCGGGCCGCCGGTTGTCGTTTGGCACGACCCGCGAGAGATCCGCCGGCTTCGCCGCCATGGCGCCGAGCAGGCCCAGGCCCAGGACGGCGGCGAGCCCGGCCACTCCAGTTCGTCGTGTCACCTCAGGACCTCCAGCTCAGGGTGTCCACTCCGGCGGGATGATTGCGCCGGATCTGATCCATGATACGGGGAATGAACATCTGCGCGTACCGAAGCCGGGACAGCGCGTTTGGCCGGGTTTGGTCGCCGTTCCAGCAGTGCTCGGCGCGGTCGCCGTAGTCCACCTCGGCATCCGCGAGGGGATTCGTCGCCTGTGTCAGAAAATCCTCGACCAGGTAGACGGCGTTGTTCAGGTAGTAGTTGTCCATGTCGCCGACGTAGATCTTGAGCTTGCCGCGCACCTTGGGGCCAAGGGTCTTCCAGTCCCGGCGGAGGATGTACGCCAGATCTTAGTGCTCTCTCCAGTACTCCGCCACCGAGCGATCGATCTCCTGGCCGCCAGCGCGATGCCGAAGTCGGCGACCAGCGCCTGCCCCTCGTGCAGCAGGATGTTCTCGGGCTTGATGTCCCGGTGCACGACATTGTGCCGGTGCGCGTAATCCAGCGCCCCCCGCCACCTCGCGGGCGATGCGGATGGCGTCGTCCACGGGCAACTGCTTCTCCCGGTTGAACCGGTCGCGCAGCGACTCGCCCTCGACGTACGGCATCACGTAGTAGACCAGCCCCTCGGCCTCGCCCGAGTCGTGCAGCGCGAGGATGTGCGGGTGCTGGAGGTTGGCGGTGGTGCGGATTTCCTTGAGGAAGTGCTCCCCGCCCAGGATCGCTGCGAGCTCGGGGCGCAGCACCTTCAGCGCGACCTTGCGATCGTGCCGGATGTCGTAGGCGAGATAGAAGTCGCCATGCCGCCCTGGCCGAGCTCGCGCTCGACCCGGTAGCGGTCCGCGAGTGTCGCGGTGAGACGGGACTCGTCGGTCATACGTTGAACCGGATGCTCAGGATGTCGCCGTCCGCGACCACGTAGTCCTTCCCTTCGACCTGCAAGCGGCCGGCATCCCGCAACGCCTGCTCCGATCCGTATTTCATGAAGACGTCGTAGGGCATCACTTCCGCCCGGATGAACCCGCGCTCCAGGTCGGAGTGAATCCGGCCGGCCGCCCCCCGCGCCTTCGTGCCACGACGAATCGGCCACGATCGGACCTCGTCTTCGCCGACCGTAAAAAAGGACACCAGGTCGAGCAGCTCGTACGCGGTCCGGATGAACCGCTCCCGCGCCGACCCATTGAGCCCGAGGTCCGCCAGGAACGCCGCCTGGTCGGCGGCGTCCATGGCCGCGATCTCGGCCTCGACGCTCGCGGAAAGCACCAGACCCGCCGCGTGGAGCTCCGCGAGACGCGACGCGAGAGGCGCGGGGAGCGGCTCCGCCGCCTCGGACTCGCTGCGATTCAGCGCGACGAGCAGCGGGCGGTCGGTGAGCAGGCCGTAGCCCTTCAGGTAGTCGCGGTGCAGCACGTTGCCCGGGATGGACCGTATCGGGCGCTCCCGCTCCAGGGTGGCCTTCATCATCTCAAAGGCGGCCACCTCCAGCGCATCGGCCTTCTCCTTCTTCGCGCGGTCCAGCCGCCGCTCGACGATGCCGAGGTCGGCGAGGAGACATTCGGTAACGAAGGCCTCGAGGTCGGCAGCGGGATTCGCATCCGCCTCCAGCGCCGGGTTGGGAAAGGCCCGCAGCACGAGGCAGAGGACATCCTGGTCGCGGATCCGGTCCAGCGCCTTGCGCGAGAGTCCCTTCTTTTCGGCCTCGTGCTCGCCGGGGATGTCGCTGAAGACGATCTCGGCGTAGGTGGTTTTCTTCGGCTTGAACATGCTGCTCAGCGTGTCGATCCGCTGGTCCGGCACCTTCACGGTGCCGAGGTGCATCTCCCCGCCGAACCCTGCGGGCACGGTGAGTCCGGTCAGGGTATTGAAGACCGTAGTCTTCCCCGAACCCGCGAAACCGACCAGGCCGACCCTAATGGAACACCCGCGGCCGCCGCTCCAGACTCATTGGCTCAATATCTCCAGCTCATGGTGTCCACTCCGGCGGGATGATTGCGCCGGATCTGATCCATGATACGGGGAATGAACATCTGCGCGTACCGAAGCCGGGACAGCGCGTTTGGCCGGGTTTGGTCGCCGTTCCAGCAGTGCTCGGCGCGGTCGCCGTAGTCCACCTCGGCATCCGCGAGGGGATTCGTCGCCTGTGTCAGAAAATCCTCGACCAGGTAGACGGCGTTGTTCAGGTAGTAGTTGTCCATGTCGCCGACGTAGATCTTGAGCTTGCCGCGCACCTTGGGGCCAAGGGTCTTCCAGTCCCGGCGGAGAATGTGCGAGAGATCGTAGTGCTCGCGCCAGTACTCGGCGACGGACTGGTCGATCTCTCCGGTCAGCTTGTCCCAGATCGGCTTCGGATAGCCGTCCGCACCCACGGGTGAATACACCGCCTGCCAGATGTCCCACTGGTCGCCCGATCGTCCGCGGGTCCCGAGAGCGAGTTCACGCTGATTGGACTCCTCAATGGTGGACTGCACCTGTCCCAGATAGTTCCGGTGCCCCGGCCGGGGCGTCCGCTTCCATTTGCTGTCGAGGTAGTAGGCGTTCTTCTCCTGGTACAGATTGAAATTGGTGTATTGCCGGAAATCGATCGGATCGGGGCAGGCGATCCAGGCACCATTGAAATCGTCGGGGTAGAACATCTGCACGGCCATCGCCTCCCACCCGCCGGTCGATCCGCCGTAGGTGAACCGCGCGTAGCCCTGGCCGATTCCGCGGAAACGCCGCTCGATCTCCGGCACCAGCTCTCGCATGATCGCGTCGCCGTACGGGCCGTTGTTGGCGGAGTTCACCGCGTAGGAATCGTCGTAGTACGGGGTGGGATGCTGGATCTCCACCAGCAGCACCCGGGGAAACCCAGGGCCGGTCCAGTCCTTGTAGAACTGATGGGCATGCTCCTGCTGAATGCGATTGTACCCCGACAAGCTGAATCGGGCGCTGTAGTCCGGCTTCAGGTTCGGGTCGGGGGGCTCGGTGCGAAAACCGTTGATGTCGGCGGGGAAGTGTCCGTGGTTGATCACCAGCGGATATCGCGCCTCGGGGTGGGTGTCGTACCCCTCGGGAAGGAGAATGTGCGCGCCGAGAAAGGTCGGCGTGCCCCAGAAGGCGGTGAGCAGCTTGCTCTGGATACGGATGTGTTTGACGTATTTCGTATCGGGAGGATCGGGGATCGGCGGGATTTCCTGGTCCAGCACGATCCGATTGAGGATCCGGAGCCTCGGATCGAGCTGCATCCACTTCGGCGTGCTGTAGAGATTGCCCGGTTTCGCATTCCACTGCTGGCCCTCGCCGCGATCGGGCGGGAGCTTCACGACTTTGCCATCGGCGCGAGGATAGGTCTGGTACCGGTTGAGCAGCGCCTGCACCCAGTAGCGGCCCGGCGGGAGGCTCGCGATGCTCCGGATCGGATAGCCGAACGCTTTGGCGTCGACCCATGCGTCGACGCCGGGCGTCCAGCCCTCGACATCGGTTCCGAACACGAGCTGAGTCTCCGGCCCGTCGGCAATCTGCCGTCTCGGCTCGGCGCTCGAGTCGGTCGAGACGAGAAAGAGCAGCCGTCCGTCGAGCGGCGCGGGGTTGCGTTCCTTCGGAAAGGTGACGGCGATGCGAAGCGAAGGGGCTTGCGGCTGCTGGACGGGCCCAAGAACGAGCGGCAGCGCCAGCGCGGCGGCGATGGACCGGGGGTGCATCAGTACTCCATGAGTGGCGATCTGGAAGGATCGGACCGGGGCCGGAGCAGCGCAAGCCCGTGTCACCTCGAGCGAAGCGAAGGGACGGGTCTCGGATTCTCACCCCCCCGGGCTCGAGTGGGACTCGCCCATGGGGCCTGCGGGCCAACGGAACTCCTCACTTTACGCGGAGCCCTCGCGGCCCGACGTCCCCTATGGCGCGCCCCACCTATCGCCCGGGTGAATCACGGGATATCCAGATTACCCCAGCTCGAGGACTCCGAGCTCCGAGGGATCCTGCCGGTCTCCCCGCAAGTAAATCCACCCACCGTTTCCGCTCCAGGCGAGCTGCCCCGCCCGGCGAAGCCGCCCGGGCTGCATCTCGTTCACCAGGAGATCGAATCCGATCCGCTCGCCGGGGTGCATCAAGGCAAGACGCGGATGGGAGAGCCGGAGGGTCATCTGATAACCCTCCTCAGTGGGGGACCATCTGCCCTCCGCGGCGAGACCATCGCTTTCCACTCCCCCAACGCGCCTCGTGGCGAGGGTGCCGTCCTCCCGCGGGACGGCGATGACCCCGGCAGTGCCCGATTCCACCAGCAGGTGGATCTGTACCCCGTCGGAGTTGATGTCCTCCGCCTCGTTGTCGAGCTCGAGTGCCGGTGCGCCCGGGGCGGGAAAGAGCACCTCGGGCTTCGCGACCGTCACCGCGACGTACAAGGCCTCGCCGTCCCAGTTGACCCATCCTTCGGCGCGGAACCGCTCGGGGTCGTACGGCTCCTCACTCCGCCGGTACTGGTGCGCTCCATCGAGCAGCAGCGGCGCGCTGGTGTCGAAGCCATCCAGGGTGCCATCCATTGCGGGCGGTTCGGCGAGGCGGAGTGCGAGCGCCACGGTGTGCGGCGCGTCGCGGGTCTCGATCAATGGGCGGTGTTTCGCCGGCTCGGGCCGCTCCCCCGTGAGCGTCCGGGTCACTCCGCCTGATTCGATCCCGAGGCGTCCGGGCGCCGGCCGGTACCGGACCGGGCCCTCTGTGTTGCTCACCTCCACCCAGTCGTTGGCCAGATTGAGCGCGGTGACCGAGCCTCTTGAATCTGCGGGGAGGAGATCGAGCACCGTCACCCACCGGGCCGTCTTTCCCCGCGCACGCAGGAGGAGGAAGGATTGCGGCTCGCGTCTCCCCGGAAGACCCGGCCCGATCGCGCGGATGAGCTCGGCGCCGGGCGCGGCGAGCCGGGCGAATAGCAGAGTGCCACCGGGCCGCTCGACCCGAATTTGGATCGGGTCAGAGGACCCGGGGACGAACCGCTCCGCCCCTGTCGTGAAGGGCTCGCTCCAATCCGTCGGTTCCCACCGCCCGGGCGATTCGATCCGGATCGTCCCGTTGAAGTGCCAGGGCAGGTCGATCCAGCATTCCTGCTCCGCCTCGATCTCCACGAGATCCACGAGGTGGCCGGGACCGGCGATGAGCGTGCGGGTCAGAGCGCCCGCCCGCGCGCGGCACCAGCTCCAATCTTCGCCCGCTTCGAAGGCCTGGCACCACGCGTCATCACCTCCGGCGTTGATGCCGCCCAGGCGCGGGGCGTTGTGGGCGAGCGCAGAGCGATACCATGCCAGCTCGGACTCGACGTACGATCCGGTGCCGGGGTCGGGCAGCCAATGGACACCGCCCGCGAAGAGCGTCAGGTGGAGACGGTCGGGGTGACCGTGCCCTCCGATGTCTCTCCCGCACTCGAGACTCGCATACCGATCCCCCTGTCGGAGAATTGCGAGTCCCTGATCGGGCAGCAGGATGCTCCCGGGGCGCCACGGGGGTGGATTGAGAGGAAGCGGCGGGCCCATCGTAACGAGCGCCCACCAGGAGAGCCGGGCGCGGTCCGGCGCTCCCGCATCGGCTCGTCCGGCATCATGGAGCCAGGCATCGTAGAGGTGCCTCGGCGTGTCGCTCGGGGGCAGGGCATACAAAGCGCCGAGCCAGGAGTCGAGCTCCTCATCCGGTGGAAGCCACGCCCGGCCGGCCTCCCACAGCTCGAGCGAAGGAGGCTCCGCGAGAGACACCCCGTATCGCGAGTCGCGCCGGGCGGGGTAGGTGAAGTCGGGTAGCGCGGAGCGGGCGGGTGCGAGCACCGCCGCCCGGAAGTGGGTGCGAAGCGTCGAATCGTCGAGCAGCTCATAGCCCACGGCGCGGGCCCAGTGCAGTCCCTGCATCAGGCCGCGGAGGGCAAAGAGGTGGTAGTTCTCTCCTTCCCACCAGAATCCGTCACCCCCAAATCCGTCGGTGAGATGGCCGAGGAGGCCGGTCCGGGATTCCACCGCATTCCGCGCCAGCTCTTCGTCGCCGAACCATGCCGCGATGGCGGTGAGCGCCGCGGCGTGCCATGTCTGCCGGTTGGAAAGCCCCTCGTTGAACTCACCGATCAGGGCGGCGGCCTCGTCGGCTACGCGGTTGATTCCCTCGATGCGCTCCTCGGGGAGGCGGCCGGACTCGCGGAGCACGAAGGCACCCGCGAGGTACGAGGTGATCCAGAGCGACTCGAGGTAGGTCGAGAAGAAGAGATGGGAGGGGCCGAGGACGTTGTCGCGGTTGGGGAGCTCGAAGTACAGCTCTTCATACGCGGCGTAGAGCTCGAGTGCGCGCGCGGTGGCGGCCTCATCGTCGGTGAGAGTGGCGAGCAGGGAAAGCTCCGCCATCCGCTCCGCCAGCCAGAGGTGCTGGGCGCGGGCCCAGTGACGGTGGTGCCGCTCCCCGGTGAATGCCTGCCCGCATCGGGGACAGATGTGCCGGTCTTCGCTCCAAGGATCGAAACGGAGCGGTGTGCCGTCGGCGGGGCAGATGCCGCCGTTCCGGGAGAGCAGCGCCTTGACCCGCGGGATGATGGGAGGGCGCGCAAGAAGCGGCGCGGCGCGCTCGCGCAGGGTCGCGAGCAGCCGGACACGGTCGGCGTCCGCCGGCAAGGCAGCGGTCAGCGCGCTCAGCTCCTCCGAGGTCAGCATGGCGCGATTATAGTAATTCATGCCGCACGATACCGCCCTCGAAGAGCTGCTCTCCCGGCCGACACCCGCCGTGGTGGAGGCGATGGGTGGCATCGACGGCGGACTCCTGATCCTGGGCGCCGGGGGGAAGATGGGACCGAGCCTCGCGCGTCTCGCCCAGCGAGCCTCCCGCGAAGCCGGGGAGGAGCGCCGGATCGTCGCGGCGGCGCGATTCTCCGATCGGGGGCTCGAAGCGGCGCTGCACGGGCACGGTATCGAGACGATTCGCTGCGATCTCTTCGATGCCGTTCAGGTGGCGGCGCTCCCGGACTTGCCCAACATCGTGTTCATGGTCGGGCAGAAGTTCGGCACGACGGAAGACGAGCCTCGAACGTGGGCGGTCAACGCGTATTTGCCCGGCGTCGTCGCGGCGCGGTTTCCGGCGGCTCGTATCGTCGCCTTCTCCACGGGCAATGTCTATCCGCTTTCCGATGCTGGGGGCGAAGGGCCGGTCGAATCGGACCCCACCGGCCCCATCGGCGAGTATGCCCAGTCGGCGCTCGCGCGGGAGCGGGTGTTGGAGTTCTTCTGCCGGACGCAGAAGACCCCGATGGCGATTCTCCGACTCAACTATGCGGTCGAGGGCCGGTACGGGGTGCTCAGGGACATTGCGGACAAGGTGTGGTCACGAGAGCCGGTTGACCTTGCCATGGGGCGGATCAATGTGATCTGGCAACGCGACGCCAATGCCATCGCCCTCCGCGCCCTGGCCCACTGCTCGGTGCCGCCGCTGGTGCTCAACATGACCGGCCGCCCGGCCCATGCGGTGCGCTGGCTCGCCGGCGAGCTGGGCCGCCGCCTCGGGATCGAGCCGGTGTTTCGCGGGGTAGAGACCGACTCCGCGCTCCTCAGCGACGCGGCCCGGAGCGAGGCGCTGTTCGGTTCGCCTCCGGTGGGAATCGATGAAATGCTCGATTGCGTCGCGGACTGGGTGGCGCAGGGCGGCCGGTCGCTCGGCCGACCCACCCACTTTGAGAACCGGGAAGGGAAGTTCTAATCCCCGGCTACCGCTCGTACACCAGGATAAATCCAGGCTGAGCCGGGTCTGGTTGGAAAAGCTGGGTGAGCCTGTCCTGGCCGTTCCAGGTCATGGTGTAATTCGCGGAGCCGTCGGCCGGCCCGAATGTCACGGTCGTTCCGACCACGGTCCAGTTGCCCTGTGCCGCGTCCACCTCGGTAGTGGCGACCCCGGATTCCGTGAAGCGAAGGTCGGTGACGTCACTAAACGTTCCGTTTGCGTCGAGTGTGACGGTGCCCGCGGTAAGTTCGACGATATCGTTACCGACCTGATCCACGATGACCGGAAGCTGCTGCCCGTCGATCGTGACCAGGGTGTACACTCCGGCGACCGCATCGGCATCGGTGCCGGTGGAGTCTTTGCAGCCGCCCAGCGCAACCGCAGCTATTCCCGCGAGCAAGGTGCTTCGCACGAGTCGCAACATGAGAGAACTTCTCCAGGTGGTGGTCATGGACGGAGACGAGCGGCTTTCCCCCCCCCGGCACAGGTGAGCCGGCGCTTTCTCGGTCCCCTCCGTCGCGGCCTCGTCATCCCCGCGCATCCGCTGGCGCTCACCGCCGCGCGGAAGCTCGACGAGCGCCGCCAGCGGGCGCTCACCCGCTATTACCTCGATGCGGGGGCGGGCGGCATCGGCGTGGGCGTCCACACCACGCAGTTCGCGATTCGAAATCCCAAGGTGGCGCTCTACCGCCCGGTGCTCGAGCTCGCGGCGGAGACGGTGTCGGAGTGGGAATCGGAAAATGGAAAACGCGCGGTGAAGGTGGCGGGGGTGATCGGCCGAACTCGTCAGGCCGTCCGTGAGGCGGAGACCGCGGCGGGGCTGGGATATCACGTCGGCCTGCTTGGGCTGGGCGCCCTGACCCGCGCGAGCGACACCGAGCTTATCGCCCACGCCCGCGCGGTCGGGGACGTGATTCCGCTGATGGGGTTCTATCTGCAGCCCGCGGTGGGGGGACGGCGGCTCTCGTATCGCTTCTGGCGGCGGTTCGTCGAAATTCCAAGCGTTGTGGCGATCAAGATCGCCCCCTTCAATCGGTACGACACCGGGGATGTCGTTCGCGCGGTCGTCGACGCGGGGCGGGCAGGGGAGATTGCACTCTACTCCGGGAACGACGACAACATCCTGATCGATCTGCTGACCACCTATCCCGGGGGCGCCCGCATGGTCGGCGGCCTCCTCGGCCATTGGGCGTTCTGGACACGAACGGCGGTGGCGCAGCTTGGGCGAGTGCGCGCGGTCTCGAGCAGTCACCCTGAGCGACAGCGAAGGGGCCGATCTCCGGGACTGAGACATCTCCTTACCCTCGCCGCCCAGATCACGGATGCGAATGGAGCGGTCTTTGACGCCGCGAACGGTTTTCGCGGCTGCATTCCGGGGATCCACGAGATTCTACGGCGGCAGGGCCTGCTCCGGGGACGATGGTGCCTCGATCGGAACGAAGTGCTTTCACCCGGTCAGGCGCGGGAGATCGATCGGGTCAGTATGGCTTATCCGCATCTTGCCGATGATGCGTTTGTGCGGGAGCGGCTGGATCGGTGGATGCGGTGACAAGTGCTAACCGCTAGCTGCTCGCCGCGAGGAATTGCTTCAGATTGCCGGAGTCGATCCGCATCCGGTCTTCGGGTGACTGGTCCAGCAGATCGAGCTTGGCAACGCTGTTTTCCGGAATCCGGAGCGGCATTCCCGTGCCGAAGGTAAATCGCTCCACGCCGACCGTCTGCAGCAGGAGCTCCAGGTGGTCCTCCGGCGGGCCCCAGACCCAGCAAATGTCCCAGAGGATTCGCGCCGCTTCCGCGGGGGTCGAGCCGAAATGGACCTGTTCGATAAACTCGCGGTCGGCGTGGGTGACGATCAGCCTGACCCGCGGATGTGAGCGCACCAGCGCCCGAACTGCGTGCGATGACAGCTCGGCGGCCCGATCGTTGGGATGACGCTGCCGTCCGTCCTCCAGGCGCACCGCGAGCATGAGCGGCAGGCCCGCCTCGGCGCACCCGGCCGCCCCCGCCAACATACCGGCGCCCGCGGGATCGATTCCGTAGAACGTGGGGTCGGCGCGAACCGCCGGGGCTTTGCGGCGGACCGCCTCTGCCACGACGCCCTTCCAGTTCGGAAGCTCGGGATGCAGTGCCGGGACCGGCCGGAGCCGGGGCTGGTGGTCCACGGCCGAGTACAGCAGGTCGTTCCCCTCGGTCGGGTCCTTCCAGAAGATGGCGGAGAGATTGGAGAGCCAGGCCTCCTCGACGCCGATCCGGTCGATCGCCTCGAGGAGCGCTTGCGGTGAGCCGCCTGGAGCGTGGCGGAAGGGATAGCGGCCGAGGAAGGCGTTGACGTCAATGCGCATGGGGGCGGCCATCGTCTGAGGGCTAAACGACTCACGGCTGACGGCTATGAGCTTAGCACGGATCGCTCCGTTCCGCCCACCCCAAGGCGTGGCATTCGCACCCGAATACGGGATTGCGGTCCTCGGCCCGCCGAGCCTACGGTTAGAGTGGACGTCGCGGAGGGGCTCATGAGCTGGCTCAATACTGCCGACACGCCATGCCGAAACAATTGTCGCGAGCTGTTCGACGCGAATTTCGGCTGGATCGTGGCCGTGCGGCTTAATAGGTTGCCGACAAAGTAGCCAAATCGAGTCTTTACGACCGTTTCTCAGCAACCTGTTAGGTAGCCGGGCCTCGCAGCCATATTCACAAATCGCGAGTGCGTCGTTCACATGGATGTGGCTGGGATGGAAGGGCGGCGGGTTCGATGCTCGCAGTCATATGGCTACATAGGCTGCCAGCGCTTGCAGCGTCGATGCTGAATACGTAGCGTTGGAGGTGCAGCATAAGTAATAGTTATGCCCACAACCCTGGTTCTTCGGCGGCTGCGGCGCTACTTGCTATATTTCGGCAGGCTTGTTGTCAAGGGGTGTCTGCCATGATCATGCGCAACCAAGTCATTCACTCGGACCCCGGAATCCTGAGCGGCACGCCGGTTTTTGTTGGCACGCGTGTTCCGGCACAGTCGCTCTTTGACTACCTCAAAGGCGGGGAAACCCTCGACGAGTTCCTCCACCAATTCCCGTCCGTCAGGCGGGAACAGGCCCTTGCGGCAATTGAGCTAGCACGCGATTCGGTGCTCGGTAGTGCGCGTCCTGCTTGACGAGAATCTCCCTCACGATCTAGCCGGGCTCTTGGTCGGCCACCAGGTAGAGACGGTGGCCGGCCGGCGCTGGTCGGGCATCCAGAACGGCGAGCTCTTGACCCTAGCCGCAGCGGAGTTTGAAGCTTTCTTGACGATGGATCGCAGGCTGCCAGAGCAACAGAACATTCCCCAACTCTCGTTCGGCGTGATCCTCATTCAGGCGCCCTCAAATCGGATGCGAGACCTCCGACCTGTTGTTCCGGCGATTCTCGGAGCGTTGCCCACTCTCAGACCTGGAACTATGCTCTCGATTGGGGCATAACCCGCGCTTGCAGCTGCCAGGGTCCTAAGCGCGTCGGCCGCCGCCGGGTATGTTGAGACTTGGCGGTGGCCGCCGCCGCGGGCCCCCGCAGCAGAAGCGCAGCTCGTTAGCAGGTCGCTGAAAAAGTAGCGCCGGAGTGAGAAGTGCCTGGTTCTCGGCGCGCGGTCAGGCGGGCGGATGCCGTAGGTGGCTCCGTCCTGCGCCTCTCGGTCCTTCTGCGCGACGCCTTGGGGGCCGTTCCGAGTGTCTTGGTCACGTCGGGGCCGCCGCGAGCAGGGTGCGGAGGCGCACCAGATTGTAGGCGGCGCTTACGAAGGCAAAGACCCAGCTCACGTTCTCCCGACCGCGATGATGCAGTTTACGGAGCAGGCCCACACATTTCTGCCAGCCGAAGCTCTCCTCCACCAGTTTGCGCTTGCGCTGGCTCTGGACGTAGCCCGCATGGCGCGTCGTGCGGCCATCGACCAGACTGCGGCGACGAAAGCGATGGAGGTTGGGGCTCACATGCGGGGTAAAGCCCAGGGTGCGGACGCCAGCGATGAATTCCGGCGTATCGTAGCCCTTGTCGGCCCCGAGGGTCCGGCGGCGACGCGTCGGTGCCAAGAGCGTGAGCATCTCCAGGGCGGCATCCCGCTCGGCGTGGTGCTCGGGGGCCCGCACGTCCGTCTGCACGATCAAGCCGTGCCGATTTTCTGTCAGCACGCTCGCTTGATACCCGAGGAAGGCGGCCCCGTGGTGCGTCTTGCGCACGAGCCGCGCCTCGGGGTCGGTCACCGAGCGGTGCGTCGTGTTGGAGCGCTTCTCCGCGCGGAAGTTCACACTCGGATTGCTGGGATCATCGTCCGATGGGGGCGGGGTCGGTTCCACCATCGGCCGAAAGCTCTTGTGGCTGGCCCACGCCTCGAGCAGGGTACCGTCCACGGTGAAATGCTCGTGGGAGAGACACTGATGCTGGTCGGCCAGGGCGAGCAGCTGCTGGAAGAACGCCTCGGCGATGTTCCCTTCGAGCAGCCGGTCGCGATTCTTGCTGAACACCGTCGGGACCCAGACGGCATCATCCGGCGTCAGGCCGACAAACCACCGGTAGAGCAGATTGTAGTCGAGCTGCTCCATGAGCTGCCGCTCGCTCCGAATGGTGTACAGCACCTGCAGGAGGAGTGCACGGAGCAGCTGCTCGGGAGGAATCGACGGTCGGCCGATCGCCGAATACACGGTCTGGAAGCGCGGGGACAGCTCGACCAGGAGAGGGTCCACCAGTCGGCGCATCGCGCGGAGCGGATGATCAGGGGGAATCCGGTCTTCGATGGATCGGTAGCTGAAGAGGATCGCTTGCCGCTCGTCGGGACCGCGCATGGGCGCTCTCGCTGGGAGGGTCATTCCAAGCTATATGATTCCCCCAACCGCGCCAGACACATTTCAGGTACTTTTTCAGCAACCTGTTAGGCGGCTCGCCAACCTTCCATCTTCGGAGAGACCATGTCTCGCTTGCAGCTCCGCCCAAGTGTCGTTGTCGTGGTCGGGCTCGTCGCGGCGGGATCTTTGCCAGTAAACTCGGCCCCGGTCAGCCCGCCGGCCAGCGCCTCTGCGCATGGCACGGCCCAGGCCGATGCGGAGCTCGTGCGTGCGACGGAGCGCGAGCGCCTCCGCGCGCTGGTGGCGGCCGACATGCCCGTCGTGCGACGTCTACACGCCGACGACTTCCAGCTCATCAACCCTTCCGGCGGCGCTCTGTCTAAGGACCAGTATCTCGGCGGCATCGCGTCCGGTGTTTTAGACTATCTCGTCTGGGAGCCGGACTCGATCGCCGTGCACCTGTACGGGCAAGCGGCGGCCATTCGCTACCAGGCACGGCTTGAGATCGTCGTGCAGGGAGACACGGTTCCTCTGCGACGCTACTGGCACACTGACGTCTACGAACGCCGCGATGGACGTTGGCAGGTCGTTTGGTCACAGGCCACAGAGATCAAGTAGCCGGGTGCACGATTTGCCGCGCGTCTGAGCCGCCTAACAAGGGTTTGAAGCTGTCGGCGCGGCCAGCCGTCAAATGCGCTGACTTGAGCCCGTGGGGGCCGCGCCGCAGCTTAAACCCGATCCGTTAGGCAGACTGGACAGGATCTCGCTATGACCTTCAAGCCCGCGATTTGGTACCCGATCGCCGTCGTGCTGAGCGTCATCAACCTGGTCGCAGTCTGGTTCGCGACCGGGCCAGCCCAGCCGTGGCATGCCACGATTCACGCGGTGCTCGCGCTGGCGTCCGGGTTATGGGCCCACCGCCTGCGGCAGGGTCGCGGCGGGAGCAAGCGCCAGGTTGGGCTCGAAGCGGTAGAAGCCCTCGACGCCCTCGAAGCGCTCGAGGCCGAGATGAGCAACCTGCGGCAGGAGCTGAGCGAGACGCAGGAGCGGCTGGACTTCGCCGAACGGATGTTGGCGCAGGGACCGGACCCTCGCCGAGTGGGCCCGGAGCGCTAGAGTCCGAAACAATCCGATAGAGCGGGCCGAGCTGCCTAACAGGTTGCTGAAAAAGTAGCCGACATACGTCTGGCGTGGGTGGGGGAATCATATAGGTTGGAACGACCCTCCCAGCGAGAGCGCCCATGCGCGGTCCCGACGAGCGGCAGACGATCCTCTTCAGCTACCGGTCGATCGAGGATCGGATTCCTGCGGATCACCCACTCCGTGCGATTCGTCGCCTGTTGGATCCCCTGCTCGTCGAGCTGTCGCCGCGCTTCCAGACCCTGTATTCGGCGATGGGCCGGCCGTCGATGCCCCCCGAGCAGCTGCACCGGGCGCTCCTCCTGCAGGTGCTGTACACGATTCGGAATGCGCGCCAGCTCCTCGAGGGCATCCGGGCGCGAAAGCAGGCCCAGTGAGCGACGCCACGGTTCCAGTCCTGACGTATCACTCCATCGATCCCAGTGGATCGGTCATCTCGACCAGCCGGGACAAGTTCCGCGCCCAGATGCAGCACCTCCGCGACCAGTCGTTTCGGGTCATGTCCCTGCGCGATCTGGTCGATCGTCTGCGCCGTCACGACCCGCTGCCCGATCGGGCCGTCGCGATCACCTTCGACGACGGCTTCCGAAACATGTACGTTGTCGCTTACCCCGTCGTCCGGGAGTGTGGTTGTCCGGCGACGCTCTTCATGGTCGCCGGACGTTGTGGCGGCAACAACCAGTGGCCCGGCCCACCGGGAGGCGTGCCTCCTCGGGACGTGCTGGACTGGGCTCGACTGGCCGAGATGCAGGCGAACGGCATTGGGGTTGGCGCGCATACGCTGGATCCTCCCGACCTGTCACAACTTTCGATCGGAGATGCCACCAGGGAGATCGTCGGCTCGACCACGTTGATTCAAGAACGACTCGGCGCCGACGTACAGTTGTTCTCGTACCCCTACGGGCGGGACACCGCGCAGATACGGGCCGTCGTGCGACAACATGGTGCCGGCGCGGGTGCGACTGAGGTGCGCGTGATGACCTCGGCACGCGACCGCCATCGGCTGCCTGGCATCGACATGTACTACTTCTCGCGCAACGACCGATGCTACGAGCTCGGCCGCGCGCCGTTTCAGCGCCACGTGGCCTGGCGCCGCGCATGGCGATTCGTCCGTCATGTCGACGCCTGGCGTGCACGCCGCTGAACGCATGTCAGAGCCCGCGCGGTCAAGAATCGGAGAGGCACTCGCCACGCTGCGGATGTTCGGCAGGTACGCGAGCGGCATCCGCAGGTTCCTGAAACAGCCGCTCAGCTCCGAGGACTGCCGCCGCATCGTCGAGAATCAAAAGGCTCGTAGGCAAGAGACCTTCCTGGCGATGCTCGAGCGCGGCGTCTTTGGCAACCCCCGCAGCCCCTACCGCAGATTGCTCGAGCACGCGGGCGTGGGATTCCCTGACGCGGCGGCCCTCGTGGCACGACTGGGACTCGAGGGCGCGCTCGACGCGTTGTACGACCGCGGCGTCTACGTGACGATTGACGAGTTCAAGGGACGGAAGCCCATCGTCAGAAGCGGACTGACGATCGAGACGCGCCCGGGCGACTTCGACAACCCGCTGCTCGTCCAGCACTACGAGACCAGAATCGGAGGATCGCGAGGGCCGCGCACCCGTCTGGTCGTCGATCTCGACCTGCTGGCGTACGAAGCGGCGCAAACGCAAATCTTTCTGTCCGCGTTCGGCATCGAGGACCGCCCGGTCGGGATCTGGCGGGAAGTGTTGCCCGGCCCGGTGGGCATCAAGACCTTCCTTCGCCACACCAAGATCGGTGGTCGGGTGCTGGCGTGGTTCACCCCACGCAAGCCGATCGCGCGGTTGGAGGACGTGAAGTATCAGATGTTCACGCTGGCGACGGCCGTCCTCAGTCGGCTGGCGGGCAAGGCGATGCCGATGCCGGTGCATGTGCCGCCCGGCGACGCCGGGCGGATCGCCGCCTGGCTGGCGGAACAGAAGCGGTGCGGATGTCCGGCGATTCTGGACACGAACACCAGCACGGCGGTGCGCACCTGCCTCGCCGCGAAGGACCTCGGCCTGGACATCTCCGGTTCGTTCTTCCGCGTCAGCGCGGAGCCGTACACCACGGCCAAGGATGCGATCATCCGCGAGCGTGGCTGCCGGACGGCCAGCCACTACTCATGTGCGGAGATCGGCTACATCGGGATGGCCTGCGCCCACCCTCATGCGGTCGACGAAGTCCATCTGATGACCGACAAGGTCGCGCTCGTGCAGCGCCAGAAGAAGGTTGGCGGCGGCGACGTCTCGGTGGGAGCCCTGGCCTTCACGACCGTGCTGCAGAGTTGCCCCAAGCTCATGCTCAACGTCGAACTCGGCGACTACGCGACGGTCACTCGGCGCCGTTGTGGCTGTCTGCTGGACCAGTTGGGGTTCGAGACGCACCTGCACGACGTGCGCAGTTGGGAGAAACTGAACAGCGCCGGCGTGACGTTCCTTGGCACCGAGCTCATCGCGCTTGTCGAGGACGTGTTGCCGGCTCGATTCGGTGGACATGCGCTGGACTACCAGTTCGTCGAGGAGGAGGAGGCCGGGCTGCCGAAAGTCAGCCTGCTGATCCACCCGCGCCTCGACGGTATCGACGAACGCGCGGTATTGGAAACCGTGTTGACCGAATTGCGCGCGTGCCCAGGCGGCGGCCTCATGGCCGACACATGGCGCGAGAGCGGCACGCTTCGCGTGCGCCGCCGCGAGCCGTACACCACGGGCGCATTCAAGCTGTTGCCGCTGCACGTTCTGGGGACGACGAGTGCGAGCTAAGGGCGCGCTTGGACCCGGGCTCGTATTTTTCTTCACGGCCATGGGGCCGGGCACGTTCTTGTCGAGCGCCGTGGCCGGCGCGACGTACGGCTACTCGCTGATCTGGGCACTGGGGCTGGCCCTGTTGTTCCGCTATGTGTGGGTGAACACAGCGGCCGCGTACGTGCTGGTGACCGGGGAGAGCCTGCTCCAGGGCTACGCGCGAATGGGCCGCTGGCTCGTGTGGACGTCGCTGGTGGTGACGATTCTCGTGCGTCATTCCAGCAACCTCTACACGGTGTTGCTCATGGGCAGCGCCGCGCACCTGTTGTGTCCGCTGCCGACGCCCGCGAGCCGCGCGATCTGGTCGGTGGCGCTGACGCTTCTCGGCGTCGTCATGATGATCTGGGGCGGTTATCCGCTCATTGAGCGCGGCTGCAAAGTCGTAATCGTGATCCTGGGCGTATCGCTGCCGGTGGCGGCGATGTTCTCGCATCCCGATCCGGCCGGCATCCTCCGTGGCATGTTCATTCCGACGATTCCGAACAGCCAGGGACTCTACAGCGCCATGCTGCTGCTCGCCGCCATGATCGGCGCGCAGGCGGGGAGCATGAGCAACCTGAGCTACACCTATTTCGCGACGGAGAAGGGATGGCGCGGTGCCGAGGACCTGCCGCGTCAGCGGGTGGATCTGATCACGAGCACGGTCTGCCGGTTTGGCATGGGCACGCTGTTGCAGGTCGCCGCGGCCGCCACGCTGTTGCCGCTCGGCATCCGGCCGGAGAGTGCCGAGCATCTGGTGCGCATCTTCAGCGAGAGCATGGGCCTGATGGGGAAAGTGATCTTCGGCGTGGGATTGTGGGGCATCTGCTTCAGCAGCTTCATCGCCGGGACGATGGGGTACTCGCTCATCGTGCGCGACATTTGCCGTCGTTTTGTTCCGGGGCTGAAGGTCGCCGGCGATTCGCCGGTCATGACGCAGCCGACCAGACGCGACCCGGTCTATCGATGGTCAGTCGCGCTGCTGGGCTTGTCGCCCCTGTACATCGTCTTCCTCAACGTGGAGCCGGTCGCGCTGACACTGCTCGTGCGCTCGATGGTGGTGATCGTGATTCCGATTCTGGTCGGCTCGCTCATGAAGATCGCCAACGACCGCACCTTGATGGGGGAGCACCGTCCAGGCTGGTTCAGCAACCTCGTGATGGCGCTGCTGGTCGTGATCTCGGTCTATCTGACGGTGAAGAACGCCGGCGAGTGGTGGCAGACGCTGGCACGCTGATCACACCGTGTCAGGCGAGGAAGGCTGCGGGCGTTCCAGGAATCGGCACCACACCGCGAGCATGCATGTGCGGAAGCTGTCGCGAAAGAGCGGAATGTGGCTGCGCACACCTGCGTAGTGCAGGCGGGCGACCTGGACGAGGGCGATGGGTGCGCCTGCACGCAGAAGCGCGGCGGTGCCGCGCTCGGTTTGATTCGCCCGTAGCTTGACTCTGGCATTGAGCAAGAAATCGCTTAACGTTTCCACTCACCTTGCTGTGCACACGAAGTGCAGCCCGATAGGCAGCGTCTCTGTCGATGGTTGGCTCCGGAATAGAGCCACTCAAGCGCCAGAGCCGAATCTCTCACCCGAAGACACGCCATGGGGCCGAGTGCCCGTCGCATCCTCTGGAACGCGTTGGCCCTATCCTGCGCTCGCGGCGTCCTGGGTCTCATCTTCTTCATGGCCGGCGTCCACAAGGTGTTCAGCCTCACACCGAGCGGCCATGTCCAGAGGTATTTCCTGCCGTTCCAAGATACGTTTTTACCCCTCTGGTCCCTGTGGGCTGTCGGATTCACGGTCCCTTTCGTGGAACTCACGGCTGGCGCGCTCGTCTTGCTCGGGTGGCGGCGCACGTTGGGCTATGGGCTCCTCGGAGGGGTCCTGGTCGTCGTTACGTTCGGTCACCTCTTGCACAATCCGTTGTATCCATTTCATGAGCACGTCATTCCCCGGCTGGCGCTCCTCCTTCTCCTCCTGCTCATGCCGCCCGAGGCGGATCGCTATTCGCTCGATGAATTCTTGCAACGTCGGCGTGCTCCTGGCCGGCGCTCCGAGCCAGGAGTGAGCAGTCAAGGACATGGGTAAGAAAACAGTCTAAGGACATAGGTAACACTCTGGAGTAAGTCATTGAGTACCTGAGGAGGTGCCCGATACAGTTGAGAGTGGAGGGGCGGGCCCGAAGCTTCCCGCCGGAAAAATCTCCAGCGCATTCCCTGACCGCACTCGCTCGAGCTGGTCCGCCGGGAGCAAGTGCTCCAGATAACGCAGCTTCGCCCATCCGGTGCACAGCGTGATGTCGGCGCCCCATAACAGGCGGCCGGGCCCCACCGCGGCAAGACACGCCTCGAGCATCCCCCCGTCTACGCCGCTTCCCGAGAGATCGATGTAGACGTTGGACAACGCCCCGATCGCATGGAGTGAGTGGAGCCAGTCGCCTCCCCCGCCGATGTGGGCCAGGATGAAGGCGACCCCGGGATGCCGGCGCGCAAGCGTCCCGAGTTCTGCAGCGTCGGAGGCTTCCTGCCCAGGCCACTCGTGCCGCCGGTTCTGCCAGATGTGATGAAGCATCGGCACGCCGTGGCGCGCCGCGGCCTCGCAGATCGGGTCGAGCAGTGGATCATCGGCGCGCCGGCTTGCGGCGAGCTTGATCCCGATCATCCCCGCGGCAAGCCGCTGGTCGATCTCGGCCAGTGCGTGCCCGGTGTAATTCGGATTGACGCAAACGTACCCGCGGATCCTCTCGGGGTGTTCCCCCTGCAACGCCAGGAGGGCCTGATTTCCCGCGGTCACATCGGCCGGGGAAGGGAAGTAGGTCGGGGAAGTGCGTCCCCAGCTTCCCAGGATCGACGCTACATGGCAGGTGATCCCGATTCGCTCGCCGGCCCGGAGCCGGCTGGCATTCCGCTCGGCCCAGTCGGCGCGAAGGCCGGCGGGATGATGAAAGTGGGCGTGGACGTCGATCAGCATCACCGGGAACCGGCCTCCCCGACCACCACTTCTTCGAGTATTCCCAGAGCGACGTCAATGTCCGCATCCCGGTGCGCGAGGGAAACGAAATTGTACGCGTTCCGCTTGAACAGGAGGCCTCTGCTGGCGCACTCGCGCGCCACGCGGCCCGACACCTCGTCGCTCACCCACTGGAGATAACACATCTCGGGGATGCCGCGGGCCCCTCTGATGAGTCCGGGAAAGTTGCCGGCCAGCCGTTCCAATCCCTTCATGAAGCGGGCGCCGGTCCGCTCGAGATGCGCCGGGAGATCGCGCGCCCGGGCGAGGCGGATCGTCGCGCGGGCGGCGGCGAAGGACACAAACTCCGTCGCGAGCGTCGAGGAGATCCAGGTTTGCCGGACTTCGCGCATGACCTCGGCCTTGCCCCCGACGGCGGCGAGCGGGAATCCATTCGCCAGCGCCTTGCCGAGCACCACCAGGTCGGGCTCTCCCCCCCACCGTCCCGCGGCGCCACCCAGGCCGACCCGGAGCGCCGTCTTGATCTCGTCGAAGATCAGAACTGCGCCGCTCCGGTGGGTCTCCTCGCGGAGTGCGCGGAGCCACTCCGCGGAAGGCGCCCCGTCCACCACAGGCTCGACCACGACGCATGCGAGCCGATCGCCGGCGGCCCGGATGATTCCGGTGCTGCGTTCCACGTCGTTGAAGGGGAGCTCGCCGTACAGCGCCTGGCTCGCCACTGGAATGCCCGGACCCTTGCTGCACCAGTCGAGCCATCCATGATATCCGCACCCCAGCACCTGCTCCCGCGAGGTGTGGGTTCGAGCCAGGCGAACCGCCGCGGCGACCGCCTCCGCGCCGGTCTTGAGAAAACGAACCTCTTCGATCCCTGAAAAAAGCTCCCCGAGCTCGGCTGCGAGCGCCGCTTCCTCAACCGGCGGCAGGGGACCGATCGCCCCACGGTCGACGGCATCCTTCGCCGCCTGGTTCACTGCGGGATCGGCGTAGCCGAGGGCCACGGCGCCGAGGGCCATCACGAAGTCGAGATACTCCTTGCCGTTTTCGTCCCATACCCTGGCGCCGGCGCTCCGGGCCATCCGCAGGGGAGGACCGTCGTACCCCTCTCCGAAGAGCGCCTCCGGACGCTTGCTCCCGGTCGAGGTGATCCCGGCGACGGTCGTTCTCCTTACCACACTTTCACTCCTTCGGTGGCCCACACGGTCGGCAGCACGCGGGCGCCGGCATCCGTCGCCGCGACGCCGGCTCGGACCTGGTCCTCCACGAGGAAGAACATCGAACCGCCGGCGCCGGCTCCGGCCGCTTTGCCCCCGGTCGCTCCGGCGACTTTCATCGCGGATTCGAGCGCCGCCATTTCCGCCGTTCGGATGGCGGGATCGAGTTTCTGCTGCAGCGTCCAGTTTTCGCCGAGCAGCCGCCCCACCCGCTCGAGGTCCCTCGCGTGGAGCGCGTCCATCATGCGATCGGCAACATCGGCGAGCGCCCGCAAGGCGCCCACCACGTGAGAGTCGCCGCGCTGGTAGGCCTCGACGACCCGCTCGATAGTCCGCGAAGAAACCCGGGACACACCGGTATAGCAAATCACGATCCGCCGGGCGAGCTCGCCCTGGAACGCAGGATCGAGTTCGAGCTTTTCGATGATGACCTTCCCATTCTCGAAAACGAAGCGATGGAATCCCCCGAGCGCCGCCGCGTACTGGTCCTGCTTCCCGCCCGGGAGCGCCGCTTCGACCGACTCGAGCTGGAACGCCTCCTCGGCCAGCTCCGTTTGCGAGCGCCGGATCCCGAGGGCCGCATCGAGCGCGGCGACGAGCGCGACATCCAGCGCGCCCGAGCTGCCGAGCCCGGAACCGGCCGGCGCGCCACACCGCGTGCGCAGCTCACCTGCGCTCACGCCCGATCGCCGGAGTGCCGCCTTAAGGAGATCGAGGCGTCCGGTGCTGGTCAGGGCACCGGGTCCGTCGAGGGTGAGAGTATCTCCGAGGTCGTCCGAGTGAAGCAGGAACCCCTCCCCGCCGGCACGAAACTCGACTTCCGCGCGCAGCTCGATGGCGGCGTTCACCACCACCCCGCGCTCCAGCGTCGCGAAGGGGGCAACATCGGTCCAGCCGCCGGCGAAGTCGAGGCGGACGGGGGCGGAGGCATGGAATGTCTGGGGACTGGTCACTTCCCTTCCACCCGCCATCTAGTAAGCGTCACCAGCTCTCCCCTCAGATCCATCGTGATCCCCTTCACCCGGCGGTTGATCCCCTGCACGCCACGCGCGTGGTACAGGAAGACCGCCGGCACGGAGTCCTCGATGCGCATCACGAGTTTCTCGCTCCCGCCGTCCGGGGGCAAGCCCGCGATAGTGAGCAGCCGCGCGAGATAACCGAGGGCCAGGTCACCCGAGATTCCGAGCACCGCGGCATCGAACTCGCGCGCGCGTCCCTCGACGCGGTCGAGAAAGGTGGAGAGCTCGAGCTGGCGGATCTCGGCGTGGACGCCGCCAGTCGCGAGCTGCGCCTGGAGCATCTGCTCCAGCGCGGCCTCGCCGCTGCCGACGGTCAGCATCTCGAACCGGAGCGGGGTTGTCACTCCGGGCGGCTCCTTTGTCACCCCGTGCGGCAAGCGAGGGAGCGGAGCATCACCTGCGGCACTGTCCGGCGCGGTCAGCGCCGGCGGCAACGGCCCTGTGGCTGGAGTTCCGAACCCGAAGAGTATTCCATCCACGATGGCCCGCCGGTCCACGCTGGCCGCAACCCGCTGTCGCGCCTCCAGCCGGTCGAACGGGGCCCTGCGGGTGTTGAGGATCAGCGCATAGCTGAACAGCAGGGGGTAGTCGAGCACCAGCAACCGGGGATTCTTCCGCACGAACTGGGCATGCGCGGGGTTGATGCCGGCCAGATCCAGCTCCCCCGATGTGAGCGCCGCGAGCTTCGTGGCCGGCTCGTCCACCACCGCGATGACGAATCGCTCCAGCAGCGGCGGGCCGCCGAGCTCGGGAGGAAAGTCCGCGTTGGCGGTGAAGACCCAGCGCCGGTTGGCCTCATGGGCCACGAACTTGAACGGGCCGTTGCCGACGGGGTGGCGATTCCACGCCGCCTGGCGCAGCCCGCTCTTCGGCTCGGTATCCAGCAGATGACGCGGCACGAGGGCGAGATCGGTCAGCACGTCGGGCACACCGGAGCGCGGTTGCGCGAAACGGAGCACGAGGGTCGAATCGTCGGACGCCGTCACTCCTGTCAGATCGGCCAGGTCCCGCCGCCGAGGGTACTCGCCGGCCGGGTCGCGCGCCGCATCGAGTGTCCACGCCGCATCCCGGGCGGTCGTGGGCGCACCGTCATGCCACTCGAGACCTGGAAAGAGATGGAACGTGAGCACCGTGCTATCGGCCGACCAGTCCCACGATCGGGCGAGGTAGGGCACCGGTGCGAGCGTGCTGTCGTATCGCACCAGGGTGACGAGCAGCGCGTACCGCTGCACCTGCCGGGCCAGCGGATGCGTGGTAAGCAGGGGGTTGGCGCTTTGAAGGTCCGCGCCAGAGGCGAGAATGACGGTGTTGCCCCGGCGGGGCGCGCTGGAACATGCCAGGGAAAGGAGCGCGAGGCAGGCGACCGGGAGGCGCACCCCCAAGTGTACACTCCCGGCTAGATTCTCGGCATGGCTCGCGGACTCCTCATCGGCCTGCTCCGAGGCGTGGCCGTGGTGCTCGGCGTTGTGACGCTGACCTTCTTTCTGCTCCATCTTGCGCCGGGCGATCCGGTGCAGCGACTGCTGGGACCCGCCGCCGAACCGGAACAGATCGACGCGGCGCGCAGGACGCTCGGACTCGACCAGCCGCTCGCGCGGCAATACGCGGACTGGCTCGGGCGCACCGCCCGCGGCGATTTCGGCACCAGCATCGCGCACGGACGGTCGGCGGCGGAGCTGCTCGGCGAAGCGTGGCCTGCGACGGCGCTCCTGGTGCTGCTCTCGATCGTGCTGAGCTGGACCCTCGGGATCATCATCGGCGCGCTGCAGGCCAACACGCGCCGCGCGACACTCGACGGATGGGCCTCCGCCATCACCGTGGCGCTCAACGCCATGCCAGGCTACTGGCTGGGGTTGGTTCTCGTCATGCTGTTCACCTATCAACTCGGCTGGCTTCCCGCCTTCGGGGCGGCCGGCGTCGACGCGGAATTCCTGTCTGGAACCGGGCGTTTCGTCGACCGACTCCGCCACCTCGCGCTGCCGCTGCTCACGCTCACACTCATTGGCCTCGGCGGGACCGCCCGATTCTCCCGCGCGGCGATGCGGGAGCTGCGTGATGCGCCGTTTCTTCTCGCGGCCCGGGGTCGCGGGCTGTCCGAGTCGCGGGTTGTCGCCCGGCATCAGCTCCGGAACGCGCTGGTTCCCATCGTGACCCTGCTCGGCCTTTCGCTGCCGGCGCTCTTTTCCGGCGCGGTCTTCGTCGAGGCGATCTTCGCCTGGCCCGGCGTCGGCCAGGTGCTGGTGCAGGCGGTGCAGGCGCGCGACTACCCGGTGGTGATGGCCGCGGCGACGATCAGCGCCGTACTCGTGGTGGCGGGGAATCTCCTCGCCGAGTTTCTGGTGACGCTGGCGGATCCACGGACCCGGCATGCCGCGCGGTAAGCGAGCTTCGCTCTGGCGCGATGCGCGGAGTCGTATCGGGCTGATATTGCTCGGGGCCGTCATCCTGCTGGCGCTCTTCGCGCCGCTCCTCACGACGATCGGGCCCGACCTGCAGCGAGACGTGGTCGAGACCCGCTTCCTTGCGCCGTTCACGACCGACATCCACCAGGTCTTTCACCCGCTGGGCACCGACCGGCTGGGGAGAGATGTCTGGGCGCGGCTGATTCACGGCGCCCGCGTGTCCCTCCTGGTTGGCGTGCTCGGGATGGCGGTTTCTCTGGTCATCGGCATCACGGTCGGCGCGGCCGCCGCCTCGGGATCGAGGCTCGCGACGCCGCTCCTGCTCGGCCTGACGGACTTCGGGCTGGGAATTCCGCGCGTCGTGCTCTTGCTGCTCCTCGCGTCGCTCTGGCCGCCAAGCGCGGCACTGGTGGTCGTCGTACTGGGGGTGACGGGGTGGATGCCGGTGGCGCGGCTCGTGTATGCCGAAACGCGGGCCCAGCTTGCGCGCCCCTTCGTGGAGGCGGTGGCGGCGCTCGGAGCGGGGCGAATGCGCATCCTGCTCCGTCACGCGCTCCCCAACGGGATAGCTCCGGTGCTGGCGCTGGCGACACTGGGCGTGGGAAATGCGATCAGTCTCGAAGCGGGGCTCTCTTTTCTTGGACTGGGCGTGCAGCCGCCCGCGGCGTCCTGGGGAACCATGATCGCCTCGGGGCGGGATACGGTCGTCAATGCCCCGTGGGTCGGACTCGCCCCGGGCATCGCGCTCGTGCTCGTGGTGATTGGGTGCACACTGGTGGCGGATGCGGTGAGAGACGGGTGATAGGCAGTAGGGCACGGCCTTTCCCTCCTGCCTATTGCCTATTCCCTACTGCCTCACCGAAAAAAGAACCCCTGCACCGGCAGACAAATCTCCTCCCACAGGCGCTCGAGCCGGCCGGGACTGGCCAGGTCTCCATCACGAAGCGGTGCCAGCGCCAGATTTATCGTGTGTCTCCCCGGTTCCTGCGCGTCCGGTGTCGCTTCGGGCCAGGCGGCATGGCCGGGGCGCTCATCGAGATCGTCGCGGGACAATTCCCCTACGGCCCTGAGCAGCGTAATCGAGATCTCCTTGGCCGGGCTCCATTCATACTCGAAGAATTCCGGGGCGAGGATTGCCAGCCCGCGATTGCCGTCTCCGGCCGCTACGAAGCGATGCGCGGGAGCGGTGGTGACAGAGCGTTCAATAGCTCCCGGCTCCTCCGGCAACTGGACCGGCCGCCGCCGTATGCTGCCGAACGCGGTGCCCGCGAGCGCTTCCTCGCCGCCGCCGACCGGAAATCGCGCCCGCAAACGGTGATTCACGGTCTGATTGTCGATGTCGATCCGGATCCGCACGACCGGCGAATCGGCGTGCAGCACCGTGAGCTGGCGGATTCCGATCTCCCCATCGCCCGCCGATCGCATCGTCCAGCGCGTATCGATCGCGCCGACGAGGGGACCGGCGGCCGTCACCGTCTGGGCAAGGGGGCGTCCGCCAATGATGGTGCGTCCTGCGGCACGGGCGAACGTGTAAAGATCGCCGCGATCGGGCTCGTCTTCCATCTCGCAGAGCCCGCCGTACCGCTCACCGGTCTGTCGATCTTCGAGGGTGATGGTCCCTCCGCGGCTGACTCTCACGGTCACGAAGGCATTCGATACCAGTCCCCCGCCGGCCTCGAGTCCCTGGTCGGCAACCGTCGCCTGCCCTTCGCGGTGCCGGAGCAGACTCAAACCGAGCGACGGCGTCTCCGGCATCGCGAAGGCAACCCAGACCCGATCCACCTCGTCCTGGTCGGGATAGCGGCGCATGGCATCCACTCGCACCTGCTCTGGCCGCATCGAGAGGAGCTGGACCGGAATCGTTTCTCCCGTGCCGGACTCGAGGACGAACGAGCGGTATCCGGGACCTTCGCGTGGCACTCGTCCCGAGGGCGGACCGACGAGAACATCCCGGCGGAAGAACGTGAGCTCCGCGATCGTGATTCCGGAGCGCCGATGCGCCGAAGGATTCCAGAGGGCGAGCACGGGGTCCCCGCCGGATTCCACCAGATCACCGATGCTGCCGAGGGCAATCTCTCGCGTGCACGCATCAACGGAATCGAGGCGGACCATCTGCTCGCGCTGCACGAGATCACTCGTCGTCCCCGCCAGGGTATCATGGAACTGGCACTGGAGAAGCTCCCGCCAGGCCAACCGAAGCAACCCCGCCCGGTCGGGTCCTCCCCCTTCGGCAGCACGCCGGGCCAATGGCTCGGCGATCCGCGACAGGAAGAGCTCCGTGCGCCCGTGCCGGCGTTTCATGCGCGAGCGGGTGGAATGCACGCCCTGGAGCACCCAGGTGTGCCCATCGATTCGGCGCAGCTCCCCGCGTATCTCCGGAGCGTGTGGCCGGGCCCGCTCGACCGCCTCGAAGAAGTCGGTGAGACCGCTTACTCGAACCTCGTGCCCGGGTTCCATCTCCTGCAACCGGGCCCGAAGGCCGGACACGTCGCGCACCATGGCGTGATGATCGGCGCCCAGGAATACCGCGATCTGGCTGGTCACCGCCCGTTCCACCAGCGTGCCGCGCACCGCCGCCCATGTCGACAGCGGGTCGCGCGACGGGTCGGCGAGATCGATGGCGATGTCGTATCCGCCGGCAGGAAGGTGATAGACGAGCAGGCGCTTCCCTCCCGGCGCGATCCACCGGTAGAGGTCCCGGTCTTTACCGGAGGGCCGCCCTAACCCGCGACGAACCACCGCCCACCGCAATCTGTGCTCAGCCGCGAGAGCCGGCAGCTCCGCGGGATGGCCGAAGCCGTCGGGACTGTAGAGGACCGGGAGTGACGCGCCGAACCGGACTGCATCCCGGTGTCCCTCCTCCAGGTTCCGGCGGAGTGAGGCAGCGGCGGGCACCAGCAAGTCGGAGAGGACGTACCAGGGCCCGATCTCGAGGGCGCCGCGCGCGACGAGCGCCGCGATGCGGCTCTCTTGCCCGGGCTCGGCGGCGAGGTAGTCCTCGAGCAGCACCGTCTGGCCGTCGAGAACGAACCGTGCGTGCGGGTCCTGTTCGAGCTGATCCAGCACTTCATCGAGCACGGGAACGAGACGCGCCTGGAATGCGGCGCGGGGGAGATACCACTCGCGGTCCCAGTGAGTGTGGGGGATGAGGTGAAATGTCAGCACGCGTCCCTACTCCGTGATGATCCGGAGCTCGGCGCGTTCCTCCGGCCGGAGCGCGCTGGGCCTCCCTAACACCCGGCGCACGAGGGCATCCCACCAGTCGCTGGCGGGCTCCCCGGTTCGGTACTGATCGAGCGCTTGCCAGGTTTTCTTGTGGATCCGCTGGGTCCGCTTTAGCGCCTGCTCCGTACTGATCCCCTCGCGCTTGAGCCAGCGGCGGCCGATGTGCGCATGCAGCACTTCGTCGGCCCAGTCATAGTCGTGAAAATGGGCCGAGAGTGGGTCGCCGGCTTCGCGCGCTGTCTGGTATTCGAATCGCTTGCCGGTTTCCGCGGGCATCAGCGACTGCTCGATGGCGTAGAGCATCGTCTGCCGCTCGAGCGGAGTCGCATGAAGATTCAGCCGGAGCGCAAACCCGACGTTGAGCGGAATCCCTGACCAGTCCACTCCGCGCGCCTCGAGCGCCACGCTCCCCATCATGGCGTGGCGCATCTCGTCCCACAGCTGCCGGGAAAAATCGAGATGAAATTCCCAGGGGGCGTCGTTCCGCTCGACCATGATGGACGCCATCATCTCCGGCACGTCCATCTCCAGGGTGCGCTTGCACAGCAGCGCGAGATTCCGCTCGTCGGCGGGCGCCCGAGGATCGTTGTAGACGACGTGAGGCGGAAAGTCGAAGTCGTATTGGCCGGCAAAGCGGCCATCCCGGCGGGGATGGAAATCCGGTGCGAAGGGGGCGCGAGCGCGCGGGAGCGGGACCGGGTCCGGCCGCTCCGGGGCCGGACCGGCGATCGCTCCGGCGGCGCGGGCATAGGCGGCAAGGTGAGACGCCCAAGCCTTCGCTCGCGCGGCCGCGGTGGGATCGCCGCGCGTGATCGCCTCGAGCGCCTTTGCCGCCCAAGCCGAGGCTTCCTCGTGGTCCGCAAGCGCGGCCCGGAGAATCCGCCGGGTGGGATGATCGACCAGCGGGTTGGTGGTTGCGAGGTGCTCCCGGTATGCCTCCGCCAGTCCGGCGCGGATGACCCCGTAGCTTCCTGCCAGGAGCTCGACCGCATCTCGGGATCGAAGCGCTTCTTCGAGCAGTGCGTCGAGCGCCGCGTCGGGCGCCGCGTCGAGCGCGGGCACCGGATGGCGCATCTCGCCGATCCGCCGGCGCAGCCGTTCCACATGCTCCGCATCCTGCCACTGGTGCAGCGCGTAGCCGCCCTTCACCTCCCAGACCGGCTCGGCGGTGAGGTGGGAAAGCAGATCGCGCATGAGCCGCCGCTCGGTCCACTGGTACCGGAGCAGCCGGCGCACATTCTCGTCGACCGGGTAGCCGATCCTTGCCGCCTCGGCATAGGTGGCGACGCCGGCGAGCTCGGGAACGCCGGCTACCATCGATCGGTCTCCGGATTCTTAATGCTGAGGGCCATTTCTAACTATCTATGAGGTCAAGGGACAGCATGGGCGACGGCTTCGCGGGCAGGTCACCGGGAAAAACGCGCCTAACTGCGGGGTCGATGGGCCCACAGATTTCACAGATTTCGCAGACAAGCTGGTCCCAATCTGTGTCATCGGTGCCAATCTGTGGGCGACCGGCCCGGACACGCCGTCGACCGTGTTTGAGGCTGCTGGCAATCGAGTCGGTGACTGCCGTGGGCTGTCATGTGGCCATCTATGATCTGAGGCAGAAATACATTTCATAATCAACCCTGCAAACGCAGAGAGTTTACGAATCTATCGAAGGGATCGCATGGCCCCCAGCAGCGACACCCCGCGCGCGTCCATGGGGGGCTGAATGCCCAGCCATGCGCTCACGGTAGGCGCCGCATCGATCGTTCGTGCCGAGGGAAGCCGCCGGCCGCCGACGCCGGGACCGGTGGCGCAGAGCACCGTGCGCATGTCGCGCTCGATGCTGGGAAAACCGTGGCTTCCGCCGGGAGTCTTTGTGGTGGTGACGGAATCGCGGAGGACGCTCGAGTAGGCGTATCCCGGCGCAAGACTGAAATACACGTCGCCACCCGCGGGGCCGCCGATGCCCAGCGTATCGTCGGGAATCGGTCGCCAGGTCCGCGTCACGATCGGCGTGCCGTCTGGCCCGCGCGAGGCTCGCAGGACGCTCACGACGGAATCGGCCACCTGGCCCGCCCGTCCGGCCGGGACGATTCCACCTTTGCGCTCGATCCGGTTCACGTTGACGTAGTACCCGTTGCTCGAAATTGCCTGGCTCCTCGAGAGATCGGGCCGTCCCTGCGCGTCGGCGGCCAGAAGCCCGGCGTCGCGAAGCGCGGTATTGACGTGGAAGACTCTCCAGGTCGGGCGCATGCCATGATCTCCACTCACGACCAGCAGGGCGCTGCTCTCACGGGCCAGCTCGACGAGTCCCGCCAGCCGTCGGTCCACCAGTGCCCAGCCCCGGCTTCGCATCGCGTTGATCCGCGACCCGAGGTCACGATCGTGTCCGGGCACGCCGGGTGAGACTGCACCGAGCCAGGTATGGTCGAGACCGTCAGCGAGCGAGAAATACTCCGTCTGGAGATCGGGCCGCCGTGTGCGCCAGAGCCAGGCGCTCCCGCGAGTGAACTGCCTGGTCTGGAGTTCCGCCGATTCCAGATATTTGAGCTCGGCGGTTCCGTCACCACGCTGCTCCAGCGTCGGGCCGGCTTCCCGGAGTAACACGCCCGCGGGCCCACCCACGAATCCTCCGACCGAATCCTCGTAGGCCGCGAGTGCCTCGCGGTGGTTGGTCCGGATGACGGCGCCGCCGCTCTGGAAGAGCTGCCAGCCGGAGAGATCGGGGGCCAGCTCCCAGAGCCGGAAGTAGAAACCCATCCGGCCCTCCGGCACGCGCAGCCAGAGGACATCGGAGAAATACCGTGCCAGCTCGCGACCCTCGAGCGGAGCGCGCTCGACCGGTGCCGGGCGCACCCGCACGCCGAGCCCCACGTCGCGCACCGGGCTCACGATCACCTCCCGGTATGCGTCCGTGCCGAAGAACAATGCATGCAGGGAATCCCGGCCCACCGCCCAGCTCGTTTCCATGAGCGGAACGCCCACCGCGCCGAGCTCCTCGATGCGCAGCCATGATACGATCCGCCGCGCAGGCGAGCGGGCGGTCGTCAGCAGGCGCGGTCCGGCCCCCCCCGTATACCCGTTCAGCATCAGGAGACGGGGACTCGCGATCGCCGAGCTGTCGCGCCGCACCGCGGCGGTGTCCCGGCCGCCGCCCGGCAGCCAACGACCCGGCTCGCCAACCTGGGTGACCTGGTGCGCCACCGCCGATCGCCCCGCGCGTGCAGTCGAGATCCAGATCGGTTCGGCGCCGAGCTGGCGCGCGTCGAATCCCGACTGCTGCTCGACCAGCGAGAACTCGGCCCACGGCAGCGGCACCTGCTCGTTCGCGACGACGCCGTTCACATTCCCGTACACCCCGGTCCACAGCGCGGCATGACTCGGCGCTGTATTGCTCGGCCACATCGTCCGGGCCCCGTCGGCGCAGCTCGCCCGATCGAACAGGTCGAGAAACGTGGGGATTGCCGAGGGATCCACTGTCGTTCGCGCGCGCTCCTCGTTCATCGCGTCGAAGCTCGCGAAGATGGCCCGCGGTGTGACCGGCGTCCCTCCCGTCGCGGGAGGAGACGCCGGCGCACAGCCCAGGGCGACCAGTGCGAGACTCGGCAGCGCGAGGCGTGCGGCCGCCGCCACGATCAGTTGCTCCAGGGCGGCTTGATGTTGTTGGCGCGCGCGTAGGCGATCATCTGGCCCAGGTGCTCGTGCAGGTGGGTGGCGGTGAGAATCAGGAACTGCTGCTTGGTGAACGTCTGCCCGAACATGCTGATCGACTCGGACATTTGCGCCGGCGTGATGCCCGACAGCGCCTGCTTCAGGTGCGCGAACGACTTCTCCAGGTCGGCGATCACGTCGTCCCGTGAGGCCTTCCGGGTTTCGAACGCCTGGACGCTCTTGTAGTCGGCCGGATTGATGCCGGTCATGGCCGGCGCCGTGGCGCCGACGGCGGTAGGCAGGAAGTAATTGTCGGCGGCAACGTGCTGGAATACTTCGGAAGTGCTGCGGGCCGCTCCCGCCCGCCAGCCGTACGTGGCCTCCGGCATGGCCCGGGCCAGCCCGACGAGCTTGACCTCCAGCTCCCCGATGTCCTTGAGGACGTCCGCCACGAGCTTGTCGCTCTGGGCGGTGCCCGGGACCGAGATCGTGATGAGCAGTGCGGCGGCGGCCGCGCCGGATCGAATTGTTGAGCGCATGGGAAGCATCCTCGATTTAAGTGGTGGATCTCACGGTGCCTTGGTCTTGTCCCTGAATACCGGACGCTTGAGAGTGGCCGGAGGATTCTTACGGAGCTCCTCCATCACCCACGCGATGGCCCGGTCGAGCTGGGGGTCCTTGCCGGCGATGACATCCTTGGGCGTCTGCTCCACCGCGATGTCGGGCGCGACGCCCTCATTCTCCACGATGTAGCCGCCGTCCGGGGTCCAGATGGCCAGATTGGGGGCGGTGATGCTCCCCCCGTCCATCAGCACCGGAAACCCCAGGATGCCGACCAAGCCCCCCCAGGTGCGCTGCCCGATGGTGGGGCCCAGCTTCAGCTTCTTGAACATCCAGGGGAAATAGTCGCCGCCGGAACCGGCCGTCTCGTCGATGAGCAGCGCCTTGGGGCCCTGGATCGAGGCCGTCGGGGTCTTGAGGTCGTCGCCGTAACGCATCGCCCAATAGCTGAGCACCGGTCGCCCCAGGATGTCAATGTAGTAATCGGCCAGGCTTCCGCCGCCGTTGAAGCGCTCGTCGACGATGATCGCGTCCTTGTGCGCCTGGGGATAGAAATAGCGCTTGAAGGAATCGTAGCCCGATCCTCCGGTGTTGGGCACGTACACGTAGGCGACCCGGCCGCCGGTGGCAGAGTCGACCTTGCGGAGATTTCCCTCGATCCAGGCGCGATTGCGTAGCGCCGCCTCGCTCGCAACGGGAACGACTTTGAGTGTCCTGGAGCCCGAGCCGTCGGGATTCGGCCCGACGGTGATCTCCACCGTTCGTCCCACCGTTTGCTCGAACGGCTCGTACACGCTCGCCGGCGGACGCAGGTCCACGCCGCCCACCGCCAGCAGATACTCTCCGGCGCGGACGTCCACCCCCGGTTCGCTCATCGGCGCGCGGAGGGTCGGGTTCCAGTTGACTCCGCCATAGACCCGGGCAATCCGGTAGCGGCCGTTGGCCACCTCGTAGTCGGCGCCGAGCAGGCCGACGCCCACGCGCGGTGGGGTCTGCAGCCGCTGGCCGGCACCTGTATTGCTGTGGCCGACCCGAAGCTCACTCAGGGTCCAGCGGATGATCCGGTCCACGTCCGCACGGCTCGCCGCCTGGGAAATCAGCGCGCCGTACCTGGTCTTCTGGGCATTCCAATCCACCCCGTGGTAGTTGGTGGCGTAGAAATAGTCCCGGTTGATGCGCCACGCCTCCTCGAACATTTCGGCCCACTCGGCCCGCGGATCGATCCGCAGATCTACCGCGGCCACGTCGAGCCGGCCCTCGCCGGGCTTCGGGGTGGCGCTGCCCGTCACGAACCAGTTGGTGCCCTGCCGGTAGAGCAGCTTCTTGCCGTCGGGCGTCAGTCCAAAGGCATCGGCTTCCGCAAGCACCACATCATCCTTGCGCTTGGCGATGTCATAGCGGCGCACCACGCCCTTCCCATCCGTCATCCGCAGATAGTAGAGCTGGTTCGCCTCCCCCATCCTGATCTGCTCGATTTCGGCCCTCACGACGGGGAACGCGACGATACGGTTCGCGATCCCGTCGAGCGCGATGGTCACGCTGGGTTGCGGCGGAGGCGGGGGGGTGGGCGAGGTCGCGGCGGCAGTCGCCGGCTTCGCGGAATCCGGTCGGGCCGCGCCCTTCTCCTCGTCGCTCTCCCGCGCGAAGGGATTGGGCGCATCCCGCGTCAGCGCGATCGCGTAGATGGCCCGGGTCCGCCGGTCGCCCGCCGAGCTCAGCGCGAACCAGTCGAGCGCCGGTCCCGCATCGGTCGAGGCGAGCACGTACAGGTACTTGCCGTTCCGCTCGAAGACCGGCTGGGTCACTTCGCTGAGGCCGTCGGTCACCGGGGCAGAGCGGTTCTGCTCGGCGTCGTACAGGTACAGCGCGCTCACCAGCGGATTCGGCTGAACGGTATACGCCAGCCAGCGGGAATCCGGCGACCAGGCATAGCTCTGCATTCCAATCGGCGTGTAGACGCGATTGCCCGCGACGCGGGTACTCTTGGCCGTCGTCACATCGAGCACGTAGATGGACTGCGAATTGTCTCGGTAGGCGATGCGCTTGCCGTCGGGAGACCAGTCGAGCCCGGTGTAGAAACCGGCGCCGACGAGCGGGATCACCCGGTGCGCTCCCTTGGCGTCCTGCGGGGCCAGGTGGAGACGGTATTCGCCCCCCTGATCCGAGACATAGGCAATCTGCTTCCCATCGGGCGACCAGGCCGGCGTGCGCTCGTGCGCGGCGGTCGTGCCGGTCACGTTGCGCGGATCGCCCTTTTCCGCCGGGACGGTCACGATCTCGCCCCGCATCTCGAACGCTGCCCGGGCACCGCTCGGCGAGAGGGAGACGCCGCGAATGAAGTCGGCCCCCTTGACCCACCGCGGACGCGTCTCGCGCAGGTCGGCGGCGACGCCGATGGTGAGCCGTGTGGTACCACCCGCGACGGGATCGAGACGATGCAGCCACCCTGCCTGCTCGTAGACGATGCTGCCGCCCCCGGCGGACGCTGCGATCACCGGGAAATCGGTGTGCGTCGTCACCCGGGTCACCGCCTTGGTACGGCGGTCGTACTTGTAGATGTTGAACTCGCCGTCGCGGTCGGAGCGGAACCAGACGACGTCGGGCTCGAGCCACATCGGGTCCACGTCGTTGGAACGGCCGGCCGGTTGAGGAACCTTCTCGATTTCCCAGGTCCGGGTATCGATCAGCCAGAGCTGGGAGACTCGGCCGCCGCGATAGCCCTTCCACTGCTCGAAGGCCCGGCCGATCGGGTTGTAGGCGATGTATCGCCCGTCGGGCGAGTAGGTCGCCTGCGCGGCGTTGGGAATCGGGAGCCGCTCCTCGACGCCCCCGGCGGCGGGCACGGTCCAGAGCTGGGTGTAGCGGTTCGAGAAATCCGCCCGATTCGACGCGAAAAGAACCTTGTCGCCATCAGGTGTAAACGCCTGGGGGATGTCGTTCCCCGGGTGCCAGGTCAAGCGCTTCGGCTCGCCGCCCATCGCCGGCACGACATACACGTCCACATTGCCGTCGTAGTTGCCGGCAAAGGCGATCCACCGGCCATCCCGCGAGAACACCGGCGAGGTTTCGTCACCGTCGGCGCTGCTCAGCCGCCGCACCTCGGTCCCGTCGATCCGGGCGCTCCAGAGGTCGCCGGCGTACGCAAAGGCGACGTGGGTGGTACTCGCCGCCGGCTGGGAGAGGAGCCTCGTGTCGGTGGTGCTGACCTGGGCGGGGACGGTTTCGGCGGTCGCGAAGAGCAGCGCGATCGCGAAGCCGGGAATGCGACGGATCATTGGCATGGCGGCAAGCCTCTGGAGGGGAAAACCGCCCCTAGGTTGCCCTCGAAGGCGCGCCGCCGCAAGGGCTCGCTAGATGCCGAGAAGCCGCGCCGCGTTTCCTCCCAGAATCTTCGCTTCGTCCGCGGCCGGGAGGCCAAGCGACCGAATGCTCGAAAACATCTTCGGGATGCTTCCGATCTGGTGCGGGTAGTCGCTTCCGGCCAGAATCTGGTCCACCCCGGCGAATTCAATGGCCAGGCGCAGCGCCTTGGGGTCGAAATTGACGGTGTCGTAGTAGAACTTTTTCAAGGACTCGGTCGGGGGCCGCTTCAAATCCTTGCGGCACTCGCTGAACATCTCGAAGCCGCGATCGAGCCGCTCGGCAAGGTAGGGAATCGTTCCGCCGAGGTGTCCCAGCACCCACCGAATGCCCGGAAATCGCTCCGGGATTCCGGCGAACACCAGGTGGGCGGCGGCCAGCGTCGTGTCGAAGAGGAATCCGACCAGTGGCATCAGCCAGTATTCCTTCATGGCCTCGACGCCAAGGGGAAAAGTGGGATGGATGTACATCACCGCGCCGGCGTCGCTCGCGCGCTCCCAGAGCGGCCAGAACCGCCGGTCGGCGAGCG
>CAYTMW010000030.1:0-39071 GCA_964439025.1 uncultured Gemmatimonas sp. | reverse complement strand
GCCGGATCGGCCTCTCGCTCGATTTTGCCGAGCACCGCGCCTATCAGCCGGGCGATGACATCCGCCGGATCGACTGGCGGGTGTACGGCCGCACCGACCGGTTCTACGTCAAGGAATACGATGCTGACACCAACGCTGCGGTCACCTTCGCGCTCGATGCCTCGGCGTCGATGGATTTCGGCAGCGGGCCGGTCACGAAGTTCCAGTATGGCCGGATGCTCGTGGCCGCGCTGGCGTGGCTCTCCCAGCGCCAGGGCGATCGCGTGGGACTGGTGACCTTTGCCGGAGATCTGGTGGAAATCGTCCCTCCCTCGACGCGGCACCTTCGTCTCATTCTGCACACCCTCGGTCGCGCCAAGCCCGGCGGCGCGGGCCGGCTGCGCCCGATGCTCGAGCGCGCCGCCAGCCTCACCACGCGCGCGGGCGTGACGGTGGTGGTTTCCGATTGCTACGAAGATCCGGTCGCGGTACAGAAAGGGGTGGGGTCGCTTCGCGGACGGGGCCACGACGTGATCCTGTTCCACCTCCTGGATCCGGCGGAGCGGGATCTGCCGGGAGACGGCGCGGCAACCTTCGAGGATGCCGAGAGCGGCGAGCGCCTGCCGCTCCGTCCTGAAGCGCTCCGCGAAAAGTACCAGGCGCAGGTGACGGGGCACCGCGCCGAGCTGGCCCGGCTGCTGATGCAGAATGGCTCCGACTATGTGGGACTGACGACCGACCAGCCGCTCGACGTGGCGCTGCACGCGTATCTCGAGCAGCGGCTCGCGATGAGCCGGGTGCGCTGATGGGCCTCGGGTTCCTGGTTCCCGCCTTTCTCGCCGGCCTGGCGGCGCTGCTGGTGCCGATCGTGCTGCACCTCCGGCACCGGGAGCGGGACCAACCGCGGCGATTCCCCTCGCTGATGTTCCTGCGCCGGATCCCGATTCGGACCGCGAGTCGCCGCCGGATCACCGATTGGCTCCTGCTTCTGCTTCGGGCCGCCGCGGTGGTGCTCCTGGTCGCCGCCTTCGCCCGCCCGTTTCTCGGCAGCAGCGTGATCGAGACGCGCGCGACGCCGGCCCGCGCGGTCGTGTTGCTGCTCGACCGTTCGCTCAGCATGAGCCATACGGCCGTCTGGCCCGTGGCGCTCGATTCGGCGCGTCAAATCATCGCCGGTCTTGCGCCCGCCGACCGGATTGCCGTGGTGCTGTTCGACGATGAAGCCGAAGTGGCGCAACCGCTGAGCGGGGATCATGGCGCGGCGCTCGCGGCGGTCAATGCGGCGCGGCCCACGAGCCGGGGCACCCGGTATGCCTCGGCGCTCCGCTCGGCCCGGCAGATCCTGGGCGGCGCGCGCGGGCTCGTGGGCGAAGTTCTCGTTGTGACCGACATGCAACGGAGCGGGCTGGCCGGACTCGCCGGTCTCGAGCTGCCCGCTGATCTGAGTGTCCGTGCGGTACCGGTGGCACCGGAGCGACGGCCCAACGCGGCGGTGGTTGGCGCCGAGGTCCAGCGCGTGCCCGATGGAGACCGGAGCAGACTGCTCGTCGCGGCGCGGGTGCTGAGTCGCGATCTCGGCGCGCCGCGCCGGGTGCGTCTCGTGCTCGCCGTGAACGGCCGGGAGGCGGCATCGCGCGAGGTGACGCTTGCCGCGAACGGCGCAACGATGGTGACCTTCGACGGCGTGCCGATGGCGGCGGGACGCGCCCGCGCCACCGTCGCCCTGCCGGCCGATCCTCTCATCGCCGACGACACGCTGCACCTCGTGATTCCTGCCGAAGATGCGCTGCAGGTGCTCGTGGTCGCGGCGCCGGGAGCGCGCCTCGAAGAGACACTCTTCCTCGAGCGCGCGCTGGCCATCGGACGCGAGCCCCGGTTCGTGGTGCAGCGCCGCTCGGGAGCGCCCCTCACGTCCGCGATGCTCCGCAACGTCGCGGTGGTGTTCCTCGCGGACGCGCCGGTGCCTGCCGGTGCGGGAGGCGCGGCGCTCCAGGCGTGGGTCGAAGCGGGAGGAGGCCTGGTCGAAGCGGCGGGGCGCCGTCTGGGAGCACGGCCGCCGGGCGCCACATTCCTGCCGGGGACAATTCGTGGCACAGTGGAGCGAATGGACGACCGCGGTGGTGCGTTCGGCGAAGTCTCCCTCGATCATGCGGTGTTCACCCCGTTCCGCGAGGGTGGGGCTGCGGCGCTGGGCGCCGCGCGCTTCCTGAGCTATCCGCGGATCGAGCCGGCCGCGGGAGCGGAGGTCATCGCGCGCTTCGACGACGGCGCACCGGCGCTGGTGGAAAAGGCCCTGGGTGGGGGCCGGGTGCTCCTGCTCGCGGCGCCGCTCGACGCTGTGACCGGCGACTTCCCGCTGCAGCCTGGGTATCTCCCGTTCTTGCGCCGGCTCGCCGTCTACGCGTCGGGCCATGAAGCCCGGCCGCCCTGGCGAACGTCGGGAGAGACCGGCCTGATACCCGGCTCGGTCAAGGACCCGGTGGTCTCGACCCCCTCCGGCGCGCTCCTGCGCCCGGGAGCGGACTCGACCGGCCGGGCATTGGCGCTTCGGGAAGCCGGGTTCTACGATGTATACGAGGGCCGGGCCGCCGGGGAGCCGCTCGAATCGTTCGCGGTGAACGCCCCCGCGGTCGAGTCCGACCTGACACTGGCGGACGCGCGCGAGCTGCTGCTTGGCGTGCGACGCGGCGATTCCGCGCAGACGGTGGCCTCGGAGCCCCCGGCCCCGCGTGAGCGCGAGGGACGCCAGCGGCTCTGGAGACTGTTGCTCGCAGCGGCGCTGCTGGTCCTGCTGGTGGAAACGGTGATTGCCAATCGCGGGTGGCGGGGAACGGCCGGAACCGGCCTCGCCGTGCTGCCCGAAAGGAGCCTGTCATGACCGCGCCTCTCTACGATCCCAGACGCGCAGACGCGGAGTTGCGAGACGCTGTGCGAGGCCTGCGCGCGCGGTGGCGCCGGCGCATTCTCGCGGAAGGAGTGGCGAAGGTCGCCATCGCGGCGCTGCTGGCCCTGCTCGCCGGAGCCATGGTGACCAGGATCGTCGGTGCGGGCGCGGCAAGCGTCGTGACGGTTCGAGTGATCGGATACTTCCTCATTGCAGCCGCGTCGTTTCGTTATCTCATCGGACCGTTCCTCGGGCGGCTCGACGACACACGATTTGCTCTGTACGTCGAAGAGCGCGCCCCCGAGCTCCGCCAGGTTCTGGTCAGCGCGGTCCATGAGCTCGCCACGCCTGAGACGGCGCGTCCCTCGCCGGCGCTCTCGCGGCGACTCATGCTGCAGGCGCTCGACGACGTGCGCCGGCTCGACGCCGGCCCCGGTCTCGAGGGGTCCCGCTTTCGCCGCGCCGCCGGCCTCTTCGCCGGCGTGGCCGCCGCTGCGGCGCTTCTGATCATGGTGGGGCCGCCGGTGCTCCGCGACGCAGCCCGTGTCCTCTTCGTGCCGTGGAGCGAGGCCGCCGCGGCGCCGGTCTTCGTGGTACAGGTGGTTCCTGGCAACGCCACCGTTCCGCGCGGCGGCGCACTGGAGATTCGCGCAACGCTGCGCAATTTCGCTGCGGAAGGAGCCGAGCTCGTGCTGCGCGCCGATACCGCCAGCGAATGGGTGCGTATTCCGATGGTCCGGGACTCGGCCGCGGCCGAATTCACCGCGCGGCTCTTCGATCTGACCAGCGCGACCGAGTACTACGCCGAAGCCAACGAGGTTCGCTCCCGGGTCTTCACGCTCAGCATCGCCGATCTTCCGGCGGTGCAGACGTTCTCCCTCGAGCTCCGATTCCCCGGCTACACCGGATTGCCGGTCGAGCGGATCGAAGAGGGCGGCGACGTCGCGGCGGTGCGCGGCACCACCGTCACGGTGCGCGCGACGACCAGCCGCGCCGTGCAGGGCGGCTCGATCAGGCTCGATGACGGCAGCACCGTTCCGCTCGCCGCCGATTCTGCCGGGCGCCTCGTGGGCACATTCCGCGTGGCGAAGGACGGCTTTTACCGTCTCGATCTCGTCGCCACCGACGGAACTGCCGTTCCCGGCGCGATTCAGTATGTCATCGAGGCGCTCGACGATCGCGCCCCGATCGTGCGGATCGAAGAGCCGGGCCGCGACACCAAGGTCACCTCGGTCGAAGAGGTCACCATCGCGGTGCGGGCGTCGGATGACTATGGCGTCGGCGGACTTGAGCTCCACTACGGCATCAATGGAGGACCGGAGCAGCGGATCGTCCTGGGCGATTCGGCGCCCAGGAGAACCACGCTCGATGCCCGCGCCGCACACACGCTCTTCCTTGAGGAGCTCGGTCTCAAGCCCGGTGACCTCGTCTCCTATTACGCCACCGCTCGGGATGGCGGCGGCAACAAGTCCTCCAGCGACATCTACTTTCTGGAGATTCGTCCTTTCGGCCGGGACTACAAGCAGGCGGAGTCCGGTGGCGGCGGCGGGGGCGGCGGGGGAGACAGTCCAGAGGGGCTCTCCGCCCGGCAGCGGGAGCTGGTGGCGGGGACCTTCAACTGGCTGCGCGACAGCGCACGGGTGAGCCAGCGGGAGCGGCGGGAGAACGTGACCACCCTCGCGATCGGCCAGGGACGCCTGCGCACCGACGTGGAAGGGCTGGTTCGCCGGCTGGTCGAGCGGAACATCGTTTCTGCCGATACCGCGTTTCGGCTGATTCATGCGGCGCTCGATTCGGCGGCGAAGGAGATGCAGGGTGCCGAGGAGCGCCTGGGCCGCGGGGCTCCGCGTGAGGCGCTGCCGAAAGAGCAGCGGGCGCTGCAGCTGGTGCAACGCGCCGAAGCCGCCTATCGCGAAGTGCAGGTGCAGATGGGACAGCAAGGCGGCGGGGGTGGTGGCGGCGCCAGCTCGCAGGCGGAGGATCTCGCCGACCTCTTCGAGCTGGAGAACGACAAGCTCCGCAACCAGTACGAGTCGGTACAGCAGGAGCAGGAAAAGGCGGCAGAGCGGGAGCTCGATGAAACCTCCGAGCGCCTGAAACGGCTGGCGAGCCGCCAGCAGCAGGAGAACGAGCGGATGCAGCGCATGGCCGACGCGATGCGAGACCGGATGGGACAGCAGGGCGGCGGCGGCGGAGGAAGTTCGCAGCGCGAGCTCGCGCGCGAGGCCGAAGAGGAGGCCAGGCGGCTGGAGCGGCTGGCCCGTGAAAAGAATTCGCCGGAGCTTGCCGAGGCCGCCCGCCGGATGCAGGAAGCGGCGGAGGCGATGCGCCGCGCCGCAAGCGGAACGCCGAATGCTTCGAGCCAGGGCGGCACCGCGCTCGACCGGCTTCGTGGCGCGACAAAGAAGCTCGAGAACGCGCGCTCCAGCGGGGCCAGCCAGGGGGTGAAAGAGCTGCAGCGGCGCGCGGAGGAGCTGGGAGAACGGCAGAAGGAAATTGCGCAGGGTGTGAGCGAGCTACCCGGCACCTCGGGCGCCGATCGCGCGGAGCGGATGCGGCGGCTCGCCGAGCGGAAGGACGGTCTCTCCTCCGAGGTGCAGCGCCTGGAGGCCGACGCCGAGCGACTCGCTCGGGAAACCCGGCGCGATCAGCCGGGGTCGGCGAACAAGCTGAGCGAGGCGGCGGGCGCGGTGCGGGACACCAGGCTCCGCGACAAGATCGAGTATTCCAAGGCGATCATGGGATCGAACTCAGCGGAGGCCACCAGGAATCTCGAAGGGCTCATCGGGGAAAACCTGGATAGCGTCGCCGGGAAACTGCGGCAGGCGGCCGGCGCTTTCACCGAGAACGCCGGCGCCGAGCGGGATCGAGCGCTGGAGCGGGCGCGGGATCTGGTCAAGGGGCTGGAATCTCTGCGCGAGAGGATTGGAGAGAGAGGGAGTCAGGGAGCCAGGGAGCCAGGGAGCCAGGGGCAGCAGGGACAACAGGGCCAGGGACAGCAAGGTCAGCAGGGACAAGGCCAAGCGCAGGGTCAGGGCCAGGGTCAACAGGGGCAGGGCGGGCGGGGAGGTCAGACTGGAGACCCGAATCAGCCGGGACAAGGCTCCCAGCTCGGCATGCCCGGGGGAGGCCAGACGGGCGGCGGAGGTCAGCCGGGCCGCTTGAGTGGCGGCGATGCCCGCCAGTTCTCCCGGGAATTCGCGCTGCGGCGTCAGGCTGCAGAAGCGCTGCGGCGCGATCTCGCAGGGCAGGAGGTGGATCGGGCCGAGCTCGATCGCATCATCTCCGACTTGCGCCGCCTCGAGTCGGGACGGCCCTTCAGCGATCCCGATGCTCTCGAGAATCTGCAGCGCGCGATCATCGAGGGACTCAAGACGTGGGAGTTCAAGCTCTGGCGGAGTCTCGGCCAGCATGGCGACAACCGCCCCGCGCTCGGCGCGCCGTCGCAGGTTCCCTCGGAATACCGGGCCCTGGTAGAGGAATACTACCGGTCGCTCGGGAAGCCGAAGCCGCCGCGGTGAACATCCGCCTTACGCGGCCTCGGGCGCCGCGAGAGGATCCAGGGTCTGGACCCCGCCCCTTCGCTTCCCCTTCGCTGCGCTCAGGGCTTCGGCTCAGGGTGACAACCGAGCAGCTACCAAGCGCGAACGTGGCCGGTATCGACGTGGACGAAGTTGGATTCGGGGTAGTATCCGACGCCGCCGCGCCCCAGCTTGAGCGCGGTGTCGCGAAGCCGGTCGAGCGAGACATCGCCGAAGCGGATGTCGATGGCCTTGCCCTGCAGGTGCAGACTCTTGGGCGAGACGTTCTTGCTCCGGTCTGCGAGCATCTTGTTGGTCGCCGGCGACCGGTAGCCGCAGATGACCTCGAAGGGGACCCGGCTTCCGGACGCCTGGTGCAGATCGGCCAGCAGATCGAGGAGCTCCGGATCGATCGGATGCACCTGATTGGTGCGCCAGTCACGTAATACGTGATTTACATCGTGCAAGGCGCCGGGGAGGTACTTCCCTCCGGCGAAATACTCCGACGTCAGACGCTCTCCCGTGTTCACGTGGTGAAAGGAGAGCGAACGGGCGGGTTCCACGGCCGCGAAGATCCGGGGTACGCGGATGAGGCCGAGCCCCGCCACCGCCGCGCCGGCGAGGAAGCTCCGACGGGTAAAGCCGGCGTCGGCCGAAGGAAACGCTGCTGCCTGCTTTTCTGACCGCAGTCATCCCTCCAGTGGTCTGACCTTCGTCGTGCTTTTGCTGTCCGGTATGGATTCCTGAGAAGCGCGAAGCGTGCCGGGATAGTGGCAGCGGGGGTGCCTCGCGCTAAATCAGGGGGCGCCCGAATTCACGTCAGTTGACCTCATGCGGCAGGTAGCACGATGCCATTATGTCAGGGGATCGAAACTCGGGCACTCGAAAAGAGGCAGTTGGCAACTGCCTACTGCCTAATCTATCACCGTCGAATCGCTCCCCATATCAGCGGCTGCGTCGCCATCGTCTGCCCCCGGTACTGCGGCCGGAATCCGTAGAGAATTGCGTGGCCTTTCCCGACCGTCACATCCACCAACGCCGCCTTGCCGTTGAGCTTGTCGCCTCCGAGGAGCCACCCGGAAAGCAGGGGGTCGCCGCCGGCCGGGTAGCGCGCGACGACAGACACGCGGGTTGAGTCCGTCGCTTCGAAGGTCGGGCTGTCCTCGAACCACACCACCGGGACCGGAGCGGTGAAGCCGGCGGCGATGGGATGGTTGCGATCCACTTCGACCGCGAGCAGCGAGCCCGGGGCGTAGAACTCGGTCTGCCGGACCCCGGCGAGCACATTCCTGACGGGCAGCGCGAGCGCATCGATCGCGTAGTCGCTGGCCTCGTTGAAGAAGAGAAGTGTGCCCCCCTGCTCGGCGAATTCAAGGAGAGCCTTCGCGCCATCGGCGCCCAAACCGCCCCGCAACGAATCGGGATAGCTGATGCCCAGGCCGCGGGAGAGCTGGACCGGGCTCTGGTCGGGCACGATGATGACGTCGAACCGCTGGTTGAGCGCGCCGGCACGCACGTCGCGATCGATGATCGATTGATAGCGGATCTTGTTGACATCCAGCATCCAGCGAGTCCAGCCCTCGTCCATCGACGCCTGGTGGCTTCGGTAGACGGCGATCCGTCTCCCGGCCGTCCCGCTGAGCCCGGCGACGCGATACGCCGGTTCTGCGACGGCGGCGATCAGGTTGCCCGTGGCAGGCGCCGGGCCCGTCACCGCCGCAAGCTCGACACCGAAGAGGAGCGGCAAGGTGTGCGCGGTGACGTCGTACGGCGCTTTCGGCGGTCCGCCGGGATACTCTCGGAGATTGGGGTAGCGCTGGCGTTCCAGCAGCGCATTGGCGTAGCTGCCGAACATCTGCCGAGTCAGGATGATGTAGCTGCCCGCGGGATAGCTCTTGCCGCCCGCAGTGACCGGTGCCATGATCTCCCGGATTTCGACCTGTCCGTGCTGCAAGGTCCAGAGCAGCCGCGCCAGCGCCTGTGGATCGGTCTGGGCTTTCGGAATCACATACGCTGCCGGCACGTCCGCACCGGGCCGCCAGGGGTGATGCTCCGCCAGCGCGCGATCCCCGAGCTCGGCGTAACTGGCGAGCCAGGAGCCGCGATCGCGCGCGGCCTGGGAAAGCAGCGCCCAGCTGGCACTGGTCTGATAGTCCACGATGTTGCCGATGGTCCAGGTCCCGCCCGGCCACGGCGCCGGAAAATTCCAGCTGGCAACCCGCGCGTCATATCCGCGGGCGGTGCCCAGCGAGTTCTTCGGCAGCTCGATCGGAGTGGCGAGCCGGGCACTCGCGGTTTCGGTCAGGATTCTCACCCCGCGATGGTTGAGCGAGTACTGCCGCGCCGGCGACCATTGATCGTAGGAGGCATTGGTCGCGACACCGGTCTTGCCGTCCGACATCATGCGCCAGGCCATCGCCATGCCGAGCGAGTTGGTGCCCGAGGTCAGGATCGGATCGATGTTGGGCTCGACCGGGTCCATGTAAGGCGGGATAAATATCCGGCCGCCGTTGGGCCCCTGCTGGTGGATGTCGTTGACGATCTCGGGATCCCACGGCGTGTACAACGAATCCACCGTGTAGCGGGTCTCCACCTGGGTAAACGCGTACCAGTCGCGGTTGTTGTCATGCCCCGTGTAGTGATGATAGAGCGCCGGCGGACCGCTTCCCTCGCTCGGCGTGCCGAGCGTCGAGCGGTACCAGTCGCCCACGATGTCCACGCCATCGGGATTCTGCGAGGGCACCAGCATCACGATCGTGTTGGCGAGAATGCTTCGCGCTTCCGCCGTCTCACCCCGAGCGAGCCGGTCGGCCAGCACGAGAGGGGTGAGGAACCCGCCGACCTCGGTCGAGTGGATACTCGAAGTAATGAGGATGACGTTCTTGCCCTCCGCGATCAGCCGGGACCGCTCGTTGGGCGCACGGAGGCGGGGGTCGGCGAGCTTTCGCTGGATCGTTCGATATCGCTCGAGGTTGGCGAGGGTGGCCGAATCGGCGATGAACGCGACCAGGAAGGGCCGGCCCAGTGTCGTCTTGCCCAGCGTCCGTACCGAGACGCGCGGACTCGCCCTGTCGAGCGCGGTGAAGTAGTCGGTGACCTGCTTCCAGGTCGGCAGCTTCCGGTCCGCCCCGGGCTCGAAGCCCAGCACCGAGGCGGGAGTGGGCAACGGGTGCCGTTGCGCCGCCAGGCCTGGCGCGAGCACCAGTGACGCGAGCAGCGCGGATCGCCAGCGTGGCATGGTCTACTTTCCTCCAGGACTGGTCACCACCGGCGGCGCCTGTTTTTCCCAGACGAACCGCCGCAGGAAGTCGCTGCTCCGGCCGAAGATGTCGATCCACCGGCTGTGGATCAGCGATTCGTGCACGTCATCGGGCGTGACGACGAGCTCGTGGTAGATGTTGCGCGCCCGGAGCAGGCTCACCAGACCGACGAGCTGCGAAAAATCGACGTTGCGATCGTCGTCACCCTGCTGGATGAAGACCGGGGACTTCCATTTGTCGATGGCGCCCACCGCCGAAGAGCGGAAGGCGAGGCTCGTCGTGTCCTGCGCGTTGCCGTAGATGTGCACGCCGGCGAGGTCCACCCCGGCCACGAAGATATCCGAGTTGCGCGCCAGAGCCTGCGCGACCAGGAGGCCACCATACGAGAGGCCCCAGATGCCGATCCGGGTCGGATCGACGTCGGCGCGCGTCTGCAGATACTTGGCGCCGGCCAGCACGTCCTGATACTCCGAGTTTCCCCGGCCCTGCGTGTTGGGCGCCCGGCGGAACGAATTCCCGTAGCCGATGCCCGCCCGGTAATTCACCGAGAGCACCACGTACCCCTGGGTCTGCAGCCACTGATTGTACCCGTAGGACCAGTGGTAGAACTGCATGTAGTGGTACGCCGGAAGCATCTGGCGCGCCGGTCCACCATGGACGAAGACGATCGCCGGACGCTTTTCGCCCGGTTTGAGATCCCTGGGAAGGAAAAGCTGATTGTGAATCTCCAGGCTATCCGGAGCGCGGGTTATGACGATTTCCGGCGTGACGTGCGCCGCCTTCGGAAACCCCCCGGGCAACGCGGGCCAGACGACCTTCGTTTCCCCACCGCCCGCGGGCACGATCCCGATCGACGCCGGCTGCGCCGCGCCGAAGTAGAGCACCGCGACCTGCTTGCCTGACGCGAGCGGGGTGGGCGACACCTCGACGCCGTCGTCGGTCGAAACCTTCCGTGGCGTTCCCCCCGCGGTCGGCACGGCCCAGATGTGCCGCTTCTCGATGTCGGTGGCGTTGGTGCTGTAGAAGAGTGTCCTGCCGTCGCGCGACAGCGCGGTCGTGGTAAAGGTCCGGTCGGCTACCCCGTCGTTGATCAATCCGTCGGTGGTGGTGAGGAGGACCGGCTCCGGCTGGGGATTCGAAATGCGCACCGAGAAAAAGCGATCCCATTCGTCGCGCGAGATCTGGGCGCCGAAGACGACGTGGTCGCCGGCCCAGGTGATGCCGTTGATGGCGACGAACTTCCGGTCGAGCAGCTGGTTGTGCCAGAACTCACGCGCCGCTCCGGTGGCGACGTCGGCGACCATGAAGGCGATGGTATACCCTCCCGCGAAGGCGGCGCGGCAGAGTCCGTCGGCGGGAACGGTGTCGGTCGCCGGGGCGCCGAACCCGCCGCCACCGAAGCCCCCGCCCCCTCCTGCCGGCGGGCGACAGCCCCGCCCCGCGGGGGGAGGGGCCGCTGCGGCGGCCGCCTGCCCGAACGGCGCCGGCGTGGCAACCACTTGCTGCCCGAAAGGCGTGCCGGGACGACGGATGAAGGCGATGCGCTTTCCGTCCGGTGACCAGGTGGGGCTCCCATCGAAATCGGTGCTCGGCGCGATGTACCGGACGGTACGCGACTTCATGTCGTAGATGCCGATGAAGGCGTGGTTCTCACGCGTGCTGACGAACCCGAGCCTCGACCCGTCGGGAGACCACTGCGGGTTGCTCTGCCGTCCCCACGCCTTGATGAACGGGACCCCACCGGTATGGATCGCGGCCTTGGGTCCCCGGGCGGTGCTGGCGCGATAGATCTGACCGTCCTTCACGAACACCACGTAGCGCCCGTCGGGCGACAGTTCGGGTGAGCCGCCCCGCCCGCCGCCGGCCTGCGACCCGGTGATGACCGCGAGGCGCCAGGCGCCGCTACCATCGGCGCGGGCCGCCCAGACGGAGCGTTCGCCACCGTCGGGGTCGTGCGAAGGATTGGCAACCCAGCCATCCCGATTCTGGGCGGAGCCACGAACGAAGGTGGTGATCGTGCCGTCGTCCGAGAGCCGGACCGAGCCCATATCTACTCCGTCGTCCGCCATAAAGCGGGTGATCCTGGTTGCCTTGAAGCCGGGAGCCGACGCGACGTAGATGTTGCGCATGCCGCGCTCGTAGCTGACCCAGGCGATCCGATCGGCCTTCCTGGCGGCGCTGACCTCGAGGGGCGACGCGGGGGAGAGGAACTGGTCGATTGTGTAGGTTTTTGCCTGGGCGCCGAGCGGAACCGCTTGGACGAACAACGCCGCGGCGACGAGAAGGGGACGAAACTGTGACATGAGGAGCCTCAGCGGGGAGGAATACCTGAAGTACGCCCGAACGTACCGGACCGTTCAGGAGCCGTCAATTCGTGCCGATCCCTTGGCGTTCTTCGCGACTTCGCCCCCGAAGAGCACGGAGTTGAAGACAACGCGAAAGGTGCCGAACGGCTGGCCACGCCATTGGGGGCGGAATCCGATGAGTACCACGTGTCCTCGCCCGTGCCGCACATCGAGCGCGGCGGCGTGGCCCTGGAGGTGCTTCTCGCCCAGGAGGTAGCCGGAGAGCAGGGGGGAGCCGTCCTTTGCGTATTTCGCGAGGGCGGTCCCCTCGAAGCCGTCCAGGGTTGCAAACACCGGACTACCGTCCACGAACACCTTTGCCCGCTCCGGCATGCCGGCCATCACCGGATGCGCGGGATCGGTGATGACCTCGAGGATCGATCCGCTGGCGAAGTAGCTCTTGCGCGGGAGCGTATCGACGACATTGCGCACCGGCAGGCTCAGCGCGGAGATGGCGTAGACGGCGCTCTGGTTGAGGCACACCAGCGTGCCGCCGGCGCGCACAAAGGCATCGAGGGAGCGTGCCCCCTCATTTCCCAATCCACCCTCATAGCGGGGTGGAACGGTTCCCTTCGCGAACCCTTCGCTGATAATGCGAGCCCGGTCCGAAGCGAGGAGAACGACATCGAACCGCTCGGCCAGATCGCCGGCCCGGATGTCGGCGTTGGTGAGCGTCGCATATTTGAAGCCGTAGTCGTCGAGGAGCCACTCCGTCCACCCCTCGTCCATGCTCGCCGTCCACGGCTTGTAGATCGCGATCCGCGAACCCACCGCCCTGGACTGCGGCGCGCCACCCGGCAGCGTCGTCCGCTCGGCACGCAGGGACAACTCGGTCACCCATTCATTCATAGTCGGAGCTGCGATGCCCGAAATTAGATACCGCCCGCTCCCCCCGCCGGTCCCTTCGGCAAAGCGGACGGAGCCTCCGGCCGCGAGCGCCCGGTTGATCAGCCGGAAAGCGTTGTTCTCCGCCGGGTCGAGCGCGACCTGGTCGCCCAGGCCGGTGATTCGCCCTGGAAGCGGGACGATCCCCGCGGCGACCGAGTCGGTTGCGAAGGGCATATCAGGGGCGGATCGCCAGTCGAGCCGCTTTCCGACCACCGGCCGGAGCGCTGAGCGGAATTCGCCGGAAAGCGGCATCCGAACTTCTCTGACCTGTACGTCCATCTGATAGGGAAGCGTCCACCCCGCCGCATCGTACGGCTGCTCGGGGGGACCGTCGGGCGATTCGCGGAGGTCGGGATATTTCTGCGCTTCGAACAACTGCCGTACCAGCTCGGCGAATTCCTGATCCATCGGAATGACCCAGGTGCCCTGCGGATACGCCGCACCGTCGATCGTGGCCTCGCGTTGCAGCTCGCTGATGCGTATGCCGTTGAAGGCCAGCCGGCGCATCATCTCCGCGGCGGCCACCGGATCGCGCTGGGCCCGCGGGACGATATAGGCGTAGGGCGGATCCTTCCGGTAGCGCTGGATCGCATTGCGCCCCGCCTGATACCGGTTGTAGAGCAGCTCCTCCCGGTACTTCGCCGCGTAGTCGAGCACGGCGAGCGAGGCGGTCTCCATGTAGTCAATGGCGTCCTTGATCCGCCACCAGCCCCCGGGCCATGGGCTCGAATAGAGCGACTGGGGACGGAGATCACGCATGTCGGCGGGAAACTCGTCGATGGTGTAGAAGTGCGGCGTCGCATAGCGATAGAGCGCCGTTTCGGTCCAGAAGGCGGCGATGTTCTGCAGCATGGGCATGTAGTCGACGTACCCAGGGTACCAGGCGTCGAAGCCCGTCCCCATGTGGGTGGCGCCCACCATGCCGTTGGACTCGAGCGATTGCGCGATCGTCATGCCGATGGTGTTCACTTCCCGCGACATCAGCGCGGGCGCGCGGGTCGCGATCGGCTCGGCGAAGGGCGGTAGCCAGATGCGGGTAGGAAATGGCGCGGTCTGGTGCTGCACGTAGATGACCTGCGGCTCCCACTCACGCCAGACCCGAGCCACCACCCGCGACTCGACCACGTTCAGCATGTACGCGTCGCGATTGTTGTCGTGGCCGATGTACTTCTGATAGAGCTCGTGCAGTGGTGCCACCTCGTAGGGTGTGCCGACGTTTTCCCTGTACCAGTTCGCGACGATGTTCTGTCCATCGGGATTGATCGATGGCCACAGGAACAGCACGGTGTTGTCGAGGATCTGCTGGGTCTTCGGATCGTCCGGCTGGGAGAGCAGGTCGTACGCGAGCTGGATCGTGTGCTGCGAGCCGGCGATCTCGGAGGCGTGGAGGCCGCCACTGATGTCGACGAAAGCCTTGCCCTCGCGCGCCAGAAGGCGGGCCTCCGGGTCGGTGAGTCCGTCGGGGTGGGCGAGCCGGCGCGCGATGTCTCGGAGGCGATCGAGTCTGGCGAGGTTTCCCGGCGACGAGATCACCGCCAGCGTCCACTCGTGGCCGGTGGAGGTGCGGCCGACGTCGATCAGCTTGATGCGGGTGCTGGCCTTTGCCAGCTGCTGGAAGTAGCGCATCGACTCGTCGTAGGTCGCGAGCTTGAAGTCCGCACCCACCGGGAAGCCGAGGACGGATTCTGGCGTTGGGATCGACGCGGATTGGGCGGCGGCATGGCTCACGACGCCAGTCATGAGCGAAAGGAGAGCCGCACATGCCATTCCGCCTCGCCGACGAATACTGCGAGTCATCACCGTCTCCCGTTGGATTGGAGTGTTGTGCGCCACCCCGCGAATGTCGGTGGCCATGCGGTCCTCGTTGGGCGGGCGCCCGCCAGGCGCTACCTGAACGCTTGCCGGCCCGGGGGCTGGTGTCCAAGCGCAATTCCATCCGCACCGCCGTCGCCGGTTTCCGACGGCGTCCGCACCAACTCGAAACGCGCCTGGAAGAACCGCAGCACCTTCGGCTCGTACGTGAAGCGCAGTCCCTGCACCTGCTCGCGCTGCGCGAACACCTCGGCCACGCTCTCGGTCACCACGTCCATGTGCGCCTGCGTATACACGCGACGCGGGATCGCGAGGCGCACCAGCTCGAGGGCCGGATGCCGGTTCTCTCCGGTCTTCGGGTCGCGGCCTGCCGACACGGTGCCGCGCTCCATCGAGCGCAGCCCCGATTCGAGGTAGAGCGCGGCGGCGAGGGCCTGCGCCGGAAACTGCTCGCGCGGGAGGTGCGCCAGGATCGCCACCGCATCGAGGAAGACGGCATGGCCGCCGAGGGGGCGCACCACCGGCACTCCGGCATCAATCAGCCGCTGGCCGAGATAGTGCACCTGCCCGATGCGGCTCCGGATGTGGTCTTCCTCGACCGACTCGCGAATGCCGATCGCCATCGCTTCCATGTCGCGGCCGGCGAGCCCGCCGTACGTGTGCAGCCCTTCGTACACGACCACGAGCCCGCGCGCCTCCTCGGCCAGCGACGATTCGCGGAGGCCCAGCCAGCCGCCGATGTTCACCAGCGAGTCCTTCTTGCCCGACATTGTGGCTCCGTCGGCACACTCGCACATCAGCTTGAGGATCGCCGCCACCGAATGGTCACGCATGCCGGGCTCGCGCTGCTGGATGAACCAGGCGTTCTCGACGGCGCGCGTGGCGTCGAGGATCACGCGAATCCCGCGCGCGCGGCAGTAGTCGGCAACGCGGCGCAGGTTGGAGAGCTGTACCGGCTGGCCACCGGCTAGGTTCACCGTGGCCGCGACCGAGATGTACGGCACCCGCTCGGCGCCGACCTCGCGCACGAGCGCGTCGAGCTTGTCGAGGTCCACGTCGCCCTTGAACGGGTGCTCCGACGCCGGGTCGTGCGCCTCGTCGACGATGACGTCATGGAACGTCGCGCCGGCGAGCTCCTGGTGTACCCGCGTCGTCGTGAAGTACATATTGCCGGGCACATGGTCCCCCGGCGTGATGAGAATCTTCGAGAGGAGGTGCTCGGCGCCGCGCCCCTGGTGTGTGGGAATGAGGTACGGGAATCCATAGAACTCCCGCACCGCGTCCTCGAGTGCGTAGTAGTTGCGCGACCCGGCGTAGGCCTCGTCGCCCATCATCATTCCCGCCCACTGCCGGTCCGACATCGCGTTGGTGCCGGAGTCGGTGAGGAGGTCGATGTACACGTCCGCGGAGCGGAGGAGGAAGGTGTTGTAGCCGGCCTCGCGGATGTGCTCTTCGCGGTCGGCGGCGGTGGTCATCCGGATCGGCTCGATGACCTTGATCTTCCAGGGCTCGGCCCAGCTGCGATGGCGCGTCACGGTTGTTGTCCTCCAGGGGTGCGGCGGCTCGCGGCTACCGGGGCAGGGGTTCGAACTTCGCGGTGAAGTGGCGGAGCACCGGAGGTTGCTCCACGATCCGCACGCCGCGAATGTCGTTCGCGATCGTGTTCACGTACACCAGCACTTCGGCCACGTAGTCCATGTGGCTCTGCGTGTAGACGCGGCGCGGGAAGGCGAGGCGCACGAGCTCCAGGTCGGCCGCCCGCTCGCTGCCGTCGGGCTGCCGCCCGAACATTACCGAGCCGATCTCGCAGGCGCGGATGCCCCCCTCGACGTACAGCACGACGGAGAGCGCCCATCCCGGGTACTGGTGCGCCGGGATGTGCGGCAGCCAGCTCCTGGCGTCGAGGTAGAGCGCGTGGCCACCGGGCGGGCGCACTATGGGGATCCCCGCGGCGATCATCTTCTCGGCGAGGTACTCCACCGAGCGGATGCGGTAGTGCAGGTAGTCGGGGTCGAGCGCCTCGTGCAGCCCGACCGCAATCGCCTCGAGGTCGTAGCCGGCGAGCCCGCCGTAGGTGGGGAATCCCTCGGTGAGGATGAGGGAGTTGCGGCACGTGGCGGCGAGGGCGTCGTCGTTCATCGCGAGAAAGCCGCCGATGTTCGCCATCCCGTCCTTCTTCGCGCTCATCGTGCAGCCGTCGGCGAGGCGGAACATCTCCTGCGCGATCTCCAGCGGCGACTTGTCGGCGTACCCCGTTTCGCGAGTCTTGATGAACCATGCGTTCTCGGCGAAGCGACAGGCGTCGATGAAGAAGGGTACGCCTTGCGCGCGGCAGAGGGCCGAGGTGCGGCGGATGTTCTCCATGCTCACCGGCTGCCCGCCCTCGGAGTTGTTGGTGACGGTGATCATCACCAACGGTACGTTGCCGGCGTGCTCGCGCAGCACCCGCTCGAGCGCGGCGACGTCCATGTTCCCCTTGAAGGAATGGATGGTCTGCGGCTCGCGCCCTTCGGCGATCGGTAGGTTGAGGGCCACCGCGCCGCAATGCTCGACGTTCGCCCGCGTGGTGTCGAAATGCGTGTTGTTGGGGACGATCGACCCGGGTTTGAGCATCGCGCGCGAGAGGATATGCTCGGCGGCGCGCCCCTGGTGCGTGGGGATCACATGCCGGAACCCGGTGATCTCCTTGACCGACCTGACGAAGGCATGAAAGGAGCGGCCGCCGGCGTAGGACTCGTCGCCCTTCATCATGCCGGCCCACTGGTATACCGACATCGCCCCCGTTCCCGAGTCGGTGAGGAGATCGATGAGCACGTCTTCGGCATCGAGCTGGAAGACGTTGTAGTGGGCCACGCGGATGGCCGCCGCCCGGTGGGCGTCGGTGGTTTGGCGGATCGGCTCGACCGTCTTGATGCGAAACGGCTCGATGATCGTTTTGAACTTCACGGGCGGTTCGGCGTGAGGGGGAGGGGCATCATTCGGTCAACTTGCTTGCCGAGGTCGGTGCGGATTCCGCCAGAGATCACCAGCATCGGCGCGGTGCACCGCCAGGAGCACCGCGGTGAGCACCGCAAGGCCGGTGACCTGGTGCAGCACGGCCACGCCAATCGGCACCCGCAGGAGCAGCGTGGTGATGCCGAGTCCTACCTGCAGCACCACGGCGAGCCCCGCGGCTCCGGTGGCGCGGCGGAGCGGAGCGGGTACCTGAGGCCGGCGGCCGAGCGCGGCAAGGATGAGCAGCAGCGTGGCGGTGCCGAGGGCCAGCACACGATGATGGAACTGCGCCGCCGCGGGGTTCTCGAAGGCGTTGCGCCATCCGGTTCCGGGAAGAAGATATCCAGGGGGAACGATGTGTCCCCCCATCAGTGGGAAGGTGTTGTACACCTTGCCGGCGTCGAGACCCGCGACAAACCCGCCTGAAAGCAGGGTGATGATCGTCAAGCACACCGCGGCAATCAATCCGCCGCGCAGGAACCGCGGGGTCCTGCCGGCGCCGGACCGGGGCGGGCTCAGATCCAGCGCGGTCCACACGCAGACGGCGTAGATAGCCAGCGCCATGCCGAGGTGGGCCGTGAGCCGGTAGGGGCTGACGTCCTGCCGGACCTCCAATCCGCTCTTCACCATGAACCAGCCCAGCGCCCCCTGCGCCGCCGCGAGCACCGGGAGGAGGAGCAGCCTCCCGCGGTGAGCGAGCCGGAGGTGGCCTCCTGCCAGCAACACGAAATAGGGCACGGCCAGTACCAGCCCGACGAGGCGGGCGAGCAGGCGGTGCACCCACTCCCACCAGAAGAGGGCCTGGAACTGGCCCAGCGTGATCCCGCGGTGAACTGTCTGTGCCTCGGGAATCGCCAGATAGCGCTGGAACGCCTCGTTCCATTCGGCGCTCGAGAGCGGCGGCAGGATGCCCGACACCGGCCGCCACTCGGTGATGGAGAGTCCGCTCTCGGTGAGGCGGGTGATTCCGCCGATCGCCACGGCGAGCACCACCGCGGCGGCCGATGCGACCAGCCAGCGCCGCACCCGGAGATCCGACGTGGCGCTCATCGCCGGAGCGCCTCGGCGTGCAACTCGAGGATTCTGCGCTCGGCATTGAAGGTGACGAGTGCCACCTGTCGCGGCGTGAGCGCGAACGCCGTATCGAGCACCAAGCTGGGCGGGATTGCCGCGCGCGCCCTCCGCGCCCTCTCCGTGACCTCCCGTTGGGCGCGCCCGGCAAAGAGACCGGTGTCGGCATCGGGCACCACCGCCTCGGCGAAGGCCGCCGCATCGTTGTCGGTCTTCTCCCGGCGCGTCAGCGTCACCCGGACCCGATGCTGACCGGGGGGCACCGGGTAGTCCCGCAGCAGGTAGAGGGGCCGGTCATGCCGCAGCCCCGCGCCGTGAATCACTGTCTCCCCGATGGCACGGCCATCCACCTCCACCCGCAGGGCGTAGGTGGCGAACCCTCCCACACACTCCACCCGCTGGCGCATGTGCTCCTCGCGGCGGGCCTGCTCCTCGGTGGAGAGCTGACGGCACACCTCGATGCGCTCGGGGCGGGCGCTCCACGACAGGCGCAGCCGCGCCATATCCTGTGGGTGATACGCCAGCGGTACCGCGGATGCGTACGCCAGGAGTGCGAGCCCCGCGGCGGTGGCAGTTCCGGCGGCGAGGATCCGGGCCGGGTTCATTTCGCGGCCTCTTCCAGGGGGACCGGGTCGCACAGGGTGTCGATTTCGACGTACCGCTCGGGTTCCGGTAGCGCGAGCGCCTCGAGCTCGCGGGTGAACTGCTCAAACGCAGCCACCGTTCCGGCCAGATCTCCCGGCGCCAGGGTCGCGATGCGCACCCGGCGGCGGTCCACCCGGGGCTGCAGTTCCGCCTCCCGGTCATTGAAGAGCCGCTCGTGGAGCCACTTGGGACCTTCGCGGCTGACGCAATCGCGGGGCGGGCACCCGCACGCGATGACGCCCGGCGCTCCGTTCCGGATGAAGAGCTCGATCACCGAGGAATGCAGGTTGCCCACGCACGAGACCTGGTGGACATGCGCCCCGCGGGCCCGCAACGCCGAGAGGTGCGCCGGGGGTGCCTGGGCACAGCAAACCGCGATGGGTGGGACGGTGCCGCCGCCGGCGAGTGCGGGGAGGGTGACTTCCCGCAGCTCGGTCAATTGATCCCGCCCGGTTCGGCGTGGCGGGCCCACGCCCATCGGGGCACATGATCCGGCACAGATGCCACAGCTCACGCAGCGCGAGGGGTCCACGCGCGCCACGAGGGCGGGACGGTCATCGTCCCGCGCCACCATGGTGATTGCTTCCCAGGGACAATCCTGGGGGCACTGGTTGCACCCGGTGCAGAGGCGGGTGTCCACGGTGCTGGGAGCCCAGTTCGCTTCGCGGGGGCGGCGGGTGAGGCGGGGCACCAGGAGAGCCAGAAGCATCCCGGCAAGGACACCGCTCCACGCCAGACCCGCGGGCAACCGCTCCGAAATAGGCAGCCACCACGCCACCACGAGATCGGTCGGTGTGGATGCGGCGAGCCGGAGCGGGTCGGCTGCGGGGCCGAGCGGGGCAGGGAGCAGGACCGAGGCGATCGTCAGCGCACCGATGATCCCCCACATCAGGCGCCTGGGCGGCAGCAGGACCGGACGCGCCAGCCGGGAGACGTGCAGCCAGAGCCCGACACCCAAACCGAGCGGCAGCGCGATATGCACGAAGAGGTTGACGAAAAAGAATGCGCTCGGTACCGGGCCGTCACCGGCAAAGATGCGGCTGAGCGGCTCGGAGAAGATCGGCAGCACATCAAGGAGCCGGCCTCCCTCCAGCGCCAGCCGCTCGCCGAAGGTGTCCCACGCCATGACGAATCCGGTCCAGGCGCACACCAGACCCGCGGCGAAGAGGAACAGCCCCGACATCCACGCGAGGGTGCGGGGCCCCCAGCTCCGGTCCTGGGCAAACATGCGGAAGGCGTGGAGCGCCGCGGCGATCACGAACAGGTCGGAGGCGTAGCGATGGAGGGTACGCATCCAGCCGCCCAGCCACGGGTCGGCGGCGAGACGCGCCACCGAGGCGGCGGGGGAGCCCAGCCGATAGTATAGGACGAGATACAGCCCGGTTCCGAGCAGGACGAGGAGCATGGCGACCGCCACGGTCCCGGCCTGGTGGATGGGGTTTCGCTCCCATCCGTACAGCCTCGTCAAAACGGCATCGAGACCGGTGAGAAGGCGGCGGAAGGGGCGCTTGAGGAGGCGCATATTGACGTTGGGCTCAGTTTATCATATGATCATGTTGTTAGCAAGATTCTTCCATCCGGTCATTGCTCCATGTGGCTCAACAGTACGGCCCAAAACGCGCTCTGCGCGGTGCTGTACATCGCCGAGCATGCCGCCGACGGTCCGGTGCGGGTGGACGATGTCGCGGCATCGCTCCGCTGCCCACGCAACTACCTCTCGAAGACGCTGCACGCGCTGGCCCGAGTCGGTGTTCTGCGCTCGGCTCGCGGCCCCAAGGGGGGATTTCAACTGGCCGATCCTCCCGACCGCTTGGCCCTGTCTCGCGTGGTGAGCCCATTCGAGCCCACCGGTGAGCGACGGTGTCTGGTGGGGCGGGCAAACTGCGGTGACGCGCATCCCTGTCCGGCACACCACCGCTGGACCCGTATTGCGGCGGTCGTCGAGGACTTTTTCGGCCAGACCACGGTGGCCGATCTGCTCAAGCCGGACACCCGATCCCACGCCACCTGAGCGATCCCGTTCGACCATCGAGAGGAGAATCCGCATGCCCCCCCCGCCCAATCCCCCCGAGGAGCTCGTTGAGCGCCCGCCCCTCGGACAACGGCTCTTCGACAATGTCTTTCTGCTGCTCGCGCTCGGCATGCTGATCATGTTCGTGGTGTACACCGGCTGGGGGATATGGGAGATCCTCTCGATGCCGAAGGCCACCCTTCCCTGAGAGGCCGTGATGCTGACAAAAGTTCATACCGGACTCGATCCGGCACCAGGCATCTGGTGGAGGCCGGCGCACAAGGCGGAGAAGGTATGGGTCGCCATCGCTTTCGGATGGTGCATGGTGCTCTTCGCGATGATGCCGTTGTGGCACTATCGAGGCGGACAGAACCCGTCGGGCGTCCGGCGACGGGTGGAACCGAAGGCGTACTACGCCCGCACGCTGGCCTTCGCCAAACAGTACAAGGTCGGCGAAGACCAGGGTCTGCCGATCGTCCAGCCCCCTCCCGGCGCCGACGTCTACCTCGTCGGCCTCACCTTTCAGTGGTACCCGATCCTAAAGCTCGAGCGCGGCAAGGAGTACATGCTCCACCTGTCCTCGCTGGATGTGAACCACGGATTCTCGCTCTTTCCGCTGAACGTCAACTTCCAGGTGGTGCCGGGTTACGACTACGGACTGCGGGTCACCCCGACCGCCTCGGGTGACTTCCGCATCATCTGCAACGAGTTCTGCGGGATCGGCCACCATACCATGGTCGGCCGGGTGATCGTCGTCGATGAGACGGGGCAGCCGGTGGCGGACAATGCGAACGCCCGGATCCGGTCCGGAGATGTGCGATGACCGCGCCCTCGGTGGCTTCATTTCGGATCTGTCCCGCGACCGGCCGGACGATTCACTTGCAGGCCGAGCGACTCGTCAAGGTCAACGCGGTGGTGGCGGTCGTGGCGCTGCTGGTCGGTGCCATCGCGGCGCTCCTGCTGGTACTGACGCGATGGCAGGCGGTTCACCTCCTTCCGGCGGTGTGGTACTACCGGTTGCTCGGCGTGCACGGCATGAACATGCTGATCTTCTTCATCATCTACTTCGAGATGGCGGTGCTCTGGTTTGCCAGCACGGTGCTGCTCAATTCGCGGCCGGCGGCGCCGAAGTTCGGGTGGTTCAACTTCGGGCTGATGGTGACCGGCACGCTCATCGTCGAGTGGGCCCAATGGAGCGGCAACGCGGACGTGCTCTTCACCTCGTATCCCCCGCTCAAGGCCCACCCGCTGTTCTATCTGGGCGTCATCTTCTTTGCCGTGGGTGCGCTGCTGGTGGTCTGCCAGTTCTTCGCCACCCTGGTGATCGCCAAACGGGAAAAGACCTACACCGGCTCCATGCCGCTGGTGGTGTACGGTGCCGTGACGGCGGCCATCATCGCGGTGATCACGCTGGTGCACGGCGCCCTGGTGTACATCCCGACGTTCCTCTGGTCGGTGGGCCTGATTCCCTCGGTCGACCCACAGCTCTACCGGATGCTGTGGTGGGCGATGGGCCACTCCTCGCAACAGATCAATGTGGCCGCGATGGTGGCCATCTGGTACATGCTGGGCGCGCTCACGGTCGGGTCGGTGGTGCTGAACGAGAAGATCAGCCGCTCGGCGTTCGTGCTTTACATCCTGTTCATCTCGATGGCCTCGGCGCACCATCTGCTGGTGGACCCCGGGTTCAGCTCCGCCTGGAAGATCGTGAACACCTCCTACTTCATGTACATGGCGGTGCTCGCGTCGATGGTTCACGGCTTTACCGTGCCGGCCGGCATGGAACTCGGCATGCGGTTGCGCGGGTTTACCGACGGGCTCTTCGGCTGGCTCCGCCGCGCCCCCTGGGGCGATCCGGGCTTCTCGTCGCTGGTGCTTTCCGTCATCGTCTTCGGGTTCGTGGGTGGGATTACCGGGGTGACGCTCGGGACCGAACAGATCAACATCATCGCGCACAACACGCTGCGCGTCCCGGGGCACTTCCATTCGACCGTGGTGAGTGGCACGGCGCTCGCCTTCATGGGCGCCACGTACTACCTGCTGCCGCTGGTCTTCCGGCGGAAGGTCGCCTTCTGGAAGCTCGCCAAGCTCCAGCCCTACCTGTTCGCCGGCGGTCTGCTCCTCCTGGTGATGGGGATGACCTTCGCCGGCAGCTTCGGTGTGCCGCGCCGCCATTGGGACATCTCGTTCTCGCAGGCGCCGTTCGACGTGCAGTTCAACCCGGCGGTGGATCTCTTCCTCGCCATGATGGGCATCGGCGGCATCATCGCCGTGACCGGGGCGCTCTCGTTCATCCTCATCGCCGTGAAGTCGGTGTTCTTCGGCGAGCCGGTGACCGGGTTCCCGCGGGGCGCCGAGATCGCGGGAATACCCCAGGGGCTCACCAACCCGCCGGTCCACGCAGCCAACGTCGATGAGATCAACGAGGCGCTGCATGCGCCCGGGCGCGGCATTGCGGGCGCAACGCCCGGGACCCTGGTGCTGGTGGGCGTGTTCCTCCTGGCGTTCATGCTCTACTACTTCACCAACTGGAAGCTGCTCAGCTTCCTCTGGAAAATCGGATGACCCGGCCATGGGCCGGCCGGCCCGGCGCGGCCTCGCTCGCACTGCTGCTGATCCTCGTCATCACGGCGGCGTGGTGGGCGCTCGCGCTCTGGCCGGCCGGTGCCGTGGAGCCGGCGTGGTTGATGCGAACCCGTGCCGCGTGCTTCGGGTCGGCGCCCGGCGGCTTGCCCGATGCCGGGGGGTGGATTCTGCTGATTGGTGAACCGATCGGGATGCTGGGTGTCTTGCTCTTGGTCTGGGGCGGGGCGCTCCGCGATGATCTTCGCCGGATGCGCGCCGATCGCCGGTGGCGATTCGTCATGGTGGCGGTCGGCGCGGTCAGCCTGGTGGGACTTGCGGCGTTCGGCCAGCGAGTGGCATTCGCTGCGGGGCTCGGAACGCCCCCGCCGGCGACACCATCCGGCACCCCGACCCTGGTCGACATCGATGCGTCCGCCTTCATCCTGACCGACCAACAAGGCCGGCGCACATCATTGGCGGATTTCCAGGGACGGCCGGTGCTCCTCACTTTTGCCTTCGGCCACTGCACCACGGTCTGCCCGACGCTCGTGCACGACGTACGGATCGCGCGCGCGGCGGCCAACCGCCCCGAGGTGCCACTCCTGATCATATCCCTGGATCCGTGGCGAGATACGCCGGCGCGCCTTCCGTCCCTGGCGTCGGGGTGGGCGTTGGGCCCGGAGGACCGGGTGCTCTCGGGGAGCGTCGAGGAGGTCGAGCGAACGCTCGATGCGCTCGGGGTGGGACGGCGGCGTGACGGCACGACCGGAGACATCGATCACACAGGCACGGTGATGGCTCTGGACGATCGAGGTCACATCGTGTGGCGACTCGACGGAGGGTGGGGCCGGGTGAAGGAGTTGCTGGCCGCCATGCCCCGGTCCGCCAGCCGGTATCGAGGCCCGGAACCATGACCGTCAGTCCTTCAATTTCCCCAATCATCCAGGGCGGGATGGGAGTGGGCATTTCCGACTGGCGCCTGGCGCGGGCGGTTTCCCTGCGAGGGCAACTGGGCGTCGTCTCCGGCGTCGCGCTCGATACCGTGATGGTGCGCCGGCTCCAGGATGGCGATGCCGGCGGCCACATGCGACGGGCGATGGCGGAGTTCCCGATGCCCGGCGTTGCGGCCGACGTGCTGCGACTCTATTTCCGCCCCGAAGGCCGCCGGCCAGGCATGCTGTACAAGATGCTCCCGGTGTACAAACAGGTGATGAGCCAGGCTCGACAGCTGGTCACCGTGCTCGCGGCGTTCGTCGAGGTGTACCTGGCGAAGGAGGGGCACCAGGGATTGGTGGGGATGAATCTGCTCACCAAGGTCCAGATCCCGACCCTGCCCTCCCTCTACGGCGCCATGCTGGCCGGCGTCGATGTCATCCTGATGGGTGCGGGGATTCCCCGGGAAATCCCGGCCGCGCTCGACCATCTTGCGCAACATCAGCCGGCCTCGCTGCGGTTCGAAGTCGAGGGTCTTCCGTCCGGCCGAGAGGAACACCTCACCCTGGATCCGAAGGGATTCTGGACCACGACGCGGCCGGAGCTTCGACGCCCACTGTTCCTCGCCATCATCGCCAGCAACTCCCTGGCGACCATGCTGGCCCGCAAAGCCAGCGGCCGCATTGACGGCTTTGTCATCGAGGGCCCGACTGCCGGAGGCCACAACGCTCCACCGCGAGGGGAGCCACGCTTCAACGAGCGCGGCGAGCCACTGTACGGGGAGCGGGACGCGGTTGACCTGGCGAAGATCGCGGAACTCGGCCTTCCGTTCTGGCTTGCGGGCGGAGCCGGGCGGAAGGGACGCTTGCAGGAAGCCCTGGCGGCCGGCGCTTCCGGCATTCAGGTGGGAACGCTCTTCGCCTATTCTGACGAATCCGGGCTTGCCGAGGATTTGAAGCGTTCGGTGCTGACGCACGCGGCGCGCGGTGAGGTGACGGTGATGACCGATCCGCGGGCGTCACCCACCGGATATCCCTTCAAGGTGGTGCGCTGGCCGGGTGATCCGGGTGCCAGTATTGGGCGAGAGCGTCTCTGCGACCTCGGCGGTCTCCGGGTGGCCTATTGGACGCCGGAGGGCAAGATCGGCTACCGCTGTCCCGGGGAACCGGTCGCCGCGTACGTCAAGAAGGGCGGCAAAGTGGAAGACACCGTGGGCCGGCGGTGTCTGTGCAACGCCCTGACCGCCGACCTCGGCCTCGGCCAGGTCCGCGCCAATGGAGAGACGGAGCCTCCCCTCGTCACCAGCGGGGACGATCTCGAATCGATCGGAGAGTTCCTGGCGGGCCGGACCCACTACTCGGCCGGTGACGTGCTCGACTATCTGATGGCGTAACGCCCGCCGCAGCCCATCTCCCCATCAAGCGGTCGGCGCAGAGAAGCTGAGTGCGTCTATTGCGGCCACCGCGTCCTGACCCGCACGGTCCGCTCCAATTCATCGGCGTTCTGCAACACTTTCTGTTTCAAGTCCGCCGGGAGTCTCGGGTTTTCGGCGAGGAATCCACGCACAATATCGAGTGCCGGCTGGCCGGTCTGGCCGCCGAGAAACGCCCCGAGCCAGGCGCCAAGAAAGAAGATCCTCCGGTTGGACTGGATGTAGGGAAGGGAATCGAGAGCCGGCCGGAGGTAGGACAGTGTGATCTGCTGCTGCTCTATGGCGTTGAAGGCGCCGAGGCTGCCGCTGGCCCAGTCTTCGTTCAGTGACCGGTCGGCAAAGTAGCGCCGGAAATAGTCGGCCTTCACCTCCGTGCTCGGGCGCGCCGCGCCGGCAACGAAGACGCGGCGACGGCCGTCGGGCGTGGTATCGCGCGCGGCCTGCGTCGCCAGCGCGCGTGGCCCGTCGGGATGGTCGAGCACGAGCAGACGATCGACGACGCTCCAGCGGGTCGGATCGCGGACTGGTTCGCCCGTCGCCGAGTCGGCGGTAAGCAAGGTCTGCATCCTGGCGACGGCCTCCGGTTTCGCGGCAATCGCGATGAAGGCGTCGAGATAGCCTCGGCGAATGCCATATGGCTTGCCCGTATCCTGCGCCCCATCCCACAGCACCCGCTCGGCGTCGGCGCGCAGAGCTGCGGCCCGTTCCGGCCGGAGATAAGCCCGCAAGGCGCGGTCGAGGCGTCCGAGGAGCGCCGGCAGGATCTGCTCGTCCTTTTCAGCGGGGAGCTCCTGGAGCACGAGCCGCGCGAACCGCGTGGGATCCATGCGGGCATCGCGCACCAGATCCCAGAGTGCGCCCCAGAGCATTGCCCGGAGCAACCCGTCACGCACCGCACCGATGGCGCCGCGCTCCAGCGCGCTCACACTCGAGGAATCGAGGAGCGAAAGGAAGTAGCCGTAGTCACCGGCATTGGGGAAGATGAAGAGCGGCGCCGGCTTGCCGCGCGCCTCGACGACCTCGGTGACCATTGCCGTCAGGGTCACGGAAAGCATCAGTGGCTGTGCGTCAGGATACCCGAGGAGCACCTGGGTGCGCATCGGCCACGGTGCTGTGCCGGAGACCGAGGCCTGCGCCGGCCGCTGAACCAGCTCGAGCCGGGAGATTATTCCGTTTTGTACCGTGAGCCGCGATTCGACTGCTGGCATCCCGGGACGGAGCATGAAGTTCCGGCCGAAGTCGTCGAGTGGCCGGCCCGCAGCTCGTCCGATGGAGCCAAGGAGGTCCTGCCAGGTGGCGTTGGCATAGGCATGCCTGGTCAGGAAGGCGCGCACACCCTTCTGAAATGCCGTTTCCCCCACCAGATAGTTGAGCTGCTTGAGCACGCTCGGCGCCTTGTTGTACACGATCGCGCCGTAGGCACTCTTGGCCTTGTCGAGATTCGGCATTTCCTGCCAGAGCGGGGTGGTGCCGGTGGTCTGGTCCACGCCGTAGGCGACCGGTTTGTTCGACTGGTAGAACGTCTTCCAGGCGTCGCTCGCCGGCTCCAGGTCGGCCAGCGCCTTCGCGGCGATATAGGTGGCGAATCCCTCTTTCAGCCAGAGGTCATCGAACCACCGCATCGTCACGAGGTCGCCGAACCACTGGTGGGCGGTCTCGTGGAGAATCGTCGAGAACCGGCCGAGCCGGCGCGGGAGGGTGGGGCGCTCGCGAAAGATGAAGCGGTCCTCGTTGTACATGATCGCGCCGGGATGCTCCATGCCGCCGAAGGGAAAGGCGGGGGCGAGCACGAAGTCGTATTTCTCGAACGGGTAGGGCCGGCCGAAGTACTCCTCCATCCAGTCGAGTGCGCGCTGCTGGAGGGCGAGGAGAGTGTCGGCGTCGGCTTCCTTGGCGCGCGACCGGCGGACGAAGAGGTTCACCGTGCGGCCCTGGACCGTCGAGGAAACGCGGGACCAGGGGCCGGCGGCAAACGCAATGAGATAGGTGGAGAGCGGCCGGGTCTCGGTGAAGTACGCGGTGACCCGGCTTCCGCTCGTGTCTGCCCGATGGAGCGAACCGTTCGCGAGCGCCGTCCAGGCGACTGGCATCGTCAGGGCAAGGGTGACGCGGGCCTTCAGATCGGGCTGATCGAAGCAGGGGAAGAGCTGATTGGCGTCGGCGGGGACCAGCAGGGTGTACAGGTAGTCGGTACGGTCCGTCGGGTCGTGGACCTTGATGATGCTGGCGCCGGTCGGTGCGATTTCGGAGACAAACGAGACGTCGATGGCGTTCCGGCCGGCCCTGAGCAGCCGGGCAGGAACGCGCAGATGGTTTCCGTTGAACGCCGCCACCGGAATCGCGGTGCCGTTCGCGGACGCGGAGCTGAGCCGCCGGCCGCGGTAATCGAGGATGACGTCGCCGGTGCCGGTGCGCGCAAAGCGGACCGTGACCCGGCCGACGGCGCTGTCGGGCGCGGTCACATCGAACGAGAGGTCGTAGCGCACCTCGCGCACCGTCTTCACGCGCCAGGCAGCGAGCTCGTGCGAGATGCCGTGCCCCATGTAGGCGTCGGGTGACGGCTGGGCCACGACGGAGGACGCCGTGGCGAGGAGCAGAGCCGCAACGAGGGCAGGGCATAGACGCATATCGAGAAGGTCCCCTAGTACCGATAATGCTCCGGCTTATACGGCCCTTCCGGCTTCACCCCGATGTACTCGGCCTGCTCCTTCGACAGCGTGGTCAGCTTGACGCCGAGCTTGTCGAGATGGAGCCGAGCCACCTTTTCGTCGAGGTGCTTCGGCAACACGTACACCTTGCGCTCGTACTTCGCGTTGTTGGTGTGGAGCTCGATCTGGGCCATGACCTGGTTGGTGAAGCTCGCCGACATCACGAAGCTCGGGTGCCCCGTCGCGCACCCCAGGTTGAGCAGCCGGCCCTCGGCCAGCACCATGACGCTGTGCCCGGCGGGAAACACCCACTCGTCGTACTGCGGCTTGATGTTGATCCGTTTGATGCCGGGGAAAGTCTTGAGCCCGGCCATGTCGATCTCGTTGTCGAAGTGGCCGATATTCCCGACGATCGCCTTGTCCTTCATCCGCTTCATGTGGTCGACGGTGATGATGTTCTTGTTGCCCGTCGCGGTGATGAAGATATCCGCGCTCTCGACCACCGTGTCCAGTGTGGTGACCTGATACCCCTCCATCGCCGCCTGCAGCGCGCAGATCGGATCGATCTCGGTAATCACCACCCGGGCGCCCTGGCCCCGGAGCGACTGCGCGCACCCCTTGCCCACATCGCCATAGCCGCAGATCACCGCGACCTTGCCGGCCAGCATCACGTCGGACGCCCGGAGAATTCCGTCGGTGAGCGAATGCCGGCAACCATACAGGTTGTCGAACTTCGACTTGGTTACCGAGTCGTTGACGTTAATCGCGGGAAAGAGCAGCGTCCCCGCCTGCATCATCTCGTAGAGCCGGTGCACGCCGGTGGTCGTCTCTTCCGACACGCCGCGAAGCTTGGCGGCCACCTTGGTCCAGCGCCCCGGGTTCTTCTTCTGCTCCTGCACCAGCAGGTTGAGGATCACAGCCCACTCTTCGGGGTCGCTGACGGGGTCGAACGCCGGGACTTTTCCCGCTTTTTCGAACTCCACACCCTTGTGCACCAATAGCGTCGCGTCGCCGCCGTCATCGAGCAGGAGATTGGGTCCCGAGCCGTCGGGCCACACGAGCGCCTGATTGGTGCACCACCAGTACTCCTCGAGGGTCTCGCCTTTCCAGGCGTACACCGCGATGCCTTTCGGATCCGCCACGGTGCCCCGTCTTCCGACGACCACACCCGCGGCGGCATGATCCTGAGTCGAGAAGATGTTGCACGACACCCAGCGGACATCGGCGCCCAGCTCGGCGAGGGTCTCGATGAGCACGGCAGTCTGCACCGTCATGTGGAGCGAGCCCATAATCCTGGCCCCGGCGAGCGGACGCTTGCCCTTGTACTCGGCGCGGAGGGCCATGAGACCGGGCATTTCGAATTCCGCGAGACGGATCTCGTTCCGGCCGAACTCGGCCAAGGAGAGGTCCTTCACCTTGAACGGCTCCCGCCCCGCCGCGCGGGTGAGGTCGAAGGGGTGGACTGCTGGAGCGATGGTCGTCATGCCGGGAACTCCGTATCGGTGAACGGTGAACGGTCAACGGGAACTGCCGCCGTCGCCGAGAAAAGGGCCGGTCCCCTGGCCGACGAATCGGAGGGGAGACTCACCAATCTTGTCTTGCCGAACGCAGCTTCTTCGAGCCAGCCGCGGAGTTGAGACTCCTCGAAGCCCAGCCACTGATGCCCCATCTGCTCCCGGTACTCGACATGCTCGTGCGGCTGCATGTCCACGATGAGGAGCTTCCCCCCGGGCTTGAGCGTCCGCCGTACACCGGCCAGGATTGTGAGCGGGTCGGTGGCGTGGTGCAACACGAGGATGAGGAGCGCGGCGTCGAGCTCTCCGGGCGCGACCGGAGGCTCCTCGAGTGTACCGGATCGCAAATCCACGTTCGGCAGATCGCGGGTGCGATGGCGCGCGCTCTTGAGCATCGCCGCCGACTCGTCCACCGCGATGACCCGGGCGACGAACGGAGCCAGCGCCGCCGTCACCGTCCCGGTGCCGCAACCGAAATCTCCCACGGTCCACCCTTCGTCGAGGAGACCGAGCAGAGCCAGAAGCTCGGTCCGATCGCCGAAGAGCTCTTTCCGCAGCCGGTCCCACTGGCCCGCCGCGGAGGCGAAGAAGCGCTGCGACGTCAGGTGTCGCTCCGACAGTATCCTCTGCAAGCGCTCGCCATCCCGTCGGGCCGCGGCGGAGCCGGCCACTTCGTCGCGCACCGCATGCCAAAGGCGCCGCGCCGAGGGCTCGAGCTCCCTCCCCGGCATCCGGTACCAGTTACTGGTGCCTTCGCTGCGCGTGAGCACCAGCCCGTGATCGGCCAGCACCTTGAGATGTCGGCTGACGGTGGACTGGGGGAGCTGGAGGGCAGCCTGGATCTCCCGGACCGTCAGCTCCTGGCGCTCGAGGGCAAGCAGGAGCCGTCCCCGGGTAGGGTCGGCCAGCGCGCTCAGGCGGTCGAAAACGGCGGGGGCGGTCACTTGTTCAATCCGTGCATCCGGATAGAAAGGTATATCATGCGGCGGCCGCGGTCAAGTCGCGGGGTGCCGCCGCCCGGCGGGCCAGTCCTGGGGGGCCTGTGCGATGAGAGGCCCGAAAAAGCGTCAAGTCTATTTATGCGAATCTCCCGTCTGATGGTGCTTGCGGTCGGCGTCCTCGCCGCTGCTTGCTCGGCTGCCGCCCAGAACCCACCCACCCCGGCTCCCGCGCCCGCGCAGCAGGCCAATCCGGCACCGCCGCGGCCGCCCAAGGTGGACATCTCGAAGCTCAAATTCATGGCGGGGTGCTGGGCTGCGCGAGTGGACAAGGACAATGACGCGGAGGAGACCTGGACGATGCCGTCGGAGAATCTTCTTCTTTCGACGACGAAGTATCTGAACAAGGACTTCGCGACTACCTACGATTTCAACCGGATCGAGGTCACCGATTCGGGGGTCGTGCTGGGGATCACCGCGAAGGGCAAGCCGGAAGAGACCTACCTGATGAAGACGCTGGTGGACGAGTACGTGATGTTCGAGAATCTTGCCAAGAAGGTTTTTCCCCAGCGGTTTATCTACCGTCTTGCCTCCGACGGTTCGCTGATCCCGCGCAACGAGGGCGATGGTCCGAGCTTCGAAATCCGGCTCCATCGGATCAAGTGCCCCGGCGCGGACATCAAGCTCAGGCCCTAACTCACCTCTCCGGCGAAATCGGCGGTGGCTTCGGCCCGCCGGGGACGCCGATGGGTCGTTTTCGGCGGAAACCGATCTGGTCTCGTCAGGCAACATCGCCTCGGGACGTTGGACGTACCGCCGGAGTTCTCGTACATTCTGATCGTGCGTCCGCGCGCCGCGCTGCATGGGTGCACCCGCACCCATCGTGACCGGCCCACCACATCCGAAGAACCGCTCATCGCAGGAGGTCGCCCATGAGGCTGACCGCTGGTCGTACCCTCGTCGCCGTAGTCCTGCTCGCACCGGCGCTCCAGGCGCAGCGCCCCACCGACAAGCTCACGCTCGCCGACTACCTGGAGTGGGAGACGGTGTCGGCGCCCCAGCTTTCTCCGGATGGCAAGCAGATCATCTTCGCGCGCGGCTGGGTCGACAAGGTGAATGACCGCCGCCAGAGCTCGCTCTGGGTCATGAACGTGGACGGCTCGCGGCCTCGTGCGCTGGCGCTCGAGGGCTCCGCCCCGCGCTACTCACCGGACGGGATGCGCGTGGCCTACACCAAGGATGGCCTGCCGCGCGGCACGCAGATCTGGGTGAAATACCTCGACACCGAAGGACCGGGGACGCAGATCACGCGGCTCGAAGAGTCGCCCTCGGACATCACGTGGACGCCGGATGGCAAGTCGATCCTGTTCCGCGTGTCGGTACCGGCACGAAGCCAGGGCAGTGGCCGCATCGAGGGGATGCTCAACGCCTATAAGCCACGCGGCGCGACATGGACGGCCACGCCCCGCGTCGTCGAGAAGCTACAGTACCGCCGCGACGGCCAGGGCTTCACGACCGACAACGTCTCGCACGTGTTCGTCGTGCCGGCCGATGGCGGGACCGCGCGGCAGCTCACGGATGGCGAATACGGCGTCGGCGCCCTCGAGCTGACACCCGACGGCAAGACGGTGGTCTTCTCGTCGGGACCACGCACCGAGGATGCGGAGTACGCCTGGCGCGAGTCCGACATCTACTCGGTCGATCTCGCGACGGGGACCGTCAAGCAGCTCACGACGCGCAGCGGTCCGGACAACGGCCCATCGGTGTCTCCGGACGGCAAGCTGATCGCGTACACGGGCTACGACATGACGACCGATACGTGGGTGGATTCGCGCATGTACGTCATGAACATCGGCGGCTCCGGTTCACGCGTTCTCACGAAGGAGCTGGATCGCTCGCCCGGCAACCTGATGTGGGCCAAGGACGGCTCGGGCATCTACTTCAGCGCGCAGGAGAAGGGCGCGTCGAACCTGTACTTCGTCAACTTCAAGGGTGAGGTCCGGCAGATCACGAAGGGCCAGCACATGCTGAGCGTCGCCGAGATCACGCCGACCGGATTCGCAATTGGCACGCTCAGCGATCCGACGAAGCCGGGCGACATCGTCAGCTTCGACCTCAAGCGGCCGACGGAATTCAAGCAGCTCACGAGCGTCAACGCCGACGTGCTCGAGGGCAAGAAGCTCGGCCAGCATCACGAGCTCTGGTACAAGGGTGCGGACAACTGGGACATTCAGGGCTGGTACATCACGCCGCCGGATTTCGACCTGAACAAGAAGTATCCGCTCATGCTGACGATCCACGGCGGACCGCACTCGATGTACGGTGTCGGCTTCAACTTCGCGTGGCAGGAGCACGCCGCGAACGGCTACATCGTGCTCTACACCAACCCGCGCGGCAGCACCGGCTACGGCAGCGCGTTCGGCAACGCGATCAAGAACGCGTATCCCGGCAAGGACTTCGATGACCTGATGGCGGGTGTGGACGCGGTGATCGCCAAGGGCAACGTGAACACCCGCAACATGTTCGTGTATGGCTGTAGTGGCGGCGGCGTGCTGACGGCGTGGATCGTCGGTCACACCGATCGCTTCGCGGCGGCTGCCTCACAGTGCCCGGTCATCAACTGGCTCAGCTTCGTCGGCACGACCGATGGGGCTTCATGGTACCGCAACTTCGCAAAGCTGCCCTGGGATGATCCGTCGGAGCACCTGAAGCGGTCACCGCTGATGTACGTCGGCAACGTGAAGACGCCCACCATGCTGATGACCGGCGTCAACGACTTGCGCACGCCGATCGCCCAGACCGAGGAGTTCTACGAGGCGCTCAAGATGATGAAAGTGCCGACGGCCATGGTGCGCTTCAACGATGAGTGGCACGGCACCAGCTCGAAGCCGTCCAACTTCATCCGCACCCAGCTCTACCTTCGGGACTGGTTCACGAAGTACTCACGCAAGGATGCCAACACGACGATGCCTTAGGGCTCCTGCGGAGCAGGCGCGTTCGCTCGGAGGCGGACTCACGTCGCCCGCATTTCAGGAGGGCGGCTCGATCCCACGTCGCTGTACCTGTGATGACAAGGACGTCACTCCTGCACTCGGGTGGTCCGGCATGCCCGCCGGAACGCGCAGCTTCACCCTGATCGTGGACGATCCCGACGCGCCCGACCCGGCGAAACCCAAGATGACCTACGTGCATTGGGTCCTGTACGACATGCCACCCGATGCGACACGACTCTCCGAGGGCGTCGCTCCACGTGAGCTCCCGAAGGGGACGCGGGAAGGAATGAACGACTGGTAGCGTACCGGCTACGGCGGTCCTTGCCCTCCGATTGGCAGGCACCGGTACTTCTTCAAGCTGTAAGAAATAGGAATTTTCTTCCCCCCCCCAACGTACGGGAACGGTTCGCCGGGCGTCAACTCGCGTCCCCGGCGCGGCGGTGGGCTCCGCAACCGGTGGGCGTGGTCCCGGGCGCGGGCCCGATGGGCGAGGATCCGGGTGAGCACGGCCGGATCGGTGATCCCGGCCTCGCGCAGCGGGGCTGTATCCAGTTCGAGATCCCCTACTGGGAAGGGCATCGCGGCTGGGGCGGAGAGCTCAAACGCAGGGCCACGAGGCTGCTCCAGGAATTGATTGCGGAAGAATTGGAAGAGCGGCGGTCAAAGAGGTAGCTTTCCCCCAACGCGCCCGCCGTCCGGGCCTCCCTCCCCACCTAGTCCGAGGCAATCCGATGGTTTCCGTCCGTCGCTTCGCTCTGTTTGCCCTCTCGTCAATCGCACTGACCTCCTGCCGCACCGCCACCCCCTCGCAGCCCGCACCCCAGCCGGGCCCGGCACCAACCGTTCAGCGGACCCCCGGCCCTGCCGGGCAGGCTGCGCCGAGCCAGGACACCACCGCCCGCCCGGGCGGTCCGCCTGGCCCCGGCGCCGATCCGACCCCCCGGCCCTATAATCGCGTCATCACGTCGGCCGCGAAGAGCCGCTCCGGCCTCTTTAAGACCCATATGATCGGTAGCCGGCTGTATTTCGAAATCCCCCGCGCCGGGCTCAATAAGGAAATGCTCCTGGTGACGCGCACCGCGCGAGTGCCGGTGAATCAGGGGTACGGCGGCCAGCAGGCGGGGCAGAATCTCGTGCTCAAGTGGGAGCGGCGCGACAACCGCGTCCTGCTCCGCACCGTGTCGTACGAGACGGTGGCCGACTCCACTTCGCCGATCTATCAGGCGGTGCGGAACTCGAACAACCCGACGATCGTCGCGGCGTTCAACGTCGAGGCCTACGGCCCCGACAGTGCCGCGGTGATCGAAGTGACCCGGCTCTACACCGCACCGCCGCCCGAGTTCGGGCCGGCCGCGCGCTCGCGCACCCCGCCGGACGCCAGCCGCTCGTTCATCGAGCGGGTGCTCTCCTTCCCCACCAATGTCGACGTGGAGTCCTCGCTCACCTACGGCCCTCCCGCGGGTCCGCCCATCCCCGGGCAGCCCGCCGCCAGTACCGCGACGATCGTGGTGCACTGGAGCATGCTCACGCTGCCCGAGCCCTCCATGATGCCTCGGCTGGCGGACAAGCGGATCGGCTTCTTCAGCATCGACATGCTGGACTACGGCCGCCCCGAGCAGCGCGCGGAGACCCGTGAGTACATCGTGCGCTGGCGGCTGGAGAAGAAGGATCCGGCGGCCGCGCTCTCGGAGCCGGTCAAGCCGATCACCTACTACGTGGATCCGAACACGCCCGACTGGCTCAAGCCCTACGTCAAGAAGGGCATCGAGGCGTGGCAGCCGGCGTTCGAGGCGGCGGGATTCCGCCGCGCCATCGTCGCCGCGGATGCGCCGACCCCGGCGCAGGACCCCGATTGGGCCCCGGAGGATGCGCGCTACTCGGTGGTGCGCTGGTTCCCCTCCACCGTCGAGAACGCCACCGGCCCGAACGTCCACGATCCGCGCACCGGCGAGATTCTCGAATCCGACATCTACATGTACCACAACATCATGAACCTGCAGCGGTCCTGGTACTTCACCCAGGTCGGGCACCTCGATCCGCGGGCCCGTATGTGGCCCTATCCCGATTCACTCATGGGCCGCCTGGTGGAGTTCGTCGTCGCGCACGAAGTCGGTCACACCCTCGGCTTCCAGCACGACCAGAAGGGCAGCTCGACCTACCCGGTCGACTCGCTCCGCAAGCGGAGCTGGGTCAGCCGGATGGGCCATTCCCCTTCCATCATGGACTACTCGCGCTTCAACTACGTTGCGCAACCGGAAGACAGCATCCCGCTCGCGGACCTCATCCCACGGATCGGCCCCTGGGACATCTATGTCACCCGCTGGGGCTACACGCCCATTCCGTCCGCGCGCACGCCCGATGCCGAATGGGTAACGCTCAATCGCTGGTCGCTGGAGCAGGACGCCACCCCCTGGTATCGCTTCAACCTCTCCGATTCCCGCGGCGCCGATCCGGGCGATCAGTCCGAGGCGGTGGGTGACGCCGATCCTGTGAAGGCGACCGGCTGGGGGATCAGGAACATCAAGCGGACCGTGCCGTTGCTCGTTCCGGCGGCGGTGCGCGAGGGCGAGGACTACGACGACCTCTCCATGCTGTACGGCCGGCTGATCAATCAGTGGGCGACGGAGCTGCGCCACGTGGCGATCCTCATCGGCGGTGCCGACGCGCAGGAGAAATACGCCGGCCAGACCGGGCCGCGCTACCAGCCCTGGTCCCGCGCCCGCCAGAAGGAGGCGGTGCGCTTCCTCAACGAGAATGCCTTCGCGACGCCCACCTTCTTCGTGACCAGCGACATCTTGCGGCTCATCGAGGTGGAGGGCGCGCTCCGCCGGATCAACCAGGCCCAGGCCGGCGTGCTCACCACCCTGCTCGGCGACCGCAGGCTCGAGCGCGTAGTGGAGTTCGACGCGCTGTCTCGAGCGCCTGGCGAAGCGTATGGGCTGACGGAATTGCTGGCCGACGTGCGGGGCGGTATCTGGCGGGAGCTTCCGGCGAAGAGCGTGACGATCGATCCGTTCCGGCGGGAGCTGCAACGCAGCTATCTCACCCTGGCGGCGAACAAGATAAATCCGCCTCCCTTCACTCCGCCGGCCGGTTTTCCGCCGCAGCTCCTCATTCAGATCGGGCCGGCGCGCACCACGAGCGACATCCGGGCCGTCTTCCGCGCCGAGCTTCGTGCGTTGGATGCGGATCTCGCCGCGGCCGCCCCGAAAGCCAGCGGTATCACCAGGGCGCACATCCTTGACGCCAGGGATCAGATCCGGAAGATCCTCAATCCGGAGCGACAGGGAGGAAACTGACAACCCACAGACTACCCAGATTACACCGATTAGACGGACCAAAAGGTAGTGTTTTCAAATCGATGAAATCTGGGAAATCTGTGGATCAAAACGGCAAGGCCCCCCGATGCCAGTCTCGAAATCGGGGGGCCTTTCTCATTGACGTCCGGCTCACAGTCGGGCCACAGCTTCGCTTCATCAACTGGCTCCCGGGCTCCCGGGCTCCCTGACCCCTCCCCCTACTTCCTGATCAGGTACTGCACCTTCGCAAAGTACTGCGTCGCCGTTCTCGTCCATCCTGTCGGTCCATTGAACTCCTGGTACCCGCGCGACGATCCGAGATAGATGAGCGAGAACGGATTGAGCCGATAGGTGAGCAGCGGCTCCACGATGAGCGCCCGGTCGAAGTTGTCGTACTCCACCACCAGGCGCAGGAAGAGCCCGCGAGTGAACTGCAGGTCCGCGCGGTTCCGCAGGATGTAGCCGCTGAAGATCTGCTGGCCCCCCGCGGAAAGATCGGAATGCACGTAGGACGGGCGAAGGGCGATCCAGCTCGCCGGGCGGATCGTCGCCGAGGCCTCGATGTCGCTCCCCGTCCCGATCACCGGGGTCGCGACGTTGCGGGCGATGCTCTCGCCGTGCTCGAAGGAGAGCTCGAATCCGAAGTGCTCGCTGAATGCCGTCTTCACCCCAACGGCGAACTGATCGAGGCCGTCGAACATCACCCCGCGGAACCGCTCGTCCCGCGCATTGTATTCGAAGGAAAACTCGGTCTGGCCCTTGAGCTGGGCATCGAGCTCGAGCTCCAGCTCCTGTGCCTTGTGGTTCCCCTCAAAATTCCAGTTCCGGGAAAAGGAGGCCCGCGGACTGATCCGCTCGACAAAACTGTTCGTCGGATAGAAATTGAGTTCCTGAGACATCGAGGTGCGCCGGGAATTGTTGCGGGTCTCGAACCCATTGTCCGCCCGGAAGGTCGGGCTCGAGGCGGAGTAATCGAAGTCGAAGTTCCAGGTCCGGCCGCTGCGCTCGAAACTGGTGGACAGCGCGTACCCCTCGAAGGTCTCTCCGTCGAACCGGGCGGTGTGCCTCCCGCGATCAAACGTCAGCGCATCGACGCCGGTGGTGAGCGACGGATCGTTCGGCTCTCTGGTCTGGCTGCCGACCAGCTGGAACTCGATCTGGTACTGCCTGGCGAAGGCGAGGGTCCCGTCGACTCCTCCAACCGAGCCGCCACCGCCCCCCGAGAGGCGCCGGTCGGTCAGGATCGCTCCCAGATATGAATTGCGCCCGAAGGTGCGGCGGCCCCGCACGATATTGGAGACGCTTCTCCCGCCGCGCGCGGTGAAGCTCCGCTCCTCGA
>CAYTMW010000029.1:30328-42787 GCA_964439025.1 uncultured Gemmatimonas sp. | reverse complement strand
TAGGCACGGAACGGCACCGCCTCGTCGGGAGTGTGCACGCCGCGGGCGGCAATGGTCCCGTCGGCCTGCATCAGCGCGGTGAGGGACAGGGAATATCCGGTGGTGCGCATCATCGCGCTGATGCCGTGCGCCGGATCGAAGTAGTCGAGGAGCTCGAACGCGACGCGTGCCGGCCGTCCGCCTTTTTCGCCCTCCACCACGACCCGGAGCGCTACCAGGTCGCGCCCGTCGGGCCTGTACAGCTTCGGCTGCACCGCGGCGATAAACAGATCGCGGGGGACGACGGATTGTCCCTTGACCGGAATCGGCGTGTTGGAAATCAGTCCCAGCTCCCGGATCGGCCGCATGATCGCCACGTGACCCGGATAGCGCAGGGTCTTGTACTCCATCGTGTCGATCTTTCCCTCGAACGCGAACGGCATAGTGCTGACGCCGCCGCCGGTATGAAACGCCTCCAGCGTGCCGACCGGGGCGGGGAACTCCTGCGGCTCCAGCTCGGAGAGCGCGTCCACCTGAACGGCCTTGCCGTTGCGCAGCACCCACGAGGGTGTGGTGTAATAGTCGAGCGCGCCTTCGAGAGAGTAGACGATCTGGTAGTTGAGCGGCGGCTCCGGGTGCTGGGGCAGCCCGCCGACATAGATGCGCACCGACCGCGCCCGGTCCACCCGGCGAATTCCTTCCGCGGCGAGGATGTTCACCATCCCCGGTGCGAGGCCGCAATCGGGGATGACCGACACGCCGCGCGCAGAAGCCGAGTCGTGCAGCTTTTTCTGCTGGAAGACGATTTCGGTATTGCCGCCCAGATCGCAGAAATGACAGCCGCCGTCGATGGCGGCCCGGGTCATCGGCTCGTTGAAGTAATACGGGAGAGCGCAGAGGGCCGCGTCATGTCCCTTCATGAGCGCGACGACGGCCTCGAAATCTCTGGCATCGAGCGGGACGGCGCGGAGCCGCTTGCCGAGATATGGCTGCAGGAACGCCGGCAGCCGATTCGGATGGAGATCCGCGATGGTGACCTGCTCCACCGAGTCGTGCTGCAGGAGATTGTGCGCCGCCGCGCAGCCTTGGAGGCCCGCGCCCAGTACCAGCATCTTCATGAAGACTCCGACGTGATGATTCCGAAAGAATGGAGCCCTGAAAATTAGCCGGTTAGGGACCCGCATTCAACGGAGTCAGCAGCGGCGGCGGTGGGCGAGCACCAGACTTACGTTCGTGCCGTCCGGCAGCCCAGGCTCACGGAGTTCTGCACCCGGCTCACTTCCATCCGCCACAGGATGTGCACGGTGCACGGTTTTTTGTTCCTGGAAGCACTACGACCGGAAGCAGATCTTACAAGACTGCCGGTATCATCGGATCGAGTATCCGATGCCAAACCCGCATCTGAACCTGAAAACAGTGTTCAGTCACGCGCGCGGCCGGCTAGCCCGTCAACGCCGCCCGGAGCTGCTCGCGATTAACCCCCAGGCTGCCCCCCTCGAGAATCCCAGCGACCGCCTGTTGAATGGCACCGCGCTCCGCGCCATCGCTCAGCAAGTACTCCTCGGCGACGACGGGGGCCGGCACTTCCAGCAGCAGCAGGGCCGCCGCGATCACCACTCCGGTCCGATCCCTTCCCGACGTGCAATGGACGTAGAGCGGCCAGGCCGTTCGGGGGTTCGCCAGCACCGCGAGGGCGTCTCCAAGCCAGGCGCGGACGCGGCGTTGCCGCGTGTCGTAGTTCTCGAGCTTGTCCGCGGCGGGGACGTGGAGGTAGCGGACGCCGTCGAGCTGCTTCGGGTCGGGACCGCGCCGCAGGTTGAGGATGGTGGCGGGATGGCCGAGGTCGGCCGCGTTGGTGAGCGGATCCATCCGGCCGCCGCGCAGCAACCGGCCCGGCGGAATGGGCGAGGGATCGAGCCAGAGTCCGAGCGTCTCGCCGACGTCGCGGTAGTTCAGAGGCCGGTTCATGGATTGTGCTCAATGCCGGCCAGATGCGGCGCCACACTCTTCTGCAGCGCCTGGATCAGCGCCGGTTCCATGAGCTCGTACTCGTCGGGAATGTAGAGGCAGACGATCGGCTTGCTCCGATAGATCCGCGGGTACCGCTTGTGGATGACGTTGCGCTGGCGCTTCTCCATCACGAAAATCAGGTCCGCCCACTCCAGGAGCTCCTGGGTGACGGGCACGGTTGCGTCGGGATTGACGCCGGCGGAGCGGACCTCGAGGCGGGGGTCCTCGCGGAAGACGCGCTCGGCGGTCGGGCTGCGCAGCCGGTTCTGGTTGCAGATGAACAGGACGTGGCGCTTCATAGATCTCCAAGAATACTCCAACCCCGCTTGCCGATGGCGGCCGTGGGGTTTTGGGCGTAGTCTTCGACCGCTGCGCGCAGCCCGCACCACGAGGCTTTCATCCCCATGAGCGGCTCGGGCCATCAGGTCGACTTCGGCGTGCTCTCCCGCCGCAAACGCATCACCCTGGCGTTGTGGTTTCTCGCGACGCTGGCGCTCGGCACCTACGGGTATCTGCGCTACGAGGCCGAAGCCGGCGAAGCGCTCTCCTTCTGGACCGCGTTGTACCACTCCGCCCAGCTCTTCGTCCTCCACGCGCCCCATTTCGACCGACACGTCAATCTCGCGCTCGAGGCGGCCCGCTGGTCAGCGGCGATTCTGTTCGGGGGCACCGCGTATCAGATCGCGCGGCAGCTATTTCGGAGCGAATTCGCGGCGTTGCGGCGTCGCCGTTTCTCGGGCCATCTGATCGTCGGAGGCCTGGGCCGGCGGGCGCTGCAATGCGTGCGCTACGAGCGCGGCAAGCCGAGGAGGGAGCGCCGGGAGGTGGTGGTGATCGACCGGGCGCCCCCGGAGGACCTGGCGGCCGCGTGCGCCAAGCTGGGCGCGCAAGTCGTGACCGGCGACGTGAACGACCCCGCCGTGCTCAAATCGGCTGGCCTCGCGCGCGCGTCAGAACTCTGGGCGCTGTGCGCGGAGGACAGCGTCAACTGCGAGACCGCGGTGCGAGCCCGCGAGATCCTCGCCCAGGTTTCCCCGCGTCGCACTCCGCTCGCGTGCAACGTGCACCTGAGCGACATCGACTTGCGGGTCGAGCTGGAGCGCTATGCCTCGCAAGCGGCGCAGGGTGTGCCACTGTCGCTGCGCTTCTTCGACTTGTACGACTTCGAGGCCCGCCGCGTGCTGCTCGAGGATCTCCCGATCGACCACGACGGCGTCCTCCCCGACGATCCGCGGCAGGTGCATCTGGTCATCCTGGGTTTTGCGCGGATGGGGCGCTCGCTGGCGATCCGGGCCGCCAAGCTGGGCCACTTTGCCAACGCGACCCGGAATCCGGCCCTGCGACTGCGGGTTTCCGTGATTGACCGCGCCGCGCCACAAGGAGAGGCCGCACTGCTGTTCCGCTATCCGCAGTTCCGGAAGGCCTGCGACCTCGAGATGCACACGCTCGACATCGAATCACCGGCGGCGCGAACGCTGGTCGAGGGGTGGTCCGCCGACCGCGGATCGCTCACCAGCCTGGCGGTGTGCTTCGACAACGAGGCTCGTGCCGTCGAGATGGCGCTCCGGCTGCTGCCGGGTCTCGAGCCGCATGGCGCGCGGGTCGCGGTGCGGCTCGCCCATCGCTCGGGCTTGGCCAGCGTAGTGGACCGGGTGTGGGCTCGCGGCGGCGAGCGGCGCGTCCGGACGTTCGGCCGGCTCGAAGAGGGATGCTGCGAGGCCGCCCTCGTGGAGACGGCAAACGAGCGGCTGGCCCGGGCGATCCACCAGGACTTCGTCGCGAAGCGCGGAGCCGAAGGCCGCTCTCGGGAAGACCGGAGCATGGCCGATTGGGCGGCGCTGAACGAGGACCTGCGCGAATCGAACCGGCAACAAGCCGATCACGTCATCATCAAGCTCCGGGCGCTCGGCTGCGCGATGGTGCCGAAGCCGGATTCGCGCCCCGGGGTGCAGCGGTTCGACGCTGAGGAGGTCGAGCTGTTGGCCCGCATGGAGCACGAGCGCTGGAACGCCGAACGGCGGCTCGCCAATTGGACCCTGGGCGAGAAGAGCGTCGAGCGCCGTACCAGCCCCTACCTCGTGTCGTGGGCGGAGCTTCCCTTTGAGGTGCAGGAGTACGACCGCACCGCCGTGCGCGGCATTCCCGAGCTGCTCGACGCGATTGGCATGAAGGTGTGCCGTATACTTGGGCGGTCCGCCTCCCCGGCCCGGAATTGAAGACCATGCCACCACGGCGCCCCGCCTCCGCACGACGCAGCACGAGCACCCGGCCTCGCACGATCGTCGTGGCCGGAGATGTCACGATCGACTGGCTGGTTCAGACCGGCGTGGACTGGCTGAGTGGCGGGGCGAAGAGCGAACCCGCCGCGACCGGCGCACCAGCCGAGCGGGCGAAGCCGCGCCGCCACAACTGGCAGCTCTACCCAGGAACCCGTATGGAGGCCCGGGGCGGCGGGGCGCTGCTGCTGGCCCGCGAAGTCGGCCTCGCGGTCCAGGCGGAATCGCGCAGGCCCCGGCTGATCTCCCACCGAGTCGAGAATCTCCGCAACGTCCCGCCCGAGCAGATCCTGCACTCCATCGCCGAGCTGGAGTTGTTCCCGGAGAGCGGCGCGGAGCCGAAAGGGCTCGCGGTGTATCGGGTCGCGCGGTTTCACGGCTTCTCCGGACCGTGGGATGGCCTTCTGGAGCCGCTGCCCGTACGGCGCGATGACGCCGACGCGGAGATCGTGGTGCTGGACGATGCGGGCAACAGCTTCCGTGACGGGACCAAAATCTGGCCGCTCGCCATCCGAACGGAAGGCAAGAAGCCGCTCGTGGTGATGAAGATGACCCGCCCGCTCTCGGGGGGGCCGCTCTTCGACCGCATGCTGCAGGCGCACGCCGGCCGGCTGGTGCTGGTCATCAACGCAGACGATCTGCGCTCCGAGGGGGTGTCCATCTCCCGGAGGCTTTCCTGGGAGCGCACGGCGCGAGAGTTTCTTTGGCAGATGCGCAACAACCCCGACCTCCAGCCGCTGGCGGGGCTGCCGAACATCGTGGTGCGCTTTGGCGTGGAGGGCGCCATCCACTACGCGGGTGCGGGGAAGCTGCCGAGCGCGCGGCTGTACTACGAGCCGTCGCTCTCGGAGGACGGCTTTCGCGAACGCTGCCGCGGAGGGATGATCGGACTGACCGACGCCTTCATCGCCGCGCTGGTGGCCCGGCTCTTCCGTGAGGGGCTGGAAGGAGTCCGAGAGGGTGTTCGCGACGGCGTCAGGAGCTCGCGCCGGTTCTTCCGCGCCGGGTTCGGCTCGGATCCGCGCAATCTCGACTATCCAGGCGCCCAGGTGTTCGGACCTCCCGGCCCGGGGGACGACGCGATTGCCGACGCCGCCATCCCACCTTCCGCGACGGCCGATTCCGCGGATCCCGATTTCTGGTGCCTCCTCAACGAGCTGGAAGGAAGCGGACTCGAACCGTTGGCGCACCGGCTGGTATTGACCGGGGAGGGCAGCGCGCTACGGAACGTGCCGTTGGGCGAGTTCGGCGGGCTGCGGACGGTGGATCGGGCCGAGATCGAGAGCTTCCGCAGCATCCAGCGGTTGATCCGCCAATACCTCGAGCGGCGCGACAGCAAACGCCCGCTCTGCCTCGCGGTGTTCGGGCCACCCGGCTCCGGCAAGTCGTTCGGGGTGGAGCAGGTGGCCAAGAGCGTGGGCCGGCTGACCCAGGCGAAGGTCGACAAGCTCGAGTTCAATCTCTCCCAGTTCGAGACGACCCGGGACCTGGTGGCCGCGTTGCACCGGGTCCGCGACGAAGTGTTGAAGGGCGGCGTCCCGCTGGTGTTCTTCGACGAGTTCGATTCCCATTTCGGAAGCCCGCTCGGCTGGCTGCGCTATTTCCTCGCCCCGATGCAGGACGGCGCCTTCAAGGATGGCGAGGGGATGCACCCCATCGGCAAGGCGATCTTCGTCTTCGCCGGAGGCTTGAGCCGGACCTTCGCGCACTTCAGCCGCGAGGCATTCGACGACGCGATTGCCGAGAAAGACCGTCCGGTGGAAGTGCGGCGTTTCAAGGACGCGAAGGGCCCCGACTTCGTGAGCCGGCTGCGCGGTTACGTGAACATTCTGGGCCCCAATCCCGACCCCGCCAAGCCGCGCGACCGGCTCCACCTGATCCGCCGCGCCACGATCCTGCGGTCGCTCCTCACCAGGAATTGGAGCTCGCTGCTCGACCTCGAAGAGCCCGACCGCCTGAACATCGACGAGGCCGTCCTGCGGGCACTGATCGGGGTTCCGGCCTACAAGCACGGTATCCGCTCCATGGAGGCGGTGCTCGAAATGAGCCTGCTGGAAGGCAGGTCGGTGTTCGAGCCCGCGGCCCTGCCGCCACTCGAGCAGCTGGAGCAGCATGTGGACGCGGAAGCATTCGCGCGGCTGGTGCTGCAGGGGGTGCTGTTTACCGCGGCCCGGGACGCCATCGCCGAAGCCATCCACGAGCAGTATCGGCGCGATCATGCGACCGACCAGCCGGCGCACCTCCCGGCCATGCAGCCGTGGTCCGAGCTCGCCGAAGGATTCAAGCGCTCCAACCGTTCCCAGGCCGATGACATCATTCACAAGCTGGAGCGGGTGCGCTGCGGATACCGGCCCCTCCGGGTGGGCGACGGGAAACCCGCCGCGTTTCAATTCACCAAGAAGGAACTCGAGCTGCTCTCGGAGGGGGAGCACGAGCGCTGGATGAAGGAGCGGACCGATGCTGGTTACACCTATGGTTCCCTCCGCGACGAGGCGCGCAAGACTCACCCCTATCTGATTCCCTGGAGCAAGCTGTCCGAGAAGATCAAAGAGTACGATCGCCAGACCGTGCGCGGCATCCCGGATTTCCTCGCCGGGGCGGGCTTCGAGGTGTACCGGCTGTAGCGCGGCCTAACTCAACCGGACAACTCAACTCGGGAGCGGTCCCGCTCTCTGCAAGTCTCTCTGGGAGCGGGACTTCGGTGACCCCCAGGATCTGGCAGGGCGCTTGCACTCGCTATCGGACATGCGGGTGCCCTGCTTCCTTCTCGTGGCTCTTTGGATGCCGTTCGGGCTGTGCGCGCAGACCGCTCCGGCGCCCTGGACGGCGTCCGTCGCGCCGAAGCAAGCATGGCGCTGGAGCAGCGGGGTGACGGCCGGCGCCCTCTTCGCTCCCGGTGAGATCGGTCGCGACCAGAACGCTTCGGGGGGCCATGAACGACTGATCGCCCGCTGGGGCGACGGGGCCGGGCTCGGCGGCCAGGTCAGCCTTGAGACGCGCTTCGGGGGACTCGAACTGCGGGGACTGCAGGCCACCAGCGCGGTCCAGGTGCGCAATGAGTTCGGCGTGGCGTTCCCCGATCACGGGAAGTGCCCCTTCGCGTGGAGCGGTAGCCTTTTCGTTTACCCCTTCGCTCCAATCGAGGCGCGCCGGAACCGGCTTCCCCGGCCCTTTCTGACCGCGGGGCTCGGCGGCCACCTGATCTCGGTCGATCTGGACAACGTGGAGAACCAGACCCTCTATCATTCTTTCCACTGGGTCCTGGGCGGCGGGATTCGCATCGCGACCGCTCCGGAGGATGTCCCTTCCTGGACCCCGACGTTTCTCGAGCTCCGGGTGGAGCGGTACCGGGTGTGGCGGAACGGGCCGCTGCACCGATTCGCGGCGTGGGCGGCCACTGTGGGATTCGGGATGCGCTACTGATGCCCGGCTTCGATTTCCACTGGGTATCGGCGGAGCCCGGCCGGCTGGCCCTCTGGCACCGGCCCAAGCTCAAGGCCATCCCGTATCTTGGAAAGGCAGGCTGCGACCGCGTCGCCACGCTCCTCTCGGAGCGTGAGGGAGCCCGCGACATCGGCCTGGCCGTGGAGCGAGCCGGTCTCGCGTGGAGCTGGATCCCGCTCCCCGGGGGGCGCGCGCCAGAGGGCGCGGTGGATCGCCGGGCGCGGGAGGGCATTGAGCGGCTCTCGGAGCGGCTCGACGCGGGCGACTCGATCCTGATTCATTGCTCGGCGGGCATGCACCGGACCGGCATGATCGCCTACGCCTTGCTGCGACGGCGGGGCTTGGGGGAGGAGGCAGCGCTGGCGCGGATCGAGGCGTTGCGGCCCCTGACACGGAGCGCTCTCGCACCGGAGCATTTGCGCTGGGGCGACCAGGAACGCAGCGAACCGGGAGGGAAGCCGATGACTTCACGCGAAACGGGGTCCGGCGCGCTTTCCGCCGCGCTGCTCGAACAGATCGCCCGCGCCATTCACGCCAGATATCGAAAAAACCAGAAAGGCCGAAAGCCCGAAACGGATGCGGCGATGCGTCCCTGGGAAGAGCTGCCGGACAGCCTCCAGGGATCCAATCGGGATCAGGCGGCGGACATCGGCACCAAGCTCCGGGCGATCGGCTGCGGCATTGCGCCGGCAGAAGGTACCCGGGTCGTGGTGACGTTCACGCCGGCGGAGATCGAGCGGCTTGCGGTGCTGGAGTACGAACGCTGGGTCGCCGAGCGACGCGCATCGGGCTGGACGGCGGGACCGGTCCGGGATGTCGAGCGCAAGATCACCCCGCACCTGGTGCCCTACGAGCAGCTCCCGGAAGAAATCCGGGAGTACGATCGGGAGGCGGTGCGGGCGATTCCGGAGGTGCTGGCGGAAGCGGGTCTCGTATTGTACCGGCTCTAGCCGACAACCGCGACGGGCCATCGGGCTAACCTCCATGGCAGGCTGCAGCTCCCGCCGCCACCGCTCACAATCCGGCTGCCATAACAGGCGCAGGATCTTGTGGCGCGCCGGCACTCCGAGCGCGAGCTCACTCCGCCGGCATCCGCTCCTGGGCGAAGCGGAAGTCCTCCTGCACCTCGTACACGCCGCCATAGATGCTCCTCGCGCTTTGATTGCTGATGACTTGGCGCTTGTGACATACCGTCTCAACCTTGACAGCCTGAAACTGGCTACCGGAGCCTACTTCGCCCGCTGATCGTTCGTGCACACCGTCTCCGAGCTGATGCAGGGAGGCCGTCATCTCTCACCTCCGCGCCTCCGCTACGCAATTGCTCGGCGTCAGCCCTCTTCTGGTCTCCACGCGAAATCCACGTTCAACTCCGTAGGCTGATCACACCTTGCGCAGGTTGGGCCGGCGAGCCAGCACGGTTCCTCGTCGGACTGATGGTGCCAAGCGTCACACTCTGGACACTCAACCGCGGGAGCGTCTTGTCCTATGAATGAACCACATCGAGAGCAGATGGCCGGCTCCCAGGGACCTGGAAAAGTTTCGACTCGTGGCGGGGTCTCCTCCGCAAACAGCATTTTGATCGGACCAATCCTCGGAATCTCAATGCGAAGTTCCACCCGCGGCTGGTTCTCCGCGGCAAACAGCATCGGCCCTTGGTCTGGAACCTCGATAAGATCGCTGTCCCTAAGCACACAACCAAACGAAGTTGGAGCGCCGTTGACCAGCACCCCTCGGTCGAGCGTCATGAGATGCCACGTTCGCTCCTCTCGGTTTCGATGAAAGTGAAGCGCTAGCCGATCCATCAGGCCCCGGTCCCAGCTCAGCGTGGGATTGGTCCGCACGTAACCGGGGAGCCTCCACAACGTCATGTCCTGACCCCGAAGCGGCTTGGCCAGCCACCCGGTTTCACCTTTCACCCATAGATGCGCCATCAAAAGTTTCCTTGAGTCGGCCTCGATCGTGAACGAATTGGGATGCTCCTAAGCAACCCTGACCACGGCAAAGTCGCAGGAGCGCCGTAGTCAGCTTCGCCGGCCCGGTGCTGTCCGGCTGATTGGCGGCTTGCTGAAACAAAAGCTGAGGGCACTCGCGCAGAATGTGACTCTCGCCGCGAATGAACCGCAGCCAGTCTTCGAGATGGTCGCGCATTGATTGTTTGTCAGTTGAAGATCGCGACATGGTTCGAAGCCCTTACCCGCTTATTGAAACGTGCAACAGCGCCTGATCGCTCGATGTGGTCTCATCTATTGTTTTTGCGCGTGCCCATGCCTCGGTAATGGGTTGCCAGTCGGCATCAATCGTGAAATGGTTGCGCTTTAAATGGCGACTGCAGTTCGGACAGGACAGCTCTGTTCCCAGAGCCGGGGCGGGAACCTCCGACCCCACACCCTGCAACATGGGCACCCGAACGCACGACTACCGTCCATTGGAGAAACCCAGGCGGCCACAACGGGCGAGCCAAACAAAACGTTTTCGAGCCGAAGTATATGCACCGCGCCCTGGTGAGAACTCGCAGTCAAGCACCGAGGCTACATGCCCGACAAGGCTAGCAACATACGCTCCGATCTTCCCATCGAGCAGTTTCAGCGTCTAGTCGCGGCAAGCAGCGATGATCCACGATCCGCTTGGCGAGAAGTCGCAAGCGTTAACCGCGAGTTCATCCTCGTTGAGAGTGCGGCTTGTTGACCCAGCGGAGCCAGGGGCGACTGTATCGGCCCGCCGCCCATGCGGCCTCCGCCGCCTGCAAGGGCGCGGTGCTCGCCGGTTGGTTGGCCGCCTGCTGGAAGAGAACCGCGGGATGTCGGCTCAGTACGTGGCCTTCGAGCCGGACGAAGCGGTACCCGTCGAGCACATCGGTTTGACATTGTCCGGCCTGCTCTGCGGCATGCTCTCGCCTTTTTCCGACGTTCCGACCATACTGCGAGTTTCTCCGACTGTCGAGGGGTATCCGATCAGTTCCACTCCGCGGTCGACACAAAGGGATCGGACAGATCGAGACGCCGCCCGGTCAGCTCGTCGCAGAGCTGATCCCAGTCACAACGATAGCGATGAGTGTCACCGCGGGCGGAGAGCCGGCGCACCCACTCACCGCGAAGTCGGGCTCGGCCACTGGTGGGCAGCTCGCACGGGCCGCCGGTCCGGTGGCTGAGCACCCCGCTCCGGTCGAGCTGCTCGAAGATGCCGGCCGCGCCGAGCTGGCCGAACCGGACGTCGGCCTCGAGCAGCTGGTGGCGCAGCTGGCGGTACGCATGGAAGTCTGGCCATTCAATGCCTTCGGCGGCCAGGAGCGGGGTTAGCCGGTGGATCTCGCTTCGGAATGGGCTACTGTCGTTCAGGAGCGCGGCGCCATCGATGGGGCCCTCCTGTCTGAGCATTCGCCCGGCCGCTCGCTCCAGGCGTTTCAAGACATCTCCCCAGTGCGGCAACCGGTCCCAACTCATCCGGTTCCGGGCCCAGCGCTGGTACAGGGTGCGCTTGATGACCCAATCGAGAGTGCCCGCGAGCGCATCCGCCCCGGCCTCCAGGGAATCGAGAGTCTGCCGCCACAGGGCGCAGATCCCATCGGCCCACTCCGGCAGCAACCGCTCCTGGCGGCAGCGTTCAACTTCCGCCAGGTAGTTACGCTGAATCTCGGCCGCGCTCAGACGTCCGCCGTCCGCAAGGGCGATCCCGACTCTCCGATCAAGACCGGCCGCGATCGTCCGCAGCGCTTCCACGGGAGAAGCCAGCCGAATGGCGTCGCCGGGGCGGCTGCCGACTTCGATAGCCGCCAGCACCAATGCCGTCGCGCCGAGCTTGAGCAGCGTGGCGGTCTCGGAGCAGAGGCTCTCCCCACAAATCAGGTGGAGGCGGTGCCATCCAGGTCCGCTCAGGCTCTCTTCCTTGAGGTGGAAGATGCCCCGGTTGCAGGTGGAATCCGACGAACGCTCGTTGGGGAGCAGCCAGGCCCGGGGTGAGAGCGTAAACTCGAGTCCGGGAGAAATCGGATTGAATCCGCCGGCGCCAGCGTAGATCTGCCGCGAAACGAGAAACGGAACGAGCTGCGCAGGCAGCTGAGCCGGATTCTGTCGGTAGAGATATGATTCATGGCAGCCCCAGGTCGCGCCGGAGCGGCTGTAGTCCACATTGCAGCGGAAGACATTCACCTCGTGCAGGTCGGGGTCTTCGGCGCAGACGCGCTTCGCGAGGTCGAGCAGCAGCTCTTCTCCCGCCCGCACGGCATGGAGCACCTCCCAGGGGCTTTCACACTCGGGCGTCGCGTATTCGGGATGGGCGCCCCGATCGATGTAGAGCCGCGCCCCGTTGGTGAGAAAGAGTCCGCCGCTCGACGCATCGCGCAGGTGCGGGTACGCTTTGCGGGCCACCTTGAGCAGTGCCTGGACCAGAACGTTTCGGTCCACCGGGACGCCGTTGCAGGCCAGCCCGGAGACGGCGTACTCCGTCTCCATGCCAAGCAGCGTCCGGATACCCACTATTGGCCTCCCTCCTGCCGATTGGCCCGGAGGAAGGCTTCACTGTCTCCCGAGAGGGCGCGGCGGATGGCTTCGTCCCCCGCGGCGAGGAGATCCTCGCCGGCCCGGCGCAGCTCGCCCAGGTTTCCCGCGCCTCCGGCTCCGTCTGCCGGTGGCAGTGGCTCGGCTTCGTCAAATCGTTCGCGTTCAGGCATGGTCTCGTGCTCCTAGGTGTAGCATTGTTTCACCGCTCACCGCTCACCGCTCACCGCTCACCGCTCACCGCTCACCGCTCACCG
>CAYTMW010000029.1:0-30228 GCA_964439025.1 uncultured Gemmatimonas sp. | reverse complement strand
TCACCGCTCACCGCTCACCGCTCACCGCTCACCGCTCACCGCTCACCGCTCACCGCTCACCGCTCACCGCTCACCGCTCACCGCTCACCGCTCACCGCTCACCGCTCACCGGTCACCGCTTACCGGTGATCTCCGTCCACCATGAGATGCGCCGCAGCGGGGGAGCGTGGTGCTGGTGCGCTCGGAGGTATTCCGGCGGCGTCGGCACCGGAGTGGCCTCCAATAGCTCGAGCAGCTCCGGCAGCGAGTCGCTCCGCGCGAAGGCGGACGCGAGGTCGCCTCGGGTCGCGCCGAGGGGATCGGGCAGGCCGACTCGCCGGTACGCCGTGAATCCGCGCTCGGTGCGGACGCGGAAGCGCACGAAATCCCAATCCACCCGATCGATGTCCGTTCCGCCCGCGCGGAGCAGCATGGCCCGGCCCCAAGCGCGGGTGTCCTCGGGGGGCTCCACGGTGAGCTCGGTCACGCGCTGGTCCGGCACGACCAGGTCGACCAGGCCTGCGCGGGCCCAGGCCCAGTAGAGTCCGTCCGCCGGATCGAGGCTGGCATACAGGTGGTCGAGGTACTTGAGCTCGGGCGAGTCCCATTCCAGCCCGGGCCGCTGCTGCATCGCGCGCTCCAGCATGGCGAGCTTGAGCGTCCAATCGAGGCGGCGAGTCAGCGCACTCCATTCCCGCCGGCGCAGCCGCTCGAGGGTGTCCTCCCACAGCGCCAGAATCTCCTCCGCCCGGGGCACGATGCCGTCGAAGCGCCCGTGCGCGGCGAAGCTCCGGGCCTGCTCCAGGAACAAGAGCTGCAACTCCACCGCCGTCACTTCACGGCCATCGACGAGGGGCGCGCGGGCTTCGAGCAGCGGATCCCGGCTCCAGGCACGGAAGGCCGCGAGGGGGTCGTCGAGCGCCAGGTCGAGGCTGACGGGGCCGACCTCGAGCATCGCGAGGATGAGCTGCAGCACTCCCACGCGCAGCAGGCTTGCCCCGTGACAGAGGGTGCTGTCGAAGGAGATCACGTGCAGCCGGGCCAGCGTTTGTACGGGGCTCCGCGCGCCGTCCGGCTCGGGGAGCCAGGCATCTCCGCAGAGCGGCTCATCGCGCGCATTGATCAGCGGGCGGCGGAAAGTAGTCTGCGGGCCGATCAGGGTCTCGATGAAATCGGCCCGCTGCGAGAGCTGAAAGCGCGCGGGCGGCGTGCCGTTCTCGCTGCCGACCTTGCCCTGGCCCGTGTAGAGCAGACTGGAGGCCTGAAAGGCGGCGAGGTAGGCCAGGTGATGCAGCTTCCGCTCGATCAGGTCACTCCAGGCGGCGCGGGTGAGCAGCACACTGAGATGGCTGCCGAAGGAGTTGCCACGGCCGTCGCTGTTGTTGACCAGCGCCTGGATGCGGCGGTCCGCCGGCCGCTCCGCGTTGGCCGAGGCCAAGGCCGCCTGGGCCAGCCGGAGCATCGCGTGCCACGCCGCCACATGATCGTGCGCGCTCCGAACCTCGGGAATGCAGAGCTCCAGATGATCGAGATCGATGTAGGCGCAGCCGCCGTTGGCCGCCAAATGCAAGCGGGCCCAATCGACGGGGTTCACCGGCATAGCGGGGTACTCGGAGAAGTCCCCCACCACGGGCGTGACCGTGCTGAGCGCGCGGAGCAGCGCGCGCGCGGCCTCGGCGCCAGTTCCCGCGGGGCGCTCCACGCCGGCGACGAAGTTTCCGAGCTCGACGTCGGCGCCGCAGAGCTTGGCAACGGTTCGGGGCACGCCGGGCCGCGGGCTCATGCGACCCGCAGCACCCGGTGGATGCGGCGCAGCCGGCGCAGCACCGGCTCCACGCGGACCACGTCCACGTCCTGGGGCAGGTCGTCGAGATAACGCCGGCAATTGCCGGGGGTCAGCGTCCGCGTGGCCGACTCGAATTCCACGTCTATCGCTTCGAGCAAGTCGGGGAGGCCGAGTCCCGCGTCGCCGGTCTCGGCATCCCGCAGGCAGGCGCGCTCGAGTGCGGCCTGGCAGATCTTGGCGATGGCGGCGCCGTTCACCAGGTCGCGGGCGGTGATCGGGCGGCGCTTGCCGTCCCGCAGCGTGACGGTGGCAAGATCGCCGAGGCCGTTGGGCGCGTAGATGCGGGAGACGGCGGCCTCGATGAGCGCCTCGCGCGGCGCGGCTGCGCCGGCGCCCGCGGCGAAGGGGATGTCGGCGGGAATGTGCCGGGCGAAGATCTCCCGTCCGGCCTCGCGGCCGGGCCGGGGAATCTCGAGGATCAGATCGCCCAGGCGGCCAGCGCGGAGCAGGGCCGGGTCGAGGGCATCGCGCCGGTTGGTCGCGGCCACGACGAGGATGTTTCCTTTCGCTTCGAGCCCGTCCAGCTCGGCCATGAGTGCGGTGAGCACCCGATCGTCCACCCCGTGCCGCGATTCGCCGCGCGCCGCGCCCACCGAGTCCACCTCATCGAAGAACATCACGACCGGCACGCCGGGCTCGCGCTCACCGGCCTCGCGGGCCACGCGGAAGGCCTCGCGGTAGTTGGCCTCGCTCTGCGCGTACCACATGCTGTGGAGCGATCCGGGCTTGACGTTCATGAACCGGGCGCGCCCCTCGGGCGAGATGCGGCCCAGCCAGTTGGCGAGCGCGCGGGCCAGAAGGGTCTTTCCGGTGCCGGGCGGCCCCACCAGGAGGACCGACGCCTTGCGCCGCAGCCGGTACTTGCGCACGGTGCCGGCGTGCTCGTGGTGCAGGCGGATCGCGCGCCGGAGCTGCTCGATCTGCCCGTCCAGCCCGCCGATCTCCGCGAACGAATCGGCGGGCGTTTCCTCCAGGAAGAGATGCTCGCCGCGCGAGCTCTCGAGCCGCTCGAACGCCATGCCCAACCCGCGGTTCCAGCGCACCCGGTCGCCGGGCCGGAGCCCGGACGGGAGCAGAGCGCCGGCGGCCTGCACCACGATTTCCTCGTCGCGGGCGCGTACGATCATCCGATCGCCGTCGAGCCAGCGGTCGAACAGCGCCGTTTCGCCGGAATGCAGAAAGCGCCGCGGCAAGGTGCCAACCACGGCGTTGAGCTCATGACTGAGCAGGACTTCGTCTCCGGCGCGGAGGAAGTCCAAGTTCACCTCGTCGGTGACGTTCACTACGCGAGGGACGTTGTTGTGCGCCACGACGGCGCTGGTGCCGCGCGGCGTGCGCGCCGACCCGAGGAACACCGCGGCGTGCCAGGGAGGCGCCGTCAGCCGCTCGAAAACCCGCTCCAGCTCTTCCTGCTTGTGGCGGACTCGCTCCAGACCCTCCTTCAGCCGGTCATTTTCCCCCAGCAGAATTTCGTCCAGGCGGCGGGAATGCAGCTTGGAGCGGGCGCGGATCGCGAAGGCGAGATCCAGCTTTTCGACCGGAGTGAGCGCGCTCTCGCCGGTCGCCAGCAGCGGGCGGAACAGCTCCGCGAGCTCGCGCTGGTCCAGGGCTTCATCGAACGGCGGCATCGCGATCCTCCGCAAGACGGTGGAACTCCCTGGGCTCGAGCACCCCGCGGCTCCAGCCGAAGAGGGAGTAGGTGGGACCGGCTTCCGATACATCGTTGGCCAGAAGCGCCAAGCTGTAGGCTCGCGGAAAGACGGTGCGGTGCAGGAGCCGGTCGTCCGCGCTCAGGAATCCCCTGGCCAGCGAGCAATCCCGGCGCTTCTCCTCCGCGCAGTTCTTGCACCATTCGCGCACCGGGTGCGAGTGCCACCATCCCAGCATCATCTCGTTCTGGGTGCGCAGCTCGAGCGCGGCCTGGACCTCGGTCCAGGTGGCGGGGGTGAAGGTGAGCTTGGTCGAGCTCGCCTCAGTGTTCCGCGCGGGGATTTGCGCCGTGACCTGGGCGAACACCCCGGCGCGACGCGGATCGCGATAGAGCCGCCCGATCAGGATTCCGCCGGTTTCCCGCGCTTCCGCCGCGAGCGTGAGGGCCTTCACCTCGTCGAGAACGGGCTCGGAGATGAACACCGGCAACGCCTCGTTGGTGTCGGCGTCCAAGAACCATTGGAGGCGGGCGTGGGTGACCGTGATGCGCGGCGGAGCCGGTTTTCCGATCCGCGCCGCCATGGGGACCTCCGGCTCTTCCGGCTTCGGAAAGGCCACGGGCAGACAGCGGATGATGTCGCCCTTCTGCAGCTCGCCCTCGGCCACCAGCCGGGTGGTGAGCTTGCTGGACAGGTCGCGGAAATAGCCGAGGGTGAATTCCTCCTCGCACCCGGCGAGGGCAGGCGCGGTCGCGCGAAACCCGCCGAGGTAGGGCTTTCCCCTGGCGGCGTGCCAGACCGGCTCCACGATGCAGTCGAGGGTGAAGGCCTGCTCCGGGGGCAGGCCGTGGCGGAGCGCCTGGAGCCGCACCGATTCGCGGGCCGGCTCCCAGTCGATCTCGACCGCGACCTGGCGCACCGGGGTGTCGTCCTCGCGGAGGACGTGCACGGCGTAGCAGTAGCGCGGAGGCGCATCCATCGCGCATGCCGGCCGCTACGGCCGGCCTCCGGCGTCAATGTTGGGCTGGAGCACGAGCCGGTCGCCCGACTGGAGCGCGTCGCCCACCCGCTCCGAGGCGTGCAGATGCCGGCCTTCGCGCTCGAGGCGTGCGTGATAGGTGAGGGGCCGGCCGTCGCCGTCCTCGCGCATCAAGTCCATCTCCGCGAGCAGCCGCTCGACCAGCTCGCCTACCGTGGCGCCCGCGCCGTACTCATCCACTGTCATCCGCTTTTGCCCGGAGACATCGCTTATCTCGAGCAACTGAATGCCCTGTCCTTCGTCGAATCGCATGGCTCACTCCTTCCTGTTTGTGTGGTCCAGATACATTCCGGCCAGCAGGTTGTCCGACAAGCCCCGCAACTCGCGGGTGCACAACCGGCACGCGAGCGAGAGCGCCGCGAGGGCGAGATCGAGCTCCGCGCCCGTCGGCAGGGCGGGGAGACGGACCTCGAGGCGCACCGTCTGGCTATTCGATTCCGCCGCGGTACCGCGCACCATCCGGAGCCTTCCCGTCAGGGTGAGCACAAAGAGCCCGACTGCGCGGCGAGACTGCTCCGACAGGGCCGGATGCTTGAGCACCTCGATCCACAGACAGAGCTCCCCGCCCTGGCCCTCCGCGTACGCCTGACTCAGCATCCCGGGAGCGTCGAGGTCCACCGCGAAACGGCCGGCTTCGCGGGACTCGAGCTGCCACCCGTGCTCGCCCCCGAGCCGCACCCAGCTCGCACCGGGGTCGGAATCGTCTCCGGCATCCGGCACCGGATCGAGTGCGTCGTCAGGCTTTCCCGCGATGGCGGCGCCGGTGCGGCGGAAGGAGGCGCACGCCGCCTCGAGGCGCTCGCCTGCCAGCTCCGGGTCGTGCAGCGGGAGGTCGGCCTGGAGCTCGACGCCTCCGCGGTCGCCTTGCACCACGCGCGCGGCTCCCCGCAGGGCACGGTTAAGCAGCAGGAGATGCCACGGATCCGCCGCGCCGGCGTCCCCCGCGATCGGCCCGCGCAGCCGGAGCCAGGGCTCCTCCCAGCGGGCCGTCACGGGGAGCGGCTTGCCGTTACCCAGATCGAAGCTCCACGCAGCGCGCCCGTCGGGGCGAACCTGCGCGGCACATTCGTGGAGCGTGCGCTCCAACGTGCGCTCCATGGGCGGCGCGAGGCGGCTCATGGCGAACCGTCCACGCGGGTGATGGCGCGCCACTTGAGCGGCCGGCGGTCGATCGGAAACCGGTGCTGGTGCTCGCGAGCCCAGGCGCAGGCCGCGGGGTTCAGGGCGTCGTCTTCGCGCATCGTGACCTTCTGGTAGCTGATGATCTCGAAGCACTGGTACAAGAGATCAACCAGCCAGGTTCCCGGCTTCAGGCGGCCGACGCAGATCAAGGGCATCCGGTAGCTGATGTTCGGGTGGAACACCGCGCGTGGCCCGAGCCAGGTGAGCACTTGCCACGGCTCCGCGTGGCGGAGATAGTCGGTGGGAAACCAGATGCCCACCTCGAACCGATCGGCTTCGATGACCCGTCCCGGCCGCAGCCGGACCAGGCCGGTGCAGCGAAAGCGCGCGATGTAGCGGCACGGCGGACTCCCGTCGAGCGGCTCGAGCTCGAGCAGATCGCTCTCCCGTTCGAGCGCCATGCCCTCCTCGTACTGGCGGGCCAGGAACGCCTCGTACACCGGGTCGCGGGTCATGGCTCCACGATCTCCAGGTGTACCTCGTGGCTCGGGGTTCCGACGCTCACCACCTCGCCCACTCTGACGCCGAGCGCGGAGAGGCACCGCCGCTGCTCGGCGCGGGAGAGCGCGCGCACCTCGAGGCGCTCGGCGAGCCCGAAGCCGCGGAGCGCGCAGCGCCCTCCACAGCCCGGGCAGCGGAGCTCGCCGCGACGCAGGCGGCCGGCGAGCCGGAGCACGCGCTTGGAAGCTCCGCAGTCCCCGCAGGCCAGCTCGCGAGCGAAGTGCTTGCCCTCGACCCGGAGACCGAGGTCGCCGTTGCCGCCGACCCTGCGGCGGACTCCCTGAAGCACCTCGCCGAGCACGGCTGCTCGCCCGCCGGGCAAAGGCGTGAGGCGCAAGGCAGGATGGTGGACGCGGCGGCACTGCGGGTTACGCTGTGCCGTGGTGACGAAGTGGCGGTGATGGGCCGCATCCACCAGCAACTCGGTCCCCGGCGCGAGCGGGGTCCCCTCGCCGGTCAGCAGCTTGCGGCACTCGATCGCCAGGAAGGCCGCGGCGAGGGCGCCCAGGCTGGAAGGCGCGTTGGTCGGAGCGGGTCCGGCTCCTTCGCACGGGTAGGCCTGCTCGATCGCCGCGTAGTCCGCGTCATCCCAAGCGCATTCGAGGCAGGGGAGCTCTGCCGCGGGGATGTAGCGGGTTACCCGCGCCAGCATGCCGGAGCCCAGCACCCCGGCGTCGAGCCAGGGGACGCCCAGGCGGCCAGCGATCTCATTCACCTGCTGGCGCGCCCGGCGGCTGTCGAGGCAGGCGAGGAGCAGGTCCCCGCGCAGCGCGGCGAGCGGCGCCTGCTCCACGGCCTCCGCGAGCGCCATCACCTCGAGGCCGGGGTTGATGCCCCGGGCACGCGCCGCCTGCGCGAGGGCCTTCCTTCTCCCGGTGCCGCCAAGAGGGACGTCCTGGTTATGTGCGTTGCGCGGCTCGTAGCGGTCCCGGTCCACCAGCGTGAGCCGGCCCACTTCGGGCATGCGGGCGAGGTGCGGCACGAGATGCGAGCCGATGTTCCCACCCGCGCCGATCACGACGACGTGTCTGGAGTGCGGCATGTCAGAGCTCCTCCGGCGTCCACTTGAATCCGGCGTCGAGTGGTGTGGGCTGCTGACACAAGGCGCAGGTCGGGGCGTAGGTCCAGCAGGGCAGCTCGGCCGATCCGTGGTGCCAGACCTCGCAACCGGGGCACCGGACCGCCTGGGCGCCAGCCGCGATGGGTTGCCGGCAGCGGGGGCATGACACGTCGTACCCCAGCGCGGGGAGCGGCTCGACGCCGGCCAGCCGCTCGGTGGAGAAGAACAGGACCCCGAGGCCGGGGATGCGCACTTCATCCCGATCGAGCAGGGTTCGGACGCCGGCGAACAGCGGGAGTCCGTTGACCGAGATGCCGCTCGATGGCCTGGCCACCAGGTGCCAATCGGCGCGTCCCTCGCCGCTGCCTCGCACCAGAAGCGCCTCGGGGGCGAGCCCCTCGGAAGCTACTGGCAGGCTCGCCAGGGTCAGAGGCGTGGTCGTGAGCGGCAGCACTGCCCATTCGTGCGATTCCCGGATCCAGAGCTGCGGCATTGGCGAGAGTCCAGGGGTCAGGGGTCAGGGGTCAGGGAATGCCAGAGCTGTGCCGCGACGCAGAGTGAATGCACGGGTCGTGCATCGTTGCGGTGTCGCGGGTTAGCGGATTGAGGCAGATTGAGTTGGGTGAGTTGTGGAGCAAACGGGAGGGCCGGCGCGTCGAGTTAGGTGAGTCTGGCTCAGCCCTCCCGCGCAGCGGCGACGAGCAGCGTTTCAACCTCCTTGAAGATGGTCCTGACGGCCTCCTCGAAATCGCGCTCCAGCTCCCGGGTCCACAGGGCGAGGGCTTTGCCTGCGTCGAAGCGGAGCAACTCGATGAGGGTGCGGAGGCGATCCTTGACGGTGCGCACGCTCGCGAACGTGGCCTCGCCGTGGAAGAGGAGCGGGCGTCGGCAGAGCAGCTCGATCTCGTTGACGCGGTGCTCGAGCACCCCAGCCGCTGACGCCCACTCCGCCGGCGAGGCGGATTGTCCGCTCAGCAGCGGTCGCAACGCGACTTTGGCAGCCCGCAAGGTCTCGTCCGTGCGGCGCAGCTGCCGGAGGCATTCGACCCGGTACAGCGCCAGCTCGCCGCGGGAATCTCGCGGCGACCTCTCACCGGCCTGTCCCTCGAATTCGAACACCGCGTGGAGGTGCCGGACGCCCAAGCCGTGGGCACCGAACAGCGCGAAGAGCGTGGAGAGCACCATGCGCAGCTCGCGGGCGTTGCCGGGCCAGCGATAGTGCGCCAGATCGGCGATGATGTCCTCGGGCAGCTCGGCGGCGGGATCATGCGTGACGCTCTTCCAGAAATGGCTTGCCAGCCCCGGGAGGTCCCCGGGATGGTCGCGCAGTGCCGGAGTCCGGATCATGAAGGCCCGCAGCCGGTAGTAGAGGTCGTCCCGGAACTCGCCGGCCTGCATCATCGCGAACAGATCGCGGTTCGTCGCGGCGATGACCCGCGCATCCACCTTGAGCTCCTGTTCCGCACCCACCGGCCGGACCTCGCCGTGCTCGAGGGCGCGGAAGATCTTGACCTGGTGATCGAGCGAGAGGTCGGCGATCTCATCCAGGAAAAGTGTGCCGCCGTGCGCCCGCTGCCAGAGCCCGAATTTGCGCGCGGTCGCGGTGGAATGAGCGCCCTTTTCGTAGCCGAAGAGCTCTGACTCGAGGAGCTCCCGAGGGATGGCTCCGCAGTTGACCGCCGTGAAACTCTGGAGCCGGCGCGAACTCTGGTCGTGAATCAGTCGGGCCACCACCTCCTTTCCAGTTCCCGTGTCGCCCAGGATCAGGACAGGCTGCTCCTGCCGCGCGGCGCGCACGATGAGCTGGAGCACGAGGCGGGCTTCGTCGGAGTCACCCACGAAGCGTTCGCGCACGCTGTCCGGTACCGGGAGTTCTGGCAACAGGGCGAAGAGCGATCCGCCGGATCCGGCGGTGGCAGTGCCTGCGGGTGGAGGGGGCGGTGGCGACGTCCTCACGTCGCCCGCGGCCTCGCTCGCCCTCGACCAGAGCTCGCCGAATGCGGCGGCATCCGCACCGATCAGGAACAAGTTGCCATCGCGCTCGCTCAGGGCGCGGCCGAACAGCGCGCGCAGACTCCGAATGAGCTGGCCCGGCGAGGTGTAACCCCCGCGGATGAGCGGGATCTTCTCCTGGCCGAGCAGGCGCGGGCCCAGGGCCTTGGCGCGGTGCTTCCGCCCCCGATCGACAATCAGCTCGCGGCAGCTGTCGAGCCGGCCGAAGTCATCGTCGCAGATGACCAGTACGACCGGGCCCGGCTCCTCCCTGGCGCCGACGAGGGCCTGGCGGAGATCGGGACCCAGCTCGCAGCGTTCGAGGGCATCGCCTCCGAGGGCGGCGGTGAGGCGGAGAGCGCGGAAAGTCATGCGTCAGCCCGCCGGGCTGGACATGAAGTAGATCAACCGATCGTTGAAATGCAGGTGCTCCAACTCGGGAGGTGGACGAGGGATCGGCGGGCCCTCCAAGATGACCGGCATGATCTCCGGCGGGCCGAAGTCGTCGTCCCCCTTCCGCGCCAGGGCGTACTTGGCCTCCTTCAGCACCCAGGGGGATTGCTTGGCTGACTGGGACCAGAAGAGCAGGAACAAATCACACTCGTCGATGCGCCGGTAGAGCTCCCGCTGCCAGCGCACGCCCGGCTCAAGGTCAAGGATGTCCTGGAAGTAATGGATACCGAGTGGTCGGAGCATCTGCACCCGGGCGAGGACCTTGTCTCGATCCTGGGATGCGTAGGAGACGAAAGCGGTGCTATATCGCCGCGCGGAATCCCCCACCGGCTCGGCGATTCGTCCGGAGTCGGACTGGCTCACAACCTGGAGCTTGAACTTGAGGTGGCCGACCGGCACCGAGTCCTGGCTCACCGTCACCGTCCCAAGGATCGGCCCCGGCTTCGCGGTGCTGGAGACGCTGACGCCGAATTGCACCGCTTCGGTCCGCCCGTTCCACACCAGCCGCGCAACCGGGTCCTCGATCTCGGCACCTCTCATGGTCAGCTCGAAGGTAAGCCTGGTGCCGCGAGCGATTCTGGTCTCCAGGCTCTGGAACACCCGCCTGGTCGCCGCCGGGTCGAACTCGACTGCCAGCGCCGCGGCGTCTCCCGCGGATTCACTCAGGTGGGTGAAGACCTGGACCAGGAAGGCCTCGCTACGGGCTACCGTCGGCGGCGCGAAGACGGTACAGACTACCCAGTCCTGCGGCGCATACACTTTCCCCTGCATGGCCTCCAGCAGCATGTCGTCCATCTTCAACAGGGCCGGGTTCCCGTACACCTTGTTCAGTGCGGTGAGTGGCGGCCTGTCGGTCACGATGTCTTGGCGCACCCCCGGCGGCAGCGGCGGCATCGCGATCCCGGTGCGCGCAGGACGGACTGCGGTTGACTCCTCAGCAGGATCGCCGCCTTCGGGCTCGTTATCCACAGCGAGTTGAGCAAGAGCCGAGCTCGAGTAGTCGTCGAGGACCTCATAGACTGGTATCGGCTCGGCGCGGCCTTTGATCTGGGTCATGCGATCGGTGTCGTCGTGCAGCCGGAAGCGACCCCGGAGCTCAGACGACACGCTCCCGGCCAGGAATACCCCTCCCTGCCGCGCCTTCACGCGGAGGAGTTCCGTCGCGAGGTCCAGGGGTTCTCCCTCGATCTCGACCCTGCCCTCGGCGTCGAGCGGTTTTACCGTCACCACTCCGCTGGCGATAGCGACGGTAACGCGGAATGGGTGCGACTCCCGCAGCTCGTCCCGAAGTGCCAGGGCCGCTTCGACCGCCGCCCCGGGTGCGGCGGAGTCTTCAAGCCCGAACGTGGCGATGAGTGTGCCGGTGCCGACGGTGACGACCTTCCCGTTTCGCCGGGTGATCGCACGCGCGACGCGCTTCCACATCTCCGGCGTGACATCCAGCGCCGCAGCGGCCAGCACGGTCAATTGTGCGAAGTACGCATCCATTCGTCTGCCTGCCTCTTCCCCGCGAGGGCGTGCCTGGGACAATAGAATACGGCAAACCCGGAGACGCGAAAGGGACAAGAATGGGGCTTGCCTGCGGGCGGTCAGCGCCGATCCTTAACCACCGCCAGGAGCCCGGTCCGCGGGTGCACGTAGAGTGTCCCCGGACTGAGTGGCCAGGCGCCGCGGCACCAGTCCGTCGGCGGCCCGAATACCTTCCCTTTGGGGCCCAGCGTCACGTATCGCTCGACATAGTCCCAGACGTGGTCGCGCACATGCTGCTGCACCGCGGAGGCCGGGCGGAGTCCGCGAGAGATGTCGGCGTAGACCTTGTTCCAGGGCCGACCGACTTGCTTCCGCAGGTAGCGCTTGAGCGGGGCAAGGTTCTCATTCAGCTGCTTGCGTTCGCGGCGGAGAACATGCGGCCGACGCATACCTTCCCGAATGGGCAGATCGGCCGGATCCGTGGCCCGTTCCCTCGGCGGCCGACGGAAACGGGCGGTGCTCCCTTCCCGCTCCCGCTCCACGATCACCTTGTGCATGTCGGCACGCATCGACGCCCCGGTTGAGTTCCAAACCCTCCAGGGTCTTTCAGGTTCCGTGCCACGTGCGGAGAGAACCAGACGAGCCGGCGAGTTAGGCGAGTTCCAGGCGCAACACCTCCACGGCGCCCGATTCCGTCCCGATCACGAACGTGCCGCGTCCGGTCGAGGCGAGCACCAGAGGGAGATCCACCGGGTAGAGACACAGTGGCGAACCGGTCGCGGCGTCCCACAGCCTGAGGGTGTCATCCGCGGCCAGCGAGACCACCAGCCTGCCGTCGGAGGAGAAGGCGCAGGTCCAGACCTGTTCCCCGTGACCGAGAAGGGTGGCGAGCTCCCTGCCACTCTCCACGTCCCATAGCTTCAGCGTCTTGTCGTATGACGCCGAGACGACCCGCCGGCCATCAGGCGACCAGCCGCACCGCTGAACCGCGCCCTTGTGGCCGCGCAGGACGGCCAGCTCGCTGCCGCTCGCCGCATCCCAGATCCGGAGGGTGTCGTCAGAGGAGGCCGACACCACCCGTTGGCCGTCTGGTGAAAACGCGCAATCCCACACCTGCCAGCCATGACCCTCCAGGCTGGCGAGCTGCCGGCCGCCCTCCGAGTCCCACAGCTTGAGTGTCGTGTCGCAGGACGCCGAGACTATCCTGCGCCCATCGGGAGAGATGCTGCACGCCACCACCTCGTCGGTGTGGCCGGCGAACTTGGCCACCTCCGCTCCGGTCTGGGCATTCCAAAGCTTGAGCGTCCGATCGGAAGACGCCGAGAGGATCCGGCGTCCGTCGGGAGAAATGGCGCAGGCCGTGACCCGGCCCGCATGGCCGGCGAGGGTGAACAGCTCCGCCCCGCTCCCTGCGTCCCAGATCCGAAGGGTTTCATCCCCCGACCCAGAAACCAGCCGATGCCCGTCGGGTGAAAATGCGCATGCCGACACCACGTATGCATGGCCGGTAAGCGTGGCGATTTCCCTTCCGCTCACCGCGTCCCACAGCTTGAGGGTGCCATCGCGAAATCCCGCGGCGGCCCGCCGGCCATCGGCGGAGATCCCGCAAGCCGCGACGGGAGAGGTGTGGCCGGTGGGAGGGGAGGTCACCCTGTCGGTGCTGACGTCCCACAGCTTGAGTGTGTGGTCGTCGGAGGCCGAAACGACCATGTGGCCGTCAGGCGAGAACGCACAGGCCCGCACCAGGAAGCCATGGCCGGCGAGCGTTGCTAGCTCGGTGCCGCGCTGGACGTCCCAGAGCTTGAGCGTCCGATCCTCGGACGCGGAGACGACTCGCCGTCCGTCGGGGGAGAAGGCGCAGGCCAAAACGGAGGACCGGTGACCGACGAGGCTGAGCACAACCCTGCCGCTTGCACTATCCCACAGCTTGAGCGTCTTGTCATAAGAGGCCGACACGACCAACCGCCCATCCGGAGAAAAGGCGCAATCGTACACCGGGCCGGCGTGGCCGGTAAGCCTGGCGAGCTCCCTTTGGCTCTCGGTGTCCCATAGCGTGAGCGTCCCGTCGCGAAGCCCTGTGACGAGCCGCCGCCCATCCGGGGCGAACGCGCACGCATGAACTATTTTGGGTTGGGCGAAGCTGGCGAGCGCCATACCACTTGCCGCGTCCCAAAGTTTGAGGGTGTCGTCGGCAGCCGCGACGATTCGCCGCCCATCGGGCGAAAAGGCGCAAACGGACCCAAAGTTTCCAATGAGCGTAAGGAGTTCCGCGCCGGTTGCCACGTCCCAGACCTTGAGCGATTTGTCGCCGGACGCCGAGACGACGCGCCGCCCGTCGGGGGAAAAGGCACAGCCATAGACCCGATGGCTGTGGCCCGTGAGAGTCATGAGGCAAGCCGACCGTGTCAGTGGCTTGTTGATGCGGCGGAACCAGGGGCGCTGCTCCACTCCGGCCTCGATCCTCCGCTGGGCCAGCAGCGCAGGTGCTGTCGAATCGGGTTGGTTGGCAGCCTGCTGGAAGAGCAGCCCGGAATAGCTCCGCAGGACGTGACTCTCGGCCCGGAGGAAGCGGTGCCAATCGATGAGTGCGTCGCGGCGGCAGCTCATCGGCGCCAACCCAGCCACTTGAACCTGGTGGGCTCTGGGGGCACCGAGACATGGGTCCGCAGGCCGCCGATCCCATGGATTCGCAGAACGAAGATGCCGCCACCGCTCGTCCCCACCGCGATGAGATCGTTCCGAGTCGCGATGCTGTGAATGGAGGCTGGTGCCACGTAGTGTGCCAGGCTCTTCCCGGTGGGCATGTCCCAGAGCGTCAGCAATCCTGCAGCATCGCCGGTGACCAGCATCTGGCCATCTGAAGTGAAGGCTACCGCCGATGGTATGCGCTGTTGGCGCTGGACCCGCTCCGGGGTACGCTCCGGGATGAGCGCGTCCCAGCCCGGATTGCGGTCTCGGAGGAGAGGTTCGCCCAGCATCCTCACGGGACGCTCATCGCCGACCCTCCAGACGCCGATCGTCCCATCCGACACGACCAACGCGAGACGGTCTCCATCGGGGGAGAGGGCGAGGGCGATGAACCCAAGATGCGGAGACGGAAAGGCGAGCCCCGCGGTACCGGTCTCCAGGTCCCACATCCGTAGGCCGCCGAGATCGAAGCGGGAACGCGAGGCAGCATGAACCATCCGGCCGGAACTCACCGAGATCACCTGCCGACCCGCCAGCGCGAGCCCCGAGATGTCCCCTTGATGTCCGCTCAAGACATGGAGGAGGCGGCCGCGCGCATTCCAGATCTTGACGAGACTCGAGAAGTCGCTTCCGGCGATTCCCGCGACAATCCGATCTCCGTCGGCGGAAACTGCGAGGGCCGTCACTCTGCCGGCGGCAATCACGAGCTTCCGGCGCGCACGTCCGGTAGCTGCATCCCAGATGCGAATGCTGTTCGTCCTCGTCCAGGGCTCCCGGCTTCCGGAGACGATCGTCCTGCCATCGGCTGTGAGCGCCATCGCCCCGATCTCTTCGCCGTGCGCCAACACCCGGATGAGGCGATTGCCTTCTGCCTCCCAGATCCCGAGAGTGCCGTCGACGCTGCCTGAGATGAGTGCCCGTCCGTCCGGTGAGAACGCCAGCGCCATCACGTCTCCGAGGTGCCCGGCAGCCGCGCCGCCCGCGCCGATTATGCCCTGGTCCAGAACCTTGACGGTGCAATCGTTGGTGATCGCGAGAGCGTCACCGCCCGCACAATGGATCCGACCACCCTGCACCACGAGCGCGTAGATCGGATCGGTATGCGGTCGAACTTGCTGTTCCCCTCTTCCGCCGGAGAGCTGCCAGATCTTGAGAAAGCCCGAGCGAGTCCCGCCCAAGATCCACTGGCCGTCCGGCGTCGGGGCAAGCGCAAAGACGGGATCGGAGGGCGAGCGCCAGGTACGGAGCTTCTTACCCCTGCTCCAGTCCCAGAGCAGTACGACTTCATCGTGACCGGCCGAAACGAGATGCCGGCCATCGGGTGTGACGGCAACGGCATGAACCCCCTCCTTGTGCCCTTTGAGCGTTCCGCTTGCCTTGCGGGCCGCGACATCCCAGATCCGGATCGTCTTGTCCTCACTTCCAGAGATGATCCAGCGATCGTCAGGGGAGACGACAAGAGAGCGGACGCTTTGGGTGTGGCCAGTGAGCGTGAAGAGTCGGGTTCCCCCGTCGACGGCGAAGACATTCACCTTGCCGTCTTCGGTTCCGCAGGCGACCCACGGGTGGCTGTGAAAGGCAGCGACGGATCGGATCGCACGGTGATTCCCGGCGATCATGCGGATCTCTTCGCCGGAGTGAAAGTCCCACACAAGCAGCAGCATGTCGGCGCCCGCCGAGACGAACCAGCGGCCGTCGGGACTCATCGCCAATCCCCTGACCGGGCCGGTGTGCCCCCGCAACCGGTGCGTTTCCTGTCCGTCCCGGGTGCTCCAGATCCGGATAGTCCCGTCCTGACCGGCCGAGATGATCCGGCTGCCATCGGGCGTTACTGCGAGGGCCATGATGGCATCGGTATGACCGGTCAGGGTCATCAAGCGGCCCGTCGCTCGCTCAGCGCCGTTCAGCCACTCGAACCAGCACCGCTCGAGCCACCTGCCTGCGCCGCGGAGCTCGCGGACGCGACGCGCCACCGCCGTCTGCTGAGGCTGATTCGCCGCTTCCTGCCACACCAGCTCGGGATGGTGCTTCAGTACGTGGGTGGATTCCGTCAGGAATTGGAGCCACGGGCGGAGCTGTGGAGGCGTCGGCAGCTCCTCGTCGTTCATTGCTCCGGGTAGACCTCCAGCGCCCTGCGATAATCCTCCTGCAGCTCGTACACCCCGCCATAGACTTTCCGTGACACGTCCCCCGAGCCTTCCGTGGTCACGGCGACGTGGGTGCACTTGGCTTCCAGGAACTCGAAGTCCGTGAGGATCTGGTACAACTCCTCCCACATGTCGCCGGCATGGGTCTGCTGATAAGGGAGCTCCGAGAGTTTGCGCAGATTGGGTCTTTTCGCCTCGCCCAGGAACAGCTCCCGCTCGCCGAAGTACTCCGCCAGCGCCCGGTGGCGGCCGCCCTGGACCGGCGTGAGGAATTGGGCCCGCGCCACCTGGTCGAGCTGCCGGTGGTAGAAGGCGAAGAGACTGGTATTGTCCGCCTTTCGCTCGGTGAGGTAGGGCTCGAGATCGAAATACAGCCGGGACCAGAGTACGACTGGCAGCTTTTCCTCGGGTGGTTTATGAAAGGCCTTCACCTCGGCGAGCACGGCGTCATCGCGCGCCAGCACCTCGAGCATCTCATCCTCGGTCAGCCCATACCTCGCGGCCATGAGGTATCCGAGACTCGCGGCGATCAGCGTCGCCCCGTGACTGGTACGTGCGGATAGCCGCGCGAAGAGCTGCCCGATCAGGGCTGAGATGTCGGAGACGAGCGGGGTCTGCTGGAGCGGATCGAAAGAGCGCCAGCGCCTGGCCTCCTCGAAGGCCAGCTTGAGGTACAGCGGCCGCGGGCACTCCTCGAAGCAATCGAGCACATACCTCCACTGCCCATCGCAGCTCGGATAATCGCGCTGGCGGCCCTGGAGGGTGCGCTCCACGTCATCGAACCAGTTGCCCAGCAGATCGTGGGCTTCCTCCACGAGCATTTTGTCCAGGCTGAACCGGCTCGCTTCGGGCAGTCGTCGCTTCAGCACCGCCTCGGTGTCGCCGGGCTCGGTGGACGTCGAGACGACCAGGCGCACGTGCGGCGGAAGCTCCACCGGGAGCCAGATGAGGTTCCGGGCATTGTCGGCCTCGGAGAGCTGGTCGACCGCGTCGAGAAAGACACTGAGCGGACGATCCGCGGTGGCCAGCGCGAGCCGCTTGGGGAGCTCCTGGACCAGCTCCCGATAGTCGCTTGGCGTCGCCTCCTCTGCGGGAGGATAGGCCCGGGAGATCTGCCGGCAGAGTTTGTCGAGCAGCTCGCGGATGACCGCGGAGTCCGGCGTCCATCCGATGAACCTAGAGACGACGACTCCATTGCGATGGGTCTGGCGGGCGGCCTCGACCGCCTGTGCCATCACGGCCGATTTGCCGGAGCCCGGCTCTCCGACCAGGGCGAGCGGGCGCGGGTCGGTCCCCGCTACGTACTCGGCGATCCTTCGAAGCGACGAGTCTCGGCCGGTGAAAAACGAGCGGTTGGGGTCCTTTTTCGACCGCAGGCGATCGAGGGCGAATCGTTCGTGCGCGGCGATTTCCTCTTCCACGTCGGTGGTCTGCGCTTTCGCCTTCTCCTCTTCCAGCCGAGCGATCTCCGTGCTGATCACCTCCCCCAGAACCCGCTGGACGTCCTCGCAGAGCTGGTCGACGTGGTCGGTCGAGATCGGCGGCCGCTCGTCGTGGAACACGGCCCGGCGCAGCAGGCGCTCCAGATCGATTCGCTCCGTCTGGTTCAGAGCTCCGAATCCAGGCTTGAGGCGAGCCGAGTCGGCTGGCCCCGGCTCGTACCACTCGTCCACCAGGGCGCGCAGGCGCTCGAGCTTCCCCGCGCCTTCGGCATCATCGCGCTCCCGGGCGGCTGCGATCTCTTCCGCGAGCCGGCCGCGGAGGACCATCAATTCCTCGGCCGTGAGGGTTTCCGGGAGAGCAAGCCAGTCGGCGCGGTACTCGAAGAAGTTTTCGTCGCGCTGAAGACCGCTGCGGAGCTTCCCTTGCGGTCCCTTCAGGCGCTCGAGCAGCTCGTCAGCCCCGGGATCGAGGACGAGGTCTCCGGGCTGCCCCGCGGCCGGATCGACCCGAACCAGATCGCGGTAGCCCTCGGCCGTCGGGTTGGCCGGGAGATTGTTGATTGCTCGGAAGAAGCAGAACACGTGTTGTTGCGCATCACCCACTTCGAGCGCACCGCGACTGATCTCCTGCTCCGTGGCCGAGGCTCCATACTTGAGACGGGCTTTCGGGGAGAACTCCAGCCCAGCCGTTGCCTGGGCCAGGATCTCGAGCAGCGGGCGCTCGACTTGAGCCTCCCAGACTGTCTGGTTGTCAAAGGGAGGCTCCGTCCGCGGTTTGAGGAGCCAGACCCCGGGCGGATGGTCGTTGGTTCGGGCGTTGCGGTCGAGCTGGTACCATTCCTTGAGGTGCGCGAGACGGGCGAGGCCTTCGGCTCCTTGGGCGGTCAGGCGCTTCGCGATCTTGTCCCATTCCCCTGCCGGGATCTCCGCGGGCAGCGGGCGCCAGCCGTACTTGTCGCCGAGCAGGATGAGGAAGTTCGGCTTGGGAGTGATCTCCTGGCAGCGTTTCACCTCATCCAGGCAGATTCGCATCGCTTGCTGGTCGAGGCCGGCCTCCTGGCGTACCCCCCAGCGCAGATCGATCGCCTGGAAGCGGGCTCCCCCCTCTTCGCAGAGCCGCTTGAGCGCCGGGAATACCCTGCGGTGCAGCTCGTTCCGCTCCTCCCTCAGATCGCTGAAGGTGGAGCTGACAAAGATCCGGAAGGTCGGGGTGGCGAGGGGCATGGAGCCAGTCCTGCCGGAGAAGCTAGCTCGGGCGCCCGATGGCGGAAGGGGGATCCCCCCACGCCCGTGCGATGGGGCGCCAGTCCGCAGAGCTTCGAGTATTTTTGTTCGACCGGGCCTCACACTCCAACCCCGACCCTTGACCGTCAATCTCATGGCCAGCGTGTGAACTCCGACTCCGATCACCACGCTCGCAGGCGCACGGAACTTGGCGACTGGCTGGAGTTCCTCGTCGCGGAGTCGCACGTGCTCCGCGACTATCCGGAGCTCTTGTGGCAGCAGGCGGCCAACCAGCCCGAGGGCAGTGCCCCCGCCCGACAGGCCGATCTGACGTTGGCCACGGGCCGGCACCGCCCCGGTCCGTGGCTGCGAAGGATCAACCGGGAGAATCGCCCCGCCTGCCGGATGGTGCTGGTCGGCCACCGCAGCGAAGTCGACAGAAGCATCGCCCCCTCTCACACCATCTGGGGCCTGGCCCTGACGGGCGATGGCCGCTTGGTGTCGGGAGGCGGGGACGGAACGATCCGGCTCTGGAGTCTGTCGAGCGGGAGGGAACTCTACTGCTGGAAGGCGCACGAATACGTCAGGGCCATGGCCGCGAGCGGTAGCCGGATCGTTTCCGGCGGCGATCGCTCGATCCGCCTGTGGGATTGTGATAGCGACGTCCCCATAGCCGCCCAGGAGATGGGCGGAACGGTGCGGGCCATCGCGCTATCCCCGGACGGCGAATGGGCACTGATCGGGGGAGACGGGTGCCTATGTCTGTGGAACCTGGACACCGACGGCCTGATCGATCTCGGTCGCCATCTGGACCGCTTCACCAACGTCTTGTCAGTCACCTTCCTCGGCAGCTCCCGCCGCTTCGCCTTCGGCCGGGATAGCGATGTGGTGGTGATGGACCTCGGCCGGAAGCATTGGAGTCTGCCTGCGCACCACCCCCGCGGGCTCGCGTACGTCGCCAGCCGGGATTGGCTGCTCTTTCTCGACCCCCATGGCCGCTGGTGGGGCGCCGTGCACGTTGCCGCAGCCACCATCGCGCACAGCCGGGTCCAGGGCCACAGCGAACGACTCACTGCCATCGCGGCGACGTCTGACGGGACACGCGTGATCACCGGCTCCCACGACGCGACGATCTGGATCTGGGATGCGCTGTCGGCCGAGCCGCTCGGGATGCTCAGCGGCCACGGCTGGGACGTCACGGCCCTGCTGCCGCTGGCTGATGGCCGCCTGATCTCGGGCAGCGAAGACGGCACGATCCGGCTGTGGGATCTCAACGCTCTGGAGCCCGCGCGGCCCACTGCGTGGGCAAAAAGGCGACACGTTTCGCAGGTCGCGTTCACGCCGGACGGAAGAGTCCTTGCCCACCGCGAGGGCGACGGCTTGTATGAATTCGATGCCCATAGCGGCCGGCTCCTCCGCACGGCTCCCGAGGACAAGCCAAAGCTCATGCCGGGTGGGCATTATGTGCGCATTGAGCGAGATCAGGGATGGGATGCTCTCGCCGCTTGCAGCGGGCAGGCACGGGGAGAAACGTTGCCGCTTCCGGGTGAGCACATCGCGTCTATCCACGACCGCACGCTGACGGTGCTCGATCCACGCGGGAAGGTGGCGACCCGCTACGTCAGCCCGAATGAGTTGTGCAGCTTCGCAACCGACGGGAACCGACTTGCTATCGGGGATCGGGCGGGCACCACGGTGCTTCTCGAGTTGATGGTTCCCTAGGCCACGCTGCCGCGGCACGCGCGCCTAAAACGTCCTCGTCCTCCGCGAGCTGCAGCTGGGCTGTCACTTCGGCCAGGATCTCCCGCAGCGGACGCTCGACTAATGCCTCCCAGGCGGTCTGGTTGTCGTAGGGAGGCTCGGTCCGCGGCTTGAGCAGCCACACGCCGGGTGGATCGTCGCTGGTGCGGGCGTTGCGGTCGAGGCGGTACCACTCCTTGAGGAGCACGAGACCGGCGACACCTGCGCCGCCATGCGACTCGAGCCAGCCCGCAATCTGGTCCCATTCCCCGGTCGGAATCTCGGCTGGAAGCGGACGCCAACCGTGTTTGTCGCCGAGCAGAATGAGGAAGTTCGGTTTGGGGGTGACCTCCTGGCAGCGCTCTTCACTTCATCCAGACAGATACGCATCGTCTGCTGGTCGAGGCCGGCTTCCTGGCGCACGCCCCAGCGCAGGTCGATCGCCTGGAAGTGCGCGTCGTGCTCTTCACACAGCCGCTTGAGCGCCGGGAATACGGTGCGGTGCAGCTCGTTCCGCTCCTCCCTCAGGTCGCTGAAGGTGGAGCTGACGAAGATGCGGAAGGTGCGGGTGGCCAGGGGCATGGCATCGGTCCGTGACTCGGGCGCTCAGGGAGAAGCTACCCCCAACGTCGGATCGCGGAAGTGACCTTTTGCGGCCGCTCACATGAGATGGGTGAATGGCGCTGCCGAGTGGCCCGCGATAGCTTGTCGTCGTGTGTGGTGCCACCATCGGCGATCGGCGAACAAAGGTAGCCGTGAGACGCACGTGATTCGTGCCAACGACCCGTGCCCCTGCGGCAGCGGGAAGAAATACAAAAAGTGCTGCGGGGCAAAGGACAGCCCCGCGCTACCGCGCCGCGCAATGGGGCCACCGCGAACTTCGAGCCCATCGGGTGCCGTCAACCAGCCGCTGGCTCCCGCGGCTCCCTCATCCCGGCGAATCCCGCCTTCGCAAACCGGCCCGAAGCGCCGGGATCTGGAGCTGCTTGCAGGCTTGCTCGACCGCGAAACCGGCCTGCTGCAGCGGCACCCGTACCTCCTTTCCTCCCATTTCCACAACCGGCTCCATTCGGACGCGGGCACGCGTTCGCTCCTCACGCAGGCACGGCGCGCGCTGGCCGGACGCCCCTGGGCGCAGCTCTGCAACCGGATGGCCGGGCTTCGGCAGGCCACCGTGCGGGTGCTCGATCCTCGGAGTTTCGTCGGCGCGGTGGCGTTTTCGCCGGACGGGGCCCTGCTCGCGACAGCCGGAGGCGACGCGCTCATCCGGCTCTGGAATCCGGCAACTGGACGGTGCGTGGACGAACTTCCCTTGGAGGTCAATGGGACTGCGTCCCTCGAATGGTCCGCCGACGGACGGTGGCTGGCTGCGGCCGGCGAAGGCGGCGTCTCGATCTGCGAGCTCGCGAATCGACGGTCCCGGAGGTACCCCGATCGCGGGGGCTTGGTGGCTTGGTCACCGGACGGCACCAGGATCGCCTCCGCTCGCGCGGCGATCGAAATCTGGAGTTCGGAGAACGGGCAGGTCGCCAGGAGGCTCGAGGGCGGGCCCCTGCTCGCCAGCGCGTTAGCGTGGTCACCCGACGGCGCGTGGCTTGCCTGCGGCGACAGCTCCGGAACGGTCCGGATCTGGTCCCCGACCGGAGGGGAGGCGAGCGAGGCGGTGATCCAGCTCGGAATCGTGACTCCGCTGCGGCAGCGCGCCTATGAGATCACCGGCCTCGCGTGGGCGCCGCGCGGCCCGGTCCTGGCCGCCGCGGCACGCGATGGCACCATCAGCTTCTTTGCGCCCGGCCCGTGGCACGAGATCGCGCGAGTCAAAGTGCCCGATGGCTCGCTCGGAGCCCTGGCGTGGTCGCCGGACGGGAGGGATCTGGTGCTCGCACGCGGCAACGTGCTCGACCTGGTGGACGCACTGTCGAGCCTCCGGCGCGGGTCCGTGGAAGAGCAGAGTGATTGGGAGCGAATCTCGGCGAGGGGCCTTTACGAGACGAGAGCCGCACCGGCGCCAACGGTCGTCGGGACCTTCGAAGGCCACACCGGCTTCATCGCGGCGCTTGCCTGGTCACCGGACGGAAGGATGGTCGCCTCGGCCGGAGGCGAGAACACGGTGCGGCTCTGGAGCGCCGACGCCATGAAGCGGGGTGCAAGTCCGCCAGATCGCGGAGCAGTGTCGGAGGAGGCCGCCGGTGCCGGCTCAGCAGGGGAGCGTCGGAGCTTCCGGCAGTTGCTCGAAGAGGATCCCGACCGGGCCGCGCAGCTCCTCACCACGGAGTACAGCAACCGCTCGACGATCGGCACCAGTCGCGTGGTCTCACCGGACGGCAGTCGGCTCGCCGTGGGAAAGGAGGATGGCGAAATCCGGATCGGGAGCGTGGAGTCAGGGGGACCGGACCGGCTGCTGCGGGAAGGATGGACGGAAGCGAAGGCACAGGAACACGCGAAGCGCATGAGGTCGCTCTCGCCCGGATTCATAGACCTGACACCCAGCATCGGCGGCTATCGGCTTCGGCTTAACGACCCTGACTATTCCCCCGTCGAAGCACTCGCCTGGTCGCCCGGCGGCCGACAGCTCGCCGCGGCGGGCTTGAAGCTCGGGCTCGAGATCCACGACCTCGAGACCGGCGAGCTGAGGAGACTGGACACCGGATCAGGCTACCTGGCGATGCGACACCTGGCATGGTCTCCGGACGGGAAGCTGCTCGCGTCGGCAGAGGGCGAACGCAACCTACTCATGGACCGCCCGTTCCAGATCCGTCTCTGGAATCCCGTCGATGGGGTCGTCCAAACCGTGTTCGAGGGCGATGCAGGCTGGAGCGCATTGGCCTGGGCGCCTGATGGATCGCTCCTGGGCTTCGCCGGCGAGGACGGCTGCGTCCGCGTATGGAGCGCGGCCGCCGAGCGGACCTTGCTGCTGGCGCGGAGCATCTCGCCGATCGGGCTGTTGCGTTTCCCGTTCGAGGGTTCCTACCTCTGCGCCGTCGACGACGGGGCCGGCACCGGCTCCCGTCAGCTGGCCTACGTCTGGAAGCTCCGCAACTTCGAACCGGAACCCCTTCGGGCCGAGCTGGAGCGCCTCGAGACGGTGCTCGGTCCGCGTGCGCGAAGAGATGACGCGGTTTCGCCGGGAGAGACTTCGCCTTCGGCAGTCGAGGTATCGAGGGAGACCCCCGCTTGGAAGCCGCCCACAACTCCGGTGGTCGAGTCCCCGATCGGCTCGGCACGAGACTCGGAGTCCTATGAGGCCCGGCCCGAGGCAGACGAGCGCAGGCACCGGGCCAAGGGACTCTTCGAGCGGGCTGCAAGCCTGCTCGAGGATGCCCCGGCGCAGGCGCTCGGGTTGTTCGAGGAGCAGGAACCGCTATGGCGAGAGCTCGGGGACAAGGCCGGGCTCGCTTTCTGCCTAGGGGGTCGGGCCGTGGCACTGATGGCAACCGACCGCCACGAAGCCGCCCTGACTCCTCTTCAGGAAACCGTGACAATCTGGCGCGGCCTGGGACGGATGGAACGCCTCAAAGCCACGCTCGGCGATCAGGGCACGGCACTGCGCAAACTGGAGCGGCACGAGGAGGCCCTGGCCGCTTACCATGAAGAAGAGGCGCTCAGTCGCCAGTTGGGCGATCGGCCGGGCCTCGCGCGCAGTCTCGCGGATCAGGCGAAAGTCCTGGCAGCGCGCCAGGAATGGACCGCCGCGCTCGACCGGCTGCGCGAGGAGGAGACGCACCTCGATTCAGGGACCGACCGCGGAAGGCTGGCGCACTCCCTCGGGTTCCAAGCCTGGATCCTCGCCGGCCGCAACGAGAAGCGGGAGACGGTCGCTGTCTTGGCCCGTCAGGAAACCGTGCTGAGGGAGCTGGGCGAGCCTGGGCTCCTGGCCGAAGGCCTGCTCCGCCAAGTCGAGCTCCTGTTGGCGGTCGGGGAACCAGGCATCGCGCACGCTCGCGCGGCGGAGAGCGCCGCCATCTTCGCTTCGCTGGATCGCCCGGTGGACGAGGCGAAAGCGCGCGCCGTGCTAATCAAGGCTCGTATGGGACGGCCGACACTGCTCAAGAGAGTGGCGCTGCTGCTGGCCATGCTTGCGCCCGCAGCGATCGGGGTCGCCTTGGGGTTGTGGAATCCCTGGTTGTGGATCCTCGGAGTGCCGCTCGTGCTGGTCTCCACCTTCATGCTGACCGCCGGCTTTTCGCCCCGGCTGCGGCAGACGGTCGAGCGGATGGTATCGAAGCCCTGAAGGCTAAAACGTCCTGGCCCCTCAAACGGCGCTGATCGCGACCGCGGAGGCGGCAGCGTGGAGTAGGTCTCAGCGGCGGCCCGGATGGTAGGTGAGACTTCGGAGCCCGGCAGGCTTGCCGCGCCAGTCCGGCCGGCGCGACGGTCCGCCCGCCAGCGGTCGCACCGTGAATCCGCGCGGGGTGAGATAGGCCACTGAATCGGGTCCCCAGCGAATTGCATCGGTCGCTCCCGGATCGAGAGCGCTTGTCTCGCCGTTGGCCGCGGCGATGCAGAAGCCCCCGCCGGCGCACTCGCGCACCATCGCCGAAGGCGGATCGCCGAGGAGCTCGCGCGTCATTGAATCGGCCGCGAGGCTCGCCTGCGGCGAAACGGCTACCAGCGATTGCTTCCCTGGTACGGTAGCGAGCGTGAAATAGCCGCCGGCAAGGACGATCGCGGCGCTACCGTCGGCGGTCCACCCGATCCGGGTCGGTGCCGCGGCGCCGCCCGGGAGCTGGGCCCTGTGCTCGACGGTGGTGTGGAGATCGAGGACAACCAGCGACCATCGGGGCGCCTCCCGCGCGCCATCCCGACGGACGAAGGCGACCGCGGTTCCCTCTGGGGAAAGCCTCGGCAACCGCTCCTCCGCGCGGGTGAAGGTCAGCCGCACGAAGCTCCCGCCCGCCGCCGGCGCGGCGTAGAGATCGGTCATCGAATCGGCTCCCTCGCCGACACCGATCACGAAGGCCTCCTCGCCGACCGCGATGCGGTTGGTGAGAGGTGTCACCGCACAGGCGGTAAGCGGTAAGAGGTGAGCGGTGAGCGGGAAAAGCCTCAGCGCGCGCTTCCAGTCCCACCGCTCACCGCTCACTACTTGAGGTTTTCCCCGAAGAAGCTCAGAATCTTCGCCCACGCCTTGTCCGGCTGATCGGTGTCGCTGCCGCGGCGTCCGGGCTTGAGGAAGCCGTGGCCGGTGCCGGGATAGCTGTCCGGTGCAAACGATTTCCCGTAACGCTTCATCTGCTCGACGACCGTTGGGAGCTGGCTGTTGATGCGGGCGTCGGCCTCCCCGTACACGCCGAGGATCTTGGCATTGATTCGGGGCAGCGACGCGCTGTCGGGAGAGATTCCATAGCAGACCACCGCCGCCTTCAGCTTCGGATTGTTGGTGGCGTAGCGGAACGTCTGTCCGCCGCCCCAGCAGAACCCGATCACGCCGATCGCGTCCTTCTTCACCGCGCCGAGTCCGTTCAGATAGGTGTACACCGCGTCGAGGCTGGTGGTGACACCGTCGGGGGTGAGGCGGCCGATATAGGCGCGGCCCGAATCGGCGGGGTACAGCCCGAACACCGCCGAGGGGAGATCCACCGCCGCGGCGACATAGCCGTTGCCGGCGAGCTTGTCGGCGACAGTCGGCTCCCAGGTGGTGAGCCCCTGGTTCTCGTGGATCACGATCACCGCGGGCGCCTTGTCGCTCTTCTCGGGATAGGCGACGTACGCGCGCACCGAATCCCCGGGGGGCCGCTTGATCCAGACCCACTCGCCGTGGGTGGTGATTTCCTCGTGCACGTGCGCCGCCGGTGCCATGGGGCGGTTGCGCAGGAGGTAGGTGCCGCCCAGCCCGGCGCCGAAGGCGAGGAGGCCGACGATTGCGTGGGAGGCGATTCCGCTACGGTTTGTCATGAGTGTTGCTCCTTGCCTCCGTTATCACCGTTCACTGTTCACGCTGTCCAGCGCTTCCCCAAACTCCCGCATGGACTGGAACCGCTCCTCCGCCTTGTACGCGATGCTCCGCGCGATCACCCGCTCGAGCCCCTCCGGCAGTGTCTGGCACGCCTGCCGCAACCGGAGCGGCTGACCGGTCAGGTGGGCGATCATCGTCTCCTGCGCCGTGTTCCCCTCGAAGGGCAGTCGGCCGGTCAGGAGCTCGAAGCCCAGAACTCCCAGCGCAAATATGTCGCTTCGGGCGTCCAGCGGCTTCCCCCGGATCTGCTCGGGACTCATGAACTCCGGCGTGCCGAGCACGATCCCGGTGGCGGTGAGACGAGTGAGCTCGGGGCCGGCCACACTCTCCTTTGCCAGGCCGAAATCCATCACGACCGGCCGGTCGCCCCGGCCGTCTTCCGCGACCAGCATCACGTTCTCCGGCTTGAGGTCGCGGTGGAGTATTCCTGCGTCATGCGCATGCTGGAGTCCGAAGCAGAGCTGGTGGAGCAGAGGCACCGCGAGGGCAGGGGATATTGGCCCGTGCCGGGTCTCTCGTCGGGAAAGCGTCTCGCCGTCGAGGAAGGGCATCACCAGATACGGCATCCCGGCCGCCTCGCCCCACGCGAGAACCCCGCAGACGTTGGGATGGTCGAGCCGCATCGCCACCTGCGCCTCGCGCCGGAGTCGCGCCACCGCCTCCTGGTCTCCCGTCAGGCGGGACATCAAGACCTTGATCGCGACGCTCCGTCCCGATTCCCGGTCCTTGGCGCGATAAACGTACGCCATTCCGCCCTCGCCCACCCGCATTTCCATCTGGTAGCGGCCGTCGAGCACCCGCCCCGAGAGCCCCGAGGCGGGATCGCCCCTGCGGGCAGCGGGGAGGCGAGATTCTCCGGTCCGATGCAGCCCGAAGCTACGGGGCGCGGTCGGGGCGGGAGCGCTGCCCGGGACGAGGGGAAATCCGTCCCGGGTGCAAAACTTCGCCGGAGGCTCGAAGGTAGTACCGCAGCGGGGGCAGCGAAGCGCGCTCAATCCCGGTACCGGTTGCGCCTGTCCGATTTGGCGCGCAGCAGATTCTGGTCGGCAAGCCGCAGGAGGCCTTCGGCACCCACCGCGCGCTCATCGGGAAAGGTGGCCAGCCCGAGGCTGATGGTGATGGGAATCGGAACGTCCGGCGGACCGAACGCCGCGCGACGGGTGGCGAGGAATTCCTCGAGGGCGATCGCGGTGGAGAGACCGGTGGCGTTATAGCCGTTTTCGGTGAGCGAGCGGCACGGTGTCCGGGTGAACGCCTGGTCGCCGTCCAGCACCAGGAGGTGCGCGGTCTCCGAGGCAGTCATGCTACGCCGTGAGTCGCGCGAAGAGGTCGGGATCCACGTTTCCCCCGCTTAGAATGGCCGCGACCGGCCCGGAAGGACGAAATGCCCCAGAGAGGAGCGCCGCGACCGTTGCGGCCCCCGACGGCTCGATCCGGAGGCCCATGTCGTGGAAAAGAAAGCGCACCGCCTGGGCGATGGACTCATCGGAGATACGCAGCGCGACCTCGACCCGATGTTCGATCGTGCGCCAGGGGATGACACCGAGCGCAATGGGGAGCAGCCCGTCGGCGATGCTCGCGGTCGTCTCGAGCGGCACCGGCTTCCCTGCCTGGAGGGCGGCGGAGAGCTTGGCGGCGCCCTCTGGCTCGACCCCGATCAGGCGCACGGGGTGGCCAAGTGCATTCGCCGCCGTGCAGCATCCGGCCAGGAGACCGCCACCTCCCACCGGTGACAGCAGCGCGGTGAGGCCGGGCTCACGATCGAGGATCTCGAGGGCGCAGGTGGCCTGTCCCAGGATCACGTCGGGATGCTCGAAGGGGTGAACCATGGCGAGGCCCTCCCGCGCGGCGATGGCGTCCGCGGTCGCGGCCCGCTGGTAGCGGTCCACCAGCACGACTTCAGCTCCCTCGGCGCGCACCGCCTCGACCTTGACCGGCGGGGCATTGTCGTTCATCACGATCACGGCGCGGAGGCCGAGACGGCGGGCAACCCACGCCACCGCGCGCCCGTGATTGCCGCTGGAATGGGCAATGACGCCGGCGGCTCGCGCCGGCTCAGGAATCCGGGTGACGGCGGTCCAGGCCCCACGGACCTTGAACGCCCCGATTGGCTGCCACTGCTCGCACTTGAGCCAGACGGGAACGCCGAGTCGGCGGGAGAGCCCGGGCGCTTCGATCAGCGGGGTTCGAACCGCCACTCCCTCGAGGGCCTCCGCCGCCGCCCGGAGGTCGCGGAGTGAATGGGCCACCTACTCCGCCGTGATGCCCGGGGAGGGTGCCTCGTCGCCCGTCGGCTCCTCCGCGCCGCCCTCGTCCTCCTTGACCACGCGGGCCACATCGACCAGCAGGTCGCCTTCGTCGAGATGCATGACGCGCACGCCCTGGGTGTTGCGCCCGATCACGCGGATCCCGTCCACCGGCACGCGGATGATGATGCCCCCCTTGGTGATCATCATCAGCTCGTCGTCGGGGAGCACTTCCTTGAGCGCCACGAGGCCGCCGGTCTTCTCGGTGTTGTGGAGGGTGATGATCCCCTTGCCGCCCCGCTTCTGGACCCGGTAGTCCGACAGCTCCGACCGCTTACCGAAGCCGTTCTCGGCGACGACGAGGAGGGTGGAATCGCGCCGGATCACCACCATGCCGATCAGTGCGTCGCCCTGGTCGAGCTCGATGCCCTTGACCCCGGTGGTCGCGCGACCCATTTCGCGGACATCGCTCTCGTGGAACCGGATGCTCATCCCGCCCCGGGTGGCGAGCGTAATGTCGTTGTTGCCGTCGGTGATCTGCACATCGATCAACGAGTCTCCTTCTTCGATGTTGATGGCGTTGATGCCGTTGGCGCGCACGTTTCCGTAGGCGCTGAGCACGGTCTTCTTGACGGTGCCGTTCCGGGTGGCAAAGAGGAGCCACTTGGTGTCGGCGAACTCCCGCACCGGCACCAGCGCCGCGATGCGATCCTCGGGCTGGATGGCGATGCATTGCACCACTGGCTTGCCCCGCGCGGCGCGGCCGCCCTGCGGGATCTCGTGCACCTTGAGCCAGTAGACCTGGCCCTTGTCGCTGAAGAACATCACGTAGTCGTGGGTCGAGGCGATGAAGAGGTGCTCGATCCAGTCGTCTTCCTTGGCCGTCGCTCCCGTGAGGCCCCGCCCGCCGCGGCGCTGCTTCCGGTAGGTGGAGACTGGAATCCGTTTGATGTAGCCCGAGTGGGAGATGGTGATCACCATGTCCTCTTCGGCGATCAAGTCCTCGACCGAGAAGTCGTCCTGGTCGGGGATGATCTCGGTGCGCCGCCCGTCGCCGTAGTCCTTCGCGACCTCGGCCATCTCGGACTTCAGGATGGCCATGCGCCGTTCCTTGCTTTTGAGGATGCCGCGCAACTCCGTGATGGTGGCGCGCACCTCCTTGAGCTCGGCCTCCAGCTTGTCGATCTCCAGCCCGGTGAGCTTGGCGAGCCGCATGTTGAGGATGGCTTCGCTCTGCTTCTCGCTGAAGCCGAACCGCTTCCGGAGCCGCCCGTCCGCCTCGTCGGAGTCGGCCGACCCGCGGATGATCTGGATGACTTCATCGATGTTGTCGACGGCGATCTTGAGGCCGTCGAGGATGTGTTCCCGCGCTTCGGCGGCGGTGAGATCGAACTGGGTCCGCCGGACGATGATGTCGTGGCGGTGCGAAATGAAATGCTCGAGCAGCTCCTTGAGCGGCATCACCTTGGGCTGGCCGTTCACCAGCGCCAGGTTGATCACGCCGAAGGTGGACTGCATCGACGTGTGCTTGTAGAGCTGGTTCAGCACCACGCTCGGGATGGCGTCGCGCTTGAGCTCGATGACCAGCCGCATGCCGTCGCGGTCGGATTCGTC
>CAYTMW010000028.1:1349-42884 GCA_964439025.1 uncultured Gemmatimonas sp. | reverse complement strand
GCAACCCCTTCGGCGACGGCCACGCCGCGACCCGCATCGTGGACATTCTCGCCGAGCGATTCCGGACCGGCCGGCTCTTCGCGGCCCCGGTCGTGGATGCGCCGGTTCCGCAGCACTGAGGATGTGATGAAGGTCCTTCTTCGTCTTTGCCTCCTTGCCTCATTGCCTCTGTCAAGGCCGCTTCTCCCGGCGACCGCGCAGAGCCCATCCGGAGCCAGCTGGATCGAGGTGGGGGGATTCTACCAGGGGGTGACCGGCGGTTTCGGCGACTGGAACGGCGCCTACGCGCGCGCCGTGCTCACCGGGTCTCGCAACGTCTGGTACCTGGAGACAAAAGCCCAGGAGGCCTTCCACGACCGGGGCGTGTATGGCTCGCTCGCGAACGTGCACACCTTTTCCGATCGTGTCTACACCCAGCTCGGCATCGGCGCCGGCACCGGAGAGTTCGTGTTTCCGGATCTCCGGCTCGATGCCTCGCTCAGCCTGAAGCTCGGTTCCGCGCGGTCGCTCATACTGACGGGCGGCGGAACGCTGGTGGACGCGAAATCAGGATTCGAGGATCGGGCGCTCTTCGGCTCGCTCACCTGGTACGCGAGCGGAAGCGTGCTGCTGGAAGGAGGCGCCCGGGTCAACTGGAGCGACCCCGGCTGGGTGCCCTCGGCCCGCGGCACCGGCGCGCTGTCGATCGGAAGAAGCGGGCGGAGCCTGCTGACGCTTCGCGGAAGCGCCGGCACGGAGGGGTATCAACTGACCGGTGCGTCGCAGACGCTCCGTAAGTTCAGAAGCCAGGAGGCCGGCGCCGTCTGGCGGCAGTGGTTCTCCCGCGGGATCGGCGTGGTGCTCGGCGCCGATTGGTATCACAATCCATTCTATACCCGCGCGGGCTTCTCGCTCGGTCTCTTCCATGGCTGGTAAGCCGGCGCGACGCAAGCTGGAGCGGGCACGGCGCCTCGAGGCGATGCGGGTCCGCGGCATCCGGGGCGGTCTGATCACACCGCACCGGTCGATGGTGGGACTCCCCTGGACCGCACTGCGTTTTCTCACCACGCTGCTGCTCTCTCTTGGCGGCGCCCTGCTCCTCTATGTCGCCGTCCCGAGCATCGGACGATTCTGGCAGGTGATCTTCGAGCGGGTGCGGGATTTTCTCGGTATCGCCGCCCCGCTGGGCGACCAGCTCTGGAGCCTTCCGGGCGGTCTCGAGTTCACCCTGCCGATCCTCGCGGTGATCACGCCGCTCCCCGGCGACCCGGCGCTCCGCATCGCGACCGTCGCTTCGGTCCTGGTCTTCGCGGCGAGCTTTCTCCTCCCGGTCCGATTCACCCCGCTCAGGTATTTCCTCCGCCTCCTGGCGATCGTCCAGGGGACCGCGATCCTGTTCTTCGCGTTCTCCGCCGATCCCTTTCCCTATCGCCTCCAGGATCACGCCTTTGTGCTGCTTTCGGCCGGACTCGTGGTCATGGGGCTGGTGCCGCTGGTACTCGGGCTCACCTTGCACGTCTTCGATCTCGCGCTCTGGAAGAAGCTCCTGCTCACCCTCGCCATCCTGGCGCACCTCGCCGTATTCGTCCCCTTGCAGGTGCTGGTGCACATCTGGCTCGTACTTCACGGGTCGGCCCTGATGATGCCAGTGCTCTTCCTCGTCTTCGGCCTGCTGCTCGATGTGCTGGTGTTCGTGTGCTTCTACGGATGGGCATTGTCATGGCGGGGAGAGCTCGAACGCCGGGAGGTGCCGCCGCCGACGCACCTCGCCGCACCCGCACGGGGTCGCCGGGGATGAGACTCGCCCTGTTGATCCCGCTCTACGCGATCGTGTCGATCATGGTGATCTACACCATCCGCCACTACCTCTTCACGCTGAACCGTCTCTTCGGCCGGCACCGCCAGCCATACGTCGATATTGGAACCGCCGCGTGGCCCCGGGTAGCGGTGTTCGTCCCCTGCCACAACGAGGAGCGGGTTATCGCGCAATTGCTCGACGCGCTCCTGGCGTGCGACTACCCGGAGCGGCAGCTCGTGATCATCCCGGTCAACGACCGCTCGACCGACGGCACCAGCAGGATCCTCGCCGATTACGCTTCGCGGTTTCCGGTGCGGGTGGCGCCCTTCCACCGGAAGGACGGCAAGCCCGGCAAGGCCGCCGCCCTCAAGGACGCGATGGCGGTCTCGGACGCCCCCATTCATCTCGTCTTCGACGCCGACTATCTCCCCGGCCGAGGATTGATCAAGCAGCTGGTGGGACCGTTCTTCGACCCCGAGACGGGAGCGGTGATGGGCCGGGTCGTTCCGATGAACGTCAACAAGACGCTCTTGACGCGGCTGCTCGATCTGGAGCGCACCGGTGGTTACCAGGTCGATCAGCAGGCACGAATGAATCTCGGACTGATTCCCCAGTACGGCGGCACGGTCGGGGGCGTGCGGCGCGCGGCGCTACTCGACGTCGGTGGATGGCGGGACGACACGCTGGCGGAAGACACCGACATCACCTTCCGCCTCATCCTGGCCGGATGGGAAGTGGTGTACCAGAACCGCTCCGAATGCTACGAAGAAGTCCCCGAGAGCTGGCCCAGCCGAATCCGGCAGATCAAGCGCTGGGCGCGAGGGCACAATCAATCGCTGGCGCGGTACTGGTGGCCGCTGCTCAAGCGTCCGCCGCACTTGCGCCGCTGGGCGGTGCTCGACGGCCTGCTGCTGCTCGGCGTTTTTGCCGTCGGCCCGCTCCTCTTCCTGGGATGGGCGCTCGCGGTGGCCCTGTACTACCTCGGCGTGCAGCTCTCCTCCGGGGTCTATGTCATTCTGGCGGTCGCGATGTACAGCACCCTCGGCAATTTCGCCGCCTTCTTCGAGGTGGCCGCGGGAGCCCGGCTCGATGGATCGCGAGGACGGATCAAGCTGCTCCCATTTCTGATCGTGGGATTCCTGGTGAGCCTGGTGTCGGTGTCCTGGGCGACGGTCACCCAGGTGGCGACCTTCTGGCGCAGTGACGATCATCGCTGGGAGAAAACCGAGCGCCACCGAGAGAATGGGACGATCATTCCGAACGGGAACGGATAGCCATGCTTCCCTTCCTTGCCCTCCTCGCACTCACCTTGTTCTGGCTGCTGCTGCCGATGCTTCCGGCGCTCCGGGAGATCGCCCGGCCCACCGACGTCGCCCCCCTCAAGGTGGTCGACCGGTCGTCGGGATACGTCGCGTACTTCGCCCAGAATTTCCGGCGGTATCTCGACCGGCAGATGGCGTCGCTTCCGGCGGAGGCCCAGGCGGGCGATTACGTGGGAAAGCTTCCCGACGGAACGCAGTTCATCCGGGTGCACAAGTCCCCCGCGGGACTGGCCCACGAGGTCGAAGCCGGCACCCAGAACCGGCTGGTCGTCGTGGACAGCTCGATGACGCTACAAGACGATGAAACCTTCCTGATGGAGGTCTACGCCCGCGCGCCGACGATCGGTGGCGCCGGCTCGGTCTATCGGGCGATCTACGCCGACCGCGAGCTCGGCCTCGGCGAGCGGAGCACCGTCCTGCGCTGGGCTCATGCCGGCGGAACCCTCGGCGTGGGTTCGCACTCGGTGCTGCGCGGCCGGATCACCTCCGACACGGCGGTGGTCCTCTGCGGCAACGTCGTCTTCGAGCGGATCGGCGCGCCGGTGATCTCCGTCGGGTCGCTGCGCCTGCCTCCACCCGCCGCGCGCCGGGAGCTCAGGAACTGGCAGTTACCCGCCGGGGCGCGCAAAGTCGGCGATCACTTCCGGGTCCAGGGAGATCTCCAGATTCCTGGCGGGGTCCGGGTCACCACCAGCCTGGTCGTCGCGGGAGCGCTCACGATCGGCCCGGGAGCAGTAGTCGAGGGGAGCGTCAAAGCGCACCGCGATATCGAGCTGGGCGATGCCGCTCAGGTGCGGGGAGCGGTCGTTGCGAGACGGCGGATCATCGTCGCCGCCTCAGCCTGGATCGGCGGCCCGGTGATCGCGGAAGAAAAAATCCGGATCGGGCAGGGTTCGGTGGTGGGGGGGCCCGATCTGCCCGCCACGGTGAGTGCCCCCGAGATCGAGCTCCTGGCCGGCGCCACCGTCTTCGGACAGATCAGTGCGCCGATGGGTGGGCGGACCTTCTAGGAATCAGCCGCGATGTCTCTCCCCCGGGCTTGAGTGGGACTCACGCGATTCGCTCAGCGTGGCACCAGGCGGGTCCCGCTCACCGCTCACCGCCGCGTCTCCCGGGAACGGCAATCGGTCACCCCGTGCGGCCTGTCATGCTCCAAGGCGTCACACCAGTAGATGTCTCGACCTGGAGGGTCTGTATGGACACCGCGTTACTGATTCTGCGCCTTGTCTTGGGGCTCGGTCTCGCCGCGCACGGCGCGCAGAAGCTTTTCGGATGGTTCGGCGGCCATGGATTGCATGGCACCGGCGGATTTCTCGAGGGACTCGGATTCCATCCGGGACGTACATTCGCCCTGGGGGCCGGGCTCGGCGAAATGGCCGGCGGAATCTTCACTGCCCTCGGGCTCCTCGGCCCCGTAGGACCGGCCCTCATGATCGTGGTGATGGTCGTCGCGATGGTCACGGTACACGTCGAGCACGGGTTCTTTGCCGACGAAAATGGCGTCGAGCTTCCCCTTCTGTATGCCACCGGTGCGGCGGCGCTCGCGCTGGCAGGACCCGGCGTCTATTCGCTCGATGCGCCGCTCGGACTCGCCTCACTGTGGAGCCGCGAGACCAGCATGGTGGCGATCGCCCTCGGCATTCTGATCGGCTTGAGCAGCCTCCTCGTTCGAAGGCATGCGCCGTCGGCGCCCCATCCCAGGGCCTAGCGGCTCCGCGGGCTCGGGGCGGACTGGCCTCCGGGGGCGCTCGAGATCGCCGATTGTCACCCCGAGCACAGCGAAGCGGCCCATCTCGACACTGCGATCGGCCCCCTTTCCAGAGGGGATTACCGCGCCGGCGAATCCTGAGATCGGAGCTACGCCCGGCGCATCACACCCTTGATGGCCAGGAGCACCCGCTGGAAGCTCGAGATTTCCACGCCGAGCTTGCGCCGGCCGGCGGCGGTGAGGGTGTAGTAGCGCGCTTTGCGGCCGGTGGGGGTCCGGCCCCACCGGGACCTGACCCATCCCTTCTTCTGCAGCCGCTCGAGCGCGGGATAGAGCGACCCCTGCTCCACGGCGAGCACGTCCTTGGAGAGCCGCTCGATGTGCTGCGCGATGGCGTACCCATGCATCGGACGCACGGTGAGGGTCTTCAGGATCATCATGTCGAGCGTCCCCTTCAGGAGCTCGCTCTTTTTCGGGGGAGTGCGGGGCATGGAGTTCCTCCAGTAGGTTGTCACGCTGAGCGCTTCGCCCCGCGTGACAACCCGGGATTATCAGCGGGGGCAGGGCACGGGCTGACGACGGGGGCGCTCGTGAGTACCGCGAACTCGAGCGCACCCGGAGGCCAGTCCGCCGCCCGAGCCCGCGAAGATACGTGAGGCTCCGCCCCTTCGCTTCGCTCAGGGTGACAATCTCGTGTGGGTAGAATATCTACCCGTCATAGGTAGGTAATCTATCCGTGAGCGGAGAAAGGGGAAGGGGGACTACTATCCATGATGCCGGCACCCGCCTCCCCGCCCCGCTTCGAGCGCTACGTCGCCCTCGGCGACAGCTCCACCGAAGGGCTCGACGATCCCGACGGACGGGGAGGCTACCGTGGCTGGGCAAACCGGCTGGCCGAGCGGATCGCCGAGTCGCAGGGGAGCGTGCTCTACGCCAACCTCGCCGTGCGGGGCCAATCAACCCGGCAGATCAGGGACCGCCAACTGGCGCCGGCGCTGGCGATGCGACCTGACCTCGTGACGCTCTTTTCGGGGACCAACGACGTCGTGCGGCGCCGTTTCGACCGGGCGGGAGTGGCGGCCGACGTCGAGGCGATGCACCGGGCGCTGATCGGGCAGGGGGCGACGCTGCTCACCTTTACGCTCCCCGACCTCACGCCGGTCATGCCGGCGGCGCGCTGGATCAGGCCGAGGGTGGAGCTGCTCAATCAGACGCTGCGCGAGGTCTCCGCTCGAACCGGCGCCATCCTCGTGGATGTAGCCCGTCACCCGGTGGCGTCCGACCCCAGGCTCTGGTGTGACGATCGCCTCCACGCCAACGCACCTGGCCATGCCCGCATCGCCGCCGCGCTCGCCGAGGCGCTTGGCCTGCCGGGCACGGACTCCTCCTGGTCAGAGCCGCTCCCCCCCGCCCCACCAGCATCCAGCATCCAGCATCTGGCATCCAAAGTCCGCTGGGCCCGCCGCCACTTCTTCCCGTGGGTTTGGCGCCACCTGCACGGCCGCAGCTCAGGGGATGGCCGCCGACCCAAACGCCCCCAGCTGCAAAGACTGACGCCTGACGGCTGATGGCTGAATGCTGATGGCTGAAGGCTGTTGTCCGTTGTACCTTCTCCCAATGCAAGGCGAGCGCTTCACCCCTCCCCCGCGCGCCCTCCCGGACGACGGCGCGGAGAGCCTCGACGCCTGGGGGTTCCGCGACTCCGCCTTTACCGCGCTCCCCAACGGGAATGTGCTGCTGACCGGGGCGCGCTACCCCCTCTCGGGGGTCGAGCTGCCCTATCTCCTCCCCTGGATTCGCAAGGTGATTGAGATCGAGCTGCCGGTCTCCGACCTGCACCCCTCGAGCTACCCTCCCGAAGTTCCAGCAGCCCGCGACAACCTCCCCTTCCAGAACGAAATCCGCGAGCTGCTTCCCGAAGACGCGGTGTCGGACGACCCGCTGATCCGGCTCCGCCACGGGCACGGGCACACCCTGGAGGAGATGTACGCCATCCGGCATGGCCGGCTGGAGCGGGTGCCCGACCTCGTGGTATATCCGTCCACCGAAGACCAGGTGACCGCGATCGTCGACGCCGCCCTTCGCCACGATGTCTGCCTCGTTCCCTATGGCGGCGGCACCAATGTCACCAACGCCCTCCGCTGCCCGGCGGAGGAAGAGCGCTCCATCGTCTCAGTCGATCTCTCCCGGCTCAACCGGATCCTCTGGATCGATCCCGTCAACTTGATGGCCCGGATCGAGGCCGGCGCGGTGGGCCGCCACTTGCAGGCGGAGCTGGCCCGCCACGGATTCACCCTGGGCCACGAGCCCGACAGCGTGGAGTTCTCGACCCTGGGCGGCTGGATCGCGACCCACGCCAGCGGGATGAAGAAGAATCGCTACGGCAACATCGAAGACCTGGTGCTCGACGTGCACGTCGTGACGCCGCTCGGCCCCCTTTCCCGCCCGTCGGTTGCGCCCCGCGAATCGGCCGGCCTCGATCCCCGCCGCTGGCTCTTCGGCTCCGAGGGAACCCTCGGCATCATCACCAGCGCGGTGGTGAAGATCTTCCCCCTTCCCCAGGTACAGCGGTACGACTCGGTCCTCTTCCCCACTTTTGAGGATGGAGTCGGTTTCCTCTATGATTTGACCCGCAACGCCCGTCCTCCGGCGAGCGTGCGTCTGGTGGACAACCTGCAGTTCCAGCTCGGCCAGACGCTGAAGCCGGCGTCGCACGGCGCCAAGGCGCTCGTGAGCCGGGCGCAGAAGTTCTTCGTCACCCGGGTCAGGGGCTTCGACCCCGACCGGATGGTGGTGTGCACCTTTCTCTATGAGGGGGGCCGGGATGAAGTCGCCTCCGAAGCAGCGGCCGTCGCCCGTCTGGCAAAGCGGCACGGCGGGATGCGCGCCGGCGCGGAGAATGGCCGCCGCGGGTATCAGCTCACCTTCGGGATCGCCTATATTCGCGACTTCGTGATGAAGCACTGGATACTGGGCGAGTCGTTCGAGACTTCGGTCCCGTGGAGCCAGGCGCTCGCGCTCGCCGACAACGTCAAACGCCGCATTCACGACGAGTACGCCGCTCGCGGGCTGCCCGGGAAGCCGTTCGCCACCTGCCGGGTGACCCAGGTGTACCAGACCGGGGTCTGTATTTATTTCTACTTCGGCTTCCACCATAAGGGCATGGAGGATCCTGCCCGGGTGTACTCCGAGCTGGAGCATGCGGCGCGGGACGAGATCCTGAAATCGGGGGGCTCACTCTCGCACCACCATGGGGTGGGCAAGATCCGGCAGCGATTTCTTCCGCGGGTGTTCTCGAGGGCGGCGCTCGAGTGGGCCGCCGAATTCAAACGGGCAGTGGATCCGGGCAACCTGTTCGGGATTTCCAACCAGGCCATGACTCTGCATGAAGCCGCGTCACCGCGTGTCCATGACTGAGCGCCGCACCTTCCTCCTCACCGGCGCGACCGGTTTCCTCGGCAAAGTGCTGCTCGAGGAATTGATCCGCCGCAAGGATGAGCTCCAGGTCGGGAAAATCTACGTCCTGATCCGCTCCCGCGGCTCCCACAAGGCGGCCGACCGGTTCCAGCGCGAAGTGGCGCGCTCGGCCTGCTTCTCCGCGCTTTCTGACGACTGGATCAAGGACGTGGTGGTGATCGAGGGAACGCTGGAGCAGTCGGGCCTCGGCCTCGAGCCGGTGAGGGATGAGCTGAGCCGGGAGATCACCCACATCATCCACGCCGCGGCCTCGGTCTCCTTCGAGCTGCCGATCGCCGATGCGGCGCGCTCCAACATCGTTACCGCGCTGAACGTCCTGGAGTTCGCCAAGGGCTGCACCAGGCTGGAGCGGATGGTCTGGGTCTCCACCGCGTACGTCACCCCGCATCCCGGACGGGGCACCTCGGTGCGCGAGGCGCTCGCTCCTCTTCCCGCCCCCGCGGCCGAGCTGTTCGAGGCCATCCGGAGCGGCAAGGCGTCGGAGCGCGAGCTGCTCTCAGTCTCGGGACACCCGAACACCTACACGCTCACCAAGTCGATAGCGGAGCACCTGCTCCTCGCGCGGCGTGGCGATGTCCCGCTCACCATCGTCCGGCCAAGCATCATCTCGGCGAGCCTGCAGCATCCCTTCCCGGGATGGATCGACAGCACCGCCGGCTTCGGCGGCTTTGTGCTGATGCTGGGACTGGGCCATCTCCGCGCGGTGGTGGGCGACGGAAACTCGATGCTCGATCTCATTCCGGTGGACGAAGTCGCCTATCGCGTCCTCAGCGCCTGCACCTCCGGCCTCGCCACGCCGCCGATGGTCATCCGCCACGCGGTCGCGGGGGCAGCCTTGAGCCCGACGGTGTCCGACGCCTGGGACGGTATCAGCGAGTTCTACCGGGTGAACCTCATTCAGCGCTGGCCCACGGTGCACTACCTCGGGCCGAGGGACCTGAGGTTCCACCTGGCCGATGCGCTGCACCACCGGCTGCCGATCGCGCTGGCTTCGGTACGCTCCCGTGAGATGCGCCGCAAGGCCAAGTCGCTGCGTACCCGGCTCGCCCATATCAACCGGGCGTTCCCCTACTTCACGTCGCATTCGTTCGACTTTCATTCGACCGAGCCGCTCGATCACGGCTTCGAGCCGAAGAGCTACATCCGGATGGTCTGCCGAGGGGTGCACAGACATCTGCTGCGGGGCGACCAGAGCCAGTGGATCATGGCGGGAAGGAAGCATCCCGGACTCGGCGGCGATCTCCGCTGGTCCATGCGCCAGCCGCACGGCAATCTCTGGATTCGCTTCGCGTCCTGGCTGGTGACGAAGGTGCTCCGCAAGAGCGTGGAGCGGGTCACCGTGGACATTCCGTCGTTCGAGGCGGCGCGGCGCGCGCGGGAGGACGGCTCGGCGCTGGTGCTGGTGCCGAATCACCGAAGCTATCTCGATTTCGTGCTCTGCTCCTACCTTGCCTTCGCGCGCCCTGACCTCGGCATTCCGATTCCCTACATCGCGGCCACGATGGAATTCGGGAAGATTCCGATTCTCGGAAGGATTCTCACCGCACTGCATGCCTTTTATTTGAGACGGGGCAGCGGCAAGGAAGATCCCGAGCTCACCCGGCGGGTGCACCAGCTCCTCGGCGAAGGACGCACCCTCGAGTTCTTCATCGAGGGGGAGCGGAGCCGCTCCCGCGCGTTCCGCGAGCCGAAGCGCGGGCTGCTGCGCTGCCTTCAGGCCACCGGCAAGAGCTGCACGATTCTCCCGGTGGCGCTCAGCTACGACCGGATTCCCGAGGAGCGCGCCTTCGCGGCCGAGCTCTCGGGAGCGCCCAAGCCGAAGATGAAGCTGAGCGCACTCGTCAAGTGGGTGGTCAGGGTGTGGCGGGGACAGATCGACCTGGGCCGGATTCATGTCGCGTGCGGCGAGCCGGTGCGGCTCACCTCGACTTGCGACGTGCCCGAAGTGAGCCAGGAGATCATCCGCCAGCTGCGGCAGGCGACCGTGGCCACGACCTACCATCTCGAAGCGTATCTGCTGCACCATCCCGTCGCGGGACTCGATCCCAAGACGCTGCGCCGCCAGATCGAGGAGTGTGGGGGAAGGGTGCTGGAGAGCGCGCTCGAGCCGCCCGACGATCTGGATATTCGGATCGCCGGTACGCTGCGGCATCAGTTTGCCCATCACCTCGCCGGCGATGCCGAGCATCAGAGCGGCAACGGCGCCCTGCATCATTCGCCCCTCATCGCGACGGATCACCCCGCCGAGCGGGAACCGGAGCCGGTCGCCTGATGACGCGGGGCCCCTGGCTCGTCACCGGAGCCAGCGGGTTCCTGGGTCGGCACGTCCTTCAGCAGATCAACGCCCTCACTCCGAAGCAGGATGTTATCGCCCTGGTCCGCTCTCTCGAAGAGTGGGAGGGGATGGAATGGAGCCGGAGCCTCACCGGCGTGGACACGCTGGTCGGCGGGGTAACCGCGCCGGAGCGGTGGGCCGACGATGAGAAGCTCGCGCCGCTCGCCGGTCTCCTGCATATGGCGGCGCTGGTCCGGCACCGCCGGGAGGGGGCGGAAGAGGTCTACTTCGTCAACGTCGAAGGGACCCGCGCGATGGTGCGCATCGCGGCGCGGTATCGCTGCCGGCTGGTCTTCGTCTCGACCTCGGGAACGGTGGGCTGCTTCCGGACCCAGGGAGAGACCGCCGATGAGGATGCGCCATACTGCGATCGCGAGGTGGCGCGCTGGCCGTACTACGACTCCAAGGTGCGAGCGGAAAAGGAGGCCCGGCGCCTCGCGGAAGAGCTCGGTGTCGAGCTGGTCATCGTCCGGCCGCCGGTGTTGCTCGGGCCGGGAGATCACCGGTTCCGGTCCAGCAATCACGTCGCCCGGTTTCTGAATGGAAAGCTGCCGTTCCTGATCCGGGGCGGGATGCACTTCGCCGATGTGCGCGACGCGGCGGCGGCGCTGGTGCGGGTGATGGAACGGGAGACGGTGCGGCCGGTCTATCATCTGCCCGGGACCGTGTGCAGCATCGAGGAGTTCTACAGGATGGTGGCGCGGGCGGCGGGGATGCCGGCGCCCCGCCGGGTGATCCCGTATTTGCCGGCGCTGTGGGCTTCGCGTGTGCTCCACGCTGCGGGAGTCAAGCTGCTGCCGGAGCCGGCGCTGATCGAGATGGCGGCGCACCACTGGGCCATGCGGTCGAAGTATTCCGCCGAGGAGCTGGGCTACCGGAGCCGGCCGGGGATGGAGACGATCCGGGAAACGGTGGCGTGGCTCCGGGAGGGCCGCCGTCATATATAGATGTCCTACCTATAAGATGTCATAGTCCCCCAACCCCCCGGACTTGCCCTTTGTCCAGATCTCGCGATGTTCGGCTAGCAGGGCCATTCCCCTCCGTGGGTTACGGTAACCAGTTATCGGCAGTTCAGTCGCCACGAGGTGCCACATGGGCACACTTCTCCGCTCGTTCCACGGTCTCGGTTCTCCTCGCTTCGCCCTTCGCCCTCGTGCGGTCCTGCTTGCCGCATGCTGCGCCGCACTGTTCTTCCGCCCCGTCCATGCGCAGACCCAATGCGGCGGCGAAGAGCGCTGGGCGGTCAAGATGGCTGCCGACCCCGGCGCCGCGCAGATCGACCTCCAGAACCCGATCGTCACCACCATCCACGATCTGGTCCGCCTCACCCGGCCCACCGTCCCGAGCGACGACGTCACCCGCACCGCCCAGGAACGAATCGTCCGCATCGTCGACGGCCGGCTGGTCCGCTACAAAAAGGAAACCGGCAAGACCGGCGACTCGGACTTTCATCTCGTCATCTCCGACGAGACCCTGCTCTACTCCCTCGGCGGGGCCGGTTCGGTAGCGTCACCCCACAGCGTCATCGCCGAGATCCCTGATCCTCTCTGCGTCGCCGGCCGGGACAGCACGGTCACCACTCCCAGCCGCTTCGCATCGGAGCTCAACACCGTCCTGGCCCGGTTCACCCAGCAGTTCCCCAACACCTCGTCGGGATGGAAGGACGCGCAGGGAATCCCCGTGCGACTCACCGGCGTTGTGTTCTTTGATCGTCCCCACAATCAAGTCGGCCGGGCGCTCAACGGACTGGAGCTGCACCCCCTCCTCTCCATCGAATTCAACCCCGCCCCGATTCCCGGACCCGCGATCGTCACATCCGCCGTGGCACTCGACAACCCGGGATTCGAGAATGGTCCGACCGGCTGGACGACCAGCACCGAGGTCATCTCGACCAGCCCGAACCAGCCCGCTCACACCGGCAGCGGGAAGGCCTGGCTGGGAGGGCATGGCGTCCCCCACACCGACCGCATCTGGCAGGAGGTGGCGCTCCCAGCCGCCGCGAGCGCGATCTCGCTGACCTTCTTCCTCCACATCGACACCGAAGAGCCGAATGCCAACCCCTATGACAAGCTGACGGCAAGGGTCAAGAAGTCGAATGGTCAGTTTCTGAAAACGCTTGAGACCTGGAGCAATCTGAACGCCGCGCCCGGCTTCATTCTCTATAGCCTCGACCTGACCCAGTTCAAGGGCAGCACCATCCGCATCGAGTTTGAAGTCAAAGAAGACAACGGTTCCATCACTTCCTTCGTCCTGGACGATCTCGCCCTGGTGGTGGTGGTGCCGTAGATGGCGCTCGGTGCGACTCCGGCCACTGCGGTCGTCTGTGAATAGGAATGACAGGACTCGGTAACCACAGGAGGATCCCATGGCCAGATACGGCAAGACGGTTCAGAAGAAGGTCGCGAAGGTGATGCGCGAACGGAAACGCGGCACCCTGCGGAGCGGCGGGTCTGGCAAGAAGGTCACCAGCCGAAAGCAGGCAATCGCGATCGGACTCTCCGAGGCCCGGCGCGCGGGCGCCAAGGTGCCGCGCAAGCGGACGTCGTCGCCCAGCAAGTAGCGACGTCTCTCCGCGGGCTCGGGGGTGGGGCTCGCCATAGGGGACGTCGGGCCACTAGGGCTTCGCGCGACGTTGGGATTTGCGTTGGCCCGCAGGCCCCGTGGGCGAGTCCCACTCGAGCCCGGGGGTGAGACGGCTGTTCCCGCTCACCGCTCACCGCGGTTGACCCCTCACGCTTCTCCGGATATCCTAGCCCATCCGCCCCACGATACCGGAGAGCTCCGTGCTCCCTTCCGCCCTGCTCGCCATGATCGGCGTCGGCATCACCACGCCCGGCGAGTGGCTGCTCCAAGTGAAGTCGGTCGAGACCGGGTGGTACATCCCGCTCACCGTGATCGTCACCCCGCCCGTCAGGGAGCGCCCACGCCAATAGACCGCTCGCGGCGCCGATGCTGATCGTCGCCGCGCTCATCATCGCGGCCGCCATCTATCTGATGGTACGCCGGGTGGACGTGCGCCTGGTGCTGCTGGGCGCGGGCCTCGCCATGGCGCTCCTGGCCGGGCGGCCGCTCGCCATCGCCGACACTTTCACCCGCGCGATGGTGACGGCGATGGTGGCGCCCATCTGCGCCTCGATGGGGTTTGCCGCGCTGATGCACGCCACCGGATGCGACCGGCACCTGGTGCACGCCCTCCTCGCTCCGATGCGCCGGCTCGAATGGCTGGTCCTTCCGGGCGGAATTCTCTCCGCCTATCTCGTGAACGTGGCAGTGCCGAGCCAGGCCGCCACGGCGGCAGCGCTCGGGCCGATCCTGGTGCCGCTCCTCCTCGCCAGCGGACGAACCCCGGCCGTAGCGGGAGCCGCACTCGTGCTTGGCGCATCATTCGGCGGCGATCTCCTCAATCCCGGCGCTCAGGACATCCAGGCGGTGTCGGGTGCCGCCGGTCTCGATGCCGCCCTGCTCAGCGCGCGGGTCATTCCCGCGAGCCTCGGAGGGGTCCTCGTCGCGACGGTGGTGTTCACGCTGTTCAACTGGCGCCGCACCGCCTCGCCGAACGTGACGACGGAAGAGCCGGTCGTCGCCACTCCGCTCGACGAGCCCTGGCTTCGGGTGAACCCGCTCAAGGCGGTGATTCCGCTGATGCCGATCGTGCTCCTCCTCACTGCCTATGCGGGGTGGGATCCGCTGGCCTGGCTGGTGACGATTCCGCCGGGAGACGAGTGGCGTCCGCTGGCCGGCGCGCTCCCGGTGGTCCGCGCGATGCTGATCGGCGCCGTGCTCGGAGTCGTGGTGGCGTGGCGCGAGGTGCTCACCCTCAGCAAGGCCTTCTTCGACGGGATGGGCTCGGCGTACGCCAGCATCATTTCGCTCACCATCACCGCCCAATGCTTCGGCGCCGGGGTGGCGCTGATCGGTCTCTCCGACGCACTCCTCCGGCTCGCGAGCGCCAGCAACGCGCTGGTCCCGCTCGCCGCAGGTTTCCCCTGGGCGCTTTCGACACTCTCCGGCTCGGGATCGGGACCGATCCTCGCCTTCGCGCAAACCTTTCTCACCCAGGTGAGCCCCGCCGACAATCCGGTGACGCTCGCAGCGGTCGCCTGCCTCGGCGGCGCGTTCGGCCGGACCATGTCGCCGGTCTCGGCGGTCGTCGTGTATGGATCCGGCCTGGTGGGCACCTCGCCGCTCCTAATCATCCGCCATCTTCTCCCCTCGCTCCTTGCCGGCGGCGTGGTGGCGATGGGGATTGCGCTCCGCTGATGCCCGACGCCCCCCTTCTCGGACTCGATCCCGATCGCATCGCGACCGAAGAGCGGAGGGCGCGCGAGAAGGAAGCGGCGGCACAGGCATTCGAGAGAACCCGGAGCCGGGTGTTTTGGCAGTGCGTGGCGCTTAGTTTTGCCGGGGTGCCGTTCTACGCCTGGAGCTGGCATCTCACCGATCCGCGCGAGGTGAACCTCTCCGTCGCCGCGGGCTTCTTCATCAGCTACGCGCTGCCGTTTTTCCGGTGGCTGGCGTATCACCTCAGGACGTCGGAGGAGTTCGGCCGCTAGCATGACTCGCATTATTGGCCCGTCGCCGAGCACTCCCGTGATGACCGGCGAGCCCCGCTCGGCACCCCGTGCCCTTCCCGACGATCTGCTGCGGGAGGCCTCGCGCCGGCTGGGGATCATGTCGCTCATGGGGACCATTCTCTGGATTACGGGGTGGGGCCTGTACTACGTCGCCATGCAAGCGATGGTCGCGGATCATCCGATGCCCGGGAGACTCCGTACGCCGGATTACATCGCATTGGTGAGCGCAATCTTCTCCTTCCTGCTGTTCGTCTACACCCGGAAGAGCAAGCGATCGCCCGCCTTCATGCTCGACCTCGGGCTCTGGTATCTCGGTGTGACGGCGCTCGCGATCGGTTTCATGTGGCATGGCGATCCGGGCACGGATGCCTTCACGACGATCATGCCGATGTTCACCTGGATCGGACCGCTCACGCTCATGTTCGCGGCCATCATCCCTACGCCGCCCAGCAAGATGCTCGTCGCGTCGCTCATCGCCGTGTCGATGGGGCCGCTCGGGATGCTGCTGGCGCGGTGGACCGGGAAGTGGGGCTTCGAGGGTCTAGGTCCCGTCATTCTGATGCACTATCCGGACTACATCCTGGCGCTGGTGTCGGCGGTGATCGCCCACGTCGTGACGCGGCTCGGCCAGCAGGTGTCGAAGGCGCGGGAGATGGGGAGCTACCACATCGGCGAGCTGATCGGCAGGGGCGGCATGGGCGAGGTGTACCACGCCACCCACCGGATGCTTGCCCGTCCTGCCGCCATCAAGCTCATCCGTCCCGAAATGATCGCCCACGGCGACAGCGGCGCGGCGCAGCTCGCGGTCAAGCGCTTCCGGCGCGAGGCCGAAGTGGCGGCCAATCTTCGTTCGCCCCACACCGTGGCGCTCTACGACTTCGGCATCACCGACGACGGAGCGCTCTACTTCGTGATGGAGCTGCTGGAGGGGATGGATCTCGAGAAACTGGTGCGGACCCACGGCCCCCTTCCGCCTGCGCGGGTGATCTACATCCTCTCCCAGATCTGCGAATCGCTGGAAGAAGCCCATTCGCACGGCCTGGTGCACCGGGATATCAAGCCCGCCAACATCCACGTGGGGCGGCTCGGCCTCCGGCACGATTTCGTCAAGGTGCTCGACTTCGGGCTGGTCAAATCGGTCGACACCAAGGAACAGAGTCCCGGTCACACCGCGCAGACCGCCGAGGGGATCACGCCGGGCACGCCCGATTACATGGCGCCGGAGATGACGCTGGGCAATGCGGTGGATGCGCGGGCCGATATCTATGCGGTGGCGTGCGTGGGATACTTCATGCTGACCGGCCAGGCGGTCTTCCAGGCGGCGAACATTTTTCACATGATCGCGCGCCATTTGAACGACGAGCCGGTGCCGCCGTCCCAGGTCGTGAAGCAGCCGGTGCCGAAGCTCCTGGAAGACCTGATTCTTTCCTGCCTCAAGAAGAGTCCGGACGAGCGCCCCCAGAGCGCCGCCGACCTCTCCCGCGGACTCGCGGCGGTGCCGATCGAGCCGTGGGGGGAAGATCAGGCGGAGGCGTGGTGGAGGGTGCGAGAACCGTTGTCACCCAGAGCGAGGTGAAGGGGCCAATTCAAGCGGTCGAGACCGGCCCTCCTTCGCTTCGTTCATGGTGACGATCTCGCACACAGAGTGCCATTCGCGTGAGTCACCCACTCGAGCCCGGGGGTGAGACATTGCAGACAACAACCAGGGGCCGGTCTCAACCGTGGAGATCGGCCCCTTCGATTGCAAGGCTCCCTCAGTCGGCCGCTAGCGAGCCCGTCGCCGCGCGAGCACGTGGTCGAGCGAGTAATCGCCCGCGCCCATCACCGCGAAGGCCAGGGAGGCCGCACCCAGCGCGAGGGTGTACTCGATCCCGCTCGGCAGGAAGAACCCGCCCTTGGCGTGCACCAGAAGCGCCGCGCCAAGCATGTTGAGCGCGAGGCCGAACGCGGCCCAGCGGGTCAGCAGGCCGACCGCCAGCGCGAGCCCACCGAAGAACTCGAGCAGCGCGACCAGGGGGCCGGTGATTTCGGGGAGCGGGACGCCCATCTGGCCGAATGCGCCGGTGACCCCGGCAAGCCCGAACACGAACAACTTCTGCGCCCCGTGGGCCACGAAAATGGTGCCGACGACGACCCGCAGCATGGTGAGAGCGGTCTGGGTCTTAGTGGTGGTGCTCATCTGATCCTCCTTGAGTGAAATCCTCATTGCCTCTTTGTCTCTTTACACACTTAGTGTTACAACACCTATTGCTTCAAAAAAACTCACTGGCACTTCCGGCGGACTTCGCCGAGCAGCTCGATCAGCATCTGGAGTTTCTCGGGGCCCAAATGCCCCAATTGCTCGTCATGAATCGCGACCAACCGATCGTGGAGCTCCTCGAGAAGGTCGAGCCCCGCCTTGGTGATTCGAGTGGTCACGTAGCGTCGATCGTCCCCTTCGCGCGCCCGCGCCACCAGGCCCATCTCTTCCATCCGGTCAAGCAACCGGGTCGCATCGGGCACCCGGGCGATCAGCCGGTCGCGGATCTCGTTCCGGCAGAGTCCCTCTTTCCCCGCCCCGCGCAGGATCCGGAGGGCGTTGTACTGGGTGGCCGTAATCCCTGACGGCTTCAGCACTTCGGACACCCGGTAGTCCATCTCCGCGGCGGTCCGTTTGATGCTCAGGCTGGCCTCGACCTCGAGACTCTCGAACGGCTTGTGCTGCTTGAGCTCGGCCTGCAGTTGCGAAGGCATGGGCTGAAGATAGGTGTTACAACACATTGTGTCAAGGGTGCCAGCCTTTTTGCCTCTTTGCCTCTTTGCCTCCTTGCCACTTTGCCGCTTTGCCTCCTAACTCCGGGCATGAGCAGCCGCCAATCTCTTCTCCACGCCACCGCTGAAGTGGCCGCCATTGCCGGCGCGCGAGCGCTGAAATACTGGCGCAGTGATCTCGACGTCGAGCGAAAGGCCGACGGCTCGCCGGTGACCCGGGCCGACCACGAGGGCGAGACCGCCGCCCGGGAGTGGATTGCGGCGCGATTTCCCGATGACGGAATCCTGGGTGAGGAATTCGGCGAGACCCCCGGAACGAGCGGCCGCCGCTGGCTCATCGATCCGGTGGACGGCACCAAGACCTTCGTCCGGGGCGTGCCGCTCTGGGGCACCCTCATCGCGGTGGTCGAAGGGGAGACGGTGCTCGCCGGCGCGGCGGCCTTCCCCGCGGTGAACGAGCTGCTCGCTGCCGCACCCGGTGAGGGCTGCTGGCACGACGGCCGGCGCGCGCGGGTGAGCGGTATTGCCAGCCTCGCCGACGCGACCGTCCTTACCAGCGAGATCGGCACGGTCCATCCGCTGGAACGCCAGGCGGCGTTCGAGCGGCTCGCCCGGCGCGCTGCCATCGCCCGCACCTGGGGTGATTGCTACGGATACCTGCTGGTGGCGACGGGACGCGCCGAGGCGATGCTCGATGCTCGCATGAGCGACTGGGATTCGGCCGCGCTCCTCCCCATCATCGAGGAAGCCGGCGGCGTCTTCACCGACTGGGACGGCCGGGTCACCGGACTCGGAGGGAGCTCGATTGCGACCAACAAGGCCCTCGCCCGCGAGGTGCGGACCATTCTGGCTACTTCCTGACCGCCTCCGCCAGCAACGCGTCGAGCGCGGCTCGATCCAGTAGCTTCCCACCCTGCACCACCGTAAAGATCCGTCTGCTGTTTCTGATATCGGTCAGTGGATCGGCGTCGAGCAGCACCAGGTCGGCGATCTTTCCGGCGGAGATGCTGCCCAGCTCTGCTTCCATCCCGAAATACCGAGCCGGGGTGATCGTGGCCGCGCGAAGCGCCTCCGCCGGGGTGAGCTTCGCCTCTTCCACAAGCAGCCGAAGCTCCTCGTGCAGGCCGAATCCCGGATACACCAGCACCGATCCCGCATCGGTGCCGGCGAGGATCGCCACGCCGGCGTCCTGCAGTCCCCGCACGTCCTGGAGATTGCTCGCATAGATCCGCCGGGTGGCCTCGGCCGCTGCCGAGCTGGTGTCCCGCGCGCGCTCCTCGAGCTGCATGCGCCACCAGCCGAGTAGCCATGGCGACGCGTAGCGCTGCTCGAGAGAGAGTCGCTCGGCGCCGGGTCCGAACAGCGCGCGGAGACCGGAATCCCCGGATACCTGCACCGCGCGCGAGACCACGAGCGTCGGGGTGTACCAGAGGCCCGCCGCCGCCAGCTCGCCGTAGAGGGATCGGCGCTGCTCGGCGGTCAGAGTGCTGAGCGCCGGGATGAATGCGTGCTCGATGTCCCTCTGGCCTTCGCGCACTGCCTCCGGCAGCGTCACCGCTCCCGGCTGGTGGCCGGCGACCCGGAGCCCGGCGCGACGGGCGGCGCCGAGGATGCCGAGGTACGCGGTGCGGGATGCAGTCGTCCGGATCTTGACGAAGTCGACACCGAGACGGACCAGCGAATCGATTGCGCGCTCTGCCGCCGCGGAATCGGCGACGCCGATGCGATAGGGAAGAATGCGCGGCGCGAGGAGTCCCCCCGCGGCGCTGTCGCGCATCCGAACGCCCTGGAGGTAGCGCGGACTCTCGAGTATAGGGCCGGGAGTCTTGATCCGCGGGCCCGCGAGCGTCCCCGCCGCCATCCGCGCCTGCCAGGCGCGAGTGCTGTCGATATAGCCGCCCATCTCCCGGACACTGGTGACCCCGTGCGCGAGCAGCAGCGGCAGCGCGGTGACCCCCGTGTTCATGAAATGGACGTGCATATCCCAGAGACCGGGAATCGCGAACTTGCCCCGCGCATCGATGACCCGGGCGCCGGCGGGAGCCCGCACCGCGGACCCAACAGCTACGATACGATCGCCCTGGATGATGATGCGCTGATTGGCGGTACTCGTGCCGGTAACGGGATCGACGACGCTGACGCCGGTCAACACCAAGGGCGGTGGCGCCTGCGCTGCGGCTGGAGCGGCGGCGAGTACGAGTACCGCGGCCGCGAGGAACGGGGTTGCCATAGGGGGCGTAAGTGAGCGAAGCGAACTTCTAGCCCCCGTAGGGAACCCCGTCCGAGCGGCCGCGGTGGGAGGGTGCCGCACTACGGCACCAGCGCCGCCGGCGCTCCCATCTTGTAATCCCTGGGCGGCTCGGCACCGAGAAGATGCTTGACGAAGTAATCCCACCGGCGGCGCACCATGTATGGCTCGTTCCCGAATCCGTGGGTCCGGTTCGGCAGCATGATCAGATCGAAATCCTTGTTGGCCTTGATCAGCTCGTCCACCACCAGCATCGTGCTGTACGGCGGTACGTTGTTGTCCATCGTCCCGTGCGCGAGCAGCAGCTTCCCCTTGAGGTTCTTCGCCTGGAGCTGATTGGCCTGGTTGTCGTAGTTGGTGGTGCCGTCGGGATTCCGCACCAGCAGCCCCTGCCACTTCTCGGCCCAGTCGTCCTCGTAAACCCGGTTGTCGTGGTTCCCCGCCTGTGAGACGCCCACCTTGAAGAAATCAGGATACTGGAACATCGCGCTCGCAGCGGCGTACCCGCCGCCCGAGTGGCCGTAGATCCCCACGCGATCGAGGTCGATCCACGGGTACCGCGCCCCCAGCTCCTTCATTCCCGCGACCTGGTCGGGGAGCCCGTTGTCTCCCATGTTGCCGTAGTACGCCGCGTGGAACGAGCGCGAGCGCATCGGCGTCCCCATCGCATCGATCGACACCACCACGAACCCGAGCTCGGCGATCGACTGTGCGTCGCTCCGCGACGCTGCAAAGCTTCGGCTCCCCACGCTCCCGGTCTGCGGGCCCGGATAGATGCGGTTGATGATCGGATACTTCTTCGTGGAATCGAAGTTGGTGGGCCGGAAGAGCAGCCCGTAGAGATCGGTCTTGCCGTCCCGCGCCTTGACGGTCACCGGAATCGGCGGCTTCCATCCCGTCCCCATCAGCCGGGAAATGTCGGCCTTTTCCAGCGTCAGGACGTCCTTCCCCTGCGCATCCCGCAACAGACTGACCGGCGGAACCTCGGGCCGCGAGGACACATCCACGAAGAATCGGCCGGACGGAGACGCCGAGATCTGGTGATCGGCGTCCTCGGGCGACAGCGCCTTGAGCCCGGTGCCGTCGAACTTCACCCGGTAAAAATGCCGGAAGTACGGATCCCCATGCTCCCTCCCGGAGCCGAGGAAGTAGATCACCCGCTCCTTCTCGTCCACCCGGAGCACCTGCAGCACATTCCAGTCGCCGCTGGTGATCTGGTTCTTGAGCCGGCCCGTCGCCGCGTCATTCAGATAGAGGTGACCCCATTCGGGACGGTGCCAGTACCAGAGCACTTCGCTGGTGGCGGGGAGATACTTCCAGTTGACTCGGTCGTAGCCCGACTCGAAGAAAGTGGCGCTGCTGTCCTGCATCACCTCGCGCACCGCGCCCGACTCGGCGTCTGCCATCCGGAGCCAGGCCCGCTTGTGGTCGCGCGAGGTGGAGACGAAGGCGAGCCGGGACGCATCCGGACTCCATTGCACATCCCCCCATTCGCCCACGCCCTCGCACGCCACGTCGTCGCAGGTGGTGGAGCGGTGCTGGTCGGGCGGCATCGCCAGCCGCACCACGCGACGGCCATCCACATCGATGATCACCCGCTCGATCATGGTGATGACGCTGTCGCCCGGGAGCGGATACTTCCACGTCTTGAGCGTGGGATGTCCCGTCTTGTTCTCCACCAGGTACATCTCGCCCACGTTGCGCTGGTCTTGCTGGTAGGTCGCGATCTTCCGGGAATCGGGAGACCAGAGCACGATGGGGCGGTCGCTCATGGTCCAGCCGGCGTTGTCGGTGGCGTAGCCGTAATCCTTGACCCCGTCGCTGGTGAGCCGGGTCTCCTGTCCCGTCGCGAGATCGCGCACCCAGAGGTTGTGGTCGCGGATGAACACCGCGCGCTTCTCGTCGGGTGAGTTCACCGCGTTGCGGGGCGCCTCGGCGGCGCGAGTGCATCGAGTGCCGGAGACCTCACAGGTCCAACGGCGGCGGCGCGCTTCGAAGGTGACGGAAACCAGATCGGGCGACAGCTCGATCCGCGTGAACGGCAGCCGCATCGGATCGACCGTGGTATCCGCAACGCGGGCGAGCGTCGCCGCGAGCCGGGCGTGATCGAAGGCCCGCTCCCGCGTCTTCCGCACCGGATCCACCAACACGAATTCGAATCCCTCCCGGGTGGCGTTCCGATACCAGAACTGGTCATCCGGAAGCCAGGTGGGAGACACCGCCCCGCCCGAAACCAGTTGGGCGGTGTTGTAGGTCATGAGCCGCTCGGCCCGGGCGTAATCCGCCGCGGTGAGGGCGCGCGGGCTCTGGGCCAGGACGGGAGCGGCGGTGAGGGCGAGCAGGAGCGGAAGAAACCGGCGCATGGTGGCTCGAATCGCGGGTGAGGGGGAACCGATCGGTCCAGAATATACGACGGGGATCGCCGCGAGCGCGCGACGATCCCCCCTCTTGCCTACTGCCTGCCGCCTATTGCCTACTTGAGGTCAAACGGGGCGGCGGCCCTGGATGACCCGAATCACGACCACGATCAGGGCGATGACCAGCAGAACGTGAATGACTCCACCGAGCGCGTATCCGCTGACCAGTCCCAGCAACCACAGGATGACCAGGATGACGGCGATTGTTTCCAGCATGGGGTATCCTTTCCGCAACAAGGTCAAAACACGAGCACGACGAGACGTGTTGGGCTTGTCCCATGCAACCGTCTCTGCTGGGGTGACGCCGGGTGGCTGTTTTTCAGCACACCTGCCAGATCGGGATCGGACCATGGACCGCTTTTTCTACCGGCTCTTCGACTTGGAAGCCAGGCTCCCCCCCTGGTTCCGGTCACCCTATCGGGGAGCGGTGTTCATCTTCGGTCTCCTTCTCGGTTGGCAGGGGAAACTCTTCCTCCTTGCGATCCTCGCGGCCCTGATCGCGCAGGCAGGGGCAGTGCACGGAATTCGCCTCCTCGGACAATTCCTTGGCATCGCGATCCTCGCGGGCGGGGCGGGAGGTATCGTCTCCGGAATCTTCGAGCCGCTCGGACGCACCGGGCGGCTCGGCGACTGGTTCCGTTGGGCCCTCACGATCTTTGCCTACCTGGCGACGGTCTCCTTGCTTCTCCCTCCCGTGCCCTTCGCGTTGCCCGATCCCATCTTCTTCTGGGTCGCCGGTGTGCTCTCCGTGGTGGGTGCGCTCGGACTGGTCTTCACCGACGATCGCGGACGGAGCCGGCTCCCGCCCCATCAGTTCCGCCTGGTGCGAAACCTCGCGTCCATTCGGGTCGCGCCGAGCCGGATCTGGCTCGTGGCGCGGGAGCGGCTGGAGGGTTACGAGACCCAGCGCATTGCGCTCGAAGCGGAGATCCCCACCCGACCGGGCGCGAAGGGAGAGCTCAGACAGCTCCTCCGTGTGATGAGGACGGATATCGGGCATGTGCGAGGCGGACTTGAGCGATTCGTCCGACTGATTGGAGCGGATCCGGACAGCCTGGAAGAGGCAGATGCGTGGCTGGACCGTATCGACGAGCAGCTGGCTGCCGTCGAGAAGTCCCCGCGGAATCCGGAGTGACCGCTCCGCACTCAGGCAGGAGGCGCTGCTCATGTCGTTCGCATTGTATCTGGTTGGCTTCGCCATCGTCATCGCCGGCGTGGCGTGGGGAATGTCCACAGCCGGTATTGCCACGCTCTATATCGGAATCGCCTGCGTCATCCTTTTGGGCCTCGGCATTGTCACCGGGGTGAGCCAGACGCGGACCAAGGATCCGCCGGCCGTCTAGCGGCGGAATAGAATAGGCGTCAGGGGTCAGGGGTCAGGGGTCAGGGGTCTCCTGCCTCCTCCCTCCTGCCTCCCCTTCGCGATGCCCGCCGCGCCGTAGCCTCTAGGAAGCCACCGGTTCCGAAGGAAGCGACGCCGGACGCATCGGCTCACTGCTCCGGGCGCCGAGGAACTCTCCAACCGGCGCCAGCGCCTCGATGTGATCGCAGTAGATCTTGAAGACCGCCATGAGCGGCACCCCGATGAACGCCCCGGGAATTCCCCAGATCCACCACCAGAACACCAGCCCCACGAACAACGCGACGTTGTTGAGCGCGAGCCGCCTGCCCAGCACCATGGTCGTCACGATGTTGGCCTGGATCAGATTCGCGAGCAGGAACGCCGCCGGAACCAACAGGACGTGACCGAAGTTGTCGAAGGTGGCCAGCGCGACGACGGTGAGCAGGGCAACCATGATGAGCGCGCCGAGGTAGGGAATGAACTCGAGCACCACGGTCAGCACACCCCAGAGCAGCGGGTTCGGCATCCCGAGCGCCCACATCGCCCCCCCCACCATCATTCCCTCGACCAGATTGATGCCCAGGTTGGCGAGGAGATAGACGGAGATCGCCGATTCGGTTTCCCGCGCGATGTGCACTGCTTTTTTCTTGTCGGTCAGGTTGGGAAGTACCCGGATGATCTTTTCGAGAAAGAGAGTCCCCCCCGCGAGCAGGAAGTAGAGCAGGATCAGCACTTCGACCAGGGCGCCCAGCAGTCGCTGGGTCGAGCCGAACACTCGCGAGGCCACGGTCGGACCCACGACCACCACTTCCGTCGGCTGGTCGCCGGCCAGCGTCGTGGCCGTCGCGTCCTCCACCTGCTTGGCCGTCTTGGTCACCCCCTCGAGCGGCTTGAGCAGCTTCCGGATTTCCCGCTGGGCTTTCGCGAGGGTGGCGGGAGCATCGGCGGTCCAGGATTTGATCGGCCCCGAGAGCTGGTACACACCGAGCGCCGAAACCCCGACGAGTCCCAACACAACCATGGCGGCGCCAAGCGCGTTCGGGATTCGTAACCTGCCGAGCAACCGCACCGCGGGACTCAGTAGAAAATTCAGCAACACGGCGAACGCGATCGGAATCAGGAAGGAACGTGCGAAATACAGCGTATACAGCACCGCCAGTACCGTGAGGATCATGATCGCGGCAGATACCGCGGGGTTTCGGGATGTCTTGACGCTTACCTGCGGTATATCGCTCATAATCCATCCGCTATCTGGTCAGATCGACTGTGGTGCGGACAAACGTAACGCCTCCGGACGCACAGGTGAGTGAGTATCTCCCGGCGGCCCAGCGCTGCCGGGGGAGGAGGTGCGGCGGGCGTCTTCACATCACAATCGTTGGTCGGCGTCACCGCCTTCGCTGGAGGGGGCAGCGCCTGTTTTCCCTCGAAAAAGCGGACCCGGGTAACTCTGGCGCCGAGCGCGGGAATCGCCTCGGTGGTGTCCTGGGCGCGGGCCGGCCCGGCCGGCACGAGAATTCCGAGGAGCAGCGCGGCGCGCGCGGTCACGTCGCCTGTTCTTCGCTCATGCGCACCAGGATGGCGTACTTCACGAGACCCCATTCGGTTTCGATGCCGAGCGTCCTCCGAATGGACTGGCGATGAAAGGTCACCGTCGAGTCCGTCACGCCGATCTCGGCCGCGATATCCGCGGTCCGTTTTCCCTCACCGATCAGGTGGACGATGCTCCGCTGCCGGGGCGTGAGCTGCGCCAGCCCGACCGCGGAATGGGGGGGATACGCCCGGAGACTGGCGAGCTTCGGAATCCGGCTGGAGACGAACCGCTCTCCGGCAAGTACCGCCTGGAGCGCAGTTCTGAGCTCGGTGATGCCCGAATCTTTCGGCACGAAGCCATGCGCTCCCGACTGCAACGACGCGTCCGCCATCACCCGGTCGGCGTGCATCGTGATCACGAGGATGCGGATCGCCGGCAGCTCTGCCTGGAGATCGGCGATGATCTCGAGCCCGCTCCTGTCCGGCAGACTCAGATCGAGAAGCACGGCGTCGGGAGCGAGCTCCCGGCAGGCGGGAAGCACCGCGGCGCCGCTGGTGAGGGTGCCGACCACTTCGAATTCATCCTGCAGCGCGAGCCGGAGTCCCTCCAGCAGGAGCTGGTGGTCGTCTACCAGGAGGATGCGCCGCTTGTCGCTCACCCGGCGTCTCCGGGTGCGGCCGGAAAGGTGAGCTCCACAGTGGTGCCCTCGCCGGGCCGGGAGCGGACCGTGAGCCTGCCCCCGGCGATCTCGGCGCGCTCGCGCATCCCGATCAGCCCGAGCCCTCCCGCGGGGCGGCGTTGCCTGGTATCGAATCCGGATCCTCGATCGGATACGACCAGCCGGAGGGCGCCGTTGTTCCGGGTGAACGCGAGCGCCGCCTCCTTGACACCGGAGTGGACCGCGACGTTTTGCAGTGCCTCCTGCGCAACGCGGTAGATGGCCAGCGCGCGGGCGGGATCGGTGGTGATCGGCGTGCCCGGAAGATCGGCGGTGACCTGAAGGCCATAGGCGCGCTCCACGTCGCTGCGGAGCACATCGAGGGCGACGTGCAGCCCGCCCAGCTCCAGGAGCGCCGGGTGTAGGCGGTGCGCCAAGCCGCGGAGGGCCACCGACAGATCCTTCATTTCCTCCTGAATCGATTCCAGCCGATGCGCCTGCGCGCTGGAGAGCGGAGGCAGCAGGGCGCGGACGACGTCGACTTCCCTGCCGATCAGCGCGAGGCGCTGCACCGCGTCGTCGTGGACTTCCCGGGCCACCCAGGCCCGCTCCTCCTCCTGGGCCTTGAGGAGGTTCCGGGAATACCCTCGATGTATGGCGACGAATCGGCGCTGATAGATCACCAGGGCCGCGCCGAGGGTGGCGACGAGAATGCCGACGGTGAGGACACCGGCGACAAAGGCCCAGAGGAGCGTTGCGGGAGAATTGGGCACCAGACTCCTCTCGCGATGAGCACATTGGAGATGAGATTCACCACAGCCTTCACCTTGAGCACCGACCTAACTACGGTCGGGGAATTCCCGATCAATATCCGCCCCAGCGGCCCCAGGGCCACCCCTGCCCCGTACCGGAGCGCCAGGCCGCCGCAAATCCAGAACCAGTCCCGCTGGAGGAGATTCTCCTGCTCATGGCGGATGAGTAGCAGCAAGGTAGTCAGGCTCGCAATGACGATAAGGATGGACTCTATCGGTCCTCGCAGCAGACTGAATGTCGTCAGACTCTCGACGAAAGCCACCAGAACGACCACGATCGCTACGAACACGACCGCCGCAAGGCGCAGCACGCGGCGCCCCGCGGAGCCGGGCTGCCAGCAGGAAAGCGCCAGAAGCAGGGTACTTACCTCGAGGGGCGCGGCGACATAGCTCACCCAGTGATTGTTCTGCTGTCGGAGCGCATAGGCGAGCGATATCCCGTCAAGCGATAAACCTATAAGCGCGTTTGCGACGATCCATCTCCTCGCGGAAGGCAATTGCCGTCCGTACCGGAGACCAGCGAGCGCGGGTAATGCCTGCGAAGCCGAGCCCAGGTAGAGGACGCCGGGTATGGGCACTCGAGCTACGAGTTGAGGACGTTCGCGCTACCGCAGAACGGCGGACAGAGGAATCCGTCTTCCATCACAACACCCTGCACCAGGTCGTTCCCCTCCTTGTCCACGCCCACCAGGATCAGGCTGTTCTGGTCGTCTGCTTTGCGGCCGTAGTAATACCGGAGCCCGGCGCACCCCGGCTGCGCCAGGAGGTCGTCGAGATCCTTTCGGTGAAAGTACCCACCCTTTTGGTTTCGCTGCCCTTCCCGGAATCTCCGGGCCTGGGCTGCGGCTTCCACGAGTGGAACGCGATGGCTTTTCGGATCGGGAAGTGCCATGGGACCCTCTCTTGCAAAGGATGGCGGATGGGGACAACGCAACTCGCAACGATGCCCCACTCTCCCCGGGAGGGCAAGGGTACTCCCAATTCGCACCTATAAGATCTTATAGGTCCCCACCTGTAAGATCTCATAACGAAAACCCAATTCGACTATTCTTTTTGCCGGGCTGGGAGGCTCCCGGGAGGATCCGAATCACCTGCGAAGGATCCCGGGATGATCACCATCGTCAGCGCCGAGAGTGCGGAAGATCTCGAGACGATGCGCTACCTGATGCTGGCGCACGCCGCGTCGCTTCGAGCGCATCCCGGCTCGGACTTGGTGCGCGCCGACGCCGAATCCCTCCCGGGACCATACAAGCCGCCGCGGGGACGGCTCTACCTGGCCCGGCTCGACGGAATGCCGGCGGGATGCGTGGCCCTCCATCCGCTCGACGCCGCCGTGGGAGAAGTGAAACGGATGTTCGTGCTGTCCACCGCGCGCAGAGTCGGCGTCGGCCGGGCGCTGATGGAGCGTCTGCTCGCCGACGCGGCGAGGATGGATTACCGCACCATTCGTCTCGGAACCTTGCAGGAAATGACTGCCGCCCACGCCCTCTACCGCCGGCTCGGGTTCGTTCAAATCCCCCGCTACCGTCCGGACGAAAAGGTCGATACGGTCTTCTTCGAGCGCCGGCTGTCACCCTGAGCGAAGGTGGTCTTCAGGTTGAGATCGGCCCCTTCGCTGCGCTGAGGATGACGGCAGGAAGCGACCGGGAGAACTCACGATCGTGAGGCGCAGGGTAGAGAGGGTCCCATAGGGGCGTCAGTGAGCGGCAGAACGAGTTATGACCATTGGGCATGAGCGCGAACTGCTAGCCCCGGAGGGACCCTCTCCCCCGGAGCCGGAGAGATCGGCCGTTCACCGCCCGTCACCCCCACGACAGATCGTGCTTCTTGATCGGCAGTGAGCGAATCCGCTTGCCGGTGGCTTCGAAGATGGCGTTGCAGAGCGCCGGGACCACCGGCGGCAGCGCCGGCTCACCCAGTCCGGTCGGGGGAAATGCCGTCTTGAGGAAGTGCACCTCCACCGGCGGCGCCTGGGTCAGCCGCAGCAACGGGAAATCGTGAAAGTTGCTCTGCACCGCCCGGCCCTTCTCGATCGTGATCTCCTGCGCCAGCGCTTCGGCGATTCCATCCAGGACCGAGCCCTGCACCTGATTCTCCGCGTTGCTCGGGTTGATGACCTCGCTGCCGATATCTCCGGCTACCCAGACCTGCTCCACCTTGACGGCGCCCTGCCGGCTCACGCTCGCCCGCACCACCTCCGCGAAATGCCCCCGGTGGCTGTAATGGAATGCCACCCCCATTCCGGTGCCCCGCGATCGCTGCCGGTTGGCCCAGCCTGAATTTTCGGCCACCAGCTCGAGCACACCGCGCATCCGGGCGGCATTCACGCCCTCCCCTGCCGGGCCCGCGGCCAGCAGGTCGAGCCGGAACTGCACCGGATCCTTTCCGGCGGCGTGGGCCAGCTCATCGATGAACGATTGGATCACGAACGCAACACCGTTACTGGTCGGCGCCCGCAGGAAACCCGTCGGCACCCCCAGCGGCATGACCGAGGCGTCAAGAGCGTAGTTGGGGATGAATCGCTGCGGGAACTCCGTCGCGCCGAGGCCGGCGCCGGGCACGAACCGCTCGCCTTCGCCGAACGACACGAAGTGATTCCGCCAGGCCACCAGCTTGCCGGCAGCATCCACGCCGCCCTTGAGGTAGTGGAAGCCCGCGGGACGATAGAAATCGTGCCGGGTGTCGTCTTCCCGGGTCCATAGCAGCTTGACCGGCACCGCCACCTGCCTCGCGATCGCGGCGGCTTCGACCATGTAGTCGTTGTTGAGCCGCCGCCCGAATCCGCCCCCCGTGCGGGTCATGTGGACCGTGATGTCGGTCTCCGGAATGCTCAGGGTGCGGGACACCAGCGCGCGGCCATTCTGGGGTGACTGCGAGGGAGCCCACATCTCGAGCTTGCCGTCCCTGAAGTGCGCCGTGCAGTTCTCCGGCTCCAGCGCGGCGTGGGCCAGGAACGGATAGAAGTATTCCGCGCTGACGACCTTGGCGGCGCTGCCGAGCGCCGAGTCCACGTCCCCGTCTTTTCGGAGCGACCGCTGGGGCGCTTGCAGCGCCAGCTCGGCCGCGCGCCGCGCGAAACCGGCGCTGCTCTGCTCCGCCGTCGGCCCCTCGTTCCATCTCACCACCAGCTTTTCGCGGGCCGTGCGCGCGGCCCACCAGCTGTCGGCCACGATGGCCACGCCTCCCAACAGCCCGTTGAGCGCGGTGCCTCCCTCGACCACGAATGCGTAACGGACCCCCGGCTGGGCCTTCACCACCTCGAGGTTGGCGCTCGCCACCGTCCCACCGAACACGGGACACTTCTCGAACACGGCGTAGAGCATCCCGGGCACCGAGACGTCGATCCCGTACATGGGAATCCCGGTCACGATCGCGTGGTTGTCCACGCCGTGCATCGGCTTCCCGATGATTTTGAAGTCCTTGGAGTCCTTGAGCGGGACCGTGTCGAGCGCGGGGGGGGTCAGCGTCGCGGCCTTGGCCAGCAGGGTCCCGTATCGGGCGCTCCGTCCGCTGGGCCGGTGATGAACGACGCCCGATGCGGTCTCACACTCCGCTTCGGGTACGCCCCAGGTCGCTGCAGCGGCGGAGACCATCATGGCCCGGCCGGCGGCGCCGACCCGGCGCATCGGCAGCCAGTTGTTGGGCGTCGCGGTGCTCCCTCCGGCCGACTGGCCCGAGAATCGTGTGGTGTCCAGCGGCGCCTGCTCAATCCGGACGTCCTTCCAGTCTACGTCCAGCTCGTCCGCGATGATCATCGGCAGCATCGTCTTGACGCCCTGGCCGATTTCCGGGTTCTTCGCGATGATGGTGACGATGCCGTCCGGCATGATCCGGATGAACGCATTCAGCTCGGCCGCCGATTGCGCCGCCAACGGCGTCGTCCCGCCGAAGCGCCGCAGCGAGCTGCCAAGCAGGATGCCCCCGCCCGCAATGGCGGTGACGCGGAGGAACTGTCGGCGGGATACTCCCTTGGTGGTTTTCATGGTGCCTCCTTAGGAGTCCCGATCCGGTGAGCCGGCGCCGACGGCCGGCAGAGTCGCGGCGCGGTGGATGGCACGGCGGATCCGGAGATAGGTGGCGCAGCGGCAGAGGTTCCTGTTCATCGCGGCGTCGATGTCAGCGTCCGTCGGCTTTGGCGTTCTGGCCAGAAGCGCCGCGGCCGACATGAGCTGGCCGGCCTGGCAATAGCCGCATTGGGGCACATCGAGCTCTTCCCAGGCCCGCTGCAACGGATGCGTCCCATCGGGTGAGAGGCCCTCGATGGTGGTGATTTCGGCGCCACGTACGGCGGACACCGGAAGGACGCACGACCGCGTCGCGACGCCCTTCACGTGCACGGTGCACGCTCCGCACTGGGCGACGCCGCATCCGTACTTGGTGCCCTTGAGGTCGAGGACGTCGCGCAGAACCCACAAAAGGGGCATTTCGGGCGCGACATCCACGGTCGTGGACTTCCCGTTGACTTTGAAGGTGACGGACATGGCGTGCGGTGCCTCCGTATGTAAGCGCGGGACCGGCAGGACCTTATCGTACGGTCATTCGCGCCGAGTCCGCAAGCGGGCGGCGGAAAACGCTGTAATTTAACCCTGGACACGGTATGCTTAGAGTTCGATCTCACCCGGGGAGTCCGACAATGAGGCGCTTTCTCGGGTTGGTTCTGGCCGCCTTGGCGCATCTTCCTTCGGCGGAGGCGCAGGCCGGCAGCCGCCCGGTCAACGATCTACCGAATCCGTACCGGACCGTGGAAGGCTGGGCCAGGCTGCCCGCGGGGAGAACATGGGGTTCGACCAGCGCGGTCGAGATCGACAAGGACGGCCGGAGCGTCTGGGTCGCCGAGCGCTGCGGCGCCAACAGTTGCGCCGGATCGAACCTCGATCCTGTCCTCAAGTTCGATTCGACCGGGACGCTGGTAAAGAGCTTCGGCGCCGGGCTGATCCTTTCCCCCCACGGCATTTTCGTCGACCACGATGGCAACGTGTGGGTCACCGACTGCGCCTGCACCGGGACCGCCGAACAGCGAAACACCACCGGCAAGGGCCACCAGATCTTCAAGTTCAGTCCGGACGGCACGCTCCTCCTCACCCTCGGCAACACCGGCGGCGCCCGGGAACCCGACTTTTTCTACCAGCCGAACGACGTGCTGGTGGCCCCGGATGGCAGCATCTTCGTCGCCGAGGGGCATTCGTCGGCCGCGACAGCCAACGCGCGGATTCTCAAGTTCGGCCGGGACGGACGCCTTCTCAAAGCCTTCGGGACCAAGGGTACGGGCACTGGCGGGATGGACCAGCCCCATGCCCTCGCGATGGATTCCAAGGGCCGGCTGTTCGTGGGGGATCGCAGTAACAACCGTATCCTGATTCTCGACCAGGAAGGCACCTTCCTCGCGGAGTGGAGCCAGTTCAGCCGGCCCAGCGGAATTTTCATCGACAAGGACGACGTCATCTATGTCGCCGATTCCGAGTCGGGGTCCGTCAACCCCGCCCATGGTGAGTGGAAGCGGGGGATCCGGATCGGCAGCGTGAGAGATGGGAAGGTGACGGCATTCATTCCCGACCCCGCGGTGAGCGCGACCAATACGAGCGCGGCGGAGGGCGTGGCGGTGGACGCCAGGGGGAACATCTACGGCGCGGAAGTGGGCCCGAGAACGTTACACAGGTACGTCAAGCCATAAGGGGGTAGGTATGGACGCCAAGCAGGCGGTGTCGCGACGGCGCTTCGTCGGTGGAGTGACTTCAGCCCTGGGACTTCTGACCCTTAATCCTGGCAAGGTTCTGCCTCAAATCGTGAGCCAGGTACAGCGCCCCCGGATGACGGCGGACGAGTATGACCTGCTCGCCAAGCTCGCCAACAACGAGAATCCCTACGGGCCGCCCGAATCGGTGCTCAAGGCGATGACCAACGCCTTCAAGTATGCCAACCGGTACGGATATCCGGATGGGGGGATCGTCGACGCGATCGCGAAGCATCACGGCGTCCCGGTTGAGAACATCATGCTGGGCGCGGGATCCGGCGAGATCCTGGACGTGGTCGGCACCACATTCCTTCAGGACGACAAGAAGATCGTCGGCGCCGAGGTGTCGTACGACGTGCTCTACCAGCACGTCACGGCACTCAAGGCCGACCAGATCAAAGTGCCCCTGCTTCCCGATTTCCGGCAGGACATCCCCGGCATGATCGCCGCGGTGAAGGCCAATTACCGGGACGTCGGCTTCGTCTACCTCTGCAGCCCGAACAATCCCACCGGGCGCATCGTGACCAAACAGGAAGTGGCCCAGCTCCTGGACGGGATTCCGCACGACGTGCCGGTTCTGATCGACGAAGCGTACCATCACTTCGTGGACGATCCCGCCTATGCCACCTCGGTGCCCTACGTGCTGGAGGGCAGGCAGGTGATCGTGACACGCACCTTCTCAAAAATCTCCGCGCTCGCCGGCATGCGGCTGGGATACGCCATTGCGCCCAGAGGGCTGCTCCAGCAGATGCGGCCCTACAGTCTCGGCAGCATCAACGCCATCGTGAAGTGGGGAGGCGTCGCGGCGCTCAGGGACACCGAGTCGCAGGCGCAGGTCAAGAAGGTGACGCTGGAGCTGCGGGCCAAGACCGCCGCTGCCCTTACCGCCCACGGCTATTCGGTGGTTCCCTCGGACGCGAATTTCTTCATCGTGCACATTCGCCGCCCGGTGCAACCGGTCGTCGCCGAATTCCGCAAGAAGGGTGTGCTGGTGGGCCGGCCCTTCGCGGGGCTGCCCGAGCATCTGAGGGTGTCGGTCGGCACGGCCGACGAGATGGGCCGGTTCATGGTGGCGTTCAAGGAGATCTTCCCGGCGGCTACCGGCGGCGGGTGACCGCCGCCGCTCAGATCTCGCCCCGACTGGCCAGCGCCGCGATCCGCTCGCCCGCACGGAACGCCAGGGCCATGATCGTCATGGTCGGCTGGCCGCGCCCTGACGTGACCATGCTGCTTCCGTCGCACAGGAACAGGTTGCGAACGTCGTGGGTCCGGTGGTCCCTGTCGATCACCGAAGTCCTCGGATCCCTGCCCATTCGGCAGGTTCCCAGCAGGTGGGCGGTGAAGGTTGCCGTCTCCGCGGGATAGTCCACCCACTTCTTCTGGGCGCCGGCGGCATCGAGGATCTCCATCGACCGGTCGAGCAGGAACTGGGAGATCTTGATGTCGTCGGGATGGTCGTTGTAGGTCACCCGGATGGCCGGAAGCCCCCAGGCGTCCTTCACCTTGGGGTCGAGACTAATGCTGTTAGCCGGAACCGGCAGCGACGTCGTGTGTCCTGCCAGCAGCATCGACCGGTTGAAGTAGTCGCCCACCATCCGTTTGTACGCGCCACCCCAGGCGGGGGCGTCGTTCGGCAGGCCGCCGAGTGCCCAGGTGATGGGATACTGCTGGAACCGCGCGTCGATGCCCCCGCCGCCGTAAAACCCGCGCTTCGGATCGCTGTCGTAGAAATCGTGCGAGAGCCGGGTGACTTGAATGCTTCGGTACTCGTTCAGCGGGTGCTCGAAGAGTCCCATGGCCCCTGCGCCGACATTGAACATCAGGGTTTTCCCGACCCGGCCACTCGAATTGGCGAGTCCCTGTGGAAACCGGTTCGACTTCGACATCAGTAGCAGCCGAGGCGTCTCGGCGCCGTTCGCGCACAGCACCACCGCCCTGGCCCGCTGGAGCTGCTCCTTCTTCTGCGCATCGAAGTAGATCACGCCGGTGGCCCGGCCGCGGGCGTCGATTTCGACCTTCCGCACGTAGCTGTTGGGCCGGATTTCACACTTGCCGGTGGCCTCGGCTACCGGAATGACCGAGGCCAGACTCGAGCTCTTGGCGTCGTATTCGCAGCCGAATTGCATGCAGTAGCCGCAGTGCTGGCAGGCGTTCCGGCCATTGAACGGGCGGGAGAGGATCGCCATCGGCGCGGACTGCGGGTGCAGGCCGAGCTTCCTGGCCCCGCGCTCGAAGAGAACCCCGGAAGATTTGACCGGCATCGGGGGCAGCGGATAGGGCCGGGAGCGGGGCGGATCGAACGGGCCTGGTTCTCCCGAGACACCCACCTCCCAGTCCACCTTGGTGTAGTAGGGCTCGAGGTCGGCGTACGTGATCGGCCAATCCTGGAGGTCGGCGCCCGGGACGCTGCCCAGACGGCTCCGCTCAATGAAATCGATCTCGTGCAGCCGCCAGAAATTGGCGGTGAAGTGCACGCTGCTGCCGCCGACCAGGCGAGCGTAGAGGAGCTCTCCCGCGCCCACCTTCGCCTCTTCCTTGTCGGTCTTCCGCCAGGACACCGGGCTCGGATTGGAGATGCCGTTGTTGAAGAGGTACTTGAATTCGTCGTGCTCGAACTGGCTCGGGTCAAGCCGGGGCCCTTGCTCGAGCACGACCACCGAGAAGCCCCGGGTCGAGAGCTCCTTGGCCATCACACCGCCGGCCGCGCCGGAGCCGACGATCACGAAGTCCACCACGGTCGAGGTCGGATAGGTAATCCTGGGACGCGCCTGCATCGGTCAGCCTCCCTTCCGGGCTTCGGCGTCGTAATAGCCGAATGGGGGCTGATAGATCCCGTGAGCCTGGAAGCCGAGGAGCTTCCACCCCACCTGGTTCTGGTTGCCGCCGTAGGAGGGGTTGGCGAACATTCCGATGACAGTGGCGTCGCGCATTTCCCTGAAGAAATCGGACCGCTCGATGACCTTGAGCAGCTCGTCCTGCCGCGCCGGCGCCAGGACCGCAAACGATGTCGTCCCGGGCCACTTGGATCTGGCGCGCTTGTTGAGATCGTCGAGCCCCACCAGAACCGGGCCCTTCCGGTCGGCGGCGAAGCTGGCAAGCGCCTTATCGATGAAATGGATGACGCCGGCCTCTTTCGCGCCGGGGGTCTCATCCGAGGGCAGAATCCGCATGCTGACCGCCTCGAGGCCGGCGGCCTGCGCCGCGGTGAGCGCGGCAAACCGGTAGGGCGGCGGGGTCGCGACCGTTTGGCGGGCGTGCGCCAGGGCCGCCTGCACCAGCTCCGGGTCGGCCGCAAGCCACGCGGCGCCCGCCGCGCCGGCGGCGGCGAGAAAGGACCGGCGGGTCACCTGATCGGACATGTGCGCTCCGGGGAGCAAGCTACGGGAGCCTGAGCGCCACGAGCGACGTGCTGGCCCCGGCGCCGGTAGCGAATACTACGTACTGCCTCCCCTGGTGCATGAACGTCATCGGCACCGCCGTCGTCCGAGTCGGAATTTCGACGGCGCCGACCTGCTTGCCCGTTGCCTTGTCCACCGCGTAGAGCATGGGCTTGGCGTCGGGGATGCCGCCGCTGCGTCCCGTCCCATAGATCACCAGCGACTTCGTCGTGATGACCTGCGCCTGTCCCCGGCTACCGGCCGGAGGCAGCTCGACCCCGGCGAACAGCGGGTCTTTGCTGCTGACCCGGGCCGCCCCGCCGTTGGCCGTCCACCATGTCTTGTCCCCGGTCTTCATGTCGTACGCGGTAATACCGCCCAGAGGCTTGGGCTTGAGTATGGAGACGCCGCCGAGCTGCGACATCGCGCCCCGTCCCTCGAATCCGCCACCGCGCGTGGCCGGCGACTGGTAGCCGGGAGGCGGCGGCAGGGCGCCGATGAGCCCGCAATTGTCGCGCGGCGAGCTATAGCGGAACTCCGAGCAGGGATCCTTCTGAAGCTGAATGGTGCTGAGCCCGCTCAACGCCGCGACATACATCATCCCGGTCTCGGGATCCGCCGCCGCCCCGCCGTCGATGTTCACCCCGCCGGAGGCGCCCGGCGCGTACCATGCGCACCGGTAGCCGCTCGACGTGCTGCCGTCGGACAACGGAGCGGGAATGTAGAAGGGACCCATCGTGCACCGTTTCGCCATCTTCAGTGCCGAGTCCTTGATAGCCGGGGTGTAATCAATGAGGTCCTCTTCCTTGAGACCTTGCTGCGCGTAAGGCGCCGGCCGGCTCGGGATCGGCTGGGTCGGTGAGGTCCGCTCCCCGGGAACGTCGCTCTGCTGCACCGGGGTTTCCACGATCGGCCAGATGGGCTCCCCGGTGGCGCGGTCGAACACATACGTCCAGCCTTGCTTGGTGGTCTGCGCGATGATCTTGCGGGGCCGCCCGTGGACGCTGACGTCGAGCAGATTCGGCGCCATCGGCGCGTCATAGTCCCAGATGTCATGGTGGACCATCTGGAAGTGCCACTTCCGTTTCCCGGTCTTCACGTCCAGCGCGACGATGCTGTTGCCGAACAAGTTGTTTCCGGGGCGATGGCCTCCATACTCGTCCATCAGGGGCATGCCCACCGGGATGTAGACCAGACCCAGCTCGGCGTCGGCCGAGTAGGTGGCCCAGGCGTCGTTCTTCCCGACCCCTTCGGTCCCTATCGCAGAGCCATTTTTCCAGGTCTCGGCGCCGAACTCGCCGGGCTGCGGCACCAGGTTGAACTTCCAGAGCTGCTTCCCGGTGCGGACGTCGAAGCCCCGGATGTAGCCGGGAATGTTGCGGACTCGGATCGGGTAGTAGCCGTGAATCGAGGAGTTCCCCACCACGATCACGTCGTTCACGATGATGGCCGGCGAGCTGTTGGCGATCTGGCCCAGCGCGGGGTCGATACCGACCGTGCCGTCGGCCCCCGTCCTGGTGGCGGGATCCCAGGTCTCCCCCGGGCGGGCCCTACGCGCCGGTGCGGCATCGCTGATGATGAGGGAACCGGAGTCGTCCACCGCCAGGGGGACCAGCGGAAGCCCCAGGCCCTCCATCAGGTCCACCACGCCCTTCCGGCCGAACCTGGGGTCCGGAATGCCGGTCTTCGCGTCGAGCGAGGCCATGTGGTAGCCGGGGGTGACAACGACGACCCGCTCGTCCCGCCCGTCCGTCCAATAGGCCATCCCGCGTCCGGCAAACTGGCGTGGCGCCTTCTGCCACCGAATCCCCTCGTTCAGGCGCCACATCCAGAGCGTCTCCCCAGAGGCGGGATCGAGTGCCGTCGCCACCCGGCGGGTTGTGGCCACGGTGAAGAGCCGGCCGTTGGCGTACAACGGCGTGGTACGGTAGTACTCGTCGCTCCCGAACGCTCCCGCATTCCACTGCCACGCGATCTTGAGGGAGTTGAAGTTTGTCGCGTTGATCTGGTCGAGCGGGGAGTACCGTGTGCTCCAGAGGTCGGCGCCCCACACCCGCCACTCACCGGGGACGTTGCCCCGGGCGCCGGCGGGGGCCTGTGCGTCTGCGACGCCAGCGAACAGCAGTCCATAGATCACACAGACGAGAGAAAAAACCTTGGCACGCTGCGGCATCGTCATCTGTACCTCAAACGTGAAGTATCACGCACCGGTTTGAAATTGATACGGATAGTTGCGAGCGCACTGGAATCCGCCGGGAGTTCACCGGCTCCGGGCGGCATGCCGTTCATCTCTAGCATGTATGCCAGCACCGTGACGTATTCACGAGGTGTGAGGTTCCCCGGCTCGCTCTTGGGCATCGATTCGCGGACGTAACTGAAGAGATCCCAGAACGGACGCCCTTCCCACTTCGCGGTGAACTCGGGTCCGCTATGGGAGATGGCGGAATGACAGCTCACACAATGCATCGCGTAGAGGTCTTTCCCCTTCACCGCCTGGTCCGCGGTATATACTCCGGACCGTGTGGAGCGGGTGGAGTCCGGCACGCCCTGCTGCGCCGCGGCGAATGCCGGCACGGCGAGGGCGCAGGACACCGTGACCAGTAACCTGTAACCCGTCACCGGTAATTTTCTCAATCCGAGTCGGCTCATCACGTGTGCTCGGCTTCCACCGCCGGTTCCCCGCGCCCCGCCGACTGGGCCAGCCGCCGGGCCAAGCCGAACATCAGCCACGCGGCACCGGCCACGATCAGGACCAGCATCAACGCGCGCATCGCGTCCGCCAGCAGCGCCACGTCGAGCGCCGGCCACTCAAATTGGTACTGCCGGAGGGTGGACCCGCGCTCGGTCATCCAGTGCCACGCCGAATGGGCAACGACCGCCGACAGCAGGATGGTGCCGATCCGCTGGGGAACCCGCCGGAACAACCACCCGAGGACAGGAACCGCCACGGCGACCACGACCACCTGCCCCAGCTCGACGCCCGTGTTGAACGCCAGCAGCGAGGTGGCCAGGTTGGCGCCCGCGAACTGGAGGGAATCCCTGAGGAAGAAGGAAAAGCCGAAGCCGTGTACCAACCCGAAGCCGAACGCCAGCATCCAGCGCCGCTCCAGGCGAGCCCCGACGATGTTTTCGAACGCCATGTACAGGATCGAGAGCGCGATCAGGGTCTCGATGAGCGGCGCAAACCAGAGGGCCACCGGAGCCAGGCCCAGCGTCGAGGCGATCAGGGTGATCGAGTGTGCCACGGTGAAGGAGGTGACGATCGCGATCAGGGGGCGAAATCTTCGGAACGGGATCACCAGGCAAAGGAGAAACAGCAGGTGGTCGATCCCGTCGAGGATATGGAGGAACCCCAGCTTCACGAATCGCAGAGCGGTATGATGCCAGCGCGGGTCGAGCCGGACGATGCCGGGATCGCCGGAGAATTGGTAGGCGCGCTCGCCACCGCCGGGCGGAAGGAACCGGAGCACCGTGGTGGTCCGGAGCCCCAGGCGTGCCAGAGCGGGGCGGATCGAGAAGTTCGACCGGTCCGACTCGATCGGATACTCCAGCAGGATGTCGAGCAACCCCTGCTGCCAGACCAGCTCAGTCTCCTCCGGCAGGGACGCTCCCGTGACATGGGCGAGCGCGTTCTGATAAGTGTCGAAGGACCGATCGGACGGCAATGACACCCGGGTCGCCGTGACCCGTACGTCCCCCAGCGGGCGGCCGTTTTCCTGGAACTCGATGGCATCGGCGATCCAGAGCCTGGCCGCGTCGTCGAGGAGCGGCCCGGCACGAGCGAGGTCCAGGTAGCCCTGGCCGCGCAGGGGAAATTCCATGTCCCGCATGGCCTGTAGCGGCACCCGCACGACGACCTTGAGCGCACTCCCTTCCGGCTGAACGAACGCCAGCACGGTCACCCGGGCGGGGATTTCGTGCGCCGCCGTCCGCGAGGGGCCGGCGAGCAGCAGACCCGCCACCAGCGCGGTCGTGAGACCGAGCCGGGATGTTCGAGGGCTCATGGCGAGAGTATACTCTTTCCCGCCCCCTGAGGCATGGGGTTCGGCTTCGCGAAAAGGAGGGTTGAATGAAGCACGCGCGCACCCTGATGCTCGGGACCTCGCTGGTCGCGGTCGTTCTGGCACTCGGCGTGGGTCAAGCCGTACTGGAAGCCGCCCAGGGCCAGGCAGTGGACGCGCCGGCATTCGAGGTGGATCCCCTCTGGCCCAAACCGCTCCCCAACCATTGGATCCTCGGCTCGGCCATCGGCGTGGGGGTCGATTCGAAGGATCACGTCTTCATCATTCACCGCGGCTACCCGACGCTCACCGCCCGGACCGAAGCCGGGCTGGACACCAAGCCCCCGACCGGTGAATGCTGCGCGGCTGCGCCGCCAATTCTCGAGTTCGACCCGGAAGGCAATCTGGTCAACTCCTGGGGTGGCCCTGTACCGGGATACGATTGGCCGCTTTCCAATCACGGGATCTCGATCGACCACAAGGACAACGTCTGGATCGGGGGAAACGGCAGCGACTCCTCCGGGATCGACTCCCACATCCTGAAGTTCACCCACGAGGGCCGCTTCCTGATGCAGATGGGCAAAGCGAAACAGCGAGCCAACAGTAACAGTCTGGAGCACTTCGGACGAGTCGCCAAGATCTCGTTTGACCCGGCAGCCAACGAGGCGTATCTGTCCGACGGCTATTCCAACAAGCGGGTTGCCGTCATCGACATGGACGACGGCAAGATCAAGCGGTTCTGGGGCGCCTACGGCCACACGCCGAGCGACTCGAGCCTGGGCCCGTACAATCCGGACGCCCCGCTGGCCCAGCAGTTCCGCAACCCGGTCCACTGCGCCGAGCCGAGCCACGACGGCATGGTGTACGTGTGCGATCGGCCCAACAACCGGATCCAGGTGTTCAGGAAGGACGGCAGCTTCGTGAAGGAGCAGCGAATCGCGCCCAGGACGCTGGGCGACGGAGCCGTGTGGGACATCGCCTTCTCCAAGGATCCCCGGCAACAGTTCATCTACCTGGCCGACGGAAAGAACGAAAAGATCTATGTGATCGACCGGCAGTCTCTCCAGATCCTTACCAGCTTCGGCGACGGCGGGCGCCAGCCCGGCCAGTTCTTCGCGGTGCACAGCATCGCCACCGATTCGAAGGGCAACATCTATACGACCGAGACCTACGAAGGGAAGCGGGTTCAGAAGTTCGTCTACAAGGGGATGCGTCGGGTCACCGCGAGGAACCAGGGCGTGGTGTGGCCCCGGCCCTGATCGTTTCCCGGATTGCGCCCAGCACTTCCGGACGGACGATCACGTCTGCGTGGTTCGCGCCTGGGATCACTCGCAGTTGCGCCGAAGGCCACCACGCGGCGATCTCACGCGACTGGGGCAGCAGCGGATCGCCCGTCCCCACGGCGATCAGCGTCGGCGCCCGGATCTCCCTGCCGCGATCGCGGGAGACGACGAGGGCGCCCATCGACCGCATC
>CAYTMW010000028.1:0-1249 GCA_964439025.1 uncultured Gemmatimonas sp. | reverse complement strand
CCGGATCTCCCTGCCGCGATCGCGGGAGACGACGAGGGCGCCCATCGACCGCATCACCGCGAGCAGAGAACCCATGTCGTTCTGGGCGAGCAGTTGTGCGCTCACACCCACCGCGACCGAGTCGGTCATCCCGGGGAACAGCCAGACGAAGAAATCGCGGAGACCCTCGCCACGCTCCAGTGCGGTGAGCCAGGGAGCGCTCCGCTTCGCAAAGGCGGCGGAATCCGGGAAGAACGGTCCGGCGACCAGCGTCGCGGTGACGATGCGGTCGGGGTAGCGCGCCGCAACGTTGGCTGCGATGGCGGCCCCCATCGAGTGCCCGACCAGGTGGGCGCGCCGGATCCCCAGGTGATCGAGGAGGCGGACCACGTCATCCGCCATGGCGCGGCCGAACCGCCCCGGCTCGGCAAACTTGCTGCTCGCTCCGAACCCTCGCTCGTCGAGGGCGATGATCCGGTAGTCGCGGATCAGGGAATCGGCGAGCTCGCCCATTCCCTCGAGCCGCTGGGTGTAGCCGTGTAGCAGTACCACCGGCTCGCCCCGTCCGGCGTCACGGTAGCGAAGCCTGACCCCGTCGCGGGTGAAAAACTGATCGGGGGCAGTGGCAAGCCGGGCCGGCGCGACCGTCGCCGGATCCGGCGTCGTGGCGGGTGCGGACGGCGCGCAGGCCGCCGCTCCGACAGCGAGGAGCACCAGCGCGAAGCCGCGACGGATCGCGGAATCGAGTTTGACGGGAATTCGCATGGCAATACCCTGGTCACAGACACCGGTCACAACAGGCAAGGTCCCTCCCTCCCGTTCCATCTCTGAAACATAGCGCCCTCACTTGCCCAACCTCCGCGCATTTCTTATGTTGGGATGACGAAGGGCGGAGCCCGAGCTCTGACAAATCATACGCAACCGAGGTCTGTTTCCACGATGCGACGTCACTATGTGACCATGATGGCCGCCAAACTCGGCACCCTGGCATTCGGGCACGGAGTGCGCCCCGGAGCTTCGGATCCGTGGATTGGCGTCCGGGGCGATCGCATCGCCTCCACCCGGAGAAAACGAGCACCCTAGGTCCAGATCAGATCGCGTGATCCGCCGCCTTCCGGGTGCTCCGACAGACCTGGAAGGCTTTTCATTTTGTACCACTGAACGAGGATCACGCGATGGAAACCCGAACAGAGACGCTCGACCAGCAGATCGTCACCCGCTACACCGGCCAGCCCTCGCGCCTGCCGGCGGATCTCCGCCGGCGGATCGA
>CAYTMW010000027.1:24330-43386 GCA_964439025.1 uncultured Gemmatimonas sp. | reverse complement strand
CCGCTCGCTCGGAAGCCGCGGGCTGATCGAGATCAACGGGGTGATCGTGCCCCTCGTCGGCCGGGTGACGATGGACATGATCATGGTGGACGTGGAAGACACGCCCGTCGCGGCGGGCGACGTGGCCACCATCTTCGGCGGGCTCGTCTCGCTCGACGACCAGGCCGAGCTGGCCGGGACAATCTCCTACGAGCTGCTGACCGCAATCTCGCCGAGAGTCGCTCGGCGCTATCAGGACGACTCATGAATCCGCATTTCGCTTCGCTCGTGCTCGGACTCGCCCAGCAGGCTGAATCGGCGCTGCAGGGAAATCTTCCCCCCGGCGCGGAGCAGCTCGGCGGGCAGGCCAGCGCGCGCCAGATCGCCCAGACGCTGATCGACACCCTCGGCATGCTGGAATCCAAGACCAGGGGGCAGCTCGAGCCCGAGGAGCAGCAGCTCCTCACCCAGGCGCTCACCGCGCTCCGCTTCCGGTTCGTGCAGAGCGGGAGCCACTGAGGTGGCGCGACGCGCGGCGATCATCGTGCTCGACGGCCTCGGCATTGGCGAGGCGCACGACTCAGCCGCGTACGGCGATACCGGGAGCAACACCCTCGGCAATGTTCTCTCCCGCGCCGGAAACATCGCCCTCCCCAACATGGAACAGCTGGGGTTCGGCAACTGCGCCCGGCTTCCGGTCATCAAGCCTAACCCGCACGCCACGGCGGCCACCGGCACCGCCCAGCCGAGGAGCGCCGGGAAAGACAGTACCACCGGACACTGGGAGCTCTGCGGCGTCGTACTCGAGAAGGCGTTCCCGACCTATCCGAAGGGATTCCCGTCCGGGATCCTCGAGGAGTTTTCCCGGCGCACCGGGCGCGGTATCCTCGCCAATCACGCCGCTTCGGGCACTGCGGTCATCGACCGCTACGGCGCCGAACACCAGGCGTCGGGGAAGTGGATCGTCTACACCTCGGCCGACAGCGTCTTTCAGATCGCGGCGCACGAGGAGACCGTTCCGCTGGCCGAGCTTTACGCCGCCTCGGCCACGGCACGGGACATCCTCCGACCGCCCCATGAAGTGTCGCGCGTCATCGCCCGCCCCTTCCTCGGAGCCCCCGGCGCCTATGCCCGGACCCCGAACCGGAAGGATTTCAGCCTCCAACCGGTTGGCCGCACACTTCTCGACGAGCTCGAGACCGCCGGCATTGCCCGCCTCGGGGTCGGCAAGGTCGACGATCTCTTTGCCGGCCGAGGTATTACGAGCACCCACACCGCCACGAATGCCGAGGCATATCGCCTGATTCGAGAGGGGTTGGGGACTGGGGGTTGGGGATTGCTCCTCGCCAATGTGATCGAATTCGACCAGAGTTGGGGACACCGAAACGACGTCCCAGGATTCCTTGCCGGACTGGAGGAGCTCGACCGGGCCCTGCCGGGCCTCCTCGAGGGGGCCCAAGCGGAAGACCTGATTATCTTTACGGCGGATCACGGGAACGATCCGACCACCGCTTCGACCGACCATGCGAGGGAGCGGGTTCCGGTTCTCGTGTACGGGCCGCGGGTGCGCGCCGTCTCCGTCGGGGAACGGCAGACCTTTGCCGACATCGGGCAGACGGTCGCCGAATTCCTGGGAGTAGCCCCACTCGCGGCCGGCACGTCTTTTCTCCGCGAGGTCCGGGGTGGCTGATCGCCTGATCGAGGCGGCGCGCGCCGCACAGCAGCACGCGTACTGTCCCTACTCGCACTATCGGGTGGGGGCGGCGCTCGAAACCATCGACGGCGCCGTCTTCGTCGGGTCCAACGTGGAGAACGCTTCGTACGGGCTCACCATTTGCGCCGAGCGGTCGGCGGTATTCACCGCGGTGAGCGCGGGAGCACGCAGTTTTCGTCGGATCGTCGTGGCAACTGACTCGGAGCCGCCTGGTTCGCCCTGCGGGGCGTGTCGCCAGGTATTGGCTGAATTCGGATTGGAGCTCGAAGTGGAATCGGTAGGACCTACTCAATCCAGGCGCTGGACCCTTCGGGAGCTGTTGCCCGACGCATTCACGGGGAAGCTGCTCTCGTGAAGCGTTTCTCCTTCGCGGCGCTCGCACTGGCGGGCGCGCTGGCAGGCTGCCAGGAGGAGCTCACGACTCCGGTCGACTGTCCCGAGCTCTGCCCCGGCAACAGTCTCATCGTGCGCGACACGATCATCGAAGCGGTGTTCGACCGGGACAGCACTTTTACCGGTTACACCATGACGACCGAGATTCCGGCGCTGCTCGTTTCCAATGGCCTGGCGGCGGGTGACGCGCGCTCCTGGGCGACCTTCCCGAGTCGCACCGATTCGGTCACAGTGGACGGGGTCCAATACCTCGTGGCGGTGGACTCGGCGGTCATCAGCATCAACGTCCTGGGACGCGACTCCTCGGTACCCGACACCCAGCTGCTGGTGCACCGCATCAACCCCGCCATCGACACCAATACGACCTTCGACGCCCTCAATTCCCAGCTGACCCCCGAATCGCTCATCGGCGCCATTGCGATCACTGATACCGGAACCGCCAGGCTGGTTCTCTCGGGCGACGGGCTCCAGAAGATTGCCGTGTTCGAGGCGGACAGCTTCCGGCTCGGGCTCGGCCTCAGGGTCGAGGCGCCGTCGCCCACCGGTCTCAGGCTCGCATCGCTCAACTTCAACTTCCGGCCGCCCGCGATCACCCTCTACGGCAAGATCAGCAGCGCCGACACGGCGCGGCAGCGGCAGGCACTCACCGCGGTGGCCGAATCGGCCAATTACGTGATCAATGCTCCGCCGCCGCCCGGCCAGGAGCACCTCTTCCTCGGCGGGAAGCGGGGCTCGCGGGCGATTCTCCGATTCAACCCGCCCCCCGCGCTCAGGGATTCGGCAATCATTCTGCGCGCGACGCTCGAGCTGACCCCGAGCGGTCCGCTGCTCGGGCTCAAAGGCGATCCCGCCACGTTCGAAATCCGCGGCGTGCTGGCCGACGTGGGCGCCAAGTCGCCCTATCTCCCCAACCTCGGGGCGTCGGTCTCGCTCCCGGTGGACGCCACCGAAGTCCAGAGCATCGACATCCGCTCGATCGTGGAAACCTGGTTCGCGGCAAGCCCTCTCCCCAGCTCGCTGGTCGTCGGGATCAATCCGGAGGGGGGCAGCTTTGCCAGGCCGGAGTTCTTCTCGACTCGCTCACCCACCGGGCGGCCCCGGATCCGGATCAGCTACGCGCTTCCTTCGCGACCGGGGCACCCATGAGATCCCGGCTCGGCATGACCGTACTGCTCCTCGCGGCGGCCGGCCCACTCGCGGCGCAATCGTCGCAGTTTGGCGTGCGAGGACTCGGGCTTCCGATGCGGCCGATCTCGGTGCGCTCCACCGGCACCGGCGGCGCCTTCGGACTCTTTGATTCGGAATCCAGCTTCAATCCGGCGTCGATCGGGCTGGCGTCGTTCACCACCGCGAGCTTTCAGACCCTTCAGTCGTGGCGGCGGTCGGTGAGCCCCGCCGGTACCGCGACGGCGCAGGACAACCGCTATCCCGGGGTCTTCGTCGCCGGCCCGATCGGGGGGACGCCGCTCGTCATTTCCCTTTCCGCGAGCGGATACACCGACCGCAACTTTTCCATTGCCTCCCGTGACACGCTGATCCTGCGCGACGTGCCGGTCGAAACCACCGACACGTTGCGGTCGCTGGGCGGGGTGAGCGACGTCCGGGCGGGGATCGCCTGGCGCGGCTCCCCCAATCTCCAGGTCGGCCTCGGAATTCACCTGCTGACCGGCTCCAACCGCATCAGCAGCACCCGGCGGTTCTCCGACACGACCTACGCCGGCGCGGCGGAGCAATTCACCCTGTCGTACCTCGGCATGGGAGTTTCCGCGGGCATCATGGCCCGTCTCGGGCGCGCCGTCACCCTGGCGGGTATGGTGCGCGCCGATGAGAAGCTCCGGGTCGAACGGGACTCGCTCCGCATCGGAACCACCAAGCTGCCGGTCACCGTGGCGGGCGGCGCGAGAGTGCAATTCGGCGACCAGCTCCAGATTGCCGGCAGCGCCACCTACCGCGCCTGGTCTTCCGCCGATGAGGACATCGTGGCGCAGGGCGGCGTCGGTAGCGTCAACACCACCGAGTTCAATTTCGGGCTCGAATACCTGCGCGATCCGCGGCGGCCCAACAACCTTCCGCTCCGGCTCGGATTCTACCACGCGCGGCTCCCGTTTCCGCTCACCCGCGGACAGGACATCAGCGAGACCGGAATCTCGCTCGGCACGTCGAAGCGCTTCCTCGCCGACCGTGCCGGGCTCGACCTCGCGCTGGGCCAGGTCTGGCGGAAGGGTGGCGCCGGATTCACCGAGCGCGCCACGCTTCTGACTGTGGGAATCTCCGTCCGCCCGTGAAGCGCGTTTACATCGAGACCTACGGCTGCCAGATGAACGTGGCCGACACCGAGCTGATGCTCGGTGTCCTGAGCCGCGAAGGCTACGTCCGGAGCGAGGGGCCCGAAGGTTCCGACGTGATCCTGGTCAATACCTGCGCGGTGCGCGACAACGCGGAGCAGCGGGTAATCGGGCGCGTGGGCGAACTGCAGCGCCACAAGCGTCCCGGCTCCGTGCTCGGGGTCGTCGGGTGCATGGCCCAGCGCCTGGGACCCCTGCTCCTGGAGCAGGTTGCCAAGGTCGATCTCGTGGTTGGCCCCGACGCGTACCGGAATCTCGGCACGCTGATCGGCAACGCGGCCCTTGGCCAGCGCTCAGCGGATGTCGAGTTCCGCTCCTGGGAGCACTACGAGGACGTCCCCGCGGTTCGGGAGCCAGGTCCGACCCAGTTCATCACCGTGCAGCGCGGCTGCGATTATCGATGCACCTTCTGCATCGTTCCGTACACGCGCGGCCCGGAGCGCAGCCGTACCTTGGAGGACGTGGTGACGGAGGTGCGCGGCGTCGTGAGCGCCGGCGCCTCCGAGGTGACCCTGCTCGGCCAGACCGTCAATTCGTGGCAGCACGGCGGGCAGGACTTTGCCGATCTGCTTCGCGCGGTGGGAGCGGTGGATGGGGTGCGGCGGGTCCGCTTCACCAGCCCATATCCCACCGATTTCACCGACCGGGTCATCGAGGCCATGGCGACGGTTCCGGCGGTGTGCGGGCACGTCCATTTGCCGGCCCAGAGCGGGTCCAACGCCGTGCTCAAGCGGATGCGCCGCCGCTACAGCCGGGAGCAGTACCTCGAAGTCGTGGCCAAGCTGCGCGCCGCCATGCCGCGGATGACGTTCAGCACCGACATCATCGTCGGGTTCCCCGGCGAAACCGAGGAGCAGTTTGCCGAAACGGTGTCCCTCGTCGAAGCGGCGGGATTCGACGACGCCTACACTTTCAAATACTCGGTGCGCGACGGGACTCCCGCGGTAAAGCTCCGCGACCACGTGTCCGACGATCTCGCGTCGGAGCGGCTTGGCCGGCTGATCGAAGCGGTGCGCCGGCAGGGCCGGGCCCGGAACCAGGCGTGGGTGGGCACCGAGCAGGAGGTACTGGTAGAGCGCCCCGCCCGGCGCGGTGCCATGATGCTGGGTCGCACCCGGAGCAATCACCTGGTGCTTCTCGAGCTTCCCGCCGGATCGATCGGGCAGTACCATCACGTACGACTGACCGGCACCACCGGCTCGACATTCACGGGCGTGTTCGTGTCCTCGCAGCTGGTGGTCCTATGATCCAGAATAAGGTCGAGGTTCACGTGCAGGAGGCCTACGCACAGCTCAAGGGGCACTTCGAGGGCTTCTGCGGCTGCGACATCTGTCAGGCCGATGTGCTGGGCTATGCGCTCAATCGGCTGCCGGCCCGCTACGTCGCCAGCCGGGAGGGCACCGTGATCACCGAGCTCAGCCTCGACAAGAATCAGAACCGCGCCACCATCGATGTCGTGGTGATGGACGGAATCCGGAAGGTGATGGCCTCGCCGCGATGCAAACACGCCGGGCAGCGGCCGCCCACCTCCTAAGCCGCCATCCCGCGATTCTGCTCGTGCTGAGCTTCGAGGCCGGTCTTGCGACCGGCCTCTCGCATTTTCCAGCTCCTGCATTCGTCGCACTGCTCCTCGCCGCGCTCTGTCTGGCCACCGGGCGCGGCGCGATGGCGTGGCTGCCGTGCGCTCCTGGAATCGGCCTGGTCTTCGGGTTGGTCACTCGCGAAGCCTCCGCACGCGAATGCGCGGCGGTCCTTCCCGCCGGTGTGGTCGAGCTTACCCTCGAGCTTCAGGAGCCGGTCCAGAGTGGCGTTGCCGCCGCGGCCCAGAAGGGGTGCAACGGGGAGATTGCCGTCAGGGTACGCGGCAACCGGATTCTCCCTGCCGGTTCCCGATGGCGGGTGACCGGACGCTGGATCCCCACCGTGCGCTTCGGCGGCAGGCCCGCGGGAATACTGGTCGCGCAAAAGTTGTCCCCAATCCCCAACCCCCACCTCCCAACCCCCAGCCAGCGCCTCCGCAACTGGCTCTCCCGCACCACGACCCGTCTCTACGGCGAGCGCGCCGGGCTTGTGGATGCGCTCCTGGTGGGCCGGCGGGGTGGAATCGATCCCGGGCTCAACGCCGCCTTTGCGCGCTCCGGGCTGGTGCACCTCCTCTCGATCAGCGGCTTTCATGTCGGCGTGATTTTCGGATGGGCAGTGTTCCTGCTGCGCGCCCTGCAGGTCCGCCGGGAGTCGTCCGCCGCCCTTGCCGCATCACTCGTCGTCCTGTATGTGTCGTTCCTCGGATGGCCTGCCCCCGCGGGGCGCGCCGCGCTCCTCTGCGTGGTGGTCGCGTGGTCCACTGCCAGGCAGCGGCAGCCGGCGGCAGGGTCGCTCCTGGCGCTCACCGGTTTGATCGCCACGCTGCTGGATCCGTGGGCGCTCTTCGATCTCGGAGGGTGGCTCTCGGTGTCGGCACTTCTCGGCGCGATGACCTTTTCCCGCTGGAGCGATCGGGCCCTCGGCCCGCACGCAGGGTGGCGGATGCTCTTCGCCTCGGTGGGTGCCACGCTCTCCACCGCGCCGCTCACCGCCGCCGCGCTGGGCTCCGTCGCACTCGCGGGGATCGCGCTCAACTTTGCCGCCATTCCCCTGGCCGCGCTCGCGATTCCCGCAGTGCTCGCCAGCGTGCTGCTCGCGCCGGTCCTGCCCCCCTTGGCCGAGTCGTTGGCTGCGGGGGGCGGCCTCGGCCTCGCGGGCCTCGAAGCGCTGGCGCGCGCCGGGAGCCGGCTTCCGCTCGGCGCGTTCACCAGCATCCCCGGGCCCGCGGCGGCGCTCCCCTGGTTGCTGCTGCTCGGGCTCGCGCTCTGGATGATCGGCCGGCGCAATACCTCCCGGCGCGCGGCGCTCCGGCTCGGCTGGGCCGTCGGGGCTGCGTCGCTGATGGCGCTGTTCCCGCTCCGGGCCCTCAGCGCGCCTCACGAGGGTCCCGGCCTCTCGCTACATTTCCTGAGCGTGGGACAGGGCGACGCTGCGCTGATTCACACCCCAGCGGGACGCTGGATTCTGGTGGATGCGGGCCCGGCGGGCCCTGGCCGGGATGCGGGCCGTGAGGTGGTGCTGCCATTTCTGATCCGCCACGGCGTCCGGCGCCTCGCCGCGTTCGTCCTGTCCCACGCGCACCTCGATCACATCGGCGGCGCGCCCGCGGTGCTGGAGGAGATCCCGGCGGAGGTGATTCTGGATCCCGCCGAGCCGGTGGCCGAGCCCGCGTATCTGTCGCTGCTGGATCTGGCGGCGGTGCAGGGAACCCGATGGCATCCGGCGCGGGCCGGGGATTCGCTGGTGGTGGACGGAGTACGCCTGACCGTGCTGCATCCCGACACCGCGTGGGCGGGATGGCGGTCCGACCTGAACGACGATTCGGTCGTCCTGCTGCTGCGTTTCGGCAGCTTCGAGGCGGTCCTGGCGGGCGATCTGGGTGTCCGGGCCGAATCGCTGCTCGCGGGACGCATCGGACGCGTCGACCTGCTCAAGGTGGGCCATCACGGATCGGCGGGATCCACCGGCGCGCCCTGGCTTGCCGAGCTGCGTCCCCGCGCCGCGGTAGTGAGTGTCGGGAGCAACCGCTACGGTCACCCGGCCGCTTCGGCGCTGGCGCGGTTGGCGGACGCGGGCGCGGAAGTCTGGCGCACCGATCGCGAAGGCAGCATCCGGGTGACCGTCCAGGAAACGATGATGGTGATCCGCGGGCGACGCACCACCCGCGCCTATGGCATTCGGCCCTGAGGAGACGACATGACGCTGCCCAATACCTCGGTCATCACGATCGAGCGATTCATCATGGATCGGGAACGGCAGATTCCCGACGCCACGGGCGAGCTGTCGAATCTCCTCTATGACATCGCGCTCGGCGCCAAGATCATCGCCTCGGCGGTGCGCCGCGCCGGGATCATCAACATCCTGGGCTCGGCCCACGCGATCAACATCCAGGGAGAGGAGCAGCAGAAGCTCGATGTCTTTGCCAACGAGGCGCTCAAGAACTCGATGAGCCACACCGGCCGCGTCTGCATCATGGCGTCGGAAGAAGACGACGAGGTCATCCCGATCGCCGAGGACGTGCCGCACGGGAAGTATGCCGTACTGTTCGACCCGCTCGACGGCTCGGCCAACATCGACAACAACAATCCGGTCGGCACGATCTTCTCGATCTACCTCCGGACGTCGATGGAGGGTCACGGGACGCTCGAGGATGTGCTGCAGCCGGGGCGCAATCAAATCGCGGCCGGCTACGTGATGTACGGCTCCAGCGTCATGCTGGTGTACACCACGGGGCAGGGGGTGCACGGCTTTACCCTCGACCCGACCATCGGCGAGTTCGTGCTGTCACACACCAATATCCGGATTCCGCAGAGCGGCAAGTACTACAGTGTCAACGAGAGCCATTTCGCGCGCTGGTCGAAGGGGATGCAGCGGGCGGTGCGCGGCCTTCACGGCGACTTGCCCGACCAGATCAAGGGAAAGAACAGCCGCTACATCGGAGCGCTGGTCGCCGATTTCCACCGCAATCTCATCTCGGGGGGCATCTTCCTCTATCCCGGCGAAATCGGACGGCCTCAGGGCAAGCTCCGGCTCTGCTACGAGGCCAGCCCGCTGGCCATGGTCGTGGAGCAGGCCGGCGGCGCCGCCACCGACGGGATGCGCCGCATTCTCGATCTCGAGCCGAAGGAGCTGCACCAGCGGACTCCCCTGGTCATCGGATCTCTGAGCGACGTGGAATTCGTCCGCCAGATGCTCAGCGAGGACACGGCGTGAGCGAGCACCCCCGGCGGAACCCCGCGCTTCTGCCGGCGGCGCCGCTCTACGGTCCCGCCGAGTGGCAGGGCGACCCCGGGCTCCCAGGAGTCTGGCCCTATCTCCGCGGCATCCAGCCCACGATGTACACCGGGCGGCTCTGGACGATGCGGCAGTACGCCGGCTTCGGCACCGCCGAAGACACCAATCACCGGTTCCGCACTCTGCTTGCCGCCGGACAGACCGGTCTCTCCACCGCCTTCGATCTCCCGACCCAAATGGGGTACGACTCCGACCACCTGATGGCGGCGGGGGAGGTCGGCAGGGTGGGCGTGGCGATCGACACGGTTGATGACCTGGCCGGACTCTTCGAAGACATCCCGCTCGACCGGGTTTCCACCTCGATGACCATCAACGCCACCGCGGGAATCCTGCTCGCGATGTACGTGGTGGTCGGCGACGAGCGGGGCATTCCGCGCGCCAAGCTCTCCGGGACGATCCAGAACGACATTCTCAAGGAGTACATCGCGCGGGGAACTTACATTTTCCCCGCCGAGCCCTCGCTCCGGCTCATCGCCGACATCTTCGCGTTCGTCAGCGCGGAGGGGATGAACTTCAACCCGATCTCCATCAGCGGCTATCACATGCGGGAGGCCGGCGCCACGGCGGTGCAGGAGGTGGCGTTCACGCTGGCCAACGCATGCGAGTACGTGCGCCGGGCGCTCCAGCGCGGACTTCGCATCGAAGACTTCGGTCCCCGGCTCTCGTTTTTCTTCGCGGCGCACAACGACCTGTTCGAGGAAGCCGCCAAGTTCCGGGCCGCACGCCGTCTCTGGGCGCGACTGGCCCGGGAGCGCTTCAACGCAGACGACGCGACCTGCAAGCTGCGGTTCCACAGCCAGACCGGGGGCGTGACCCTCCAGGCGCAGCAGCCGCTCAACAACGTGGTGCGGGTGGCGGTGCAGGCGCTGGCGGCGACGCTCGGTGGCACCCAGTCGCTGCACACCAACGGGTATGACGAGGCGCTGTCCCTCCCCTCGGCGGATGCCGCGACGCTCGCGCTCCGAACCCAGCAGATCCTGGCGTACGAGAGCGGACTCGACCGGACGGTGGACCCGCTCGCCGGGAGCTACTACGTGGAGTCGCTCACCGACCGGATCGAAGCGGGCGCGCGGGCGCTGATCGAGGAGGTAGATGCGATCGGGGGCGCGGCCAAGGCCATCGAGCAGGGATTTTTCCAGAAGCGGATCGGCGAGAGCGCGTACGAGCTGCAGAAGGCAGTCGAGGCGGGCGAGGTCGTGGTGGTCGGCGTCAACAAGTTTACCGTCGATGAGCCGCCGCCCCGGATGGAGGTACCCGACTTTGCCGACCTCGAGGCGCGCCAGAAAGCCCGGGTGGTCGAGGCGCGGAAGCGGCGTGACCAGACTGCGGCGGGTGCCGCGCTCGCCGCGCTCGAGAGCAGAGCCCGCGGTAGCGATTCACTGATGCCAAAGATTCTGGATGCCGTGAAAGAGCGGGCCACCATCGGGGAAATCAGTGATGTTCTGCGGGGGGCCTGGGGCGAGTACCGGGCATAACGGCTGAAAAGACACGACGCACGGGAGCGAGGCCCTTCCGAAATCGTTCCCTGGCCAACCGCCTTCGTCCCCCGGGGTCAACAAGCAAGCAAACGGGGGCACGGCTTCCCCCCGTTTGCAATGGAGTTTCTTCGCTGGGGTCAGTTGCCGGTACGGCTGTCCTTCCCGGTCTCAACGAACCGCACGCACTGGCCCTGATTCTTGAAGCCCAATGCTTCCCACTCACCGTTCTTGCACTGGTCCTTGTTCTCAAGGCTCAGCACGTAGAACCGCGTCCAATCGAAGCGCTCGTCCTCCTCGGCTCCGAATCCCATGCGGATGTCAACATGGTCTTGTGCCGTGAAGGTCATTTCCAGACTGTTGTTATTTCGGCACGTGAACAGCCACATGCCGTCCGTAATCAGGGGATTAAAGTTGTCGCCACCGTTGGCGGTCGAGGTGGGGGCCTCGTCATCAATGCGGTACTCGAAGCAGGCGAACCACGCTCTCGGTTGGACGAAGTTCAGGGTCACTTGCCCGACGGCAACGTCGACAAACAGGACATGCGCCCACTTCACGGGGAATTTCGCAAAGTTGATGTCGTTCGTGCTGGGAAAGACAACTGATGTTCCGGCCTGCGCATCTCCCGTCAGCGTGTTCTCCAGGCTCATGTTCGGCCGGATCAGCTCCGGATTCAGCAGGTCACCGCCGCACGCCCAGAGCGGGAGGATCGCGAAAACACTGAGTGCCGCCAGCTTCATCAACCGCATTTTCGATTCCTATGTTCAAGGGTTGCGATAAATCACCTAATGCCCGGTAACTTGCTACCAGGCATGTGAAGGCGGCATGGGGATGGCCTGAAGATGTCCCCATGCGCGAACCGGGATGCCTGCCGTCAGCCATGCCCGGTAAACACTTGGGAGGTATCTTCCTCGGGTTCGCTGCGCCAAAATCTGTGGCATCCACCCCCAGGCGTTGTTGCACCCGGAGGGCATCTGTCGATCACCCCCGTCACCCACCACCTCACAGTACCACGGACCGCCCGGTACTTGACCCAGGGAGAGATCGAGACCGCCGAGGAGGTGTGGTTCGTCCTGCACGGGTACAGCATGCTGGCGTCGGTCTTCCTCAAGTGGTTCGAGCCGGCCGCGCGCCCGGGACGGCTGCTGGTGGCCCCGGAAGCGCTGTCCCGGGCCTACTTCGAGGAGAAGGGAACCCGCCGGGTGGGCGCCTCGTGGATGACCAAAGAAGACCGCGAGGTTGAAATCGAGGACTACGTGAAGTATCTCGATATGCTTGCGGACCAGGTGCTTGCCGCCGTGCCGGGCTCGCCCCGGGTTCACATCCACGGCTTCTCGCAGGGAACGGCCACCGCCTGCCGCTGGGTTTCGTTCGGCCGGATCCGCGCCGAACGGCTGGTGCTCTGGAGCGGCGGGGTGCCGCCCGATCTCCCGCTCGACCGCTACGGCGCCGCACTGACCCGGAGCGGACTCACGCTGGCCATCGGGAGCCGCGACAAATATATCACTACCGCCGACATCGACCGGGAGCAGGCGCGCCTTGCCGCCGCCGGCCTCACGCCGACGGTCCACCGCTTCGACGGGGGGCACCGGGTGGACACCGCCATGCTGCGCACTTTTTCGGAGAAACCATGACTTCGTTCGTGAGCGCGATCGGGACCCTTCTTCTGCGGGAGCTGGTCACCCTGCGGAAAGAAGTCGAGGCCTATCCCAGTGATTCCGATCTCTGGAAAGTCGTCCCGGGAATCACCAATTCGGGGGGGACCCTGGCGCTGCACCTGACCGGGAACCTGCAGCACTTCATCGGAGCGGTGCTCGGAGGGAGCGGTTTCTTGCGCGATCGTGACGCGGAGTTTTCGACCCGCGGGCTCTCCAAGGATGAGTTGATCGGCCGGGTGGAGCAGACGACGGCGGCCCTCACCCGAACCTTCGGATCTCTGACTGACGCGGTGCTCGCGAGCCGTTACCCTGAGCCGGTGGCAAAGGTCCGGGTCAGCACCGGCGATTTCCTGGTGCATCTGGAGGGCCACCTGGCCTACCATCTGGGTCAGATCGATTATCACCGCCGGATGACGACCGGAACCGGCGCTCTGCGAGGGGCCCTGGCCCCGGGGAAGCTGGTTTCGGCGGTGGCTGATGAGTGAGTAGCTTAAACTTCAGTCCTCAGACTGAAGACTCTCTTCACAACCGGAGTTGAACCATGAGCGTGCAACGTAGAGGCTTTCTCGCCGGCATGGGCGCACTCGCGGGAATGGCCGCGCTCCGGCCGGGCGAGGCGCTCCGCGCGCAAGCCGCGCAGGGCTGGGACATGTCGTGGCTCGACGGTCTCACCGGGAAGCACAAACAGGTGTTCGATCTCTCCGACATGGAAATCGGGCTGGTCGTGGTGAAGAACTGGCTCGACGCCTGGCAGGACGTCTACGGCCTCAAGCACCCCGACGTCAACGCCGTCATCGGGATCGGCGGGCAGGCCTTTCCGATCAACGCGAACGACGCGCTCTATCAGAAGTATCCGATCGGCGAGCTGTGGAAGGTCAATGACCCGGCCACCGGAAAGCCGGCGGTGCGGAACGTCTTTATGGAGGGAAGCGACGCGAAGGTCCGCCCGCTGCAGGCGCGCGGGACCATTTTCTGGCAATGCAACAACTCGCTGCGCAATGTGGCCGGGCGGATCGGGCGCGCGGTCGATCGTCCCGCCACCGAGATCTATCCCGAGCTCCGCGCGGGGATGACTCCCGGAGTCATTGTGGTTCCCGCCCACACCATGCTCGTCGGCATCTGCCAGGAGCGCGGCTGCACCTACGAAGCCCTTTGACGCCACGCACATTCACGAGGATGTCCTCCATGATGACCCGACTCGCCTTCGTTCCGCTGCTGGTTCTGTCTCATGCCACTACCCTGGTTGCCCAGACTCCGGCCGTCCAGCAACCAGCCGCCGTCCCACCTGCCGCGGAGCAGATCGCCGCCGCGCTGCTTCCGCTCCCGGTTGATTTGCGCCCCAGCGCCACGGTGCTGGGTTACGGCGCCGAGGGCAAGATGACGATGCTGCGCAAGGGGACCGGCGACATGACCTGTCTCGCCAGCGATCCGAAGCAGAAGGAATTTCATGCGTCGTGCTATCACAACGACATGGAGCCGTTCATGGCGCGGGGCCGGGCGCTGCGCGCTTCCGGCGTCACGGGAGGACAGGTGGACACGGTGCGCTTCAGGGAGGTCAAGCAGGGGAAGATCAAGATGCCCAGGAGCCCGGCGGCGCTGTCGCAGCTCTTCGGCGAGTCATACGATCCGGTCAAGAACGAAGTGGCCAAGCCCCAGACGCTCTACGTGATCTACATCCCCTTCGCCACGGGAAAGAGCACGGGTCTCGCCGAGAAGCCCTTCGGGAAGGCGCCCTGGGTGATGCATCCGGGGACGCCGAAGGCGCACATCATGTTTACGCCGGGAATGTAGGGGTTGGGGGTCGGGGGTCGGGGGTGGGGGAACAGCATCCCCGACCCCCGACCCCCGACCCCTCAAACCAAACCCCTCTCGCTACGGCGTCACCGTAATCGTCACCGAGATCACCTGGGCGAAACCGGTCGCGGTGAACCTCAGCGTGAAGCTCCCCGTCCCGGTGATCCGGAGATCATCGAACGTCGAGGTGCCCGAGCTGCTGGTGTTCTTCGTTCTGTCCCCTCCAAGGGTGCCAGCGCCCGAATTGATGGTCGCCGTGATCGTGACCCCGCTTTTGAAGACCGGGTTTCCCGCCGAATCGAGGATCCTGACCACCGGCTGCTGGCTGAAGGTTCGGCCGCTCTTCGCGCTGGCGGACGGCTGGGTGACGATCCCGAGCTTGTTGGCCGGACCCGCACCGAGCGTGATGGTTCCCGAGATCTTTTCGGTCAATCCCGGAGCGGTGAACCGCAGGGTGTGGCTCCCGGTGGGGCCGGTGAGCGAGAGGCCGGCGAAGGTCGCTTTGCCGGTCGCGGCGGTGCTGACCGTGAGGGTGCCGCCGAGCGTGGCGGCGCCGCTGGCAACGCTCACCGTCACCGGCACCCCGGACTGGCTCACCGCGCCCCCACTCGCGTTTTCCAGCTGAATCACGGGAGCCACCGAGAAGGTGACGCCGCTCGCCGCGGTGGCCGGCGGCGCGGTCGCGAAATCGAGCTGGCTGGCGGGCCCGACCGTCACGTCGATCGTGGCCGAGCCAACCGGGGTCAGGCTTCCCGAGGAGAATGAAAGCGTCCTGCCGCCGGCGGATCCGCTGATCGAGAGGTTCGTGAATGTGGCGACGCCGGAGGCGTTGGTGCTGGCGGTCTTCGTGCCCCCGAGGGTGCCGCCCCCGCTCGCAATCGTCGCCGTGACCACGACTCCGCTCTGACTCACCGGGTTATCCGACACGTCGCGCAGTTCGATCACCGGCTGGGTGCTGAACGCCGCGCCGCTGGTCGCAGCGCTCGACGGCTGGGTCGTGATCGTGAGCTTGGTCGCCGGAGCCGCCGTGATGTTGATCGCGCTCGACGTGGCCCCGATGAAACCCGGCGCGCCGAATCCGAGGCTGTGGCTCCCCGGCGCCCCAGCGATGGAAAGATTCGTGAACGTCGCCACCCCGGAGCTGTTGGTCGTCGCCGTGGTCGTGCCCCCCAGGGCGCCGCCACCGGTCGCGATCGCCGCGTCGACGACGACACCACTCTGACTCACCGGGTTATGCGCCGCATCGCGCAGCTGGACCGCCGGTTGGGTGCTGAACGCCACGCCGCTGGTCGCCGAGCTGGACGGTTGGGTGGTGATCGAGAGCTGCGAGGTCGGGCTCGCCGTCACCGTGATCGTGTTCGAAGCGACCGAGACGTAGCCCGTCGAGGCGAACAGCAGGGTCTTCGGTCCCGTGCCACCGGTGATCGACAGACTGGTGAACGTTGCCACCCCCGAGGCATTCGTCGCGACCGTCGTGCTGCCTCCGAGCGTGCCGCCGCTTTGCAACGTGGCGGTGACCAGCACCCCGGCTTGCGGGACCGGATTGTTCGCGGGATCGCGCAGCTGGATGGCCGGTTGTTGCGGGAAGACCGCGCCGTTCGGAACCGAGGAGGACGGCTGGGTCACGATGGCCAGGGCGGATCCGGCGCCCGCGCTCAGCGCGATGGTGCCGGAGATCACGGGGGTGAGCCCCCCACTGCTGAAGCTGAGCGTATAGCTCCCTGCTGCGCCGGAGATCGCCAGATCGTGGAATTGGGCGGTGCCGCCGCCGTTGGTGATCGCCAGGGTTCCCCCGCCGAGGGTGGCACCCGCGGGGCCGGAGGCAATCGATGCCGTGATCGCCACGCCTCCCTGGTTGACATCATTCCCCGACGCATCGCGCAGCTCGATCCAGGGCTGCACCGCGAGCGTGACGCCGCTCTGCGCACTCCCCGACGGCTGGGTCACCATGGCGAGCGCGACGGCGTTCCCCGCGCCCAGCGTGATCGGACCGGAAATCACGGGCGCAAGGCCCGGCGCGCTGAAGGCCAGGGTGACGGTGCCGCTTGAGCCGTTGAGCGACAACGTCGAAAAGGTCGCGCTGCCCGCCGCGTTGGTCGTCGCCGAGGTGCCGCCGCTCAGCGTGGCCGTCCCCGAGGCCATCGAGGCGGTAACCACCACGCCGGACTGGCCGGCGGCATTGCCGGAGCCATCGCGAAGCTGCAGCACCGGCTGGGGCGAAAGGGGCACGCCACTCCGTGCGGTTCCGGGAGGCGCGGTGGTGAAGGCGAGCTGGTTGGCGGATCCCGCGACGATATTGAACGCCGAGCTGGTCGCGGGCATGAGGCTGCCTGAGGACACGGTGAGGGTGTATCCCGCATCGGCGCGATCGAGCGAGAGATTCGCGAAGGTGGCGATGCCGCTGACCGCCGCCACGGTCGTGCTGCCGGAGAGCGTGGCTCCGCCGGGATTGGATCCCAGTGCTATCGTGACCTGGTTACTCGCCGTCGTGACGGTTCCGCCCAGGTCGTTCTGAATTGCCACCCGGACCGCGGGGATAATCGGCTGGCCTGCGCTCGAGGAGCCGGGTTGCTGCACGAGGCCCAGGCGCATCGCCGGGCGGGGTCCGACGGTCACGGTCGAGCTGCCGGTTTTCCCTTCGGACGTGGCGGTGATCGTCACTGGGCCGCCTTCGGACACGCCGAGCACCACGCCGGTCGTGGTGACCGCGGCGATCGCCGGATTGCTCGCCTGCCACGCGATGACCCGGCCGGGAAGGGGATCGCCACCGGCATCGAAGGCGGTCGCCGTGAGCTGGGTGGATTGGGCGACCATGACGCCGAGCTGATCGGGTGAGACCGTCACCCGATTTACCGGAACGGGCTGGACGATGATCAGCGATTCGCCGGCGACCCCATCAACGGTGGCCTTGATAGTCACCGGGCCCCCCCCCAGCGCGAGGGCGGTGATGAGTCCGGTGGGGGATACCGAGACCGCTGCCTCGTTGCTCGAGGACCAGACGACCGTCCGGCCGGGGATGATGATTCCGCTGGCTGTCTTGGGGGTGGCGGTGAGCTGGGCGGTCCCGCCCAGGACGAGGTCGCCACTCTGGGGGGTGACTTCGACGGTGGAGACCAGCAGGACGCTGGCGACATCGGCGCCATCTTTGCCGCAGGAGCCGAGGGTGGCGAGCGCCACGAGCCCCAGAAACGCCAAGCGAGATTTCATGAGAGCCAGCTCGGCCGCCCGGTCATGGGCCGAGCTCCTCCATTCATCTAAGTTCAATAAATACTTGCGGTTGTATCATGAGATATCAGGTGATATCTTATGGAGTACAACGCATTTTCAGCCTGTCCTACCCTAGCTCTAAATGGAGACGGACGGAAGGGGGGGGAGAAACACGGGCAACGGTGAACTGTGAACGGTGAAAAGGACCACCGTGCGGGCTCAGGGGGTGATGGTGACTGTCGTCGAGGTCGCCGGCGGGGGGCCCGTCGCCGAGAACGTGAGTGTGTGATCGCCTGCCCCGGTGATGATGATGTTGGAGAACGAGGCTTCTCCATTCACACCCGTGGTAGCGGTGGTTGTGCCGGACAATGCACCGGTTCCGGAGAGCGTAACCGTCACGAGTACGCCGCTGACGAAGTTCCCATGTGCGTCCGTCACCGTGATCACCGTCGGAGGTGCGAGCGGAGACCCGCTTGTACCGGTCCCAGGCGGCTGAGTTGTGATGCTCATCTGCGTGGGCGAGTCGGCGGTGCCCGTCGCATTAAAGGTGACCGGGCTGCCAGCAAGCGTGCCGGAGGTGGCGGTCACCGTATTCGCTCCCGCCGTGGTGCCGAGGGTCCAGCTGGCCACAGTGGCGATCCCGTTGACATCGGTATTCACGGTGAGGGGCGCCCCCACCGTGCCGTTTCCCGCCGTCACGGCGAAGGTGACCGCGATGCCCTGGACCGGATTGGTGCCGTCGGTGACCCTGACCGAGGGGGGCGTAACCGCGGAGCCCACCGTGGCGGTCTGCGTCGTGGCCGAGGTGGCGGCGATGGTGGTGGCACTTCCCGCCGTGCCGGTCGCATTAAACGTCACCGGACTGCCAGCCAGGGTGCCGGAGGTCGCGGTCACCGTGTTGGCACCGGCCGTCGTGCCTAGCGTCCAGCTCGCCGCGGTCGCAATTCCGTTGACATCGGTATTCACGGTGAGGGGCGCCCCCACCGTGCCGTTTCCCGCCGTCACGGCGAAGGTGACCGCGATGCCCTGGACCGGATTGGTGCCGTCGGTGACCCTGACCGAGGGGGGCGTAACCGCGGAGCCCACCGTGGCGGTCTGCGTCGTGGCCGAGGTGGCGGCGATGGTGGTGGCACTTCCCGCCGTGCCGGTCGCATTAAACGTCACCGGACTGCCAGCCAGGGTGCCGGAGGTCGCGGTCACCGTGTTGGCACCGGCCGTCGTGCCTAGCGTCCAGCTCGCCGCGGTCGCAATTCCGTTGACATCGGTATTCACGGTGAGGGGCGCCCCCACCGTGCCGTTTCCCGCCGTCACGGCGAAGGTGACCGCGATGCCCTGGACCGGATTGGTGCCGTCGGTGACCCTGACCGAGGGGGGCGTAACCGCGGAGCCCACCGTGGCGGTCTGCGTCGTGGCCGAGGTGGCGGCGATGGTGGTGGCACTTCCCGCCGTGCCGGTCGCATTAAACGTCACCGGACTGCCAGCCAGGGTGCCGGAGGTCGCGGTCACCGTGTTGGCACCGGCCGTCGTGCCTAGCGTCCAGCTCGCCGCGGTCGCAATTCCGTTGACATCGGTATTCACGGTGAGGGGCGCCCCCACCGTGCCGTTTCCCGCCG
>CAYTMW010000027.1:0-24230 GCA_964439025.1 uncultured Gemmatimonas sp. | reverse complement strand
GCGGAGCCCACCGTGGCGGTCTGCGTCGTGGCCGAGGTGGCGGCGATGGTGGTGGGACTTCCCGCCGTGCCCGAGGCGGTGAACGTGATGGTCGCGAGGCCAAAGCCGGTGGCGGTGACGGTGTTGTTGTTGGTGCCCACCGCGGTTCCCAGCGTCCAGCTGGCGAGCGTCGCGATGCCCGACCCGTTGGTGTTGACGCCGGCCGGGCTCGTCGGCACGATCGTCCCGCCACCCTGCGTTAGCGTAAATGTTACTGCGAAGGTCGAGACGGCGTTCCCGTTGATGTCGGTCACCTTGACCGAGGGCGGCGTAACCGCGGCGCCCACCGCGGCGGTCTGGCTGGTAGACGATTGCGCCGTGATGAGTGCGGCAGTCCCCACGGTGCCGGACGCCGTGAAGATGACCGGGCTACCGGTCAGAGTGCCCGACGACGCGTGCAGGGTGTTGTTGTTGGTCCCGGCCGTGGTCCGAAGCGTCCAGCTGGCAACGGTCGCGATGCCGTTTACGTCGGTGACGATGGTGGCGGGAGCGCCGACGGCTCCGTCTCCCCCGTCAACAATGGTGAACGTCACCGGCACACCCTGGACCGGATTGGCGCTGCCGTCGGCCACCTTGACCGAGGGCCGTGTGGTCACCGCGGTGCCGGCGGTCGTGCTCTGGGTGGTGACGGAGTTGGCCGCGATGTTGGTCGCCCCGCCGGCCGTCCCCGTCCCGGTGAAGAGCACCGGACTTCCCGTCAGGGTCCCCGCCGTCGCACTCACGGTGTTGGTGCCAGCGCTCGGACCCAGCGTCCAGCTGCCCGCGGTCGCGATGCCGGCAGGGCTCGTCGCGACGGTGGCTGGCGCGGCGGGCACGACCGCGCCACCCCCGCCCGAAGTGACCGCAAAGCTCACCGCGAAGTTGTTGATCGGATTGCCGAATTGATCGGTGACCTTGACCGAGGGTGGTGCGGCCACGTCCGTGCCGACCTGGGCGCTCTGATTGACCGGCGAGTTGGCGACGACGGCATTGGGTGCGGCCGAGGTGCCTGACGCATTGAAGGTGATGGTGCCCGGGACGCCGGCCGCGGTCGCTGTCACAGTGTTGTTGCTCGTCCCCGCGGTTGTGCCGAGGGTCCAGCTGGTCAGTGTCGCGATGCCGAGGCCATCCGTCGCGACCACCGCCGGCGTCGCGGGGACGATGCTGCCGCCGCCCAGGGTCAGGCTGAATGTGACGTTCACCCCCGCGACGGGATTGCTGAGCGCGTCGGTTACCTTGACCGACGGCCGCGCCGCGACCGCCGTGGCGACGGTGGCGGACTGGGAAGTGACCGAAATAGCCGCGATGTTACCGGCGCCGGCTGCGGTGCCGGAGGCGTTGAACGTGATGGTCGCGAGGCCAGAGCCGGTGGCGGTGACGGTGTTGTTGTTGACGCCAGCCGTGTTCCCGAGCGTCCAGGTGGCCAGGGTCGCGACGCCCGACCCGTTGGTGTTGACGGTGGCTGGGCTCGCAGGAACGATGCTGCCCTGGAGAGAGGTGACCGTAAACATCACCGCGAAGGTCGAGACGGCGTTGCCGTTGATGTCGGTCACCTTGACCGAGGGCGGCGTAACTGCGGTGCCCACCGGGGCGCTCTGACTCACCGGCGATTGCGCCGTGATGAGTGCGGCGGTCCCCACGGTGCCCGAGGCGGTGAAGGTCACCGGGCTGCCGGTGAGCGAGCCTGAGGTGGCGGTCAAGGTGTTGTTGTTGGTGCCCGCCGTCGGTCCCAGCGTCCAGTCTCCCACGGTCGCGATGCCGGACACATCGGTGGCAACCGTCGCGGGCCCGCTGATCGAGCCCCCTCCACCTGTGACAGCGAAGGTGACCATCACACCCTGCACCGAGTTGACGCCGTCGGTCACCTTGACCGAGGGCCGTGTGCCCACGGCGGTGCCGGCGATCGCGCTCTGCGTGAGCACCGAGTTGGCGGCGATGGTCGTCCCCGAGCCCGCGCCGAGCGTCACCCCGCCCGAAGTGACCAGGGTGAGCCCCGGCGCCGTGAACTGCAGCGTATACGTCCCCGACGGACCGGTGATCGACAGATTGGTAAACGTCGCGACGCCGCTCGCGATGGTGGTCGCGGTCGCGGTCCCGCCCAGCGTGGCGCCGGCCGGCCCGGAGGCGATCGTCACCGTGACCAGCACGCCCCCCTGCGCCACAGAGTTCCCCGCGCCGTCACGCACCTGGACCACCGGCTGCTGCGCAAAGGCGACGCCGCTCGCTCCCGCCGCCGACGGCTGGGTTGCCAGGCCCAGCCGCGCCGCCGCTCCCGCGCTCAGGGCAATCGTCCCCGACACAACCGGCGTGAGACCGGAGGACGAGAAGGTGAGAGTGTACCCGCCCACCGGTCCGCTGATCGCGAGGTTGCTGAAGACAGCGTTCCCCGATGCGTTCGTGGTGACCGTCGTGGTGCCCACGAGCGCGCCGCCGCCCGACGTGATGCTCGCCGTGACCTGCACACCCGCCACCGAGACCGGATTGCCGCTGCCATCCCGGATTTGCACGGCGGGCTGCTGCGCCAGGGCCACGCCGCTTGACGCGGCGGACGACGGCTGGGTGATGATGGCGAGCTGGGTGGGTGCGCCCGCGCCGAGAATGATCGCTGTGGAGGTGGCGCCGGTCACTCCTGGTGAGCTGAAGCCGAGGCTGTAGGTGCCCGCCGGGCCATTGATCGCGAGGCTGGTGAACTGGGCCAGTCCTGCCGCATTCGTCGTCGCCGTGGTCGCGCCACCCAGGGCGCCTCCGCCGGACGCGATCGTCGCGGTGATCAGCACCCCTGCCTGGGCGACGTTGTTGCCCGACCCGTCCTTGAGCTGGATCGAGGGCTGTTGCGAGAGCGGAGCCCCGCTCTTCGCCGAGCTGGTCGGCTGGGTCACGATGGCGAGCGATGCGGCGACGCCGGAGCCCAGGGTCACCGGGCCCGAGACCAGGGGGCTGATACCCGGCGCGCCGAAGCTCAGCGTGTAGCTCCCCGCGACGCCGCTCAGCGAGAGCGTGTTGAAGGTCGCGACACCCGCGGCATTGGTCGTCGCCGTGGTCGTCCCTCCGACCGCGCCGGCGCCCGACCCAATCGTCGCCGAGATGACCACGCCACCCTGCGCGACGGGATTGCCGACCGCATCGAGGAGCTGGAGGACCGGCTGGGGAGCGAAGGCCACTCCGCTCTTTGCCGATGCCGGTAACGCTGTGGTGAACGAGAGCTTGTTCGCGGCGCCCGCCGCCACATTGAACGGCGTGCTGGTGGCAGGCGCGAGGCCCGGTGAGGTGACCAGAAAAGTGTACCCGGTCCCGACCCGGTTGAGCGTCAGATTGTTGAAGGTCGCGATGCCGTTGATTCCATCCACGATGGTGGTGCCGCCCAGCGTTGCGTTCGCCGGATTGCCGGCGAACGCAATCGTCACCGGATTGGTGGCGCCAAGCACCGTGCTGAGCAGATCATCCTGCAGTGCGATCCGGATCGGCGGTGTGAGCGCGAGCCCGGCGACGCTCGCACCGGGCTGCTGGGCAAAAACGAGCCGGGTCGCCGGCCGAGTGGAGACCGACGCCGTCGCGGTCCCCGTCTTCCCCTCGGAAATCGCCGAGATGGTGACCGGTCCGCCCTGGCTCAATCCGATCACGATACCCGTCGTGGTCACCGCCGCGATCGCCGGCGCGCTCGATTCCCAGAGGAACGTGCGCCCGCTGAGTGGCGCGCCCGCCGCGTCGAATGCGGTGGCGGCGAGCTGAACGCTGCCCCCCACGAGCACGGGGGACGATGCCGGCGTCACCGTCACCCGATCCACCGGTACGGGCCGGACGGTGATGAGTGCGTCGCCCACCACGCCACCCACCGTCGCCCGGATCCGTACCGGACCCCCGAGCGCCGCACCGCTGACCAGTCCGCTGGCGGAGACCGACGCGATCAACGGATCGGTGGACGACCACGTCACGGCGCGTCCCGGGACGGTGATACCGCTCGAGGTCTTGGGCGTCGCGGCGAGCTGGCGGGTCTGGCCCAGCACGACATCGCTGATGCCCGGCTGCACATCCACCGACGACACCACCAGCACACCTGCGACGCCCCCGTCCCCCCCTTTGCAGGAGAGGGCGAGCGTCAGCGCCAGGAGCCCGGTAGCGGCGGAGCGGAGCGACGTCATGGGAGGAATGGCGCGACGGCTAGAGCCCGATGCCCAGCCCGGCGCGAAGCATCGCGTACCCGGAGGACAGATCGCCGCTCACCTGAAAATACTGCGCCCCGAGATCGCCCGAGAGACGCCGGCTCAACTTGAAGAGCAGCCCGCCACCGCCGCCGTAACTGAGGTTGGTTCCCCCGGTGTCGCATTGCGCGCTGTCACTGCAGACCAGCGTTCCGGCGCCAAGCCGCCCGGCAACGTAGACCGCGACGGCGCTGCCTGCCGTCACCACGTAGCGGGGCTCGATGAATCCGAGCGACAGACTGAGGCGCAGGGGCGGGTCGGCAATGTTGAACACGGTGCTGCGCTGGTACCCTGCGCCGAGCGAGAAGCGCGAGAACGTAAACCGCGCCTGCACTTCGTACCCCAGGCGGGTCTCCGATTCGAAATTGGGGTCGTTCTTGGTCGCGAAGAGCGCGGCGCCCGAGCCCTGGAGCGACAGTCGCTGCACCGATTGGGACTGGGCGGCTCCGTCGAGGCCCGCCACAGCGAGGGCGGTCAGGACGACGAGGCGCCGGTACGATCTCGAGCTCATGACGAAATCCGCGTGAGGGTCGGTCTACGGAATGGCATCGAGGAGGCGGGCGCCCTCGAACCGCCAGCCTCCTTCCTGACGACGGACGACTGCGATGAACCGGCCGGCTTTGCGCCGCTCGACCCCGAAGTCCCCGCGCCACATTATGGATACTGCAAATCTCGCCTCTCCGCGATCATCGGCCAAGGCGAGGGGCTCAACCGTGCCAAGTGTGGCCCGTGGTGCAAAACCCTTCACGAGGTCCACGAAGCGCTCCAGCCGGCCTGCATCACCCGCCATCTCCTCCGGAACCAGGATCAGGAGCTCCGTCACCCGCTTCGAGTTGATCGCCGCGACGACCCGGCTGATCCCCTGGGCCGCTGCAGCGGTCGCGAGGCGGCGGTCTTCTTCCGGGCTGCGCGCCGGGGGCGGGGAGGGGGGAAGGGGGGAAGCGGGCGTGGGGGAAGGGGGAGGGGGGGTCGGCGCCGGAGCGGGAGGGATCACGACCTCGGGGCGCTGCACGGGACCAGGCGTAACCGCGGCCGTGTCGGTTTGAGGGTTGGGCGCCACAGCGACTGTGGCCGGTGGGCGACGGGGACCGACGCTATCACGCCGGATCGGCTGGGGGCGGAGGGCCGAATCGAACCGCTGCTCGATCGGTCGGTCGGCGAACACCGTGTCGAGAATCGGCGCCGGCGGAGGAGGGACCGCGACCGCCTCGTTGGCATCGATCAGGATGAATGCCGGCACCGGCGAGGTGGACGGCCGGCTCGCGACCAGCCACGCCCCGCTTCCTGAAAGACAGAGCAGTGACACGACCAGCGCTCGGACCAGCATGCGACGGCGGGTCTTGAGTGACTCGCGCTGGCGCCGGTCGGATTCCTCGAGATCGGGATCGTAGGTGAGCGCCGGCTCTCCCGCGGCGGCGGGCGCGCTCTTCCCGTACGGGCCCGCGTCGGGAAGCAGCCAGAGTGGCGGCGAGACGAGATACTGCCGCTCCGCCCGCATCGCGCGGATTGTGAGCGTGGTCAGCGCGGCGAGCGCGAGCGCGGAAAGCACCGCGAGGACCGCCGGCACCGACGAGCGCCGGTCGGTGCGATCGCGGGAAACTTCTACCAGCAGGAGCGATCCGTCGGCGGGCTGCCGGGCGGCGACGAGCGTACGCACCCGGTACGCTCCGCCGTCGGCCGGAAGCCGGTTGGTGCGGATCAGCACTCCCTCGCGGTCGCTCTCGTCGATCAGCCGGTAGAGTCCGCGCCGCGCCTCGGAGGCGGTGGAGCGAATGTCCACGACGAGCCCTTCGACACGCACCTCCTTGCCTGCGAGCAACGCCCGGTTCCCCTTGATATCGGCGATCCAGCTGTGATCCGCGGAGGGGGCGCTCTGGGCAAAGACCAGGGCGGAGGCGAGGGAGAGGAGCGGCGGAAACGTCATTGCTCAAAAGTTATCCTGCAACCGGTCACCATCCCAAGGGCAATGGCGAGCTTGAACCCGCCTCTTGGGGTGGCTAAGTTTCTGATTTGTCGCTGCTTAGCTCATTCGGACGGACATGCCAACCTACGAGTATCGCTGCCCCGAAGGGCACGAATTTGAAGTCGTGCAGCGGATCAACGCCCGCCCCCGGACCAAGTGTCCGACGTGCGGGCGGATTTCCGTGCGCCAGCTCTCCGGCGGTGCGGCGCTCATCTTCAAGGGCTCCGGTTTTTACATCACCGACTACGGCAAGGACGGAAAAGGCCCGCGCAAGGAGCCGGAGAGCGAAACCAGGAAGCCCGACGCCGCGCCCGCCGCGGCGAAGGACGAGCCCGCGCCCGCCGCGGCGAAGGACCAGCCGGCGCCCAAATCCGAGACCGACAAACCGGCGAAGAAGAAGGCCAAGCCGGGTGAGTGAGCTCATCCGGGCGGAGCTCGACCGGGTTGCCCGCGCGCTCGGCGCCCCCGATACGCCCTTCGTCCTGGAGCGGCCTCGCGACGAAGGTCACGGCGATCTCGCGACCAATCTCGCCATGCTGATCGCGAAGAGCCGCAAGACCAATCCGCGCAGGGTGGCCGAGGAGCTCGTGGGCGCGCTCGCTTTTCCCGAGGGCGTCGTCTCCCGGGTTGAAATCGCGGGTCCGGGGTTTATCAATCTCTGGCTCGCCGGCGAGCAGCTCGCCTCCGCGCTCGCGACGATCATCGCGGAGGCGGACGGGTACGGCCGCTCGGCGTTCGGCGCCGGCGCGCGTATCAACGTCGAGTTCGTCTCCGCCAATCCCACCGGGCCGCTCCACGTGGGCCACGGCCGCGGCGCGGCGCTGGGTGACGGGATCGCCGCGCTATTGGAGTGGACGGGGCACGCCGTCACCCGCGAGTTCTATATCAACGACTCCGGCGCCCAGATCGACCGGCTGGTCGAAAGTCTGTGGGCCCGCATCCAGCAGCGGCGCGGGCGCGATTCCGCGATTCCGGAGGGGGGCTATCACGGCGAGTACCTCGTGGAAGCCGCCGCGCGAGCGCCGGACGTTCCCGATTCCTTCGAGGCCGCGGCGCCGACGCTCAGGAAATACATCCTGACGTTCCAGCGGGAGGAGCAGGACGCGCTCCTCCTGGACTTCGGCGTCCGCTTCGATGTGCACAGCTCGGAGCAGGCCATCTACGACGACGGCCGGGTGCAGGATACGCTCGACGAGCTCGCCGCGAAGCAGCTCACCTACGAGAAGGACGGCGCCCTCTGGCTTCGGAGCGAAGCGCATGGCGACGACAAGGACCGGGTGCTCCGGAAGAGCGACGGGACCCTCACGTACCTCGTTCCCGACCTCGCCTATCATCGCGACAAGCACGAGCGCGGCTCCGCGCGGGTCATCGACGTCTGGGGCGCCGATCATCACGGATACATTCCGCGGATGCGCGCCGCGCTCCGCGCGCTGGGCTATCCCGGCGAGTTCTTCGAGGTCGCCCTGGTCCAGCTGGTCAAGGTGATGAAGGGTGGGGAAGAGGTCCGGATGTCGAAGCGGGCCGGTGACTTCGTGACGCTGCGCGAGCTGCTCGACTGGGTAGGCACGGATGCGGCGCGGTACTTCTTCCTCATGCGGAAGGGGGAGACGCCGTTCACCTTCGACGTGGACCTCGCCCGGAAGCAGACCGACGAAAACCCCGTCTTCTACGTGCAGATGGCGCACGCGCGGATGAGCGGGATCTTCCGCGTGGCGGGGATCGAGGTTGCCGCCGCCGGCGCCACCGCGTCGCTCGACGCGCTCCCCGCGCCGGAGGACGCCGAGCTGCTGAAGGAGCTGACCCGCTTCCCCGAGGTCGTCGCCGGAGCGGCCCGCGCCCGGGAGCCGCATCGAATCACCGGGTATCTCGAAGAGCTGTCGCGCGTCGCCCACGGCTGGTACCACCACTGCCGCGTGCTCGGCGAGCCACCCGCCACCGAGCGGGCCCGGCTGGTGCTTGCGCGCGCGGCGCGCCAGGTGCTCGGCAACGGACTGCGCCTCCTCGGACTCTCCGCCCCCGACCGGATGTAATCGCATGAGTCTCCTCGTCGTCGGCAGCGTCGCGCTCGATTCGATCTTTACGCCGTTCGGGGAGACCGCCGACACGCTGGGGGGATCGGCGGTGTTCTTCAGCGTCGCCGCGTCGCTGCTCCACCCGGTGCGCGTGGTCGGGGTCGTCGGCTCCGATTACCCGGTGGCCGAGCTCGAGCGCCTGGCGCCGGGCGGCATCGACTGGTCCGGCGTCGAGCGCGCGGAGGGGGAGAGCTTCCGGTGGAAGGGGAAGTACTCCTATGACCTGCAGAGCCGCGAAACGCTGGAGACGCGGCTCGGCGTCTTTGCCGCCTTCGACCCCAGGCTGCCGCCCGCCTGGCGGGACGCGAAGTACCTGTTCCTCGGCAACATCGATCCGGTGCTCCAGCTCGGCGTCCTGGACCAGGTGACGGACCCGGCGCTGGTCGTGTGCGACACCATGAACTACTGGATCCAGAGCAAGAAGCCGGAGCTGATGAAGCTGCTGGAGCGGGTGGACATCCTGCTGGTCAACGACGGCGAGGCCCGGGAGCTCTCCGGCGACTGGAACATCCACCGCGCCGGGAAATGGATCATGGCGCACGGCCCCAAGCGCGTGGTCATCAAGCAGGGTGAGTACGGGGCCCTGCTCATCGAGCCCGGCCGCACCTTCTACGTTCCGGCGTATCCCCTCGAGGAAGTGTTCGACCCCACCGGCGCGGGAGACGCCTTTGCCGGCGGCTTCATGGGATACCTTGCGCGGGTGGATTCCACCGCGCATGCCCAGCTCCGCCGCGCCATGGTGTACGGCGCGGTGATGGGCAGCTTCGCGGTGCAGGGGTTCGGCGTGAAGGGATTCGAGACGGTGGACCTTGACGCCGTGCGGAAGCGGGTCGAAGCGTTCGTGGATCTGACGGATGTGCGCCTCGCGGAGCCCCTGCCGTGAGCGGATCGCAGTACGCCGCCGCCGGCGTCGATCTCGAAGGCGCCGAAGCCGCCAAGCGGCGGATTGCCGCGCTGGTCCAGGGCGCGCGGACCGCGCACTCGGTGGGGAAGGTCGGCGCCTTCGGCGGGATGGTGCGGGTGCCCGAGGGGTACCGCCGTCCCGTCCTGGTCATGAGCACCGACGGCGTCGGCACCAAGGTCATGGTCGCGCGCGAGGCGGGGCGGTTCGACACCGTCGGCGAGGACCTCGTCAACCACAGCGTCAACGACATCCTGGTGCACGCGGCACGGCCCCTCGCATTTCTCGACTACGTCGCCGGCTGCGGACTCACCGTCGCGGAGACCGCGGCAATCGTCGAAGGCGTGGCGCGCGGTTGCCGCAACCATGAGATGGCGCTCGCCGGGGGCGAAACGGCGCAGATGCCGGGACTCTACCAGCCGGGCGACTTCGATCTCGCGGGAACGATCGTGGGCGTCGTGGAGGAGGACGCGGCGCTCCACGGCGATGCGATCGTGCCGGGCGATGTGCTGATCGCGCTCGAGTCGAGCGGGTTGCACACCAACGGCTACACCCTCGCGCGGGCGATTCTCTTCGACCGGCTCAAGCTCGGTCTCGATGCAGTGCTGCAGGGCACGTCGCAAACCGTGGGGCAGGCGCTCCTCGCGGTGCACCGGAGCTACTGGGCCGCGCTGTCGCCGGTGCTGGATCGGGTGCACGGCCTCGCCCACGTCACCGGCGGCGGCATTCCCGGCAATCTGGTGCGGATGCTCCCGGAGGGGTGCGAGGCGGTCGTGGAATCGTCGAGCTGGAGCCTTTCTCCCCTCTTCGAGCTGTTGCAGCAGGGCGGCGGCGTCTCACCCGAGGAGATGCGGGATGTTTTCAATCTCGGTGTGGGGATGATCGTGGTCGCGCCCGCGGACCAGGCGGCAGAAGTCCGGCGCGCCGCGACCGCCGCCGGTGAGCAGAGCTGGATCCTCGGCGAAATTCGCACCGGGGCGACGGGCGTCCGGTTCGTGTGAACCAGCTGGAGGCCATGCGGCGCGCGCTCTTCGGCGATATGAAAAAGGGGACGGCGGGCCAATCTGGAGCGCCCGCTTCCAGCCGGCGGAGGTCGCGCGCGCCAGCGTGCGCGTGGGCTCGATCACTGTGGACGGGGTGAGTCTCAGCATCAATGATCTGCCCCGACGGGGTATCATTCAGGTGTCGCTCATTCCCCATACGCTGGCCGTGACGACGCTGGGTGCGATGGCTGTAGGGAACAAAGTACACGTGGAGGCGGATCTCATTGGGAAATACGTGCTCAACTTTCTGGAGCGAGGAGTCAGAAGCGAGTAGCGAATAGCGAATAGTCAGAAGGGAAGGCCTTTCCCTCCTGACTACTCGCTACTGGCTGGCTCCTGCGCAGATGTCTTTCGGAACCATGGATCAAGCGATTTCCGACCTCCGCAACGGCAAGCTCATCGTCGTGGCCGACGATGCAGACCGGGAGAACGAGGGCGACCTGGTGTGTGCGGCGGAGCGCTGCGAGCAGCTCGAGCTCTATCGGCAGGCCGGACGGAACACCGACGCTCGGCGAGATCCTCAAGGCCGACGGCTCCATGGTCCGGGTGCCCGAGCTGCATGGGTTCGCCGAGCGCCACGGTCTCCCCTTCGTGACCGTGGCACAGCTCGTCGCTTACCCAAGCGCGACAAGCTCGGCCACCTTTTCACCTACTGAGCCTCACGTGGCCGAATTCTCCGGACAACTCGTCGCGGTGCGGCGGATCGGGATCGTGGTGAGCCGCAACCACGAGCGGATCACCTCCCGGCTTCTCGAAGGCGCCCGGCAATGCTGCGACGAAGCGGGGATCCCGCCCGAGGCGGTGGACGTGGTCTGGGTTTCCGGCGCCTTCGAGCTGGGCAGCGTCCTCGCCGCCCTCGCGAAGACCGGCCGCTACGGCGCGCTGGTCGCGCTGGGCGTCGTCGTGCGCGGAAAAACACCTCACTTCGATTACCTGTCGGGCGAGGCGTCGCGCGCGATCGGAACGCTGGCCTCAGAGTACGCGTTGCCGATCGGCTTCGGGTTGCTGACGGTGGATACCATGCAGCAGGCCGTCGCGCGGGCGGGGGGAGCCGCCGGCAACAAGGGGCATGAAGCGGCCGAGGCCGCGATCCGGGCCGCTGATGTGATCCGGCAGGCAGCGAAGCATGGTGATTAGGCCGGAGACCCGGGCGCGAGCCCGCGCGCTGCAGTTGCTCTATGCCTGGGAAATCGACGGGCGGGCGCCGGTCGAGGACCTGATGCCCGGAGTGGCGCGCATCACCGGCTCCCCGCCGGGAATTCTCATCGAGGCGGTGGCGATCGCCGCGGGGGTGGTCGCGCGGCGCGATGAGATCGATGACGCGTTCAGCAGGGCCGTCTCCAACTGGCGGCTCGAACGGCTCGCCCTGGTGGACCGCAACATCCTTCGGCTCGGTGTTCTCGAGCTGATGACCGGCGTGGTGCCTCCCAAAGTCGCCATCGACGAGGCGCTCTACCTGGCTCACCGCTTCGGCGGGGTGCAATCGGCGGCATTCGTGAACGGCGTGCTGGACACCGTGGCCCGCACACTCGGACGGCTGTGAACATTCTCCTGGCCAACTGGCAGGATCTGGAAAATCCCCACGCCGGCGGGGCGGAGCTTCATCTCTTCGAGCTCTTCGGCCGGCTCGCGGCCGGCGGCCACCGGGTACACCTGGTCTGCTCCGGCTGGCCGGGGGCCGCCCCCTCGGCGATGGTGCGGGGGATTTCGGTGGAGCGTCACGGTGGGCGACACAGCTTCGCCGCAATGGGCCGCGGCGCGGTGCGCCGGGCGCTCATCCGGCAACCGTGGGACATCGTCGTGGAGGACATCAACAAGGTTCCCCTCTACCTCGCATCGATCACGGCGCTCCCGTTCTGCGCCATCGTCCCCCACCTCTTCGGCAGCACCGCCTTTCAGGAAGCGCCCTGGCCGATGGCCGCCACCGTGGCGCTGGCCGAGCGGCCGATTCCCCGGCTCTATCGCAGAGCCGGATTTCATGCCATCAGTGAGAGCACACGGGATGATCTGGTCGCCCGCGGCGTCCCCGCGGAGCGGGTGCGGGTGATCCATCCCGGAATCGACGCCGAGTCGTATTCGCCGGCGTCCGGGCTTGACCGGACCGATGCGCCGACCTTCTTATACGTCGGACGCCTGAAGCGTTACAAGGGCGTCGAGGTGGCGATCCGGGCTCTGGCCCTGGCGCGCCGCGAGCGACCTGGTCTCTCGCTCGACATCGTGGGAACCGGGGACGACGCGGCGCGGCTTCGTGGCTTCGCCGAGACGCTGGGGCAGAGTGGCGCGGTCCGTTTCCTCGGGTTCGTCTCCGAAGCGCGGAAACGGGATCTCTTCCGCGCCGCCTGGGCCAATCTCTTCCCGTCGCCCAAGGAAGGGTGGGGGCTCACCATTCTGGAGGCCGCGGCGTGTGGCACGCCGTCGTTGGCTTCCGACAGCCCGGGGTTGCGCGACTCGGTGAGACAGGGAGAAACCGGATTTCTGGTGCCGCACGGCGATGCCGCCACGCTGGCCCGGCGAATGCTCGAGCTCGCCGGCGATCCGGCGCTGGTCGCGAGACTCGGAGCCGCCGCCCGGCGCCACGCCCTGGCCTGGAGCTGGGACGATGCCGCCGCCGCAACCGAAGCGCACCTCGCCGAGCTCGTCGCGGGCAGGAGCCCGCTCCCACCTCGTTCCGGGAGGGCATGATGCAGACCACCATCAGTGCTCGTCACTGTGAAGTCACCGATTCGCTGCGGGAACGGGCCATGGCCGTGGCCGAGCGCCTGGCGCAGCTTTCGCCCCACGCTCTCGACGCCACGGTCGTCTTCGACGCGGGCCCGCTGGCGCACTCCGTCGAAATCCGTCTCCACGCCCGCGGCCGGAAGATGCTGGTCGGGGCGGGGGAAGGGGCCGATCATCGCACCGCCCTCGATCGCGCCGAAGAAAAGCTCCGGCCCCAGCTCCTCAAGGCGGGCCGGGTGCGCCAACGGACGCGCCGCGCCCCGACCCGGGACGCATGAGTCTTCGCCCGCGCGATCTGCTCGCCCGCCGCGGCGATCCACTCCAGCTCGAATCGCTGACTGGGGAGCAGGGCCTCGACCGGCCGCTCCCCGATCAGGAGGTGGCGAGCCCCGGCCTTGTGCTCGCCGGATACACCGGCCGCTTCGTCCCGGCCCGCCTCCACGTCCTGGGCGAGACCGAGGTGACCTACTTGCAGTCGCTCGACGACGAGGCGCGCAACGGGTCGATCGAGACCTTCATGGGCTTCGATCTGCCCTGCGTCTTCGTCACCAAGGGGCAGGACGTCCCCGAGCTTCTGCTCACCTTGGCCCGGGCGCGAAGTATCCCCGTGCTCCGGACCAGGCTCAAGACCGCCGAGTTCTTCCGGCGAATCAAGCCCATCCTCGAGGATGCGTTCGCGCCCCGCACCACGCTGCACGGCTCGCTCGCCGACGTGTACGGGGTGGGGCTCCTCTTCACCGGCCGCTCCGGCATCGGCAAGAGCGAATGCGTGCTCGACCTGGTGGAGCGGGGGCACCGGCTCGTCGCGGACGATCTGGTCCTCGTCGCGCGGAAGGGCAACGACATCCTGATCGGCCAGGGCCACGAGCTCGCGGCGCACCACATGGAGATCCGCGGCATCGGCCTGATCGACGTCAAAGCGCTCTTCGGCGTTCGCTCGGTCCGGCAGCAGAAGCGGATCGAGGTCGTGGTGCAGCTCGAAGACTGGGAAAAATCCAAGGACGCCGACCGCACCGGACTGGTGCGCCAGGAGACCAGCATTCTCGAAGTGAAGGTGCCCAAGGTGATCGTCGGCCTCAATCCGGGCAAGAATCTCACGGTGATTTCCGAGGTGGTGGCAATGGCGCACCTCCTCCGCATGACCGGCGTGGACGTCGCCAGTGCGTTCAACGACCGGTTGATCAAGCGGATGATGGAGCAGCGCGGCCTTCGGGAGTACCTGCAGGAAGACTACGAATGACTGGGCCCCTCCTGGGCGTGGTGGTGGGGCACGGTGCGGTGGCCCAGGCGCTCGTCGGTGCGGCCGAGGAGATCAGCGGGGTGCGCGGCGCCCTGATCCCGGTCACCAACACCGGCGCCGACCGCGCGGCACTGGAATCGCGCGTCGTCGAGGCGGTGGGCGGTAACCGCGCGATTGTTTTCGTCGACCTGCCCAGCGGGAGCTGTCTCTTTGCCGCGATGCGCGGTCTCCCGGCGCGTGACAATGTCCGGGTGGTCACCGGCGTCAATCTGGGGATGCTGCTCGACTTCCTCTTCCACCGCGAGCAGGAGATCGCCGAGGTGGCTCGCCGGGCAGCCGAAGCCGGGGCCCGGGCCATCGCGGAGCGCTGATGGCGATCGTGCTCTGCCGGGTCGATGACCGTCTGGTCCACGGCCAGGTGGTCGTGGGCTGGGGCCGGCCGCTCGACCTGCATCGCATCGTGCTGGTGGATGACGAGGTTCGGGCGAGCCCGTGGGAGCAGGAGCTGTATCGCATGGCGGCGCCTCGGGAGATTGCGGTCGAATTCGCCAGCGCAACCGAAGCGGCGCCGAAGCTCGCCGGATGGGACGCGAGCCGCGAGCGGGTGCTCGTACTGATGGGGACGATCGACCTCGCTTCCGAACTGGAGCGGCAGGCTCCCGGCGCGCTCCACCGGCTCAACTTGGGCGGCATTCACGCGGGGCCGGGCCGGCGCGAGCGGCTGCGCTACCTGTATCTCTCCGACGAGGAGCTCGCGATGCTGCAGTGGCTGGCGCGACGGGGTATGCAGATCAGCGCGCAGGACCTGCCCACGTCCCGGCAGGTGCCGCTCACGGACCTCGAATGAACGACTTTCCCGTCGTTCCGCTCATGGTGTGGGGCACGGTCGTGGGTCTCGACCTCGCGAGCGTGCTCCAGGGGCTGTTCAACCGGCCGCTGGTGGCGGGCGCGGTGGCGGGCGTGATTCTGAATGATCCGATGGCGGGGCTCCGCATCGGCCTCGCGCTGGAACTGTTCGCACTGGATGTACTCCCGGTCGGCGCGTCGCGTTATCCCGACTACGGCGCCGCTACCGTCGCGGCGGTCGCGCTCGGAGCGGGGCAGCCATGGACCGCGGCGCTGGGGCCGTCGGTGCTGCTCGGTCTGGTCCTGGCTCAGCTCGGAGGGCCGACCATCGTGCTGCACCGCCGGGTGACGGCGTGGGCCCTGAAGCGCGCGGAGACGGCTCTCGACCGGGGCGATCCGGGCGTCGCGTCAAGGGTACATCTGGTCGGGCTCAGCGCCGATTTTGTTCGGAGCGCCGGGCTGGCGGCAATCGGCCTCCTGGCCGCGGCGCTCTTGCAGGATGCGCTCCGGCTCGATGCCGCGACCCAGCGTGCGCTCGCCGTCGTGGTGGTGGCCGGCGGATTCGTGGCGGTGATCGGCGGCGCAGTCCGCCGCGCCGGAACTGCGCGGCGGATGGTCTGGCTGGCGGGCGGCTTGGCGCTCGGTGTGCTGGGGCTCGCCCTCCAGTGATTGGACGCGCGCGCACCTTCCTCCGGCTCGCGGCGCTGCAGGCGTCGTGGACCTACGAGCGGATGCAAGGCATCGGGATCGCCGTCGCCATGGAGCCGCTGCTCGCGCCGCTGGAGGAGAATCCCGAGCGCGCCCGCGCCGTGCGGGCCCGCGCCGCGCAGTATTTCAATGCGCATCCGTTTCTCGCCGGCGCCGCGGTGGGCGCCCTGGCGCGGGCCGAGCTCGATGGCGAGCCGGGCGAACGGATCCTCCGGCTCCGCACCGCGCTTTCCGGTCCCCTGGGCGCGCTGGGCGACCAGCTCTTCTGGGCGGGGATCGTCCCGGCGGCGATGGGGATGGCGATGCTCGGCGTGACGCAGGGCTACGGTCTCGGCGTGATCGCCTTGACGGTACTCGGGTACAACGTGCTCCGGATCGTGGTCACCGCCTGGGGTCTTCGGATCGGGCTGGGGCACGGACTCCGGGTGGCGCACGCGATCAGCGAATCGTGGCTGCCCAAGGCCGCTCCCCGCGCCGGCGATGTGGCCGCGGTGTTGATCGGCGCCGCGGTGCCGATGGTGGCGGCCTGGCTCCTCCGTGGAAGCGGCGAGTCGGTCCGCGCGACGGTCCTGGTCGTGGCCGGTGCCGCCGCACTCGGCGTGCTCACCCTGCGGCGGCCGCTCTCCGCGCCGGCGCTCACCGTGGGCGCCGCCGCCCTTGCGCTCCTCTGGCGATGGAGTGCCGCGTGATCGAGCGAGAGGTGACGGTGGTGAACTCGCTGGGCCTCCACGCCCGGCCCGCGGCCCAGCTCGTCCGGCTGGCGAGCAGCTTCGACTGTGACGTCGAGCTGGTGAAGGACGGTGTGCCGGTCAACAGCAAGAGCATCATGGGGGTGATGATGCTCGCCGCGGAGTGCGGGAGCGTGATGGTGGTGCGCACCGACGGCGCCGATGCCGAAGCCGCCGCCACCGCGATGGCGGAGCTCATCGCCTCCGGGTTCGGCGAAACATGACCGACGAACGGGCGATCCGCGGCGTTGGCGTCTCGCCCGGGCTGGCGTACGCCCCCGCGGTCGTGCTGGAGTGGAAGTTCCCCGTGGTGCCCGATCGCTGGGTGTCCGCCGAGGAGGTGGAAGGCGAAGTCCGCCGGCTGGCCGAGGCGGTCGCGGCGGTGGTGCACAGCCTCAACCGGCTGCGGGAGCGCGTGCTCGAGCGCGCCGGCTATGAGGAAAGCCAGATCTTCGAAGCGCAGATCATGATGGTGCAGGACGCCGAGTTCCTCAAGGAAGTCGGGCACCTCATCCGGGATAATCACTTCAGCGCCGAAACCGCCTACGAGTTCAAGGCCCTCGAGATGCGCGCCAAATGGGGCGGCACGGGCAATGTGCGGCTCCGCGAGCGGCTCGCCGATCTCCTCTCCACCCAGCTCAGGGTGCTGCGGCATCTAACGGGGCACGGCGACGAGGAGCTCTTCGGATTCGAGGATCAGCGCCATGTCATCATCGTGGCGCACGAGCTCTACCCGGGTCTCACGGTGCAGCTCGATCGCGACCAGCTCGCCGGTCTCGTGAGCGAGGAGGGGACCCGCACCTCGCACGCCGCCATCCTCGCCCATTCCCTCGGCATTCCCTGCGTGATGGGTGTCCCGGGGGCCGTGGCGCGCATCAAGCCCGGTGCCATGCTGCTCCTGGACGGCACCACGGGAACCATTCTCGTCGAGCCGACGCTGCAGGAGCTGGAAGCGGCGCAGGTCACCGCCACGCGGCGGCACAAGCTCGAGGTGGAGCTCGAGGCCGCCGTCCAGCAGCCCAGTGTCACGCCCGACGGCGTGACGGTGACCCTGATGGGCAACGTCGACCTTCCCGACGAGATCGACATGGCGGTGCGCCATGGCGCGCAGGGGGTCGGGCTCCTGCGCACGGAATTCCTGGTGGCCGGCCGCGCCCACCTCCCCAGCGAAGACGAGCAGTTGGAGTACTTCCGCCGGATCACGTCGGCGTTCGGCGGCCAGCCGGTGGTGATTCGCACATACGACCTGGGCGGCGACAAGTTCCCCGCGGCCTTTGCCGCGCCGTCGGAAGCCAACCCCTTCCTCGGCTGGCGCTCGATCCGGGTCTGCCTCGACCAGCCGGAGATCTTCCGGCCGCAGCTCCGCGCCATCCTGCGCGCCGCGGCCGACCGCCCGCTGGACGTGATGCTGCCGCTGATCACCAGAGTGGACGAGGTGCTCCGCGCCAAGGAGTTGATCGCCGAGGAAGCCGCCGACCTCGCCCGCGCAGGGATCCGCGCCGCGAAGGAGCTCCGGGTGGGGGTGATGGTGGAGACCCCGGCTGCGGTGATCATGGCCGACCGGCTCGCGGCGGTGTGCGCCTTCTTCTCGATCGGCACGAACGATCTCACCCAGTACGCGCTCGCGGTCGACCGGGGCAACGCGCATCTTGCCGCGCGGTTCACGCCGCACGATCCGGCCATCATCCGGATGCTGCGCGACGTCCTTGCCGCCGGGACCGCGAAAGGAATTCCGGTGAGCATCTGCGGCGAGATGGCGTCGGAGCCGCTCCACGCCGTCCTCCTGCTCGGGCTGGGTTTCACCACCCTCTCGGTCGCGCCGCCCACGCTGCCGCTCCTCAAGTGGCTGGTGCGCACCATTCCGATGTCCGCCGCGCGCGACGCGGCGGCCCAGGCGCTCGAGGCGCCCGATCCCGACACCGTGATGCAGGTGCTCCGTGATGCCGTTGCGCCGTTCCTCGATTTGCGCCTCATCGATCCCAACAGTCCGTTGCCGGGGCGGGGCTCCGGGGGGTATTTTGACGGCAAGGTGGTAACGCGTGACCTGTAACCTGTAACCGGTAACCGGTAACCTGTAACCTGTAACCTGTCACCGGTCACTGGTCACCGGTCACCGGTCACCGGTCACTGGTCACGCCTTTTCCTCTCTTCCCCGGCTCCTCATGGCCTCCAGCAAGAAGCGCCACGTCTTCACCTCCGAATCGGTGACCGAGGGACATCCCGACAAGGTGGCCGATCAGATTTCCGATGCCGTCCTCGACGCCATCCTCGCGAAGGATTCGTCGGGGCGGGTCGCCTGCGAAACGCTGGTGACGACGGGGATGGCGATGGTCGCGGGGGAGATCACCACCACCACCTACGTCCACATTCCTGATATCGTCCGCAAGACCGTCGAGAACATCGGCTACACCGACGCATCGTACGGGTTCGACGGGCGGACCATCGCGGTGCTGACCTCGATCGACCGTCAGTCGGCGGACATCAGGCGGGGGGTCGACTCCGGCAAGCGGAAGGAGCAGGGCGCCGGTGACCAGGGAATGATGTTCGGCTATGCCACGCGGGAAACCCGGGAGAGGATGCCGCTGCCGATCGTGCTGGCGCACCGCCTGGCGGAGCGGCTCGCCGCGGTTCGCAAGGGAAGCAAGGACTACTCGCCGATCGAGTGGCTGCGGCCCGACGGGAAGACCCAGGTGTCGGTGGTGTACGAGGGCGATCGCCCGGTGGCGGTGGGGACGGTCGTGCTGTCCACCCAGCACTCGGAACGCGCCGGACGACGGGTGCTCAGCCAGAACACCATCAAGGCGACGATGGTGTCGGAAGTGATCCGGCCGGTGCTCGAGGGCCTCGGGTTCAGCGCGCGGCGCACCAAGATTCTCGTCAATCCGACCGGCCGGTTCGTCATCGGAGGCCCCCACGGCGACGCGGGGCTCACCGGGCGCAAGATCATCGTGGACACCTATGGCGGGATGGCACGCCATGGCGGAGGCGCGTTCAGCGGGAAGGATCCCTCCAAAGTCGACCGCTCTGGCGCCTACGCGGTCCGGTGGGTGGCCAAAAACATCGTCGAGGCGAAGCTCGCGCGGCGCTGCGAGGTGCAGGTGGCGTACGCCATCGGCGTGGCCCAGCCGGTTTCCATTCTGGTGGACACCTTCGGCACCGGCATGATTCCCGATACCCATCTCGAGCAGATCGTGCGCGAGGTCTTCGACCTCACGCCCAAGGGCATCATCGACGCGCTCCGTCTCAAGCGGCCGATCTATCAGCCCACCGCGGCGTACGGGCATTTCGGGCGGCGGCCCAGGGAAGTGCGGGCCTATGACCGGCGCGTGCAGCTCTTCCCCTGGGAAGAGACGTCGCGCGTGCGAGCCCTGCTTTCCGCGTCCAGGGTGTGACGCGGGGAGGGGCGGCGCGATGGTGCGGATGCGGGTGGCCCATCTCGGGCTCGACCGAACCACGAACACTCCCGTGGTCGTCCTCCAGGAAGAAGCGGGAGAGCGCACCCTTCCCATCTGGATCGGCGCGTCCGAGGCCAATGCCATCGCGCTGGAGCTGCAGGGCATCCACCCCGAGCGTCCGCTCACCCACGATCTGATGAAGCTGCTGGTCGCCGGTCTCGGCGGCGAGCTTCGCCGGGTGGTGATCGCTTCGCTGCGAGAGAACACCTATCTGGCCCAGCTGCTGATTTACCGTGGCGGCGACGTCTTCGAAGTCGATGCGCGCCCCTCCGACAGCATCGCGCTCGCGCTCCGGATGAACTCGCCGATCTTCCTCAATGAAGAGCTCCTCGAGCGCGGCAACGGGGGTGAGGTCACTCCCCCCGAGCCCACCACCGACCCCGACGCACTCAAGCGCTTCCTCGAAAAGCTCGATCCCCAGGACCTGGGCCGATTCCAGCCGTGAGGGCGCTGGCATGCGCCGCGCTCTGCGCCATCTGCGCGCGGGCGGTGCACGCGCAGGTGCGGGCCGAAGGCCGGATCGTCCGTTTGTCGGGTACCGATACCGTCGCGGTGCCGGCATTCGCGGTGGTGCTCCACCGCGTCGGTTTGCGGCGGCAGGGGCCCCTCGACACCGCCTTCACTGACGCGCGGGGCGGATTCCGGTTCCGCTTCGCCCCCGACAGCGGGGCCGCGTTTCTCTTGAGCGCGCGGTACGCCGGCATCGAATACTTCTCGCGGCCGATCAGCGCCGATTCCACCCTGCCCGATACCGCGGTCACACTCATCGTCGCCGACACCTCGAGCGCGCAGCCGGTGGCGGTCCGCCAGCGCACCCTGCTGGTGAGCCGGGCCGACGAATCCGGCACCCGCATCGTGATCGACTGGCTGGTGCTCGGGAACCCCGGTCCGCTCACCCGGGTGGCGCCCGACAGCGTGCGACCGTCGTGGGGCGGTCCGCTCCCGGAGGCGGCCCAGAATGTGGAGATGGCGGACAGCCGCCTCGGCCAGTTCGCACCGGAGGCGCTCGCGTTTCGGGGTGACAGCGTGCTGATCTTTGCCCCGCTCTCGCCGGGTGACAAGGAGCTCATGTTGCAGTACCGAATCCCCGGTGAGATCGGCCGCTTCGTGGTGCCGGCGGCGGTGGACGAATCGGTCTTCGTGCTGCTCGAAGAGGAAGCCGCGCGGGTGGAGACGCCGGCGATGACCTTGGCCGATTCGCAGATGATCGAGGGGAGAGCCTTCCGCCGCTTTGCCGGTACGATGGCGGGTGCCACCACGCTGGAGATCGTGCTCGCGGGCCGGCCGCTCTCGTCGCAACAGCTCCTGGTGATACTCGTGGCCCTCCTGGCTCTGGGCTTTGCCCTGCTCGCGTGGCGCCTGCTCCGGAGGCGCCGGCCGGTCTCCGCCCCCGGGCCGGCCGAACCCGGTGCGCTGGCCGGCGCGATCGCGCGGCTCGATGCGCGCTATGCCGGGCGGCAGCGGGAGGTCGACGCCCCCCAGTGGGACGGCTATCTATCCGAGCGCGACCGGCTCAAGCAGCAGCTCGAGCGCGCTCTTGCCATGCGGCCTCCCCGCTCCTAAGTTCGCGCTCACAACATCACGACGCGGATGCTCGGAAGCCGGTGCAAATCCGGCGCGGCCCCGCCACTGTCAGGGGCGATACACTCCCCGCTCACCACGCCACTGGGCAACCGGGAAGGCGAGCGGGAGCCCCAAGCCAGGAGACCTCCGCGGTCGTGCCACCCGCAGTTCCCTCGGGGGAGGGTCAGGGTGCTTCGGAGAGTTCTCGCGCTCGCGCTGTGCTTTCTTGCCGGCTGTTCGGAGGCCCCGCGGCCCCCCGCCGGCGATCTCGTGGACGATTCCGGCGTTCGCGTGTCGCTCGCGGCTTCGCCCGTGCGCGTCGTCTCGCTCATTCCTGCCACCACCGAGCTGATGTTCGCCCTGGGCGCCGGCGGCCGTCTCGTCGGGCGCACCTCCTGGTGCGATTATCCTGCCGAAGCGGCGCAGGTCCCCGATCTCGGGAATGGTATCGGCCCCAACATCGAGGCCGTCGTCGCCGCGAAGCCCGATCTCGTGCTGCTGTACAAATCGGGAGCCAATCGCGCCGCCGCCGAGCAGCTGCGCGGATTCGGCATCGCGACGCTCGAGCTGGCGACCGACCGGATGGAGGACTTCGACCGGATCACCCGGCTGCTCGGCAAGGCACTCGGCAAGGCGGCTGAGGCCGAGTCGCTGGTGGTCCGCACCGCCCGGGATCTCGCCGCCGCGAGCTCCCCACTGCCCAACCCCCAATCCCCAACCCCGACGGTCTTCATCCTCGTCTGGGACCGCCCCCCGATGACGCTCGGGCGCGGCAGCTTCCTGTCCGAAATTCTCGAGCGCGCCGGCGCGCGCAACGTCTTCGATGATCTCGCGACGTCGTCGGCGCCCATCGCCATCGAGGCGGTCGCCGCGCGGAATCCCGATTTCGTGCTGGTCACCGCGACCGATGAGCCCGCGATCGCCGGCCGAGTCGAATGGCGCGCCGTACCCGCGGTGAGGGACCGCCGGTTCCTCAGGGTGCACGGCAGCGAGTTCAACCGTCCGAGCCCGAGGATCGGCGCGGCGGTTCGGCAGCTCGCGCGCGCCCTCCAGGACGCAATCAAATGAGAGCGATGCTGATCCTGGCGGCGCTCGCCGTGCTGGCGTGTCTCGCCGGCCTCGCGCTGGGCGCCGTTCCGATGTCTCCCCGCGTGATCATTGCGGCGCTGCTCTCTCCCGATGCCCCGGGCGCCGGCATCGTGCGTGACCTGCGGGCGCCCCGCGTCATCCTCGCATTCGTCGTGGGCGGAAGCCTCGGCGTTTCGGGGGCGGCGCTTCAGGCGCTGGTGCGGAATCCGCTCGCCGATCCGTACCTGCTCGGGATCTCCGGTGGCGCGGGGCTCGCCGCGGTCGTGGCGATCGCGCTCGGCGTCGGGAGCGCGTGGGGAGTTCCCGCCGCGGCGTTTCTCGGCGGACTCGGCGCGATCGCCATGGTCTACCGGTTGAGCGCGGTCGCGGGGCGGCGGCTCGATCCACACATCCTCGTCCTTGCCGGCGTGGTGGTGAGCGCGTTCACCGGTGCACTGATCACCGCCGTGCTCACGCTCTCGCCCGCGGAACAGCTCCGCAATGCGTTTCTCTGGCTCCTCGGAGGATTCTCCGCGGCCTCCTGGCGCACGGTCCTGGTGTTCACCGTCTACGCGCTGCTGCCGCTCCTCCTTCTCTTCGGATCCGCCCGCGCGCTCGATCTGCTGTCTCTCGGCGAGGAGCCGGCCCAATCGCTCGGTCTCGACGCGCCGCGCGCCCGGCGCATCGTCTACCTCTCGACCTCGCTTCTCACCGCCGCGAGCGTCGCCGTGTGCGGCATCGTCGGTTTCGTGGGATTGGTGGCGCCGCACGCCCTCCGCGGCGTGCTCGGGCCGCTCCACCGCCGGCTCCTGCCCGCGGTCTTCCTCGCGAGCGGAGGATTCCTCGTCCTCGCCGACGTCGCGGCGCGCACCGCCGCCCGTCCCATCGAGCTCCCGGTCGGCGTGGTCACGGCGCTCGTCGGGGTCCCGCTCTTTGCCGTGCTGCTCCGGCGCTCGCTCCGATGATCCTCACCGTGGACGGCGCAGCGGTCCGCTACCCCGGCGCGGCGCGCGATGCGCTCGCGGATGCGAAGCTGACGCTCGCGGCCGGGGAGCTGGTCGCGGTGGTGGGGCCGAACGGCGGAGGCAAGACGACGCTGGTTCGCGCGCTCCTGGGACTCGTTCCGCTCGCCCGCGGCACGGTCACCCTCGACGGTAAACCGATCCATTCGTGGCGCCGCGGCGACCTCGCACAGGTCGTCGCGCTGGTGCCCCAGCTCGAGCAGACGCCATTCTCCTGGCGGGTCGAAGAAATCGTGGGCTTCGGACGCTATGCCCGGCGCGGACCGCTCGAGGCAATGCGTCCCGAGGATATCGCGGCGGTGGACCGCGCCCTCACGCGATGCGACGTGGCCTCCCTTCGCGGGCGGCGCATCGAAACGCTATCGGGCGGGGAATGGCAGCGGGTGCGGATCGCCCGCGCGCTCGCGCAGGAGCCCCGCCTCCTGGTGCTGGATGAGCCGACCGCCTCGCTCGATCTTGGCCACGAGATGGAGCTCTTCGAGCTGGTGAGCCGCCTGGTCGCCGACGGACTGGCCGCGCTGGTGGTGACCCACGATCTCAACCTGGCGTCCCGGTATGCCGGCCGGATGCTCCTCCTCGATGGGGGGCGAATCGCGGCGGCGGGCTCGCCCCGGGACGTGATGCGACCGGAGCTCCTCTCCCGGGTGTTCCGCTGGCCGGTGGCGATCATCCCTCTCGAGGAGGGA
>CAYTMW010000026.1:0-44557 GCA_964439025.1 uncultured Gemmatimonas sp. | reverse complement strand
ACGGAGCTGAGCAGCGCCAAAGGAATAGGCGGTTTGAGCGGGGCCGGTACAAACGTCATTATGGCACTCTCGGTCCATCGATCGTGGCTCCACCCTGCAGCAGGGTCACCTTGGTTGCCTTGCCCGCGTCGATCGTGAACGTGAACCGCAGCGCCGGATCGAACGCGACTCCAAACGTGTAGTTGCCGAGGTACCGAATCTCATTCGCTTCCTGTCCCTGGGCCTGCGCCATGAGACGGGTGCCGTCCAGAAAGAACTTGATCGGCAGCGGCTGCCCGCCGGGCAACTGCAACGTGTAATTGCCGACGATCGCGTCGCGATCGGCCGTCGAGAGTGACTGAGCGGCCCCCTGCGTGGCCGCGGCTCCCCGGCCAACGGGGGCTACGCCGTACGCCACGCGAAGGAGATTCTGCACAAGCGTCTGGGGCGATTCGCCATCATAGTTCGTGTATACCACGATGCTCAGGCTGTCGTCGGGCACGTAGGTCGCCGCCGTCGCGAACCCCGGAATGCCGCCGGTATGCGAGACCGTCTTGTGGCCGTTGAACACCCCCGGCACGAGGCCGAAGCCGTAGTTGATCTTGCGCCCCCCGTTGAGCGAGTCGGCGGTCGTCATGAGCGCGTACGACGCGGGCGACACCACCTTTCCGCCGTCGAGCGCGCGCTGCCACTTGACGAAGTCGGCCACCGTGGAGCACAGCGCGCCGGCGGAGAAGGGATGCGACAGATGCAGGAACTTCGCGCGCACCGTGCTGCTCGGTCCCTTGCTATACCCGAGCGCAAATGCGGGATCGGACGTTTTCGACGGACAGTACGACGTCTGCCGCAGACCGAGCGGCTTGAAGAACCGTGCGTCGAGATACTTCGCGTACGTCTGTCCCGACGCCTTCTCGATCACCATTCCGAGCAGCACATAACCCGTGTTGCTGTACCGGTATGAGGTGCCGGGCGCGAAGTCGAACGTGTCGGCCGCGACGAACGTGACGATCGCGTCGGGCGACATCTCATCGTTCCACGTCTTTGCCCACCCCGGCGACGACGTGTAGCTATGGATGCCCGACGTGTGATTCAACAGCTGACGGATCGAAACCTTCTTTCCCTGAAGCGGGAACTGCGGCACGTACTTCGAGAGATCGTCATCCAGCTTGACACGCCCCTGGTCGACGAGCTTCATGATCGCGGCGGACGTGAACTGCTTCGTGATCGATCCGATCTCGTAGATCGTCGTGGCGGTCGGCGCGCGCCAGGCATCCACGTTGGCGAGACCGTGCGCGCCATACGCCAGCGTATCGTTCCCGCGAATCACCGCGAACGACGCGCTCGGCGCGCGCGATTCGGCGAGATAGGTGAAGACGAGCGAATCGGCGCGCGGACGGAACGCGTCGCGCGTGATGGTCGAACGTTGGGCGGTGGCCGACGAGAGGCCGGCGAGCATCGCGAGGCCGGCGAGGCGGCAAGAACGCGTCATGTGACTGCTCCAGGGGGAATACCGAAACGTACATTTGTTACCGCTTGAGCGCGAACACAACGAACACGCTCACCTCCTGACCCTCATCCCCCTCGCCGAATCCCACCGGAGCGGCGCCGCACTCCGGGGAAGCGGCGCCTCCGGCACCTCCCCCACTCTGACGCCATGACCCCATTCCGCCGGACAGATCGCCACGAACCGCGCATACCCGCCGACCCCTCCCCCGAACTTGGGAAACCCGATCGTGATCAGGCACCCGCGCTCCGCCACCTGATCCAGGTGCGCCACCCCCTCGGCCTGCGCGTACCCGTTGTGCATGAGCCACGACTCCCCCTCGAGCGTCGCCGTGGTGTCGGTGTCGAGCGGCTCGTGGCCGTGAAACAGAATGTGTCGCTCGAGATGCAGGAACTGGAGCGCCGACAGCGCCACTCCGGGATAGGGCCGCCTCGTCGCGAGCGCCGGATCGGGCCAGTCCTTCGCCCAGTCGGACCGCACCATCACCACAGCCCCCTCCGGAATCCGACCGTTCCGCGCCTCCCACGCCTCGATGTCCGCGGTCTGCAGGTGATAACCCGCATGCCGAGCCACCGAGTCCACGATCGAAATCACCACCAGGGGCCGCACCGCGTAGGTCGGCGGCAGCTCGTCGATCGCGGGATACTCCGGCGCCCAGTGCGCCGGCGGATCCAGCTGGGTCCCGTACTGGTCGGTCGACAGCCGGTACGCCGTGGCCGCGAATCCGTCCTGCTCATACGTGTAGGCCTTCCCGGTCGCCGGATTCACCGTCGGTCCGAACGTCGCCGGTCCGAACCCGTGCCATACCGGAATGCTCGGCGTGATCGTATGAGTGAGGTCTATGTACCTGGCGCCCTTGAGCGACTGTTCATACACGCCCCAGAGCCCCTGCCCCGCCGGCGTCGGCGCGCCCTGGCACGCCAGCGCACCGATCGTCAATCCGAGGGAGAAGCGGATGCGCATCTAGCTGAGCACGCCCTTCTTGCTCATCGCACGAGCGTAGTACGCCAGGAATGCGGCGAAGATGACGGGGATTACAGTGAAACCCAACCCACCCGTGTCGCGCATCACCTCCATCCCGCCAAGAAGAAACAAGCCGCCGAGAGTGGAAACGATCGCCCCGATCACTGAGGCGAGCAAGACATGAAACGCGAGGCGGTTCTTGAGAAGCAACAGGAGGCACCCGATCACGCCACCGAACACGCCAATCGCCCAGAACGCATCGGCCCACAGCGGGAACGATTCGAAGTACTCGCGTTGCTGCGGAGGAAACCGGCTCATGACAGCTTCGACGTTCATCTGAGTGAGTATGAAGGACAGCACACCGATCGAACTCCACAGGCCTCCGATAATCCCGATCAACCGCAAATGCCACGGCCTGCCCGGAGTCGTCGTCCCCTGCGCTTCAACCATGGTTTCCTCAGTCGTTTTCAGTTGAGAGTTGGGGCTCGATCGGGGTACTTCATCGCTCTTTCTCGCGGTCATCCAGACCGTCTAACCGATCGCGCTTCTGCTGCGGCGCGCCACTGGATATTAGCACCGACGGCCAGGACCTGACCGCGCCGTCGGCAGCAAGCGCTGGTTAGAGCGCGTCCGTGGCGACGGGGAAGAGGCGCGCGCCATGAAACACGGTGAGGACGTGTACGGCGCCAGGACCCACAAGATAGACAATCCGATAGGAGCCAACCAACACCTCGCGGATGTCTGGTCGCTGGATCTCCGGAACGATCCGTCCAGATTCGGGAAAGTGTTGTAGGCGATCGACGGCGGCGAAGAGCCGTTCCACATGGAGGGCGGCGTAGCGCTCGGAACTGCGAGCGATGTAGGTGCGGATTGCCTCAAGATTCTCGAGAGCTCGCAGAGTCCCGGTGACCCGGGTCATGGCGCCTGAGACAAACGCCGCCGAACCTCCTCGTGCGAGAGGACCTGGCCCTGCTCGACCTGCTTCAGCCCCGCCTCGATGTCCGCCAAGAAGTAAAGCCGTTCCATGGCTTCCTCGACGGACGTGTCGGGGGGCAGCCGCTGAATGACTTCAAGCACTCGGTCTCGAGTTGTCGGGGTCATGGTAGGGCCTTTCGTGCCAAAGAGCTCACGCTCGAAAGCTAGGCACGGTGGGGGCTTCCAGCAAACACGGTCGACTGCGCCGCGGGGCCCTCACGGCTCGACCCGGATCGGCAGCTCCATCTTCCAGATTCCGGTACGCTGCATCACCAGCAGCCGGAGCATTCCCGGCGCCGCCGGCCTGTACTCGCAATCCATCGTCTCCCCCGGCCCGGCAATGAAGTCCGCGGCCCGGACCGTCTGCCGGTGCGGCGGCAGGTCGGCGCCATCCTTCGCGAGCGCGCGCCAGGAGAGCACGCTGTCTCCCCGGAGGAGCGCGATCCGCGCGGTCCAGTCGGGGATGATGTGGATCAGCCGGAGCCGGTAGCTCTCCCCCGCCCTCATGCGTAGCGTGTCGGGCACGTTCTTGCCGTTGATGCTGGGCGTCCGGCCGCCCGAGATGTTGCCGCCGAGGAGGATGAGACGCTCGTGGTCGGGATCGTAGCGCCCCGAATCGACCACCAGCAGCGCGCCGTAGAGGCCCAGGTTCACCTGGAAGGTCTCGTTGGCGTGCGCGTGATAGATGAACGTGCCGCTCCGGGGCGGGGTGAACTCGGCCGTGAACGAATCGCCCGGCTCGATCGTTGGCGCGGTGCGGTTGCCCATGCCGCTCCAGTCGGGGACGCCGTCGCTGTAGGACGGCACCTCGATCCCGTGCCAGTGCACTCCGGTCGCCGCCCGCATCCGGTTGACGATGGTGATGCGCACCGGCTTGCCGCGCTCGAGCACCAGGAGCGAGCTCGGGATCGGCACCGAATCGGCGGCGGGGGGCGTGTCTCCCACCTGCTGCACGAACGCCATCTCGTCGAACAATCCCTGGAACCGCTTCGGCGCGGCCTGCGCAATGAGGCGGATCTCCCGCGCGCCGGCCACCGTGCCGGGGCGGCGCGCCGTCGAGCGGCCCGGCTTGACGGTGACGGCCAGCACCATCCCGCGCATGCCGTGGGACGGATGGACCAGGACCGGATCGGGCGGATCGGGCGGATCGGGGACCAGCTTGGGCGAGAGGTACATCGAGGTGTGGAAGCCGACGTGGCAGTGGAAGAGCCAGTTGCCCGGCTCTTCGGGGACCCAGGTCATGGCGAAGGTGCCGCCGGAGAGGGGCATCTCGGTCACCACGCGCGCTTGATCTTCCTTCTTCAGTGCGGTGTCGGCGGCCCAGGTGCCCCGGCTGGTAATGTCGAAATAGAACCCGTGCAGGTGCATCGGGTGCGGGCTGTCCGACGGGTTGACCCAGCGCCAGCGGATCGTGTCGCCGACGGTGTAGGTAAAGCGCTCGGTGTGGGGCCAGGAGAGGCCGTTGATGACGCGGAGCTCGGGGCTGTACCCAGTGGCGGAGTCAGCGGGGCCGATCCAGTCGGCCAGGACGAAGACTCGGTCGGGGGGCGGCGCCCGGCCGGCGGGGTCGATGATGAAGGCGCCGTGGAGCTGGCTGTCGATGCCGCCGCGGTCCGCCACGGCCTTGTGCGTCGTGGTGCCCCAGTAGAAGTAGGTGCCTGGGGCGCCGGCGGTGAACGAGAGCTCGCGAGTGGCTCCGGGTCGCACCTGTATCGTGTCGGTGACAGCCCCGGGGCGGGTCATGAGACCGTAGACAACGGGCGTCGAATCGGTGAGCGCGTTTTTGACCGACACGCGAATCGTGGTACGGGAGGTGACGCGGATCAGCGAACCGGGATTCCGGGGCGGTCGGCCGGCTTCGGCGAACATCGGCATCACGAGACTGGGGCCGTCGTTGCCATCCGGGTACCAGCGGCCGACGCGGGCCTCGAGACGAAGCCTGAGCACGCCGTTCGCGAACACACCCGCGGCGACGCGGTTGTCGTTGGGGACGACGCGCTCGACGGAGTGGACGGGGCTTGCCAGCCCAGGGCGGCGAGGGTCAGAGCTGCGAGGGCAGGTCTCATGGACTGTCCTTTGGTGGCTAGCGCGGCCGCCGGTTCAAGCAAGCTTCGCCGGTAGTCGGATTAGGGCAGTACCGCGTGACCCCTGTGCTGCAGTTGCGACCGGCCTCTAGAGTCAGATAGATAGATAAACGGACCGGGGAGGATGCAAACGCTGATCAGGCCCCACTCGCTTCAAATGCCCATTCTGCGCCGTTCGTGTAGTGGGTGTGCACGGGCATCAATGTGCACGACACTTTGCACGCCTGATCAAGTCCGGCAGGCAGAAATGAAAGTTTGCAGCACAGAGGTGTGGAAGGTATTGGGCGTACCGCTTCATCATAATGTGCTCGGACTTCAAGTTTGCCGGGCCCCTGGATCAGCGCCTCGGACGCGGTTGTCGAAATGGTCTGCGAGTCATAACTGAACGCGCCTCCGGCCCGACGAATTGGAGTGTGTAGACGGAGTTCTTGCGGCTGGATTGATGTGCTCCCTTGCGGCAACTCTAGCTCGAGATTTGCTCGATGCACTGGAAGTACAATTAGATCTGATTGGAGGGGAGTGAGGTAGAGGTCAAGCGAAACATCCCAGCTCAGGTGCGGAGACTTCCGCACCTCTGAAACCGGACCATCAAGGGTGCTTGCTGGCATTTCGGAGCGAACCCTTACGTGAGCATGGAGGATTTCAATTGTTGGTAGGGCCTGCAACGGCGCTAAAATCCTCATGAGTTCGTCACGGCGGGCACTGCGCACCGCAGTCCCATCCCGCCAGGGAACTTCTAACGCTACGGGCCCGCCGCCCTTCGAGCCATGGACGGGGTTACGCGTCACGTAGGGTCGCCGAGAAGTATCAATGAGGATAGCCCAGACCGGGGTTTTTTCCGTAGGGACGAGGAGTTCAGTAAGTGTAGGCGATACCCCGTCGAACTGAGATTCGACCTGACTCCGCCAGTGCGCGATATCAACCTTTTGCACAGCTACTGGGCCAAGATGTTCGTCGAGGCCGACGATCCACAGTACCTTTTCGGAGGTTGCTGAGTTGGCGTGGCCTGCGATTTGGCGCGCCGCTTTGGTGGCGTCCGGCCAATCCGCTTTTAGCTCCACCCGGGCATCCTCCACAGACTGCTTCGCCAAAACCTGGTCCACGATACGAAGAGCCCATGCTTCTATCTGGTGAACACGCATGTGATTCGACCTCGGCAGCTGGCGACCTATCGCTCCGCCCTAGTAGTGTAGGGCCAACCGAAGACACCGCGGTGACTGGACGCTAAACCCAACTCGCGGCGGCTGAGGCGCTCTGCCCCCCAAGCTAGAATGGAATGTTGGCCGACGATATCGGATCAGGTTTTGCTTTTGGGTCGACATATTCACTGCGCTGGTGCGGGAGGAAACACTAACGCTCGCCCCGCTTCCAAGATTTGAGATGAGCCAGTGCGCTCTTGGGCTCGGTTTGTGAGTGCTTTCGCGAGTCGATCGTGGATGTATTGAGAGTTGGGATCTAGTTCTAGTGCTTGATTAAGATATCCTTGCGCATCCGAATAGAATCCCCGATTAATTAGCAAGTTCCCGATGTTGGCCAGGATCCAGCCCTCGTGCGGCTCTGCGAGGCGTTGTGCTTCGCGATAGGCCTCCATTGCGGAGTCGTTGAGGCCTAGCTCAAGCCACTGGTTGCCGAGCAGGGCACGATACTTGGCTTGAGCTGGATAGCGCTGCACGAGGAGTGAATAGCAAGCCGCGGCTTCGGCGCGTGTTCCATGGTCGGCCAAGAACGAAGCAAATGTCGAGAATAGCGACTCACTCAGAGGCAAGGCGGCAACGGCGTCGCTGAGAATGATTCGAGCGGCCGAAAGCTCTTTCTTGCGGACATGGAGATCGGCGAGGGCCCGCAAGAGATTCTCGTCTCTAGGGTACTCCTCGATCGCGCGCCTTGCCGCGGCCAACGCGGCATCAAGGCGACCCAGATCGATCAGAAGTGCAATTTCTTCCCCGTAGAGCACTGCTTTTTCATCAACTGCATTGAGCCCGCGCTGAACCGCTTCCAGCGCGGCCACCACAGCACCTTTCCACTTGAGCGAAAGCGCCAGCCAGAGTCTGGGCTCTGCGGCCCGTGGGTGGAGCCGAAAGAGCTCGTTAAATGCCTCGAGTCCTTCGGCTTGGTCCTTCTCGAATAGAAAATGAGCGCGAAGGCTGCGCAATCGCCTCAATTCCGCCTCATCATGGGCCTTTCCGATCTCGTGCTCCACCCCTCTGATCGCCTTCCCCCAATCGCGAACCTTTAGGGCCTGCATCCAATCTGGGGCTGGCTCTGGCACGTCTGCGGACTCGCGCGTGAGTGAGATGGGCGCGGGAAGCAGTTCAGGTGAGGGTTGTTCGGGCAGCACCACTGGTTCTGCCGGGCTAGTAGGTTCTGTACCAGCCTCGAGAGAGAGCCCTTCCTTCGTTCGACTCACTCGCCGCCAGGTTACAATCCACGTGACCAATCGGCCGATGTCCTTTCGGAAGATGACCATTCCAAGGACAACCAGCGCAGTCGTAACTGTAGGGGCGAAGGGAGCGAGGGAGTCTATATTCACCCTAGAAATCTAGCCTGGGATGGCTGGTTAGATCTAAGTCCTAATTGGATTGCACAACCAACGGTGTACTGCCAATCCGTTCAACCGGACCACCCGTTTCCCGACCTAACCCTCATCGCTGTCATTCTAGCCCGCGACGAATCGGTCAGCCCCTTTGCGCCTAGCCTCGCCGAGAAGCGTGAGAATGTCGAGATGTTTCGCGACCAGCTCAGCTTTCGCGCCCTTGAAGCTGGCCGCGACTTCCGCTGGGGTTCGCGGCGCCTGGTCGAGGGACGTCTTGACGGCCCCAATCTGTTCCGCGGCTGTGGAAGGCCAGGCGAGCAGCTCAGCGGACATAGCGCCTTTGCCCGGCCTCATCTTGGGTTCGAGGGACAGTTCTCCGCCGCCAGGAAGATCCTTTCCGAATCGGGGAATCTGATAATCGGGGCGCAGCCAGCGCACCTTCCCACGCCTCTCCTCCTCCACCCGCTCGTCGTGCAGGGCGACCAGCCGTTCCAGGATTTCTTCCTTCTTCATCGGCCATGACCAGCCATATGCCTGGGCGACCCGGGCGTCAAGTTCGTCGTGAAGATCCCTGAGAATGCCGCAGGCGGCAATCTCATGAACTTCGCGCTCTTTCTTGGTGAGGGCCTCGCCGTTCCGGAGCTTCTCAACAACGTTATATATGCCGGTCATGGTGACCCGTTCGTCGCGGTCGAGGGCGGCATTCCGGTGGGCGTCGAGCGCCTCGGCTCTCGCAGCGATCTCCGCTCGCAGTGAAGGCGAAGCGTCAGGGAATGGGAACGGGTCGAAGCAACGAGTCTTGTTGTAACGCGGATCGTTCCCTACGCCGAGGCGGCCTCCTGCGGCAAGGGCCCACTCGACGTGGATCTGCGACGATAGGACACCCAGAACGTCGGCGTCCTCACTGGCAATGCAGATCAGCATATTGTCGGGAGCCACTTCTGCCATCAACGCAATAAAGCAACGGTGCTTCGCTGTCTCTGCGGTTGCGAAGTACCGCCCGAGTCCCTTCGTTGCCCCCCGGAGCTGTTCGTTTGTTCGACCGAATCGCCACCAGTGTTTCTGCCGACTGGGTTCATTATTCGCGTCCCTTTCCGGCTTCACTCGTGTTCGGACGATATCAAACAACACTGGAAAGCGCCTAGCCTCCTGTTCTGACAACGCAGCGAAATCAATGACACTTGCCCCTCTCGGGCGCGAGGTCAAGTCCTTTCCGTTGCGATATGATCGAACGACTTGGCGATTCCTTGGGTCAGCCGCGACGACAGCCGCGGCCTCCTCCTGATCCAGGATAAACCCAGCGCCGTGCAACTTGAACCCCGTTGCGCTCAGACCGTCATTCGCTACAAGCGGGACTCCACTCGCGGAGGCAACGTCAGCGCCTACTGAGAGGTCCGCGTTTAGTCTGGGTACTGAGTGAGTCGAGATCACTGCACCGTCCTCCCCAACATGCACCTTTACTGCCGCATTGTCAGAGCGAGACAACACCGTCATGGCAACTCTGACGGCAGCGCCGCCTACCTCTTCAACCCATGGATGATCCGCTATGGCCCAAATCACACGGGAGCCACGCGAAACGGCATCGGTGACGAGAGTGCGATTCTGGCCCTGTGTGACGGTGTTTGTAGTGATGAAGCCAGCACGGCTCGCTCTTTTCTCTGCCACGGCCACCGCCCCCCGGAACCACCAGTACATCACATAGTCGGCAGAATCGGGAACGTCGGGGTAGCTGGCGCGAAGCGCATCAACATACCCGTCCCCAAATTCCTCTCTCTGCCTCGCTTGGCCCAAGTACGGAGGATTCCCCACAATGAAATCCGCCTTCGGCCACTCCGCCGGTCGTGGATTCACGTATTCCATGTATTTGAGCTTCGCCCTGGGATCAGGCACCAGTTCCCCCGTGACCGAGTGCTTGATTCGAGGCGTCGGGTCAGGCCGGTCCCTGCTCGGGTCATGCCGGACCGCATCCCACGCCAGTACTGCGTCCCGGCATTCGATCGTGCCAGCATCCTCCAGAATCGGCGGCTGGAACTCCACGTGCCGATGCTCCCGCCAGAACTGGTGATACCCGATCCACAGCGTAAGCTCGGCGATCTCCCGGGCCCAGGGCTTGATCTCGATGCCGTAGAACTGCCGAGGATGCACCTCGAACAGACGGAGGTCAGCGTCCCCCGCCTTCCTTAGATCGTTCTCCAGCTGCACCACCTCGAGCTCGACACGCTTGACGATGTTGAGCGTCACATACAAAAAGTTCCCCGACCCGCACGCCGGATCGAGGAACCGAAGCCCGCAGAGCCACTCATGGAACCCCACCACCGCCTGAAGCGCCGCCTTCCGGTCCTTTTCCTTGCCCGTTTCCCGAAGCTGGAGCGCCTCTGCCTGCACTGACGTCCACTTCTCCCGGATCGGCTCCTCCACCGTCGGCCGTACCAGCCGCTCGACGTACTCCCTGGGCGTGAACTCCGCCCCCAGTCGGTGCCGTTCCACCGGATCGAGCGCGCGCACCAGGAGCGTGCCGAAGATGCTCGGCTCGACGTCCTGCCAGTCAGCCAGCGCCGCGATCGTCAGCACAGCGCAGTCGGCCTTGGTGAGCGGCAGCGCGGTGGCCTCCCGGAAGAAGTGCCCGTTGAATCGGACGATCTTCCGTCCCCCGAACCGGCCCCCCTTGTCCATCGTCTTCCACAGGTCTTCCAGCGCCTCCGGGAGCTCGGCCGGCGGGTTGTCGCTGATCAGATCCCGGAAGGTGTCCTCCGGCAGGAGGTCCACGTCCTCCGCGAACATCGTGAACACGATCCGGATTAGGAACCGGGCAACGTCCTCCTGGCTGTGCCCGCGGGCCTCCAGGCTCCCGGCCAGCGCCGCGAGCCGCCCCGCGATGTCCCGGGTGACCGCCGCAGCCCGCGCGCGCGGATCGAGGGAGCTTGGGTCGGTCCAGATCGCCTTGAGCAGCGCCACGTCTTCGGCGTTCTCGCCCAGCCGGCTGAGGTCGATTCGCTTGAAAACGCCAAAGCCGCCGTAATCACCGCTCCAACGGTCCCAGAAGAGCAGCGTCCGCCCGACGTCGAGCACCATGATGTAGGGGGGTCGTTCCGGGACACCGTTGGCGTACGACTTGACCTGCCCAAAGGCCCGCCGGAGCCGGATGTCCTCCGATTCCTTGGCCTGGAAGTGCTTTCCCTCCAGCGCAAAGTGCCCCGCCTTCCAGCAGTCGATGTAGTTGCTGGAATCGGTGCCGGCCTTCTCGGTGACGGTGATCGCGAGCTCGAATTCGTAGGCCGAGCCCTTGAGTCCGGGAGGATCGATCCCCAGGGCGTGGCAGAGCTCGATGATGTACGACTGTAGCTGGGCGCGCTCTCCCGGAGGCGCGTCCTTCCATTTGTCCGCGAGCTGTGAGAGGGTAAGGGGCATCGCCTGGGAATTTAACGCCGAGAGGACGGGGCCTTGAGTCCCGAAAGGGAAATGAGCCGGTCCGCAAGCTTTTTGAGGGGAGCCCAGCCCTTCGGGGGAGCACTCCACCAGGAGTATTCCACCATCGCCGTGCCCGCCGACAGGCGGAGGTGATAGGTCACCCCATCGACTCCATCCAGCGCGCCGATCGGGAGCTGCGGCAGGTTCAGCTTATCAATCTGAGCATTCAGGTCGTCGACCTCGGTTTGAAGAAGTGCTCGCGACACCTCGGCAAACCCGATGCGTGCGGTCAGCGTGGCCTGGCCGTCCAGGTTGACGGCCACCTCATCCATGGTCGCACCGCTGATCTGGAGCTGAATCCTCCGCATTGGCTCGGATGGTACTGACCGCCGGGGGTCGGGGCAAATATGAAAACTCATAAATCCGAGACGGGCCGACGTCGCGGACTACATCGACTGGTTTTACAATCGGCAGTGGCGGCACTCGACCCTCGGCTATCTCAGTCCAGCACTCTATGAGCTTCGCCACGTGCCCTAATCACTGTCCACTGGAACAGGGCAATGTCATCAGAGCGTCCATAGGCTGCATCAGCAGCTAGGCGTGGTATTGCGTCCGAAGACCGGCTAGGGTCAACAAGGTACTTTCGACCCCCCGCCCCGGCATGTCAAAGTTGAGGCGATCCCCGCCCCGATGGAGTGGGAATGTGAGCAAGAGATTGTCGGTCGCACGAGAAAGCGCGACGAAGAAGACCCGGCGCTTTTCTGGAAGATCTTCCGGCTTGGCACCGCCTGGGAGGCAGGCCTCCTCAAGGCCCGGAAGAACAACCGTCTTGCGCGTGAGGCCCTTCGACCCATGCATGGTCAGAAATGCAACCGCACGAGGATCCGGGGCGGTTGAAGCAGTATCTGGAAGCAGGCTATCACAAGTCCCTTCGAGTAGGTCATTCCCTGTAGAATCATCAGCCGCCAGTAGTTGGTAGAGCTGTGCCGCGACCTGCGCTTCGGCAATGGTCAGCTTCGCTGAGACGTGCGTGACCAGCTCCGGAAAGTTTCGGTCCGCAAGGTTGCCACAATCCGAGACATAGGCTTGCACCGCTGTGAGGGCTCGCCCCGTGAATTCTCCATGATCCAGAAGAGATTGGCAGGCTTCGACTGGAGACGTATCTCGTTCGACCACGCGTTGCACGATCTTGACTCGGTGACGTGGCTTGACATCAGAATACTGCCTCAAAAACAGTCGTTGCAGAAAGCGCTGCTGAGGCCGTACGAGAAGCGACAGGAACCGCTGAAGCCACAGCCTGTCTGGCGAGACGTCCCGGTGTTTGCGGGTACACGGAAGATGCGGCGACAGAATGTCGAAGTAGGTATCGAGTATTCGCCAACTAGGAAAGAGGCAAACAATACCGTCCTTCTGCCGCGGTTCCGGAGGAAGTTCATCAATTCGCGCCTTCAGGTACTCAACCAGAAATGCGCCCTCGGCTTTGCTGCTCTTGAAGCGGTAGGACAACACGGTGCCACCATCGAACGCGGGCGTCATTGGACGCGGCGACGGATTCATAACGCCTTGGAATTGATTTGTCGGCACCACGATGTTGCGCTTGCAGCGATAACACTTGGCGAGAGTCACTTGGTCATGACCTGGATCAGAATAGAGTGACAGGAGTCCATCTGGTGAGCCACCGCGACTACTGTAGATACTCTGGTCGTCGTCACCTACGACAACCGTGGAGGTCGCCTTCGCGGCCAAGCGAAGGACAAACACCTGTTCTGCTCTGTTGAAGTCCTGATACTCGTCAATGAAGTAGTGTTTGATCTTGCTCAGCCATTCCGGAAGCTCAGCCATCTCGTCGATAAGCCCGGAAGCAAGTGGGATTGTCTGGTCCCAATCTAGGAGACGGAATGCCCGCGCGACCGCGAGAAGAGGCGCGAGGATCGAAGGGCCAGGCTCAGGCGACGTCGCAGGATCTTCCGCGTCCTGCCACTTCTTTTTTAGGGTGTCGATCCCTTCGCGAAGCTGTGATACGGTCCTGCAGCCAGACCCCGCTACATAGGGGAGAAGATCGCGAAGGAATGTCTCCGGTGCGTCATCGTCAGAGTCAGCGAGGTTGGTGAAATAGAGATCGCCGTCATAATGGAATCGAAAGCCCTGATTCCTAATCAGGCGACATGCAAAGCTGTGCAGAGTGGAGATCCGCGGTGGATCAGCAGCGTAGGCCGCCTCGCCAAACCGCTGAACATAGTCATCAACAAACGCGCTACTTATGTCTTTAATGAAGGTAAGATAGCAAATCGCTTCCTGGGCACAGCCGCGCGTCGCGAGCGCCGCGCTCCGAGCGAGTAAAGAGGAAGTCTTGCCCGTGCCAGGGCCGGCGAGGCAGACGAGGATACCGGTTTCGTGGTTCTCGAACGCCGCCTTGCGATGATCGATGTCGTATGCTGCGTCGAGATCCGCCACTGCCTTTACCCCCCACCTACTTTGCGGCCTTAACAATGTCAGTGATGAACTCTCGCAGTTCCTTAGACTTCAGGATGTCAAGTACGGTCGCCGGGGATCTGTCGATCCCGCTGCCAAGGTCGGAGTCGTCTCTGCCGAACGATTTCTCGCCGATGTGTAGGCGGAACTCCTGTTGCTTCTCAGGAGGCAAGGCTGTCAGATATGGGCCAAGAGCCTCAAGCTCTAGGGCGAGCTTGCGATTTCGGCGTTCACTCACCTGAGATTTGTCGGCTTGATTGGCCGCATATGCCGCCAGCACGCCCACTGTGAGTGAGAGGAGCGCCCGGCCCGCGAAGCTCTGCCAACTAAACGTACCCTCCATGGTGGGGAGGAATGCCTTCCAGGCCACAAAGATTAATCCTGCGAGGGCCAGCACAGTGACGCCTTGCCAGAGCCACAACGTACGTCGGGCTTGATTCGCCGTAGTCAGGTACCCAGAGGTGACTCCAAGGTTACCGATGACCCCGACAAGCTTCTCAACGTCCCGGCGGTGCTGGTCAACTTGATCGAGGATGCCTTGCGCTGTCTTGGAGTAGGAGGTCCGTAACTCCTCGATATCGTCGTCGAATTGCTTTTGCGCGGCCTCCCTTGACCGTGTGAATTCCGCAATCTGTTGCACCAGTTTCTCTGTATGTTCATTCAGGAGGCTAGAGAATCGATCTTGCCGGGTCGACTGAGCCTCTGTGAATTCGCGGCTACGCGTGTCCTGTCCTGTGGAGAATTGAGACTGAAAATCGGAACCCAACGAGGATACGCGCTGCCGCTCAGTCGAGACCTCTGTCGTGAGTTCGGCAAGCCGCTGCCTAAGCGATTCCAAGTCACTCAGGCTAGATAGGACAGCTGCCCTCGCACTAGCCAGCTGTCGTTCGAGACTCGAGCGGTACTTTGACGCTGTCTCGCCAAGGGACTGAAGCTCATCGGGCGACGGGGAGGTCACCAACTGGGCAAGGTGGGCTAGTGCCGAGTCGGCGTGGTTATTGGCATTGGAAAGATGCCCTGGGTTCCCATTCGCGACGAACGATTGTACCTCGCTCAATACGTTTTGAATGCTGTTGCCAAGGCCATCGAGCGCGGTCGCCTGTACTAGCGCTGGGTCGAGGGAGGCAAGTCGCTTTCCGGTGAACGCCAAAACTGTCCGGACGCGCTCAATTGCGTCCAACGTTTGTGGGTCGAGGTCCTCGCGTTCAACGGCTTGGTCAAGAGCTGGGCCGAGGGCAGTCAGATTCTGCCAGACAACATGATTTCGAGTCCGCTCGATCCACTGGCTCATGGTATTCCCCCGGTAACTGCGCTGGTGCAACACACTCCTGTAGTGGCCCAACCGGCAGTTGACACGCAGAACCATGCGTTCCCATTCGACCCATTTCACTTCGCTACACTCTTCCCTCCCAAACCTCGTCCCCGCCGCCTCACTCTGCAAGAACAGAGGGTCCGACGACTATGAGATCTCATAGGCTCCTGCCGCCCCTCATCACCAGCCGCCGCCTCCGTCACCGCCTCCGACCCGCCCCCTCATCACAGCCACCCCCCCGCTCTCGCCTCCCGCCCCCCAGCCCACCACGACGACAACTCCCCTCATCACAACCGCCCGACCGCATCCGGCCCCCGCCCGTCCCCTCATCACAACCCCTCCCGCCCGGATCACCCCGCCCCGCCCTCCAACCCCTCCGCCCCAATTCCTCATCACCCCCGCCCCATTACATCACCCATCCGTCCGCCCCCTCCTCGCGACGACGCCACCAAAACTCCCGACTGTCCCCTCCCTGAATACAGCCCTGTCCTCGGAAATCGTCGCCACCCCCCGAATCACCTCGACCACATCACCACGAACGCCAACGACCCCATCCCCAACTCCATCGCCCCCACCATCCGTTTCCCCTTGCCCGCATTCCACTAAACCCGCTCGACGATCACCATAACCCGCACATCCCCGATTCTCTGGCACGCTCTACGCATTCGCCTCCGCTCGGCCGTTGTTGGGAACGGCCGCGGCAGTTCAACTCGGACCATGACGCGAGGCCCCAACCCGCGCCCGGCCCGGAACCCCATGAAGGGAGGCACCGTTATGCGAGGAGAAATACGCAGGAAAATCGAGATGGCGGCCCGGGTACGGGAGTTCAGCCGGGCCAACCCCTCCACCGAGCAGCCCCACGAGGACGTGGTCGCCCGCCTGGAAGAGCGCCTCGCTCGCGCCGAAACACTCGGCATGCAACAGCGCACCGGCACCGGCGATGCACAAGCCGCGTACACCCGCCGAATGCAGACTCGCCTTCAGATCGAGTTTGCGCTGCTCGGCCCCCTGGTCAAGGTCGGCCGCAGCGCCGCCAAGACCACCCCCGAGCTGCTCGGCAAGTTCAAGCTGAGCCAGCCCAGATCGAGCCACAAGGCGTTCCTGATCGCCGCCCGCACCATGCTCGGCGAGGCGACGACCGCAAAGGACGTCCTGGTGAGCAAGGGACTCGCAGCCAAACTGCTCGAGGAACTGGCCAAGGCGCTCGACCGCTTCGAAGCGGAAAGCAACGCCATCAACCTGAGCCGGCGCGCCCACATCGGCGCCCGGGTCGAGCTCGCCGAGGTGGCGGCGAACCTCACCGACCTGGTGACGGTGCTCGATGCCTTCAACCGGTACCGCTACCAGGAAGATCCCGAGCAGCTCGCCGTCTGGAACGCTGCCCGGAGCGTGGTGAGCCACACCGCCCGGCGGAGCCCGGAAACTCCGCCAACCACCGGCAACGCCGGCACACCGTCCGCAGCACCCGACGGTACAACCAAAGCCACCTGACCCCGTGGAAAAGGCTCAGCCGCCGGATACTCGACTCGAGTGTCCGGCGGCCCTTTCCCCCAGACTGCTACTTGCCGATCGATGATGCTTTCATTCTGACGCGTCTAGCGGCACCAGACGCAGCTTTCTGGTTTCAGCGCAGCGTGTGTCCAGCGTTCGTTGCGGGTCGGCAAGGAATCGGCGCCCTAACTCCAGGGCACACCGCCTGTACTGATACTCTTCCGGTGAATAGTTATATGTCCGTATATAGAATTGAACGTGCCCGGCATTCCTGAACACGACGTTTCTCGCGTTGGCATAGATCATCTCGATCTTGTAGCCCGCAAGTCCGGATAGGGTCGGATCCAGTTCCCCGGTGAAAGCGAGTATTGGCCCATCATAGTGCACACGGGTGTTCTCGACAGGATCCGCGCGTCCCGAGGGCCAGAGGGCACACGCGCTGAACTTCGTGATCCCGCCTTCCGTCCCGAGAAGCGAGCGCAGGAGCTCCGACTTTGCCGCCGCCTGTTTGTATTCTTCGATCGACTCGAACACCTTCTCTTCGTGGCAATCGATAGAGAGGTTCTGTCCGTCGTGCCACGTGCCCTGATCGGGTAACTGCGGCCGCGGCGGCGTCTCGTCTGTCATCATTTTCTCGATCTGGAGCAAACCCGGACCGTCGCCCCTGGCCGCCGCATCCGCATAGGCGATGACTCTCTGCACGCGCGTTTCAAAGGTCGGCACCGCGCCGCCATAGAGCGAGCCGGACATAAAGTCCGCGACCCTCTCATCGTTGATCCGCTCTTCCCCGGCCACAATGGGCTGCTGCCTGATCCTGGGAAGGGCAGCCAGGAATCGGCTTCGCAATTCGGGGAACTTCGCCGCGCATGCCGGGTCGCCCGCACATTTATTGAAGATCTTGTTTATGACCACCTCGGCACCCCGAAGGTCCTCGACACGCTCCTGGTCTTCGGGCAGATAAGGCCCGTCGACAAGTACGGTCCGCGTGCTCGCGGGGTAGTAACGTGCAAAGGTCATTGCCAGCCTCGCACCGTACGAGGCCCCCCAGACATTCCACTGCTTCACGCCTAGTGCCTTGCGAAGCGCCTCCATGTCGCTCGCGATCCGGACACTGTTGTATTGCGAGAGATCGACGCCTTCCTTGATCAGCCGGTCCCTGCACTCCTTCACCTGTTTGGGATAGTCGGGTCCAGACTGGCAATAGAGAGTCGGCAAAGATCGGCCGCCGCCCCTCTGATCGAAGAACACCCAGTCGCGATCAACCACGATCTCACGGATGGCCGGGACGGTGACAAGCGTTTCAACATGTACCAGGCTCGGTGACCCCGGCCCTCCACTCAGGAATATGACCGGGTGTTCTGAATCTATCTTGCGCTCAGGCGTAATGACCATGAACGCGACTTCTATGGATCGACTCCTTGGATCATCGTAATTCTCAGGCACCTTCAGTCGGCCACAGGTAACGGGAAGCAGCGCCTTGCTCGCGTCGAACGGGCACGCAACCTTCTCCCATGAACTTTGTGCTTGAGTGTTGGCGGTCGCGGGCGCGGCCGAGCTGGTCGTCAGAAGTGCGACCAGGAGGACGCCGAACAGACGGCTGACAAGAGTATTCACGGGAACTCCCAATCGCGCTGTTCCTAGAATGATCTGGACCGGCGGACCTGCCTAGAACAATCCAAACCTTTTGGAACGGGATGAAGGTTTGCGCGGTATTGCGCCGGCGTCATTCCCATGAAGCGTTTGAAGGTTCGGGTAAAGTGGCTTTGGTCCGAGAATCCGGAGCCGGCGGCAATCGTCGCCAGAGATTCGTCTGACGAGCTCACCTCCCGACACGCTCGTTCGACCCGCAGCCGGCGAATGTATTCTCCAATGGTGCAGCCATGAAAGCGGCGGAATTCGCGCGCCAGGTAGACCGGGTGAACACCGGCGGCCGAAGCGACCTGCGCGAGGGTCACATGCTCGGTAAAACTCTCCCGAAGAAACTCCTCTGCGCAGGCAAGCCAGCGCGGTGGCCGGCGGTCAGACCGGTTCGAATTAGTACGGGACACTGCGGCGAACATCTCCATCGTCAGGCCTTGAATCGCCACCGGGGACGCACTGTCCAGATGCCTGAACTCGTCGTAGATCTTCATCATCAGCCCACTCAGCAAGCCGCCGTGAGCATGCACTGAGTTGTCCAACCGCAACGAGAACTCGCGCGCTCGCTCGATCCAGGAAGTGGCGATGTCGATGCTGAAAGCGCGAGTGTCTGCGAAAGGAAAATCCAGCGAATGAAATTGATTGGCTGGAAGAAACTCTACGGTCAAGGCTTCATACTGCCGGACCTTTCCGGCAAAGACTTCGCTGCACTTGCCGGTCAGGCCAACGCAAAAGACAGCACACTGATGCGAATGCTTGGGAACTTTTGTGTGAGCGGAATAGACGCCATCGACCAGTCGCAATCCGGCGAACTCGCAGGTGTTGATTATGTGGCCGCGAAAGGGCCTGACCGACGCAGCATCCATTGCGGTCTAACGCTGGTTAGGGTGGCGCGCGCCAGCGCGAAGCGGGTGCTCGCGAAAGAATAGCCACATCAAGCTCGACGCGTCGATGCTTCGGCTCGTGGGGCCCACGTACCATTCCGGCATGGGTCCGCCGCCGGGCCAGGTATGGCCCCCTCCCTCAATGATATAGAGCACGACCGCCGCGTTGTCGGCACAACTCACCCAGGTGCGACGCGTGACGTCGGCGGCGACCACGGAATCGACGGGAGTCGGCGCGCAGTGGTTCCGCCGCGCCCAGCTCGCCGTCCACCGCTGCACGTCGGGAAATCGCCTCCGCACCATCCACGACCAACCGCCCTTGTACGCGGCCGCTGGGTCGGCCGTTCCGTGAAAGTTGATCATCGGCACCGGCGTTCGGTCCGTGCACCAGTCGAACGGCAGGAGCTGCGCGGCCCCCACCATCCCCACGGCGGCGATGCGATCGGACATCGTGCACGAGAGCACGAACGACATCCCTCCGCCGTTCGAGAGCCCGTTGGCATAGATACGGGTCGGATCGACGTTGTACTGCGCACTCAGCGTGTCGATCAAGGTCGCGATGAACTCCACGTCTCGGTCGCCGCGGCTCTCGCCGCCCATGCGCCAGACGCGGGGCCCGGAGCCCTTCGCTCCCGACGGGTAGACGACGATGAACCCTTCGGCGTCGGCCACCCTGTTCCACTGGCTCATTTCCTTCTGGGCGGCTCCCCACATCGCCGCGCCGTGGAGGCTGATGACGAGCGGCGTCGGCCTGTTGCGGTCGTAGCTCTTCGGGACATGGAGCAGATAGTCCCGTTGCTCCCCCGAGGACACGAAGGAGCCGTTGGACCGATTGGCGACGAAGAACGTCACCGCCTCGACCGCGGCCAGCGCCACGGGCAGGGCGAGGAGGATCAGCACGGCGCCGATGACCCCGCTGCGGCTCTTCATCGATGCCGATTCCGCGCCAGCGCCAGGGGCGCGGCAGACAGCCGCGCCAGAGGAACGAACAGGATCGCGAGCAGCATCAGCACGTAGCGCGGGAAGAACGGCGTGGAAAGAAACCAGGCGAACACGCCGTACAGCGCGAGCACGGCGCCGCACCAGCCCGCCGCGCCGGCAACGAGCGTACGGTCACTGAGCACGCGGCTGCGCCAGAGCCGCGTAGCGACCCAGGTGGCGGCGAACATCTTGGCGCCGACAAGGACGGCCAGGATCAGCGGCAGCGCGTCCCATATCACGCGCTGGACGCCCGCATTGTCGTAGATCCATTGACCGAGCGGTCCGAGGCCGGAGAACCCCGCCACGGCGAGCACGACGGTCCCCTTGATCAGCCGCTCACAGCCGGTGAGGCCGATGAACAGGGCCTGCACGAGCTGCTTCCACGTCGCGGCGATACATAACGCGAGTATGAGCAGCACGAGCACCACCGTACGGAGCGCGCCCATGAATTCCGCGGCCTGGCGCATCTTCTCGGTGAACACGGGCCAGGTGCCCGACCACCTCAGCCCAATCGGGATGGCGACGAGTACCAGTGCCCACGACGCAACCGTGCTCCAGATCATTGCCTTCAGCTTGGCGCCGATCAGCGTGGCACTGGTCAAGGGCCGCGTGGCGACGAATGGCGCCAGGCCATAGGAGCCGCTCACGGACGGATTCGACCTGGCGACCGCCGCGGCGGTGAAGGCGGCCATGAACGGCGGCGTGATCAGCACGCCGAGCAGGATGAGGAAGACGAGCGCCTCCGAGCTGCCGGCGGCCCGGAGCAGCGCCAGCTCGAACGGCAGGAGGATGGCGATCCACCCCGGCAGCGTCCAGCCGTGCCGCCGCCACTCGAACCACGCCTGTGCGCGTGCGGGCGACGCGAAATCGGCCCGACGCTTCGCCGGGACATCCGCGGTCCGAACGAGCCGTGCGGACCGGCCGCGCCAATCGGGCACGTCGCCACGACGCGCGCGCGCCACGGCGAAGCGGGCGGCGACGTACGCGAGGGGAATCAGCGGCGCCACGATGGCGATCATCACGGCCTCTGACGCGTGGTAGCGGAGTGCAAGGAGTACAATCGCGTCGATCGTGCTCAGCCACAGCACGGCGAGGATCACCCGGAGCCCGCGCGCACCGTAGGGCATCCACATCAGCGCCTGCGTCCAGGCGAGCAGGGTGACGGCCGTCAGCGCCGGCCAGATCACCGGGATGTCGAATCCCGACGGCCACACGGCGAGAAACCTCATGGCCAGCCACAGGATCGCCATGACCCCGGCGCCGTACAGCATCGGCCAGCCTGCCAGGGCGGCGGTCGAGACCGGCAGCGTGAACAGGCGGGCGGGGTACATCGAGGGGCGCCCGGCCACGTCACCGGAGAGGCCGAAGCTGAACACCGTCAGGACATACAGGAAGGTCGTCGTCAGCGGCACCATCACGACGACTCCAAACCGCTCGGCGCTGTCCATGGTGACGGTCCAGCCCGGCTCGATCAGCTTGATCGTTGCCAGGAGGACCAGGTAGCCGGCGAGCGCGATCAGGCCCCACCGATGCCGCTGGCGGAATTCCCAGGCGAGGGCGGCGGCGGGGGAGCGCATGACCTACCGGTCCGGCTCCGACGCCCCGACGTGCGCGACGAAGATCTCCTCCAGCGAGCGGACGCGCCCGTCGGCGCGGTGCGATTCCTTGATGGCGACGAGCGGCGCGCTCAGCACGATCCGGCCGTGGCTGATCATCGTGACGTGATCGGCGACCTGCTCCACTTCGTCCAGCAGGTGCGACGAAAACAGCACCGTGCGGCCGTCATCCGCGATGGTGCGGATGACGGCGCCAAGGATATCGCGCCTGACAATGGGGTCGAGGCCGGACGACGGTTCGTCGAGCACCAGGAGCTCGGGCCGGTAGGCCAGTGCGATCAGGAGTCCCAGCCGCGCCTTCTGCCCCTTCGACAGAGTGTTGACTTTCGCCGCGGGGTCCAGCGCGAACGTCCGCCGCAGCTCCTCCGCGTAGGCGTCGTCCCACGCCGGATAGAAGGCGCGCGTGTAGCGGATGAGCTCGTCCACGCGCATCCAGCCGGGGAGGTCGTTTTCCTCGGAGAGATAGCCGATCCGCGACAGCACACCGACGGGATCGGCGACGGGATCGAGGCCGAAGACGCGCACCGAGCCGCTTTCCGCCCGGAGCAGGCCCAGGATGTGCTTGATGAGCGTCGTCTTGCCCGCGCCGTTGGCGCCGACGAGGCCGTAGACCGCCCCGCGCGGCAGGGACACGCTCACGTTGGCCAGGGCCGTCGTGGCGCCGAAGCGGCGCGTCAGCTCCGCGACGTCGATGACCGCTTCACTCACCAATTCCTCACGGGCGCCGGTTGAACACGAGCCGCGTCGCGAACTGCGCGCCCCTGGATTCTAACCCGGCTCCCGGAACCCCGCCGCGCCGGCGGCAGCGAGCGCTGGTCAGGCCTCCGGCCAGGTACTGGTTCGGCAAGACCTTGCCCCTACGAGGCGGTTCTTCATCCGTTTCTCTACCCCCGGCGCTTGAGCCACTCGAGTGCCAGCGCCTTCCCGCGGGCCATCCACTCGCCCCGAATCCGGGCCTCGAGCGCCGCCAGCCGGGTCTGGTAGTCCTTGTTCGCCGGGTCCTGTTTGCCGGCCAGGTACAGCCACTGGTAACCCGCCACCGAATCCATCGCGACACCGGTGCCGAGGATGTAGCTGTAGGCGAGGTGGAACTGCGCGGCCGCATAACCCTGTTCGGCCGCCTTCTGGTACCAGGGCACCGCCTGGGCCGGGTCCTTGGCGATCCCGATGCCGTATGCGTAGGCCCGCGCGAAGTTGTACTGGCCGTCGGCATCGTCGTTGCCCGCGGCGTTGCGGTACCAGCCCGCCGCCTCCGCCACATCCTTCGTCACCCGATTGCCGGTTTCGTAGGACCAGCCGAGGTAATTCTGTGCCGGCCCGTCGCCCTTGGCCGCCGCCTTGTCACCTAGCTAATGCGCAGAAAGGACGAGCGGGCCGTCATGGGGGCGCCGCCGCGGGCGTGCTTTGCGGTAGGAGCCCGCCGCCACGTCCGCGCCGCCCCTCGGCGCCACCTGGGTGATTCGCAGATCGATGATTCGACCAGGAGGGTTCTTCGGAAGGGGGCACGGGGCGGAGCTAATCCGCCGACGGTCGCGTTATTTTGATGCCGGGTTGGCCGAGCATAGCTTTACATTCATGACATGCCGGTCACTACCCGATTGCTCCAAAGGTTGCACGAGGCCCTCGGAGACGACGCCACCAACGATCTGTTTTCTTGGTGGGAGGAGGCCGCCACCGTGAACCGACTGGCCGTTCGGGAGGTGGCCGATCTCTACTTCGAGAAGTTTGACGCCAGACTTGAAAAGGGTCTCGCAGAAGTACGCGCAGAGCTCATCAAGTGGATGTTCATCTTCTGGGCCGGAACCATCATCCCTCTCTCCGGGCTCGCCATCGCGCTTTCCAGGCTTTAATCGGTCGGTTGGAGCTCCAGCCCGGTAGATACCGGAAATCCAATGAGAAGCTGGGGGAGACGCCTCCGCGGGGCAATCGGCATGGGCCTGACCTGGGCAGTCGCCTGGGGGGTCGGCGGTCTGCTGCTCATGGCAGTCAATCGGCTCGTCCCTGGTCTGGGTCCATTTTTCCGAATCTTCGACGCTCCCGCTGCGGCGCTGGCGATCCCCGGCTTCGTAGCCGGGGCACTCTTCTCGGTGGTGCTGGGCATTGCAGGGCGGGGCCGCCGGTTCCGCGACCTGTCGCTTCCGTGGTTCACGCTCTGGGGGGCGCTGGGGGGCCTCCTGCTGGCCCTGGTTCCGGCTGCCATGGTGCTGGTGGGCCTGGCGAGTATGGCGACCCCCGGGGAGAACGCGCTCTGGCATTTCACCGCGGCCATCATCCCGTACCTGACCGTGATGGGCGCCGCCTCGGCCGCCGGCTACTTGAAGCTGGCCCGCATGACGGAGGACCGCATGCTGGAGAGCGGTGACGATGTACCCGAGGTCAGCGACAGCCGCTCAGGGGAGATCCGAGGTTCGAGCGGCTGATCCTCGCACCTCGTAGCGAAGCTCCACCATGCCGCTCTTGTAGGCTTTGACCTCCGCCAGATGGAGCGCGATGTCTCGGTCGAGTTTCTCGAAGAACGGGATCCCATCGCCGATCAGGATCGGCAGGATCGAATAGCGGACTTCGTCGGCCAGCCCGAGACGAAGGCATTCGGCGGAGACCACACCGCCTCCGACAAACCAGACGGTACGGAACCTGGGCCGCAGGCGCCCATTCACGAACTGCGCGAGATCGCCCGAGTGGAACTCGACGCTATCCCGGGTCCGTGGCAGTTCGCGACTGGTGAGGACGAAGGTGGGTTTGTCGCCGTACGGCCACCCCAACCCCTGGGCTTCAAAACGAAGCGCGGTCTCATAGGTTCGCGATCCCATGACGTAGCAGTCGATCGTCTTGAGGAACGCCTCGACGAATCCCGGGTCCATGGTGTCCCCGCCGGCGAATTCGTCTGAGGTGTCCAGCCAGTCGACCCGCCCGTCCCTTCGAGCGATGAAGCCGTCGAGGCTCGCCGCCATGTGGATGGTGACGCGAGAATCAGGGTGTGCCATCGTGTCGTCCCAGGATTTTTTCCTGGGCAATGTACATCGGAGTAGATTGGAACCGATTCCCACGCCCGGAGCCGGGAGCATGTCGCCCATCGTTCTGCTGGCTGCCATCCTCGCGAGTCAGCCAATGCAAATCGTCTCCGGGGACGTCAGCTTCGTCGCGGGTGGCCGGACCATTCCCGGCACCCTCGTCCATCCCGCGTCGGGCACCGGCCCGGGACTCCTGCTTCTCGCGGGGAGCGGACCGACGGATCGCGATTGGAACAGTCCCCTGCTGCCCGGGAAGAACGGGAGCGCGCGGCTGTTGGCCGAAGCGCTGGCCGCGCGGGGCGTGACCGTGCTCCGCTTCGACAAGGCGTTCAGCGGCCGGAACCCCGGCCTCCCCATCACCGATCTCACCCTCGACACCTATCGCGACGAGGCGACCGCGGCCCTCGACTTTCTCCGCGCCAGAGCCGAGGTCGATCCCGCGCGGGTCTTCGTCGCGGGACACAGCGAAGGCGGCATCCACGCGACCCGCCTGGCCCAGTCGGCCGGCGATCGGATTCGCGGCGTGATCCTGATCTCGGCGCCGGGACAGTCCCTGCGCGAGGTGCTCGAGGTCCAGCTCGAGCGGAACGTCCTGGCCGGCCTCCGGTTGACGCCCGAGCAGATCGAGGCGGAGATGGTGCCGATCCGGACCGCGCTCCGCTCCTTCGTCGCGGGGCAGGACGTCGATCCGAAGTCGGCGTCGTCCCGCCCGCAGATCGTCGGGATACTGAGCGCCTTGATGGCGCCGATGGTCGCCCGGATCGGTCGCGCGCTGGCATCGTTCGAGCCGGCCCAGGCGGCGGCAGGAATCGCGGTACCGGTGCTGGTCCTGCAGGGGGGCAAGGACGTCCAGGTCGACCCCGCCGAAAACGCGGAGCGGTTGGTGGCCGCACGCCGAGCCGCGGGCAAGCCGGTCGACTACCACAAGAGCCCGCTGGCCGATCACGTCCTCAAGACGGAGCCGCGGTCGCTCGAAGAGGTCCGGGCGAACCTTCAACTGCTCATGACGAGGTACAACTCGCCCGACCGTGCCCTCGACGACGACGTGCTGGAGGCGCTGGCGCGATGGATCCGCGACCACTGAAACGATCGCTCATGACTGCGACACCCGCGCGATCAACGTCTCGAGATTCGAAAGAAACACCTTGAGGAAAGGAGAATGGCTCGTGTTCAGGTAGCCGACGACCAGGTCGATCGTTGGCACATCCCCTTCGAGCGGCCGGGTGACCAGCATCGCCGGGAGGAGCCTCTCGATGTAGGCGGGAGCTATTCCCACGCCGCGGGTCGATGCGATCAGGGAAATAGCCATGGCAAGCGGTCGCCGCCGCGGGGTCAATCCCTGACGTACCGTACAGAAAACGCCCGCTGGGAGTCGCCATCCGTCTCCGAGCGCTTGACAGCCACGCTGCGCCGATTGCCAACTGTACAGACGACCATATCGACGGCAATTCAGTTCATCACCTGCATAACAATAGGACTCTGCGACATCGAGATTCAGATTGGTGGTGGTCCACTGTTTGCCGTCCGGCAGGCGTTGAGATGAATGAATCGCCTCGGAGACGCTGAGATTTCGCAGTGAACGGTTCGCCGCGCAGGCGCCGCCGACAAACAGGAGCGCGATATCCTCAAGACCGGCAAGGCGCGCGCGATCCGCTTCTCGACGCTCGAGGCGATCTGCGAGGCGCTCTCGTGCCAGCCGGGCGACATTCTCCAGTTTGAGCCGGAGCAAGTAGAACGCAAGCGACCGGCAGCGGCGAGCAAACGCTAACACGAATCCGGCAAGGAGTCTGGCTAAGGCGCTCGGTCCGGCCGCGGCGCCTCCCCCGCTTCCGCGGCGCTGAGCTCCCACAGCACGTTCACCACGCGCCACCTCCCGTCCAACCGCACCAGGTGCATGAGGTCCACCCAGTTCGCCATTCTCGTCCGGGCGCTCGCCGCATTCCCGAAGATGTCCAGGATCCGGACCTCGGCCCGCCGCACGCCCGCGGGCGTGCCGCTTCCGCCTCCGCGCCGGGTGCCCTGCACCAGCGCCATCGCCCCCATGTTGTCCAGGCGATCGCCGCCTCGCTCCGGATCGGGACGCCAGATGCGCTTGGCCAGCTCCGGGTGGACCGCCCGCTCCATGCGCTCGGCGTTCCCCTCGTACCATCCCTCCACGTAATCCAGCACCGCGGCACGAATCAGGGCGCTGTCGACGCCCGCCCCGGTCATCGGCACGCGCTCAAGCACCTGCCACGCCCCCACGCTCAGATGGGTGATGCGGCCCAGCGAGTCCTCCCGGAAGCCGAAGCGACGCTCGCCGTCCTGGCTCCGAAAGTAGCGCGGGCTCACTTCCAGGAAGCGCGCGCCGAACGCCGACAAGGTCCCGTCGCGGTTCGCGAGCACGTCGACCTCCGACGAGGGCCGCGGGTTAGCGCAGGAATGGCAGGCGATGTTGGCCCGGTAGTGTCCGGCATAACGCGCCACGGCGGCCGCGGCGGCCGCGACCGTAGCATGCATCGAGACGGGCTTGCTCGTCGGCTCGCGGTCGGGAAGGAAGTGCTCCAGCACGGCGCGGGTGACGCTGAATCGCAGGTCGCTGCCCTCACGGTGGCCGGCCACGAAGACGCCGAAACCCCGTGCCGGCAGCAGCGTCATTAACGACGAGAATCCCGCCACGTCGCCGCCATGCTGCACGCCGAGCTCGCTGCCCACGCGGAGCTGCTGCCAGCCGAGTCCCCAGCCGGGCAGCAGCGGGTGCATGGTGATCTGCTGGCGCTGCATTTCGCGGGTCATGCGCTCGCTCAGGATCGGGCTCGCGCCGCCCAGCTGGGAGATCATGTACCGCGCCATGTCCGATGCGGTGCTGTTCACCGACGCCGCCGGGGTGGTGTGGTACCATTCCCAGGGCGCCTTCGCCGGCTGGTCGTTCTCCACGTCATAAGGAGTGGCGACGAGGAGCTGCTGCGCCGCCGGCACGTCGATCGAGGTCTGCGTCATGCCGAGGGGCAGCCAGACGTTGCGGCGCAGGTAGTCCTCGAAGGACAGGCCCGAGACGTCTTCGACGAGAGCTCCCGCGAGCGTCATTCCATAGGTCGAGTACGCCGTCGCGATTCCCGGCGGCGCGTAGCGCACCAGCCTCGGCGCGAGGAACTTCGCCAGGGGTTGCAGCCCTTCCCTGGTTTCCGCCTGGGTTCCCGGCCGGATCTCGTCGAGCGCCGCGGTATGGGTCAGCAGATGGAACGGGGTGACCGGCGCGGCATAGGTCGCCGGCACCTTCACGGATTTGAGATAGCCGTTCACGTCGGCGTCGAGCCGGATGCGTCCCCGGTCGGCGAGCTGCGCCACCGCGGTAGCCGTCATCACCTTGCTGATGGAGCCGATGCGCACGATGGTGGAATCAGCTGACATCGGCCGCCGGCTCTCGAGATTGGAGACCCCGTACCCGCGCGAGAAGATGACCCGCCCGCCGCTCACCACCGAAACCACCACGCCGGGAATGCGCTGGGCGGCCATCGCGGCGGGGACCAACGAATCGAGCAGCGTTGCCAGCGCGGGGGCGTCTGGGGCAGTGCGGGGCGCCGGCGCCTGGGCCCCGGCGAGGGCGGGAAACGCGAATGCCAGCAGCGGGACGAGAACTCTCAAGGGGAACCTCATGCGGCGACACCTGGTGGAGGGACGAACCTGGCTGCGGGTTCCCAAGTGATCTAGTGCGCTATAGTATTACCTCATGTCGACGCTGATCACAATCCCGCTGCAGCTGGATCCCGCGAGCCCGACTCCGTTGTATCACCAGATTACCCAGGCGATCCGCTGGCGCATCGGGACAGGTGTGCTCGCGGTGGGTGAATCGCTGCCGTCGGCGAGGCGGGCGGCGGAGGATTGGGGAGTGAACTTTCATACCGTTCGGCAGGCCTATACGGAGCTGGCTCGGCAGGGACTGGTGGAATCGCAGGTCGGGTCAGGGACCCGAGTGGTGTCGGCGGGAACCGCGCCGGGCGAGCTGCGCGGGTTCCTGGAGGCATTCAGCGCCGAGGCGGAGCAGCGCTTCGGCCTCAGTCGCGCGGAGCTGGCCGCGCTGCTCAGCCGGCCGGCCCGGCTGAGCGAAGCTGATTCGCGGGTCCTGCTGGTGGAGTGCAATGCCCACCAGTGCACCGACCTCGCGCAGCAGCTGTCGGACCGCTGGCGGGTCGCCGCAACACCCTGGGAGCTGGCTCGAACCGATGAGCCGCCCGATCTCCCGATCGTCAGCTCCTATTTTCACCTGAATGAAGTGCGCGCGCTCTGGCCTGATCGCATCGGCAAAATGCATTTTGCCGCGCTTCAGGTGGATCCCGGAGTGATCTCGAGTATCGCGGCGTCGCTTTCCGCCGACAAGGTGCGTCACCTCACCCTGTGTGAACAGGATGCCATAATCGGCCGGCAGATGGCGGCGGACGTCAGCGCTCCGTTGCCGGGAAGTCCGGAGATCACGGTCACGACCAAATCACCGGTCGCCGTTTTGCGGGGTCGGCGGCGCAACGAGCTGGTCCTGGTGGCGCCGCGGGTCTGGGATCGGCAGAGCGAAGCAGTCCGCGCGAACCCGGGTGTTTTGGAGGTGCGTTACGTGTTTCGGCCGGATCATCTGGAAGCGTTAGGGCTCGCCCTCGGAGTCTCGAGCACGTAACCCTGTCGCGTCGTTCGCCGCCCATGGACTTCATCGGATACCGGAAGATCGCCTTATGTTCGATTCCAGTGCCTGCCACGGGCGCTTCGCGCCCTCGCAGTGACACCGGCCGCCGGATACTCAACTCGAGTGTCCGGCGGCCGCTGGGCTTTCAACGCGCCGTTCTACTTCTCCTCGACGATGATGACCGGGTCCTTGTCCTTCTCGACCGTGCGTTCGGTCTTGACGGTCGTCTCCTTCTTGTACTCGCTCTTCTCGGGGATACTGGAGTCCCGTTTGGTCTCGGTCTTCACTTCGGTTTTTTCGGTGTATTTCTTCGCGTCGGGCATTTTGGGTCTCCCGTTACGGTGATGGACTTCCGAGGAGGGAGACGTCGGAGCCGGAATCCGACACACTGTGTGGACCAGAATCCGGCCATCGTCCCCCCCAAGGTGTAAACCCAATTGGGAGGGACCCATGCGCTTCTTCAAAACGATACTGACTTCGCTGGGCATGTTGCTCGTGACGAGCGCGACGGCCATGGCGGTGACGCTGCAGGACCCGGCCATCAAGGTCAACGTGCAGACCACCGAGAGCAGCACGACCTGGTATACCAGTCCAATGTGGCTCGCGATTGGCGGCATTGCCATACTGCTGATCATTGTGCTTGCCATCATGGCCGGTCGCGGCCGGAAGAGCACCACGACGGTCATTCGCTAGCAGCACGACCCAGGCTGCCTGGGGCTACCTCTCAGTAGCCCCTGGCCAGCCCGAACCCACGCGGCTCCGCCACGCCTCTCCACTTCCCCGCCTCGCGATGGATGCTGTGCATGCTCACCAAAAGTCCCCAGGGCGAGAGCTTCACCCCATGCCCCAGCGGCGCCATGAGCGTCGCCGCGGTGTCCGCCCAGGCGACCCTTTCGACAATGAGCGAGTCAGGCTGATCCTGAAAATGAAACTGCGGGGCCGCCATCGCCTCGCCCAGCGATCGGTGGAAATCGAGCAACGACACGATCTGATGGGCGACGCCGGTGATGATGTACGCCCCTCCGGCCGCTCCGGTGACCAGCACCAGCGCGCCGGCTGAATTGAGCACGATGGTCGGCGTCATGCTGGAGAGCATCCGCTTGCCCGGCGCGATGGCGTTGCGCTCGCCCTGCACCAGCCCCATTGCGTTCACCGCGCCGGGCTTGGTGGTGAAGTCGTCCATTTCGTCGTTCAGCAGGAACTGGGCGCCCGGCACCGTGAACGCCGCCCCGTAGCTCTCGTTCAGCGTGGTGGTGAGCGCGACCGCGTTCCCCCTGGCATCCACGATGGAGAAGTGGGTCGTGTGGGGCGGCTCCTGCGCGGCCGGGGCGCCGCTTCCTCCCGAGGACCGGTCGGTGATCTCGGCACGCAGCGCGGCGGCGGTGTCCTTCGACAGGAACGACGCGACGGGAGCCGGTCCGAACCCGGGATCGCCCAGCAGCGCGTTGCGGCGCGCGAACGCCCGGCGCTCGGCTTCGGCGAGCAGATGGATCGACGCGGGGGTGAGCCAGCCGAGCGAGGCGACGTCGCGCCCCTCCAGGATCCCGAGGATCAGAGCCAGGGTCAGGCCACCGGACGAGGCCGGCGGCATCGACACCACGTGATGGCCCCGATAGTCGAACTCCACCGGGGTTCGCCAGAGCGGCGTGTAGCCGGCCAGGTCCGTGAGGGTGATGATCCCGCCGCTCTGCTGCATGGCGGCGACGATCAGTGCCGCCGTCTCGCCGGTGTAGAAACCGTCGCGTCCCCGCTCGGCGATGCGCCGGAGCACGGCGGCCAGCTCGGGCGCGCGCCAGGTACTTCCCACCGCGACGAAACGCCCGTCCCGGAGAAAGAGCGCGGCGCTGGCCGAATCGCGGGCCAGCCGCTTGATCGCCTCTTCGCTGTCCTCGTAGAACGCCGTGTCGACCGCAAAGCCGCGCTCGGCCAGCTCGACGGCCGGCTGCACCAGCTCGGCCCACGGCCTGCTGCCGTACTTCCGGTGCGCTTCATACAGACCGGCCACCGACCCGGGAACTCCCGCGGCCAGCGCGCCGGTCAGGCTCCGGTCGGTGACGTTGCCGGCGCTATCGAGATACATGTCCCGCGAGGCGCCCCGAGGCGCCTTTTCGCGGAAGTCGAGGGCGACGTTTTCCCCGTTGATCCGCGCCACCAGGAAACCGCCGCCGCCGACATTCCCCGCCGTGGGGTAGGTCACCGCCAGGGTGAAAGCCACCGTCACTGCGGCATCCACCGCGTTGCCGCCGCTCTTCAACACGTCCAGCCCGGCCCGGGTTGCGTACGGTTACGCCGAGACGACCATCGCAGAGTCGGTGCTGACCACCGTGGCCGGGCGGAGCACGCGAAGCCCACCGGTTGCCCGGCCGGTCGCGACCGGCGGTTCGGCAGGAGCACAGCCGACGAGGGTGAGCAGGACGAGTGTGCGGACGCTGTAAGGACGGAGCACTACGGCGCCGCCACCACGTAAGCCTTCGTGATCTCCGGGACGGACAGCGTCCCCATCTGCTTCATCACCAGCTCGAATTCCTTCCGCAACAGCGCGAGCACCGTCTCGACACCCTCCTGCCCGAACGCCCCCAATCCCCAGATGTACGGGCGCCCGATGCCGATGGACGACGCACCCAGCGCCATCGCCTTGAAGATGTCGGTCCCGCGCCGGAACCCGCCGTCGCAGATCACCGGAATGCGCCCGCCGGTGCCCTGCACCACTTCCGGCAGCGATGAAATCGTCGCCCGCATCGAATTTTCGGCGCGGCCGCCATGGTTGGAACAGAAGAGTCCGTCCACCCCGTGCTCGACGGCGATCTCCGCGTCCTCGCGGGTGACGATCCCCTTGAGCAGCACCTTCATGCTCGTCGCGGCCTTCAGCCGGTCCACGAACTCCCACGACGGCGTGCCGACCTCGGGAATCCGCGTCACCGGCGGGTAGCCGTTCAGATTCGGCTTGCGCCGGTTGTCGCCGGTAGTGGCGTTCCGGATGCCGGGAATCGGCGCTCCACCGATATGGCAGGCGCTGCACGGCCGCTTGTCCAGCCGCGCACCGCGCAACATCGTCAGGCGATTGCTGCCGCTGGTCAGGTCCACCGTAAACACCACCGCCCCGCTGCCCGCCCGCTCGGTGCGCTGGACCATCTGTTTCGTTACCGCCCAGTCGGTCCGGTGGTGGTAGAGCTGGAACCACACCGGTGCGCCCCGGGCGGCGATGGCGTCCTCGATGGACGTCGTGGCGACGGTGGAGAGCACCTGCAGATGGTTCTTTGCCTTTGCCGCGCGCGCGACCGCGATTTCGCCCAGCGGATGAAACGCCTTCTGGCTCCCCACCGGATTGAGCACTATCGGCGTGGGATACCGCGTCCCCAAGAGCGAGACGCTGCCATCCACTTTGTCCATGTTCACCAATCGCCGCGGCCGGAGCGCGAGGCGGGCAAAGCCGTCGCGATTGGCCTGGATGGTGCCATCGTCGTCGGTCCCGCCGGCAAGGTAGGCCCAGTGCGCCACCGGTATGTTGACCTTCGCGACCGGCTCGAAATCGAAGACATCGAGGGCGTCGGCCGCGGAGCGGATGGCCACCGGCTGCTGCAATGCCTGGTGAGTCAATGACAGCGCGTTCGCCGCGCGGCGGGGTGACGCCGAGATGAGATCCTGAAGCAGGCGCGGATTCAACCCGGCCGCCGCGAGTACCGGACTCGCGGCGAGGAAGTGAAGAAACTGGCGGCGATCGGGCATGCGCTTCTCCTTACCGTTTGACCTTCGCCAGCAGCTCGGCAAACCAGTGCTCGGCATAGACCGCCCCGGTTGCCCCGGCGGCTTCCCGGATCATCACGAAGCGTCCGTCGGGCGCCACGTCGTACTGCTGGTGGTTCCGGGCCCGGCGGTACCCCTCCACCGGGAAGAGCGCCCGAGGACTCCCGGCATTGAATGACGGACCGGGCGACACGGAGGCCGCCAGCATCCGGCCTCCGCTTACCCAGAACAGCTCCCGGCCGTCATGGGACCAGCGCGGTGCTGATGGTGCGAGAGGACATCAGACTCCACCCATGCCGCCCTAGAGCGCGAACATCTCCCGCAACACCGTGAGGGCCCCGGCGAGGGCTTCGCTTGAGAGCTTCCCGAGTCGGCGCACGAGACGGGCCCGATCGACGGTTCGAACCTGGTCAAGGACGACATGGCCATTCTTGCCGGCGAAGCGACAGGACAGCCGAAAGGGGTAGGCGTGACTACCAGTGGTCAGGGGGGCGACGATGAAGGTGCCGAGATGCGCGTTCAATTCATCCGGCGAAACCACGACGCAGGGCCTTGTCTTCCGGATCTCGCGCCCCCGAGTGGGATTCAGCTCCACCAAGTACACATCGCCGCGGCGTACGCCGACGGTGGCAGTCACCACTTCCACTCCCCCTCGTCAAACTTCGTGGGTAACGGGGCATCCAGCAGCCCGGTTCCCTCCGCGTGCGCCAGATGGCGGGCGGCATCAGCCCAGCCGGTGCGCGGCGCAGTAGTGGATTGAATCAGTATCGCGCCTTCCTGCACGAGAAGCTCAACCTCCTCACCTAAGCCGGCTTGCTCGATGAGTGGCTTGGGCAGACGAATACCGCGCGAGTTGCCGATCCGAACGAGGCGGGCTTTCATCAGTGCCGGCTCCAGTGGGGTGCTTACAATGTAAGCACTCTGGGTGGCGCCGGCAATGCCGGTCGATCGAGGGAGCAGAAAAACGCCCAGGAGACTCAACTCAAGCGTCCGGCGGCCCTATCTTTCTACATGGCTTACGCCGTGAAGGAGATCTTCTACACCCTCCAGGGTGAGGGGGCAAACGCTGGGCGACCCGCCGTATTCTGCCGGTTTGCGGGATGCAACCTGTGGAGCGGCCGGGAGCAGGATCGCGCCGAGGCCGTCTGCACGTTTTGCGACACCGAGTTCGTGGGGACCGAGGGTCCGGGGGGAGGAAAATTCTCCGGTCCTGATCTCCTGGCCGAGGCGGTTCTGGCCCGCTGGCCCGAGGGGAACAGCACGCACCGCTTTGTGGTCTGCACCGGAGGCGAGCCGCTGCTCCAGCTCGACGTGCCTCTGCTCGACGCGCTCCATCGGCGCGGATTCGAGGTGGCGGTGGAAACCAATGGCACCATCGCCCCGCCGCCCGGAATCGACTGGCTCTGCCTCTCTCCCAAGGCGGACGCGGAGCTGGTGATCACCTCAGGTGACGAGCTCAAGCTGGTATTCCCGCAGGAGAGGGGCGCACCGGAGCGGTACCGCGATTTGCGCTTCGCACATTTCTTCCTGCAGCCGATGGACGGGCCGGACCGCGAGCGCCACACCCGCCTGGCCCTCGAGTACTGCCTGCGCCATCCCGAGTGGCGCCTCTCGCTGCAGACCCATAAGATCCTCGGGATTCCCTGAGCGGGGCGACAGTGATCAACGGCTACTCCGACAGCATCCATCACGCACTGGCCTTCTGCGCCAAGCACCATCCGGTGCGGGTGTCGCGCTATGACGGCCACAATCCCCTGCTCACCACCGCGAGCGTGGCGGTGATCCTCTGCCGGCATCAAACGGACGATGCCACGGTGGTGGCGGGGATACTCAAGCAGCTGGTCGACGCCACCCCGCAAGCAACCGTCCCGGCCCTGCATCAGAACATCGCGCGGCGCTTCGGGGGTCTGATCGCCGGGGCCGCCGAGGCCGCGGCGGAGCCGCGATTTGATCCGCTGGGACGCGAGCGGACCTGGAAAGCGACCCGGTTCGAAGCGCTGGCGCGCATCGCGGGCGCGTCGCCCCGAGTCGCCGACATCTGGATGGCGTCGGAGATTCACATGTGCGGGGTGGCGCTCACCGACATCCGGCGGCTGGGAGTGGAGTACGCACGGACCGTCATCCCGGCCCCTCCAACCGACCTGCTCTGGTGGCATGCGGCGCTGCTCGAGGTGCTGGGCGGGCGCGGGACAGAGGTGCGAGCGAGCCTGCAGGAGGAGCTCCGCCAGCTCAGCATGCAGGTCCGCGGCTGCCTCGGCCGGTAGGCCGGAGGGCGCCCCCCACTCATCTTCATCCCGGGCAATCGCTTAGAGACAAGGGAAACCGCGGTCCCTACCTTGCAGTGGATCGGTAACCTACTATTCATCATGTCGACCCAACTTTCGCCTAAACTCGCCACCCTCCCCAGCGCCTTCGCGGCCGCTTGCCGTCAGGCACGCAGCGACTCGGAGCTGTTCGAGCGCTGCCGTGAGGTGCTGGTACAGCGAGTCGAAAGCGAAGAAATCTGGTTTTCCATCATCCAGCCCGGGTCCCCGCCTCGGCGGGTCGGGAGAAGCGAGGGCTTCGGGAGCGCGGTAGAAGTCGGCCGCTGCAACACCGGCGAAACCGAGCTCCTGATTCTGGCCACGCCCGCCATCGCCACCTTGATGCGCCCGATGGCGATGCAGATAGCGACCGGTCTCAGCATCGTGCTGGAGCTCCGCAGTGTGCTGCTGGAGCGCCAGGGCGCGCTGGATGACGCGGAATTCCAGCTCCGGGCGCTCCGCCAGGTGGCGCGGCTGCTCTCCTCGGTGCACTCGACGGAAGAGACCGAGCACCTGGTCCTCGACTTCATGGCCGAGGTCTTCATCGCCTGGTGGGCCTGCCTCTACCGCTCCGAGCTCGGCCAGTACGCTCCCAAACGGTTTCGCGCGCTCGATCAGACCACGGTGCCGGGAGCGATTCCGTCCAGCGCACTCGATGCCGCGCTGCCCAGCGGAAGTGCCGTCACCGACGCGAGCGAAGTGGGATTGGGCAAGATTCTTCCCCCGGGAACCGAGCTGGTCATTCCGCTCGACTCCGGCAACGAGCGGCTCGCGCTGCTCGTGCTCGGACCCCGCATCAACTCCCTCGTGTATGGCCGCGCGGAGCGCGATCTCGCGGGGACGCTCTCCTTCGCGGCGGCCATTGCCCTCAAGAACGCCGAGCTGGTCGAGCGGCTGCGCAGCGCAGCGACCACCGACGAGCTCACCGGGCTGCTCAACCGGCGCGCGCTCGAGGAGCGCCTCGAAGCGGAGATCTCCCGGAGCCACCGGCATCAGATCAAGACGTCGCTGGTGCTGATCGACGTGGACCGGTTCAAGCTGATCAACGACACGCTCGGGCATGCGGCAGGCGACCGTTACCTCGCCCTGATCGCACAGGTGCTGCAGCAGAAGGTGCGGACACTCGACGTGGTCGGGCGGCTCGGGGGCGACGAATTCCTGGTGATGCTCCCGATGACGAGCGCGAGCGAGGCCCTGGTGTTCATCAACCGGCTGCAGGCCGGCCTCCAGGAGCTGTTCGCGATCCATCCCGAGTTCGCCATGGCGACGTTGAGCTTCGGAGTCGCCGAGGCTCCGCGCCACGGCAAGATGCCCACGGCAGTGCTCGCCGCCGCCGATTCGGCGCTTTACGCCGCCAAGCGCGGCGGCCGCAACCTCGTCGAGATCGCGCGCGATACGTGACCCCGGCCGAGCCGGCTGAGCTCTTCCACACCACGGAGGCCGCCCTGGGGCGCCGCTTCCGACTGGAACGACTCGTCGCCGCCAACACCGAGCGGGTGCTCTTCGTCGGGCTGGACCTCCTCCTCAACCGCCGCGTCAGCGTGCGGGTCAATTTCTACAGCAGCGACGCGCTTCGGGCGTGGTTCCTCAAGGAAGCGGAGGCGCTCGCGCGCCTCGACCATCCCGCGATCCGCCACGTCTACGATATCGGTGTCGTGGGGGAGCTGGCGTACCGCATCGGGAATTGGATCGAGGGCGAAGGACTGCACGAAGCGGTCGCGCGAGGCCCGCGGCCCATTCCCGACGTGCACAACCTCGCCCGCTTTCTGCTCAACGGGCTGGAGCACGCCCACACCCGAGGGATCGTGGTCCGGCGGCTGGTCCCCCCCGGCCTGCTGGTGAGCCCGGGCGGCCGTGGTACGCTCACTGATCTTCGCTTCTGCAGTCTCACGCTCCCCGCGATTCCCCCGGGCGAGCGGCCGAGTGGGCTGCCCTTCATGGCACCCGAGGTCCGCGACGGGCAACTCGGCGACCCCGCGAGCGACGTGTACGGCGCCGGTGCGGTCCTCTACTACGCGATCACCGGCGTGGAACCCTCGGCGGTTCCGTCGGAGATCGTGGCCCCCACGCGGCTCCGGGCAGCGTGCCCCCACGCGCTCGAGCGGGTGCTGCTGCGCGCGCTGCGCGAAGTCCCCGGCAAGCGCTATCTCACCGCGACAGAGATGCTCGAGGATTTTGCCTCGGAGGCCGGGGACCACTCGACTGCGATGCTCCTCGAGGAAACCGCGTCGGCGACCGGCAGCAGCGACACGGCGCGCCAGTGGGAGAAGCGGCTGCGCCGCGCGCTCGGCGACGACTACGAGCTCTTGAGCGAGCTCGGCGCGGGCGGCTTCGGACGGGTGTACCGGGTGCGGGATCTGCACCTCGAGCGGATTGTCGCCCTCAAGGTCCTGCACCCGCTCCTGATCCAGGACCCCGCGGTGGTGGAACGTTTCCGGCGCGAGGCCCAGCTGGCCGCGCGCCTCACCCATCCGAATCTCGTCAGCATCTACGAAATCAGCGGCCGCGCGGGGCTCATCTGGTACACGATGGAGTTCGTGGACGGACCGAATCTGGCACAGCTGGTGGAGAGCGATGGCCCGATGCCGCTTCCCCGGGTCCTCCGCCTGATGCGCGAGGGGCTCGGCGCGCTCTCGCACGCCCACGGGACGGGCCTGGTGCACCGCGACATCAAGCCGGAAAACCTGCTCTTCGAGCGCAATGGCAGCCTGCGGATCACCGATTTCGGTCTGGCCATCGCCGTGCGCGGACAGGGCATCTTCGGCGGCGCCACCAGCCAGAGCGGCACGCCCCGGTTCGCTTCGCCGGAGCAGCTCCTGGGCGAGCGGGTGGACGGACGCTCCGACCTCTACAGCATGGCGGCAGTGGGATACTTTGCGCTGCTGGGACGGCCGCCGTTCGAAGGCAGCACACCGGTCCAGGTGCTCGCGCGCCAGACCACCACCGCCGCGCCCGATCTGCGCGCGGCCCGCCCCGACGTGGGGGAAGAAGTCGAGAAGGTGCTGCGCCGGGCGATCCGCGCCGATGTCAACGCGCGATATCCCACCGCCGGGGAATTCCTCTCGGCGCTCAACCGCGCGGTGAAACGCGATGTCCGCCCCGATGATCCGGCCTGGTTGTCGCCGTTTTCCCGTCTGCTCAAGCGACCACAATCTTGACTTTTTCGAAAAACTTCGGCAGCTTGGGTTGGCGATACATCGCAGGGCTGGTGCATTCCATCTCGATTTCGAGAGCGAGTGATTCCGATCGACCCGGGCCAGTCGCTTCGGGTCTTTTATTCTTTCGTGGCGCGAGACGGGCTCGCGTGCACAGGGGGGCCGGACGCCGCGTCCCGCGGGCACCGGTGGAGCACCACAACCAGGAGTTTTGGCAATGGCTCGTGTCACTGGCACCGTGAAGTGGTTCAACGACGCGAAGGGGTTCGGCTTCATCACCCCGGAAAACGGCGAAAAGGACTGCTTCGTTCATCACTCGGCGATCCGTATGGATGGGTTCCGCAGCCTCGCTGAAGGCGAGCGGGTCGAGTTCGACATCGTTCAGGGCGCCAAGGGCCCTGCCGCCGAAAATGTGACCAAGGCGACCACGTAACTCCCGGTCCCCCGGAAAGCACGGCGGGCCGCCCGAAGGCGGCCCGTTGTCGTTCGAGTCGGTCACCGTGACCGGCCGGTCACTTGTGACGGTAGATCACCCTGCCGCGCGTCAGGTCGTAGGGGGAGAGCACCACGCTCACCCGGTCACCTTCGAGGACGCGAATTTTGAACTTGCTCATCTTGCCGGCGGCGTAGGCCAGGATCGTGTGGCCGTTTTCCAGGAGCACACGGTAATTGCGGTCCGGGAGCACCTCCTGAACGACCCCCTCCATCTCGATCCCTTCTTCCTTCGCCATCCGGTCTCCTCGCTGAAGTCAGCCTGCCGACCCGAACCGGGGAAATGTCACCGCCCCGGAGTCCGGACGCAACGGGGCGGTTCCGGGGTAGTTGGTCAGTTTGGATTGGTACAAAAGGGGCGGGACATGGCAGCTGAAGCCCCGCGATGGAAACGCCGTGACGCTCTTTGAGGCCTCGCGGCCCGACAGCTGAGAGCTACACCAGCGGTCTCGGCTGACGTCCCAGGTACTCGTCCCACGCCCGGATCGCCGGTGTGCGGCTCGTGCGATTGCGCAGCGCGTTGACCAGGGCGGTGGCCAGCAGGAGGTCGGTGACCAGTGGCACGTCCGCGTCCACGGCATGGCGACGGATGAGATACCCGTCGGGGCGCCCCAGCTCGTCGTAGGACCGGGGCACGTGGACGACCAGGTCCACCAGGCCCTCGTCGATGACGTCCATGCCGCTGCGGCCTTCGCCGGGTCAGTCGCCTGGCACCAGCACGAACCCAGCGGCCGCGAAATGATGATCGAACGCGAGCACCTCTCGGATGCCGCGCTCCGACATCACCGTGAAGCTGACCGCGTCAGTCAAGGAAAAACCCTGGTCGACATAGCGCACGAGCCACTCCCGCTCGGCGCGCAGCTCCTGGTCCTCCGTACTGACGACCACGAGGTGCGGCGGCCGGCGGATTTCCCGCAGGAACGCCAGCGCCGCCTCTCTCCGAACCCGGCGCACGAGGAGGGCATACGTTTCGGCGATGACCAGGTTCGTCGTGACGATCCGCGCCCCCTGGCGCACCCGCTCCCGCAAGGCGCCGGCAAGCCGGGCATGGTGGCGATCCTGGGGAGCGGCGAGCGGAAACCAGGCGCTCGTGTCGACGAAGAGTTCAGCGACCACGGCGCGGCTTCCGGTCCGGCCGCCACGAGGATTGCTCCGACTCGGCGAGGAATCGGTCGTGCTCCGCGACGACGTCGTAGCCCAGGGCTGGGCGCTTGGACGGCCCGCCGGCTATCCCGATGATTCGGAGTGCGGGATGTTCGGCGGGATCGGTGATCTGATGCTCCAGGGCCGCCAGGCCCCGGCGAAGGACATCTGACTTGGTGGTGCCGAGCTGCGCGCTCAGGCGGTCGAGCCGATCCCGATCCGGGCGCTCGAGATAGACTTGGACCGGCTCGGCGACCCGGCGGGAGGCTGGTTTGTCATGATACTTTGTCATGATCTCATGATACCAGCCATGTCATCGCACTGTCAAGCCGCCGTTCTGGGGGTGCGCCTCTCGTTGGGCACCCCGGTCACGGCTGTGCCGATGCGACGTTCTTCTTCTTCCCGTCGCCCTTCAGGTGCCTGTCGTACCAGTCGAGGATGCGCTGGTGGAAGTCCGTGAAGTCCTCGACCGTGGTGAGTGGAACGCCGTGGCCGCCATTCATGTAGTTCACCCATACGACCTCTTTCCCCAGCCGTCGCAGCGCGTAGAACATCTCGCGGGTGTTACCGGCGGGGACGTTTGAGTCCAGCTCACCCGTCATCAGCAGCAGCGGCGTCTTGATGCGGTCGGCGAACATGATCGCCGACTGTTGGACGTACTTCTGCGGCTGCTGCCAGAGCGTGGCGCCGAGCCGGTCCTGGCTCTTCTCGGCTGCGTGGATGTTGCGCACGCCGAGCCTCGGGCTGTCGGTGTAGAAGCTGATGACGTCGACCTTCCCCGAGATGTTGATCGCGGCCTTGAAGCGCGTCGTCTGTGTGATCAGCAGGTTCGTCGCGTAGCCGCCGTAGCTCGTCCCGTGCACGCCGAGCCGGGCCGAATCCGCGACCCCGTTCTCGATCAGCTTGTTGGCCGCCGACGTGACACCCTTGACCCACGCCTCGCCGGGATACCCGATGTCGAAGTCCACCGACGGCTTCACGACGACGTAGCCGTTCGCCGTCAGGGTATTGGCTGCGGCGTCGAACGTGTCGTCGAAGAAATCCTCATAGATGTTAAAGACCGTCGGGTAGCGCTTGCCGGCCTGGTAGTTCGACGGGTAGTAGACAACGCCAAACTTCTGGTGTCCATCGGCATCGAGGTAGGTGAGTAGCTCGGTTTTCCCGAACTGTTTGCCGGCGAGCTGCGGATTGGTGACCACCAGGCGCCGGGCGTTCCGCATGTCGCCGTCGGCGACATACAGATCGGCCGGCCGGTTCCCCTCCGCGATGCTGAGCACCGCGATGCGCCCGTCCTTCGAGAAGCGCAGGCCGGAGTAGATGCGGCCGTCCTTCACGACGTCGTCGAGCCGTTTCGTCGCCCGGTCGTAGCGCAGCAGTCCGCGCTCCCACTTCGTGCGCGAGGCAAAGCTCAGGATGAGCGTTGTGCCGTCCTTGGTCCAGCCGACCACCGCGCGCTGTGGCGACCCCGGCAGCGTGTCCGTCTCGAGGAACATCTCCTTCGTGCCGGTCGCGAGGTCGAGCAGCCAGAGACCATCCGTGTTGGAGAGCAGCAGGACGTCACCCCTGGGGCTGAAGCGCATCGGCGTGAAGCGCTCCTTGTCGCGCTTGTCGCGCGCCTCCTTCGAGGTGTCCGCTGGCGCATCCGCCTGCCGCGCTCCGGCGCTCTGCACCGGACCGGCGACCTGCTTCGCCGCCGTGTCCGCGACGGTGGCGGTCCAGACCTTCCCGTCCTTGCCGTAGGCGTACCGGCGCCCGTCAGGCGCCCAGACGAGCGAGGTCTTGGTGAGCGTCGGCAGTAGCGTGCGCGGCACCCCACCGGGCGCAACCGCCAGGAGCTTGCTCTCGCTGCCGAAAATGACGTCGTAGTCGGTCTTCTTGGTGATGTCTTCCTGATAGGAGAGGACCGTCCCGTCCTCGGCGATCGTGAACGACCCGATCATGGACTCGGGCAGCAGCTCCCGCGTCTGTCGCGTCGCGAGGTCGTACGACACAACCGAGCGGATACTGCCCTGGCGCCGAATCGCGTCCCAGGCGAGGAACGGATCCTCGCTGGTCTGCACGAAGACGGGACCTCCGGTCATGCGCTCGAACTCTCGGCGGGCCTGGGTGCGCCACTCGCCGGTGTGCAGCGAGAACACGACCTTGCTGCCGTCCGGCCACCAGCGCACGTCGCTGTTCTCTGCGACGTACTTGCCGGCGGCCACCGGCACCCGCGTCTGCTTGCCGCTCGCGCGCTCCCAGATTACCGGAACGAACGAATCGCCCTCCAGCACGAAGACAGCGAGCCGAGTGCCGTCGGGCGACCACCGTGCGCCTCGCAGGTTGCGCTTCTCCGGCCAGACTTGCTTTCGCTCGCCCGTCCGCGTGTCGATCGCCCAGAGGAGCGCCTTCGACGGACGGATGTAGGTCGGGTCGCCGTCTCGCCGGAAGTCGACGCCGAGCCCATCGCGGCGCGACGACGAGGTCACCGCAGCCCAGCGGCCATCGTCGCTGAGGTCGGCGACGCTGTAGCTCACCACGTCGAGCGCGTCGGTGATGGTGAATGCCCGTGACGCGGCCCGATCGGCTTGCGCGAGCGCTGGCGCCGGGCCGGCGTACCCGACAGCCGCCAGGGCGAAGGCGAGCGACGCGGTTCTCGTCAGGCGGGGCAAGAAGGTCTGCAGCATGCGAGTTGTCCTTCGGTGGTGAAACGGGGATGTTTACACCGTGTGTGGCGCGGCGGTCGGCGCGCCGCGAGCATCAGAGATCGATGGCGGAAGAGCATGCTCGTCCTCAAGAGGGACGCAAGGGGGGTGAGCGCCGGCCGGCCGCGCAGCGGAGTCCAGGAGCAAATGGTACGGGCAGGTTCGCCTGATCCGCGCCACGCGTCTCAGGCCCCGGCCAGCTCGCGCAACCGCTCGATTTCCTCCTCCACCAGCTCGATCAACGGCCGCATCGCCACCGCGTCGAAGATCAGCGCTGCCCCCGCGGCACGGTACAGCTCGGGCAGCGGCCGCGTGGCGCCCAGGGAAAGGAAGGCGCGGTAAGCTTCGAGCGCCGCGGACCCGTCGCGGCGCCGGTTGCGCCAGACCTGCAGTGCGCCGAGCTGCGCGATGCCGTACTCGATGTAGTAGAAGGGGTAGAGAAAAATGTGGAGCTGGCGGTACCACCGAGCCGTCCGCTCCGCGGTGAGGCCGCTCCAGTCGACTCCCTGCTCGAAGCGGCCGCGGATGCGGAGCCACGCCTGGTCGCGCGCCGCCGCATCGTGCCCTTCCCCGCTGCTGTAGATCCACCCCTGGAACGCGTCCACCGACGCGACGTGCACCAGATTCGCGAGCACGTCCTCCAGGTGCTCAAGGCGGGCGATCGCCGCATCCCGCTCGTCGAGCACCCCGTCGGGCCGACCCAGGTAGCCGCCCGAGAGGAGCTCCATGCTCATCGACGCGAGCTCGGCCGCCTCGGCGCCGGGATGGCGCTGCCAGACCAGCGGCAGGTTATGTGAGGCGAAGGCGTGGAAGGCGTGACCCGCTTCGTGCAGGAGGGTCACCATGTCGTCCAGCACGCCGGAAGCATTCATGAAGATGAAGGGGCGGCCCTTCACGTGAAGCGTGTCGCAATACCCCCCCGGCGCCTTGCCCTTCCGGCTGTCGAGATCGAGGAGTCCTTCGTCCATCATCACGCCGAACTGCGAGCCGAGCCCCGGATCGAGCGCGCTGATGATCCGGTGCGCGCCCCGGGCCAGCTCGTCGCCGTTCTGGAAGAGCCGAAGCGGCTCGGCGCGATACGGATTGACCGCGAGGTCCCAGGGCCGGAGCGCGTCGAGTCCCAGCCGGTCCCGGCGCGCGGCGAGGACGCGGGCATACGCGGGCACGGCCACCGCATCGACGGCATCGTGGAACCGTTCGCAGTCACCGGGGGTGTAGTCGAAGCGGTGCTTGGCCGCGAAGGAAAAGGTCTGATAGTCGCTGAAATTGGCTCGCCGCGCCGCGAGCTGGCGCCGCTGGTACATCTGATCGAAGAGATCCGACAGCTCGGGCTGCGCCGCGACGTACGGCGTGACGGTGGCGCGGAAGGCGCGCTCGCGCACCATGCGGTCACGCGCCTGCAGGAACGGCGAGAGCATCGGAAGCGGGCGCCGCTCTCCCTCCCACTCGGCCAGCATCCCCCCGGTGATGCGCTGATAACGTGACGCCAGCTCTTCCAGGTCGGCAAAGACCGGGACGTTTTCCTCACGGAAGA